>NZ_JBVJMF010000001.1:0-444030 GCF_055584345.1 Streptomyces sp. NPDC104106
AAAGGAACCTCGACCATCGGAATGTTTCCGACGGACGGGGTATCAACATATCTGGCGTTGACTTTTGGCACGCTGTTGAGTTCTCAAGGAACGGTCGCTTCCTTTGTACTCACCCTCTCGGGCTTTCCTCCGGGCTTCCCTTCGGTGTTTCCGACTCTATCAGATCCTTTCGGCGTCTGATTCCCGGTCGGCGGGTTGTCTTCGGGCTTTTGGGCTTTCGCCTGTCGGCCTTTCGACATTCACTACGTTAGCTCATTTCCCCGGCGACTCATAATCGAGTCTCGCGAGTTCGAATTCGGGCGCGCGGGCGCGCCGAAAACGACCCCGAGGAAGGGGTTGTAGCTAGGTAGTGGAGTGGCCGCTCCGGCTGCTGGCGATCGCCGTACCCGGTTCAGCGGCTTGGGATACATTACGCACTCCCCCGGGGCACGTCAACTTCGGCGGCGCCTCGGGACATGGGCTCGATAGGGGCTCACCGTCGGATCGTCGGCGATCCAGTAACGCCAGGGATGGATCTCGCCGTTGCCGCCCTCGCCGGCCACTCCGGTGCGCGGGCCGCTCCGTACCTGGTGAGCGGGGATCTTCGTACCGGTCAGCATGCGCAGCGGTGTCTCACCCGGGGCGCACGCGTCCGTGCCGTTCAGGGCGCGGTCGACCTCCAGGGCGGTGGCCAGGCGGGCCGGGCCTTTGGCCAGTTCCCTGTCGTTGCGGGCCGAAAGTCGACGTTTGCGGGCCAGCTCGACGCCCTCGACGACCTCACCGGCGCGAAGCAGCACGGCGCTGGCCCGGCCCTCGGGACCGCAGACGAGGTTCATGCAGTGCCACATGCCATAGGTGAAGTAGACGTACACGTGCCCGGGCTCTTGGAACATCACCTCGTTGCGGGCGGTGCGGCCTCGGTAGGCGTGGGAGCCGGGGTCGTTGGGGCCGTCGTAGGCCTCGACCTCGGTCAGACGGACGGCGATCGGGCCGTCGGGGGTCGTGCGGACGAGAACGCGGCCGAGGAGGTCCGGTGCCACCTCCAGGACCGGGCGGTCGAAGAAGTCTCTGGGCAGGGGCGTGCGGTCCGGGGGCGCGATCATGCCGTCCGAGGGTAGTGCAGGCCGCGCACCGCGTCGGCGGAACCGGTGGCGGGCGGAGTGCGTTGGTAGGGGTCGAGGTTCCTTCGCAAAGGGAGAGTCAATGGCGTTCAAGAAGCTGCTCGCGAGCCTCGGGGCCGGCGGGGCCTCGGTCGAGACGGTGCTGACCGAGGTGAATGTCGTGCCGGGCGGCGTCGTCCAGGGGGAGGTGCGGATCCAGGGCGGCTCCGTGAACCAGGCCGTCTAGGGGCTGTCGGTCGGGCTCCAGGCCAAGGTCGAGGTGGAGAGCGGCGATCAGGAGTACAAGCAGGACATCGAGTTCACCAGGGTGCGGCTCGGCGGGGCCTTCGAGCTGCGGGCGGGCGCGGTGCACGCGGTGCCGTTCGGGCTGGAGATCCCGTGGGAGACGCCGGTCACGATGATCGACGGGCAGGCGCTGCGCGGAATGCACATCGGCGTGACCACCGAGCTGGCCATCGCGCGGGCCGTGGACTCGTCCGACCTGGACCCGATCAACGTCCACCCGCTGCCGGCGCAGAAGGCGGTCCTCGACGCGTTCAGCCAGCTGGGCTTCCGCTTCAAGGACGCGGACATGGAGCGCGGGCACATCAGGGGCACCCGGCAGACGCTGCCCTTCTATCAGGAGATCGAGTTCCACCCGCCCGCGCGGTACCGGGGGCTGCACCAGGCGGAGCTGAGCTTCGTGGCCGACGCGCACGCGATGGACGTCGTGCTGGAGATGGACAAGAAGCCGGGGCTCTTCAGCGAGGGCTCGGACACCTACCGGTGCTTCCAGGTGGGGCTGAACGACTGGATGGGGACCGACTGGGCGGCATATCTGAACCAGTGGCTGTCCGAGGTCGGCGGCAAGCGCAACTGGTTCTAGGCTCGGGGACTGCTGATTCCAGATCATCGATCAGGAGGTACCGAGGTGACCGAGGCCAAGCGGCGGCCGCTCCCCCACGATTTCCATCCGCCCGTTCCGTCGTTCACGGTGACGAGCGCGGACGTCGAGGAAGGCGCGACGCTCAGGGACGCTCAGGTCTACGCGGAGGGCAACACCTCGCCGCAGCTGCGCTGGGAAGGCTTCCCGCCGGAGACGAAGAGTTTCGCCGTGACCTGCTACGACCCCGACGCGCCGACGGGCAGCGGATTCTGGCACTGGGTCCTGTTCGACATCCCGGCCTCGGTGACCGAGTTGCCGGCGGGTGCGGGCGGTGGCACGTTCGAGGGCCTGCCCGAGGGCGCCGTACACGCGCGCAACGACTACGGTTCGAAGGACTTCGGCGGTGCCGCGCCGCCGCCCGGGGACGGGCCGCACCGGTACGTCTTCACGGTGTACGCGGTGGACCAGGAGAAGCTGGGGCCGGACGCGGACGCGTCTCCCGCCGTCGTCGGCTTCCATCTGCGGTTCCACGCGATCGCGCGGGCGCAGCTCATCGGTGAGTACGAGAACCCCGCGAAGGGCTGAGCCCAGCGCATCGATTCAGCCGAGCGTTCATTGAACGTTTGCCCGCCTCCGGTCTTGGAAGTGATCGGGGGCGGGCATTTTTTATTGCGTTGTCCATCTCGGCGTGCCCGTCCAGAGTTGATCCGAGCCCGCCGGGGGTGGGCAGGTGCACACGGGAGGTGGGCTGGATGCGTGACACGCTGGTGCTGAACGCGAGCTTCGAGCCGCTGTCGACGGTGACCTTGAACCGAGCCGTCGTTCTGGTGCTGCAGGACAAGGCCGTCGTCGAGCAGGCCCACCCCGAACTGCGTATGCGCGGTGCCGAGGTGGACATACCCGCGCCACGGGTGATCAGGCTGTGCAGGTACGTACGGGTGCCGTTCCGAAGACAAGCCCCGTGGTCGAGGCGGGGTGTGCTGGTCCGGGACCGGCACCGGTGCGCGTACTGCGGGCGCAGGGCCACGACCGTGGACCATGTGGTGCCGCGGGCGCAGGGTGGGCAGGACACGTGGCTGAACACGGTGGCCGCGTGTGCGGAGGACAATCACCGGAAGGCGAACCGGACTCCGGAGGAGGCCGGGATGGCCTTGCTGCGGCGGCCCTTCGAGCCGACTCCGGCCGATGCGATGCTGCTCGCGCTGGGGGCCGAGGAGTTCCAGGCGCTGCCCGGCTGGCCGGCTCGGGACGCTGCCTGAGGGGCGCCGTAGGACGCCCCGCCCCGCTCCCCTTTCAGGGGCGGGGCGGGGGAACGCGGCGCCAGGTGTCCGTCAGTCGATGCTCGGCTTCTCCCGGCGTTCCGTGCCCTGGTTCTGGGGTGGGATCGGGCTGTTGCCGCCGTTGCCCGAACCGCCGCCCAGGTGGCCGAAGTTGCCCATCGCGCCGGAGAGACCCTTGAGGGCGTCGCCGATCTCGCTCGGGACGATCCAGAGCTTGTTGGCGTCGCCCTCGGCGATCTTCGGCAGCATCTGGAGGTACTGGTAGGACAGGAGCTTCTGGTCCGGGTCGCCGGCGTGGATGGCCTCGAAGACCGTGCGGACGGCCTGGGCCTCGCCTTCCGCGCGGAGCGCCGCCGCCTTGGCCTCACCTTCGGCGCGCAGGATCTGGGACTGCTTCTCGCCCTCGGCGGTGAGGATGGCGGCCTGGCGCGTGCCTTCGGCGGTGAGGATCGCGGCGCGCTTGTCACGGTCGGCGCGCATCTGCTTCTCCATCGAGTCCTGGATGGAGGTGGGCGGCTCGATGGCCTTCAGTTCCACGCGGTTGACGCGGATGCCCCACTTGCCGGTCGCCTCGTCGAGGACGCCGCGCAGGGCCGCGTTGATCTCCTCGCGGGAGGTGAGGGTGCGTTCGAGGTCCATGCCGCCGATGATGTTGCGGAGCGTGGTGACGGTCAGCTGCTCGATCGCCTGGATGTAGCTGGCGACTTCGTAGGTGGCGGCGCGGGCGTCGGTCACCTGGTAATAGATGACCGTGTCGATGTTGACGACCAGGTTGTCCTGGGTGATCACCGGCTGGGGCGGGAACGGGACGACCTGTTCGCGCAGGTCGATGCGGTTGCGGATGGTGTCGATGAACGGGACCACGATGTTGAGGCCCGCGTTCAGGGTCCGCGTGTAGCGGCCGAAGCGCTCGACGATGGCGGCGCTGGCCTGTGGGATGACCTGGATGGTCTTGATCAGGGCGATGAAGACCAACACCACCAGAATGACCAGGACGATGATGACCGGTTCCATCGTGTTCCCCGTACCCCTCTCCGCCTCGCCTCTTCGGCAGATCTCATGACTGTGGAAGATCTTGCTGGTCGAGTCTGACAGACCGCGGCCCAACTCGCCGGTCGGATGGCTCAGATGACGATCGCGGTGGCCCCCTCGATCTCCACGACGTCCACCTCCTGGCCGACGTCGTAGGCGCGGCCGGTGTCCAGTGCGCGTGCGGACCAGACCTCGCCGGCGAGCTTGATGCGGCCGCCGGAGCCGTCGACCCGCTCCAGTACGACGGCCTGCTTGCCCTTCAACGCGTCGATGCCGGTGGCGAGTTGGGGGCGCTGTCTGGTGTGCCGGGCGGCGATGGGCCGGACCACGGCGATGAGGGCGACGGAGACGACGACGAACGCGAGGACCTGGATGACGCCGTTGAAGCCGAGTCCGGCGGCCGCCGCGGCCGCGCCGGCTCCCACCGCGAGCATGCCGAACTCCGGCATCGCGGTGACGACGAGCGGGATTCCGAGCGCCGCCGCGCCGACGAGCCACCACACCCATGCGTCGATGTCGTTCACATGGTCATGGTAGGGCGGCGGCCGGGCGGCGGACAGGGCGCACGGGGAAGCGCGGTGGGTCAGGACAGGGGCAGGCCCTGGGCGGTCCAGCGGTCGCCGACCTGCTCGACGACGAGCGGCAGGCCGAAGCAGAGGGAGAGGTTGCGGGAGGTCAGCTCCAGCTCGATCGGGCCGGCGGCGAGGACCTTGCCCTGGCGGATCATGAGGACGTGGGTGAAGCCCGGGGCGATCTCCTCGACGTGGTGCGTGACCATGATCATCGAGGGGGCGATGGGGTCGCGGGCGAGCCGGCCGAGGCGGCGGACCAGGTCCTCGCGGCCGCCGAGGTCGAGGCCGGCGGCGGGTTCGTCGAGGAGGAGCAGCTCGGGGTCGGTCATCAGGGCGCGGGCGATGAGGGTGCGCTTGCGCTCGCCCTCGGAGAGCGTGCCGAACTTCCGGTCGAGGTAGTCGCTCATGCCGAGGCGGTCGAGGAAGGCGCGGGCGCGCTGCTCGTCGACGTCCTCGTACTCCTCCTGCCAGCCGGCGGTCATGCCGTAGGCAGCGGTGAGGACGGTCTGCAGGACGGTCTGGCGCTTGGGGAGCTTCTCGGCGAGGGCGATACCGGCCATGCCGATGCGGGGGCGCAGCTCGAAGACGTCGGTGCCGGGCTTGCCGAGGGTCTCGCCGAGGATGCTCGCGGTGCCCTTGCTGGGGTAGAGGTAGCTGGAGGCGACGTTGAGGAGGGTGGTCTTGCCGGCGCCGTTGGGGCCGAGGATGACCCAGCGCTCGCCCTCCTTCACCGACCAGGAGACCTGGTCCACCAGAGCCCGGCCCTCACGGACCACGGATACGTCCTGAAGCTCCAGAACATCGCTCATGAGCGCGTTGTCTCCCCTTGCAGTGTGGCCGGTCTCGGCTGTCGCGTACGCCTGTGGCTCGGGCCGCCGCGCTTGTGGGCGAGGCCCTTATGAAATCTACGCCACGAGTGCCCCGCTCCATTCCATCGGTCTGGTCCTTAGGGTGGGGGCATGCTCTCGGAACCGCGTTCAGGACGCCTTGCCTCTTGGGGAAATGCCCTTTTGGCCGGACTTGTCTCTCCGGATGACGCCGCGCTCGCCATTGTGGGCGACGACACGGTGCACCGGGTGGAAGGGCTGCCCGGCGAGTCCGCGCCGGTCGGGCTCACACTCGCGCTGGGGCGGCTGCGCGCGCTGGGGGCGACGGGGCTGCGCGTGGCGCTGCCGACGCCCGGCCATCCGCTCGGGCTGAGCGGCCCGCCGGAGTTCAACGCGCGGGCGCTGGAGGCCGAGGAGGCGGTGGTCTGCTACGGCACCGCGTTCGGGCTGGTGCCGGAGGTGTACGAGGCCGGCCCCGAGGGCGATGTGCATGCCGAGGTGGTGTGGCATGTGCTGCCGGTGCGGGAGGCCCCGCCCGCTGATGTGCCGTCGCTGGGCGAGGCCGAGCGGGAGCTGGCGGAGGCGCTGCGCGAGGCGACCGAGGTGCTGTCGAAGCTGGACGTCGCCGGGTCGGGGCCGGTGGCGGAGGCGGCGATCGACGCGTACCGGGCGCGGGCGCAGCGGGGGCAGGAGGTGCTGGCGCCGGGGTATCCGCCGCGTGCGGTGCGGGTGTTGGAGCTGGCCCAGCGGGTCGCGCTGCTGGTGTCGCTGGCGTACGGCAACGGGCACGGGGGCGCGGTCAGCGCCGGAGAGATGGCCGCGCGGGCGGCGGCCCTGCGGCCCGTCGAGCGGACGGCGCGGCGGGCGCAGGTGGCCGCGTACAACTCCATCGTCGAGGAGCGGGAGCGGGGCGCGCGCTGAGCGAGGAGGGCTGCCGCGGTCCCGAGCGCTGCAGGAGCCCCGAGTCACCCGGCCGCTCGCGGCCTGGTCGCCGGCGCCGGGTCCGGCAGGCTGACGAGGTCGACACTCTCGCCGACGGCGTTCACCGGCGCGTGCGCCGGTAATGAGGGGAGGCGGAGGCTACGCCCGGGGGACCGGGCATACGTCCTGGGCGGTGAGGCTCGCGGGGACATCGGGGGATCTACGGCCACATCGCCTGGGCAGTGAGGCCAGGGACGGGACCGGGCGGTCCCCGGCCACGACGGCCCGGAGAGTGGGGCCCGACGCGACACCCGGCACTCCCCGACCACACGGCCCAGGCGATGAGCCCAGGGACGACACCGGGGGATCCGAGCCCACGTCCTGGGCGGTGAGGCCAGGGACGACACCGGCGAGTCCACAGCCACACGGCCGGGCAGCAAAGCCAGAGGCGACACCGAGGTCCAGCCCACGTCCCGGGCGGTGAGGCTCGCGGCGACGCCGACAGCTCCCGGCCACACCGCCTGAGCGGTGAGGCTCACTGCGACGCCGGGAAGTCCCCGCCCCGCGGCCCGGGCAGTGAGCCCAGAGGCGACACCCGGCGAGTCCACCATCACATCCCGGACAGCAAGGTCCGACGCGACACCCGGCATTGCGCAGCCACGCGGTCTGGGCGTCGGAGTCGGTCACGGCGACGGCGGACGCGCTCGGGGTGATTCGGGTGGCGGTCAGGGCGCGAACGGCCTTCGTGGCGCTGGTCAGGGGGCTTCTTGCAGCGTGGGTCGGGCGCCGCTCGGGGCGGTGGGAGGGCAAGAGGAAAGGCCCCCCGGTGCACTCGGGAGGCCTGCGGTCGCTGTCGGTGGATCCTCAGTGGTTGACGCCGAGGTTGCCGAAGGCCGGGTTCAGGACGCCGACGACGCTGACGCTGTTGCCGACCGCGTTGACCGGCACGTGCACCGGCACCTGAACGACATTGCCCGCGACGACACCCGGGGAGCCCTGGGCCTCGCCGGCGGCCTGGGAGCCACCGTGGGCGGAGGCCAGGCCCGCACCGGCGGCCACGAGACCGCCGGCCACCATCGTCACGGCCGCTGCCTTCTTCAGGTTCTTCACTTTCCAACCCCTCCTAGACGATCACCACGGCGCGTTCACCGTGGCACGCATGGGAGAACGGCTCGGCTCGCCGGAGGATGCGCCGTCCGGGTGACATTCCCACGACGGTATGAATCTCAGCCCGGAGTGTGACCCTCAGGGTTGCCATGCGTGACGGCCGTCCCGGCACGTGCGGGGCCGCGGGGAGGGGCGGTGGGCAGGGACGCCTCAGCCGGCCACGCCGTGGCGTACGGCCCACAGCGCGGCCTGGGTGCGGTCGGCGAGGTCGAGTTTCATCAGGATGTTGGAGACGTGCGTCTTGACGGTCTTCTCGGACAGGACGAGGGCGCGGGCTATCTCGCGGTTGGAGCGGCCGTCCGCGATCAGGCCGAGCACCTCGCTCTCCCGCTCGGTGAGCGAACCGCCTCTGCCCTGGCCGGAGTTGGACTCCTCCTGGGACAGCAGGGCGTCGGCGACCTCCGGTTGGAGCAGGACGTGCCCGGCGTGCACGGAGCGGATGGCGCCGGCGAGGGCGTCGGGGTCCACGTCCTTGTAGACGTACCCGGCAGCGCCCGCGCGCAGGGCCGGGACGACCGTGCGCTGTTCGGTGAAGCTGGTGACGATGAGCACGCGCGCGGGGTTGGCGAGTTCGCGGAGCCTGCGCAGCGCGTCGATGCCGTCCATGCCCGGCATCTTGACGTCCATCAGCACGACGTCCGGGCGCAGTTCCTCGGCGCGGGCGACTCCCTCGGTGCCGTCGGCGGCCTCGCCGACGACCTCGATGTCGTCCTGGACCTCCAGGAAGGTGCGC
Source organism: Streptomyces sp. NPDC104106 (assembly GCF_055584345.1). Lineage (NCBI taxonomy): Bacteria > Bacillati > Actinomycetota > Actinomycetes > Kitasatosporales > Streptomycetaceae > Streptomyces > Streptomyces sp. NPDC104106. The sequence goes on from NZ_JBVJMF010000001.1 coordinate 8,498, forward strand.
AGCCCCCGGCGGACGACCTGGTGGTCGTCGACGAGCAGCACCTTGATCGGGTCAGCCACCGGGGACCTCCATCTCGATCGTGGTGCCCTTGCCGGGCACCGATTCCACGGTCAGCATGCCGCCGACCCCGCTCGCCCGGTCCCGCATCGAGACCAGGCCCAGATGCCGTCCGGCACGGCGCACCGCCCGGGGGTCGAAGCCGCCGCCGTCGTCGCTGACGCGCAGTACGGCTCCGCCGCCGCGCCGGTCTACGCTCACCGCGACGTGCGCGGCGCCGGAGTGGCGCAGCGCGTTGTGCAGGGCCTCCTGGGCGACCCGGAGCAGCGCCTCCTCCTGGGCGGCGGGCAGCGCGCGGAAGCCGGTGCTGGTGAAGGTCACGCGCGCGCTGTGGGCGCGGTCGAGGACCTGGGTCTGGGTCCGCAGGGTGGCGACCAGGCCGTCCTCGTCCAGCGCGGCGGGGCGCAACTCCACGACGGCGGCGCGCAGTTCGTCGGTGGCCTCGGCGGCGAGCGCGGCGACCTGCTGCAGTTCTCCCTTGGCGCGGGCGGGGTCGCGGTCGACCAGCCGGGCGGCGGCCTGGGCGGTCAGGCGCAGCGAGAAGAGCTTCTGGCTGACCGCGTCGTGCAGCTCGTGCGCGAGGCGGGAGCGCTCCTCGGCGATGGTCAGTTCGCGGCTGCGCTCGTACAGGCGGGCGTTGGTGAGGGCGATGGCGGCGTGCTGGGCGAGGATGGAGAGCAGCTCCTGGTCCTCTTCGGTGAAGCCGCAACTCCCCTCGGGCTTGGGGCGCGGGGAGTGTCCCCCCGCAGAATGCAGCTTGTTGGCCAGGAAGAGGGCGCCGATGACCTCGTCGCCGTCACGGATGGGCAGGCCCAGGAAGTCGACCAGGTCGGGGTGGGCGGTCGGCCAGCCCTCGAAGCGGGGGTCCTTGCGCACGTCGGCGAGGCGCTCGGGGCGGGCCTCGTGCAGCATCGCGGCGAGGATGCCGTGCTGGCGGGGCAGCGGTCCGATGGCCTTCCACTGGGCGTCGCTGACGCCGTCGACGACGAACTGGGCGAAGCCGCCGTGGTCGTCGGGGACGCCGAGGGCGGCGTACTGCGCGTCGAGCAGCTCGCGGGCGGAGGCAACGATCGTCTTGAGGACGTCGCGCACCTCCAGATGCCTGCTCATGGCCAGCAGCGCGGCACTGACCGCGGCGAGGCCGGACCGGGGGCCTTGACTCATGTCCTCACGGTACCGGCGGGGTGTGACAGCGGGATCGGACCGGTGGCGGCCGGGGCCGGTCCGCTGGGCCTAGGGCCGGTGGTCTAGGTCGCCCGGCCGGGGCGCCGGGTGTACGCCGAAGGGCCCGTGCCGGTTGCGGCCCGCGTCCGAGGCGGCCCGGGCGGGGGCGTTCCTACGGTGTGCTCACCGCCCGACCGGCGGTCGGGACGAGGGGACGGTTGTCATGCCGGTTGCGATCATCACGGGGGCCTCGAAGGGGCTGGGGCGGGCGCTGGCCGGAGCGCTGGCCGCGCGGGGCTGGGATCTGGTGCTCGACGCGCGGGGCGCGACGGCGCTGAGGGAGGCCGCCGAGGAGGCCGCCGGGCACGGCACGCGCGTGCGTGCCGTGCCCGGTGATGTCACGGACGGGGACACCGGACCGCCCTGGTGGCCGCGGCGCGGGAGTTGGGCGGGCTGGCCCGGCTGCCGCTGGAGGGGCTGCGGCGGGCGCTGGAGGTGCACGTGGTGGCCGCGCTCGGCCTGGTGCACGCGGCGCTGCCGCTGCTGCGCGGGGCACCGGCCGGGGCGCTGATCGCGATCAGCTCGGACGCGGCGGTGGAGGCGTACCGGACGTGGGGCGGGTACGGCGCCTCGAAGGCGGCCCTGGACCGCCTGGCGGCGGTACTGGGGGTTGAGGAGCCGGCCGTGCGGGTGTGGGCGGTGGACCCCTAGGACATGGCGACCGAGCTGACGCGGCGGCCGTACCGGACGACCACGATCCGCGCCCGGCGCCGGAGGCGGTCGTACCGGCGTTCCTGCGGCTGCTGGACTCGCGGCCGGCCAGTGGGCGGTACGCGGCGCAGGCCCTCCTGGAGGAGCGATGAGGACCCGCAGGCAGGCCCCCGGGCCCGCGCGAAGCGGAGAGTGGGGGCCGGTGCCGGAGGCACTGGCCGCACGGGTGCCTGCCGAGCAGCGGGGGCCGGGCCTGGACCGGGACGCCGTACGGCTGCTGGTGTCGCGCGGTACGGCGGTGACGCATCACGCCTTCCGGGACCTGCCGGAGCTGCTGCGGTCCGGGGACCTGCTGGTGGTGAACACCTCTCCCACGTGGGCCGCCGCGGTGGACGGGCGCCTCGGGCACGCGCGCGTGGTGGTGCATGTCTCCACGCTGGGCGAGGACGGCCGGTGGGCGGTGGAGCTGCGGGAACCGGACGGGCGGGGCACCACGCGCGCGCGTGCGGGCGGGTATGCGGGGACAGAGGTGGTGCTGCCGGGCGGGGCGCGGCTGCTGCCGGAGGAGCCGGTGGGCGCGCGGGGACAGCGGTTGTGGTGGGCGCGGGCCACCGAGGCGGACGTGGCGGAGGTGCTGCGGGAGCACGGGCGGGCGATCCGCTACTCCTGTACGGAGCGGAACCAGCCGTTGGCGGCGTACCAGACGGTGTTCGCGCTGCCGTCGCCGGACGGTCAGGCCAGTGCGGAGATGCCAGTGCGGCACGGCCGTTCACCGCGTCGCTGGTGGCGGAGCTGGTGAGCCGGGGCGTGCGGTTCGCGCCCGTCACGCTGCACACCGGGGTGGCGTCGGCGGAGGCGCACGAGCCACCGTATCCGGAGCGGTTCGCGGTGCCGGAGGCCTCGGCGCGGCTGATCAACGGCGTGCGGGCCGGGGACGGCCGGGTGATCGCCGTCGGCACCACGGCGGTGCGGGCCGTGGAGTCGGCGGCCGGGCCTGACGGGGTGGTGCGGGCGGCCGGGGGGGTGGACGGACCTGGTCGTCACGCCGGAGCGCGGGGTGCGGGTGGTGGACGGGCTGCTGACCGGGCTGCACGAGCCGCAGGCCTCGCACCTGCTGATGCTGGAGGCGGTCGCGGGACGGGCCGCGGTGGACCGCGCCTACGGTGAGGCGCTGGGCGGGCTCTACCTGGTGGCACGAGTTCGGCGACGTCCCTCTCCTCCTGCCGGAGGAGACAGCTCACGCAGAGCATTGCGGCGGCAACTCATGGTGAAAACGTCGCGAGAGCGATGTGAGCCCGCGCATAGGGCCCACATCACGTACGACCGGACATAGGAGTCGAAGCTCCCCATCCGAACGGGACAGACGGTCTAGTCTGTCCCGTTTTGCCCTTCCCTGATCCACTACCCGGGATCGTACGTCACACCTTTGCCCGGGCATTTTGCGCCCGCTAAGAATTGCTCCGTCGCTCAGCGCCAGGGTCTTTCGGACCCCGGCGTTCGTGCGGGAGGAGCCGATTCCCCCGGCGGACGCAGGAGCGACCTCCGCGCTCACGAGAGGTCCATCAGCCATGCCCAAGAACGTTCTCAGCCGAGTCCATACCCGCGCCCTGACGCAGCAGGGCAAGATCGCCGTCGCCGGTGTCGCCGCTCTCGGCGCGGCCGCCCTGGCCTTCTCGGCCGCTCCCGGCGGCTCCGGCACCGTCACCACCGGTGCCCCGGCCACGACGGCCCAGGTCGCGAGCAGCGCGGCGCTGAAGAACGTCAAGGGCACGGTCACGGACCAGCTCGCCACCGACACGGTCAAGCTCGACGGCATCGCCGCGCAGAAGAAGGCCGCCGACGACGCCGCGGCCAAGAAGGCCGCCGCCGAGGCCGCCGCGAAGAAGGCGGCCCAGGACCGCGCCGCCCAGGCCGCGAACCGCTCGGCCGAGCGCCCGCAGATGGAGACGGTCGCCGCCACGAAGATCTACGCCCACAACCTCGACGGCTGGATCCGCGAGGCCCTGGACATCATGCGGGCCAAGGGCATCCCCGGCTCCTACAGCGGCCTGCACCGCAACATCATGCGGGAGTCCTCGGGCAACCCCATGGCCATCAACAACTGGGACGTCAACGCCCGCAACGGCATCCCCTCCAAGGGCCTGCTGCAGGTGATCCAGCCCACCTTCAACGCGTACCACGTGGCGGGCACGTCCGCGAACATCTACGACCCGGTCGCCAACATCACCGCCGCCGCCAACTACGCGGCCCACCGGTACGGCTCGATCGACAACGTCAACAGCGCGTACTGAGGGCTGGCGCGCGGACCTCAGCAGCGTGACGCCGAAGGGCGGCACCCCGGTTCCGGGGTGCCGCCCTTCGGCGTATCCGCACACACACACGCGCGCGTGCTTACTTGCGCATGACCTCCGGCTCGTGGCGGCGCAGGAAGCGGGCCACGAAGAAGCCGCAGATCGCGCCGAGCGCGATCAGCGCGACCATGTCCAGGGTCCAGGCACCGGCCGTGTGGTTCCACAGCGGGTCGGTGCTGCCGGGGTTGTCCGTGTTCGGCGCGATGTTGTTGAAGTCCAGGGTCGTGCCGGCCGCGGCCACCGCCCAGCGCGACGGCATCAGGTACGAGAACTCGTTGACGCCGAGCGTGCCGTGCAGGGTGAACAGGCAGCCGGTGAAGACGACCTGGATGATCGCGAACATCACCAGCAGCGGCATGGTCTTCTCCGCCGTCTTCACCAGCGAGGAGATCACGAGGCCGACCATCATCGAGGTGAAGCCGAGCGCCATGATCGGCAGGCACAGCTCGACGAGGGTGCTGCCGCCCAGGACGAGGCCCTGGTCCGGGATGTCGCGGGCCGAGAAGCCGATCACGCCGACCAGCAGGCCCTGGAGCACGGTGACGACGCCGAGCACGACCACCTTGGACATCAGGTACGCCGACCGGGACAGGCCGGTCGCGCGTTCGCGCTCGTAGATGACCCGTTCCTTGATCAGCTCACGGACCGAGTTCGCGGCGCCCGCGAAGCACGCGCCGACCGCGAGGATCAGCAGCACCGTGGTGGCCGTGCCGTTCGGGATGTGCGTGCCGGTGATCTTGTTGATCGCCGGGTTCACCAGCAGGCCCCGCTTGTGGTCGATCAGCAGGCTGACCGAGCCGAGCACCGCCGGCAGGATCACCGTCAGCGCCAGGAATCCCTTGTCGGAGACGATGACCGACACATAGCGCCGGATCAGCGTCATCAGCTGCGAGCCCCACGGCTGCGGCTTGGGCGGCCTGACGGCCTGCATCGGCGGCATGTGCGCGGGTACGGCCTGGGGGGCGGCCGCGTCGATGTCCGCCGCGTACATCTGGTAGTGCTGCGAGCCCTTCCAGCGGCCCGCCCAGTCGTAGTCGCGGTAGTTCTCGAAGGCGGAGAAGACGTCGGCCCAGCTGTCGTACCCGAAGAAGTTCAGCGCCTCCTCCGGCGGGCCGAAGTACGCCACCGCACCGCCCGGCGCCATCACCAGCAGCTTGTCGCACAGTGCCAGCTCGGCCACCGAGTGGGTGACCACCAGGACCGTACGGCCGTCGTCGGCGAGGCCGCGCAGCAGCTGCATGACGTCGCGGTCCATGCCCGGGTCGAGACCCGAGGTCGGCTCGTCCAGGAAGATCAGCGACGGCTTGGTGAGCAGTTCGAGAGCCACGGACACGCGCTTGCGCTGACCGCCGGACAGGGAGGTGACCTTCTTGTCCTTGTGGATGTCGAGCTTCAGCTCGCGCAGCACCTCGTCGATGCGGGAGTCGCGCTCGGCGGCGGTGGTGTCGGCCGGGAAGCGCAGCTTGGCCGCGTACTTCAGGGCCTTCTTGACGCTCAGCTCCTTGTGCAGGATGTCGTCCTGGGGCACCAGACCGATGCGCTGGCGCAGCTCGGCGAACTGCTTGTACAGGTTCCGGTTGTCGTAGAGCACCTCGCCCTGGTTGGCCGGCCGGTAGCCGGTGAGCGCCTTGAGCAGGGTCGACTTGCCGGAACCGGACGGGCCGATGACCGCGACCAGGGACTTCTCCGGGACGCCGAAGGAGACGTCCTTCAGGATCTGCTTGCCGCCGTCGACCGTGACGGTCAGGTGGCGCGCGGAGAAGGAGACCTCACCGGTGTCGACGAACTCCTCCAGCCGGTCGCCGACGATCCGGAAGGTGGAGTGGCCGACGCCGACGATGTCGGCCGGCCCGAGCAGCACCGAACCGCCCTTGGCGATCGGCTGGCCGTTGACGTACGTGCCGTTGTGCGAGCCCAGGTCGCGGATCTCGAAGCGGCCGTCGGGCGTCGAGTGGAACTCGGCGTGGTGCCGGGAGACCTGCAGGTCGGAGACGACCAGCTCGTTCTCCAGGGCACGGCCGATGCGCATCACGCGGCCGACGGCGAACTGGTGGAACGTGGTCGGGCTGCGGTCGCCGTAGACCGGCGGCGCCCCCGCGCCACCACCGGGTTCCGCTTGCGCGTACGGGTCGGCGGGCGCCGCCTGCTGCTGCGGGAACGCCGGTGTCTGCGGCCGCTGTTGCCAGTCGGCCGGCCCGGCCTGCTGCGGTACGGCCTGCTGCGGCGCCGCGGCCTGCGGTGCGACGGCGGCCTGCTGCGGCGCGGCGGCCTGGTGGGCCCACCCCGGAGCCCCGGCGCCCTGCGCGGCGTACGGCGCCGGCTGCTGCAGGCCGGCCGCGGCACCGGACAGATTCAGCCGCGGTCCGTCGGTGGCGTTGCCGAGGTGCAGCGCTGTGCCCGGGCCGATCTCCACCTGCTGGATCCGCCGGCCCTGCACGAACGTACCGTTGGTGCTGCCATGGTCCTCGATGACCCAACTGCGGCCGTTGAAGCTGACCGTGGCGTGTCGCCAGGACACCCTGGCGTCGTCGAAGACGATGTCACCCTGCGGATCGCGGCCGAGGGTGTACGGCCTGGACGGATCCAGCGTCCAGGTCCGTCCGTTTGATTCCAGAACGAGTTCAGGCACTCCATGCCCCACTGAGTTGTCCCCCGAATTACCCCCATCGCAGGGAGTCTAGGGATGTCGAACATCGGGGGGAACTATTTCAGGCTCCCGCCCCTGACTGAAACCCGGGCCTTGTCACGAATGCGTCCGTGCGCTGCAACATGCGCCGTTGACGGGGCGGAAATCCGCCCGGAGAGTGGTAATCCCGGCGAGGGGGACAAGCGTGGCCGTGCCACGGCACAGTGGTTCAGCGGGCGCTGCCAGGAGGGGATCGGGGGCCGCCCATGGGTTCTGCCACGCGTACCGGGACCGCGCGGCGCGCCAGGAAGGTGCCCTGGGCCGACGTCCTGCTGTCGGCGATCGCCGCGGTGAGCTGGGCGTTGGCCGGGATGGCGGCCGCCGCCGCGCTGGGGCTGCATCTGCTCCGGGCGGACGCGGCCGGCTCACTGGGCCCCATGACGGCGGCCGTTGTGGCGCTCGGGGCGGGCGGTTCGGTCGTGCCGTCGGGCAGTGTGTCCGCTTTCGGACTGAAAGGCGACGCGGCGCACACCGCCATCGAGATCACGCCACTCGGCGTGAGCCTTGCCGGTGCGCTGCTGTTGTCGTGGTTCTTCCTGCGCTCCTTGCGCACGGCGGGAGTTGTGATCGCGCCCGCCGAACTCCTCGCCCGTGCGGGCACGGTGGTCGCCCTCTTCGTCGCGGTGCTGGGCGGCCTCGCCTGGGCGGGCCACGACGTCGTCACCCTCGACGGCGGCTCGCTCGGCGCGGGGAGTGGGGGTGGGGCCGGCGGTGCCGGCGACAAGGGAGGCGGCGGACTCACGCTCCCCGGTGTCGGCGACGTGGGCGGACTGCTGCCGCACCGGATCGGCGGCCTGGTCCACGCCAAGGCGGGCGTCGGCTTCACCGTGGACACCCCGGCCACCCTGCTGGGCGGCCTCGGCTGGTGCGCGGGTGTCCTGCTGATCGCCCTGCTGGCCGCGCGCCGCGCCCCGCTGCCGCCGACCTGGTCCGCCGTGCACCGGGTGGTGCGGCCGGCGGTCTCGTCGCTCGTCGGCGTACTCCTGCTGACCGTCACGGCCGGGCTCGCGGCGGCGGCGTACGCGGCGGTAGGCGACGCCCATCCGCGACGGATCGCGGGCGCGGCCCTGCTCGGCGCCCCGAACGGCGTCTGGCTCGGACTGCCCCTCGGCCTGTTCGTCCCCTGGGACGGCCGGGCCACGGGACTGCTCCGCACCGTCCTCCCCCACCCGCTGGACCAACTCCTCGCCGCGCCCTCCGACCGGCCCGTGACCCTGCCCCGGCTGGCCGGCCTGGACGGCCGGGTGTGGCTGCTGGCGGTGGCGGCCGCACTGGCGATGCTGCTGGCGGGAGCGCTGACGGCGGTACGCACACCGGTGGCGCGGCGGCCCGGCGGCGCCACCGGTGGGCGGGGGCACGGGGCGGGGCCCGCTGACAGCGCCCTCGGCCTGGCCGTCCACTGCGCACTGCGCCTGGGGGTGGTGACGGCTCTTGCCCTCCCCCTGCTCGCCCGGCTGACGGACGTCTCCGTGACCGCGTCCCTGTCCGTCCTCGGCTTCGACGCCTTCGGCGCGGGCCTCACCCTGCACGGCCACCCGGGCGCCGCGCTCCTGCTCGGTGGGCTGTGGGGTGCGGCGGCCGGAGCGGCGGGCGCGCTGCTGGCGTGGGCCACGGGAGCGGCGGGGACCGGGGCGGTGTGGGCCGCCCGGGGCGTCGTGGGAGCCGAGCACGGCGTACACGGAAGCGAGGGAGCCGGGCACGGCGCGCACGAAAGCCAGGGAACCGGGCACGGCGCGCACGAAAGCCAGGGAACCGGGCACGGCGCGCCGCGGGACGCCCGGCCACCGGTGTGTGGCGAGGGCGCCGGGCCGTATGTGCCGAGCGTGCCGTACCGGCCGCCGAACCCGGACACCAATCCGTACCTCCGGGTGCCGGGACACCCCCGGCCAGCGGATGCCCCGGGGGCGGTGCCGGGCGTCGACGGGGCCGCGCGGCGAGGTGGGGGTGGTGGGGCGAGGGGCGGGGGCGACGTGGCACGGGGCGGGGAGGGTACGGCGCGGGCGCGGGACGACGTGCCGCGAGCCGAAGGGGATCTGGCAGGGAGCGGAGACGATGTGGAGCGGGCCGATGACGACGTGGCGCGAGCCGGGTACGACGCGGTGCGCCCCGAAGGCGACGCGGCACGGCGCGGCGGCCGTCTGCCGGGCGCCGGGGCCGACGTGTACGACGTGTACGACGTGTACGACGTGTACGACGCGCCGACCATCGACGGGCCGGTCGGGCCCGCCCCTGCGCGTCCTCGGCGTGGCCCCGGAGTTCGTCCGGACCATCCTCGGGCCCGGCCTGACGGCCAGGCACAAGGGACGGGCGGCCGCGCACCGGAGCCGCAGCGGCCGGAGTGGCCGCCACCGCCGCCGCCACCCCCGCCCCCGCCACCGCCGCCGCCACCGCCGCCGCCACCCCCGCCACCGCCACCGCCACCGCCACCGCCGCCGCCACCGGGGAAACCGAAGCGGCGGGGATGAGCAGCGGCTCCCCCACCTGGGTCCTCCACCGCCGTGCGGGTGAGGAGCCGTCCTCCTGACCTGCCTCCAGGAAGCCTTCACCCAGGCCTCCCCCAGGCCTACCCAGGGCTTCCTCCGGGCCTTCCCCCAGGCCTTCCTCCGGTGGCAAGATCCCTGATACCGGCTGGACATCCATTGTTCCGTGTCCGTCAGGCGGACCTCGGCGGCGCGAGGCACTGGGTGCCGGATACGGTGGTGACACCATGAGCGCTTCGCAGACCGCCGCTTCGCAGACCCCCGAGGCTCCCACCCTCCTCGTCAAGATCTTCGGCAAGGACAGGCCGGGCATCACGGCCGGGCTCTTCGACACCCTGGCCGCCTACCTCGTCGACGTCGTCGACATCGAGCAGGTCGTCACTCGGGGCCGCCTGGTTCTGTGCGCGCTGGTGACGCAGCCGCCGGCCGGTCTGGAGGGCGATCTGCGGGCCACCGTGCACAGCTGGGCCGAGTCGATGAAAATGCAGGCGGAGATCATCTCGGGGCACGGCGACAACCGGCCGCGTGGTCTCGGGCGCTCCCTGGTGACCGTGCTCGGCCACCCGCTCACCGCGGAGTCGACGGCTGCGGTGGCCTCGCGGATCGCGAAGGCCGGGGGCAACATCGACCGTATCTTCCGGCTCGCCAAGTACCCGGTCACGGCCGTGGAGTTCGCGATCTCCGGAGTGGAGACCGAGCCACTGCGCACGGCTCTGGCGTCGGACGCGGCGGCACTGGGTGTCGACATCGCGGTGGTCTCGGCCGGTCTGCACCGGCGCGCTCAGCGGCTCGTGGTCATGGACGTGGACTCCACGCTGATCCAGGACGAGGTCATCGAGCTGTTCGCCGCACACGCCGGCTGCGAGGACAAGGTCGCCGAGGTGACGGCGGCGGCGATGCGCGGTGAGCTGGACTTCGAGCAGTCGCTGCACGCGCGCGTGGCACTGCTGGAGGGGCTGGACGCCTCCGTGGTGGAGAAGGTGCGCACCGAGGTCCGGCTGACGCCGGGCGCGCGCACCCTGATCCGCACGCTGAAACGACTCGGCTACCAGGTCGGGGTCGTCTCCGGCGGCTTCACGCAGGTCACGGACGATCTGAAGGAGCGGTTGGGCCTGGACTTCGCGCAGGCCAACACGCTGGAGATCGTCGACGGCAAGCTCACCGGCCGGGTCACCGGCGAGATCGTGGACCGGGCCGGCAAGGCGCGGCTGCTGCGCCGGTTCGCCGCGGAGGCCGGGGTGCCGCTGGCGCAGACCGTGGCGATCGGCGACGGCGCCAACGATCTGGACATGCTCAACGCGGCCGGTCTGGGCGTGGCCTTCAACGCCAAGCCGGTGGTCCGCGAGGCGGCGCACACGGCGGTGAACTTCCCCTTCCTCGACACCGTGCTGTATCTGCTGGGCATCACCCGTGAAGAGGTCGAGGCGGCCGACACGCACGACGAGGGCTGAGCCGCCGCGCGGCCGCGGCGGACCGTGTACCGGAGAGGGCCCCGGTGCCGCCCCCGCGATGCCGGGCCCTTTCGCGTCTCCTCGTCAGCTGTGCGGGGTCCAGAAATCGACCAGCCTGGCCACGCCGTGCTCCAGGGACTTCCAGGGCCCCTCGAAGGTGAGCACCGCGAAGGCGGCGGTCGGGAAGCCGCTGCGGTTCATCTTCGCGAGCAGTTCGCCCTCGGCCTCTGCCGCGAGGGCGTCGGCGAGGGCGTGGACGCCGGGGTTGTGGCCGATCAGGATCACGTTGCGCAGGTCGTCCGGGGTCTCGTTGAGCAGGGCGATCAGCTCGCCCAGGGAAGCCTCGTAGACCCGCTCCTCGTAGACGGTCCTCGGTCGCTCCGCCAGCTCGTGGACGGCGAGCTTCCAGGTCTCACGGGTCCGGACCGCGGTGGAGCAGAGGGCCAGGTCGAGGGTGATGCCTGCGTCGGCCAGCTTGCGACCCGCGACGAGGGCTTCCTGACGGCCGCGCTCGGCGAGGGGGCGCTCGTGGTCGGCCTCCTGGCCCCAGTCGGCCTTCGCGTGCCGGAGAAGGACGATCTTGCGAGGTTCTTCAACGCTCATGAGGCCCAGCTTCGCATGAAACAGGCCATGTGGTGCAGGGAGTTGATGTGCGGGTTCACCGCGCACAGGGTCTCCCGATCAGCGCGCGAGCAGCTGCCGGGCGCGCTCGAGGAGCTGCGTGATCGCGGGGTCGCCGCCCGCCGCGTGCGCGTCCGACGGGTTCAGTATCAGCAGCAGGAGCGCGATGAACGCGAGCGCGGGCAGGGCGAGGGCCCACCACGGCAGCCGGATGTCGACACGGCCCGTGGTCGCCGGGTGGGGCCGGGAGTGGGGACGGGCCGGCATGATCGCCTCCGAGGGTCTTCGAGCGGGTCCGTGACCGCCCTGCGCGGTCACATCTCGAAGCTACGGAATCCGCGGGCACCGTCCCATCCGGAAACCCACCCACTCGACCCTGACCCTCACCCCCTAGGGGATGGTGGGGCCAGTCCCACCATCCGCCGCAACGTGGGGTCCCCGGGGCCCGCGCTCAGGAGGAGGCCGCCCCCACGGTGAGGGCCGCCCTCACGGAGAGGCGATGGTCGCGATGATGGCGATGACGGCGAAGATGGCGAAGAACGAGCCGAAGACGATCAGCATCTTCTTCTGACCGTGTTGCGGGTTCGGGTCGAGCACAGGCTGCATGCCGTCAGTCTCGCACCAGTCCCACGCGCGCGTGCCGCCGGGGTGGCTCGCTCGGCGTGCCGCCGGACCGGCCGCTCAGCGTGCCGCCGCCTCGTCCTCGACCGTGCGGTTCCGGCCCGCCAGGAAGCCGACCAGGATCTGCGGCACCATCAGGGCCGCCATCAGGGCGATCGGCACGCCCCAGCCGCCGCTCTGCTGGTAGAGCACACCGACCAGCAGCGGGCCGGGGATGGAGATCAGGTAGCCGGTGCTCTGCGCGAACGCGGACAGCTGGGCCACGCCCGCACCACTGCGGGCGCGCATACCGACCATCGTCAGGGCCAGCGGGAAGGCGCAGTTGGAGACGCCCAGCAGCACGGCCCAGGCCCAGGCGCCGTCGGCCGGGGCGAAGTACAGGCCGGCGTATCCGGCGAGCCCGCACACGCCGAGGACCAGCACGATCGGCCCCTGATGGGGCAGCCGCGTGGCGACGCGCGGGATGACGAAGGCCAGCGGCACGCCCATCACCATGGTGACGGCGAGCAGCACGCCCGCAGTGCCGGCCGCGACACCGGCGTCCCGGAAGATCTGCGCCATCCAGCCCATCGTGATGTAGGCCGCGGTGGCCTGCAGGCCGAAGAAGACGGCGAGCGCCCACGCCGTACGGCTGCGGGTGATGCGCAGGGGGGCGGGTCGCTCCTCGGCCGCCTCGGCGGTCTCAGCCGTCCCGGCCCCGGGCGCCGGTTGCGGCCGCCGCTGTCCGGGCGCGGTGCCGCGGTCCCTGACGAGCGGCAGCCACGGCAGCACGGCGGCGGCCGCGAGGGCGGCCCACACGGCGAGGCCGGGCCGCCAGCCGCCGCCCATGGCGTCGGTCAGCGGCACGGTGACGGCGGCGGCGAGGGAGGTCCCCATGGCGAGGGCCATCGAGTACAGGCCGGTCATGGAACCGACACGGTCGGGGAACCAGCGCTTGACGATGACCGGCATGAGCACGTTGCTGACCGCGATGCCCATCAGGGCGAGCGCGCTGGCGGCCAGGAAGCCGGCCGTGCCGCCGACGTACGGCCGTATCAGCAGGCCCGCGGTGATGGCCGCCATGCCCGCGCAGACGACGGCGGCCGGGCCGAAGCGGCGGGCCAGGCGGGGTGCGGCGACGCCGAAGACGGCGAAGCACAGCGGGGGCACGGAGGTGAGCAGGCCGGCCACGCCGCCGCTCATGCCGAGTCCGCCGCGGACCTCCTCCAGGAGGGCGCCGAGGCTCGTGATGGCCGGGCGGAGGTTGAGCGCGGACAGCACGATGCCGACGACGATCAGGCGGGTCGCCCACGCGCGCGTGCGGTCCGCGCCGGAGGTCGCCTCCGGAGTGCTCACTGGGCGGGCGTCGCGGCGTCCGGTGGGTGACATCGCCGTACGGGTATCCGCTGTCCGGGTTTCCTCACTAGCCATGAGGTCCATCATAGAATCATGGGATGATTGGTTGTCCATCCCCGGGACGTCCGGACCCGGGCCTGTCGTGCGAAGGTGGGCCATGCCCCTGAGCCACCCGCGCCGTTCGGCGCTGTCCGAGCAGGTCATCGCCGAACTGCGCAACCAGATCACCTCCGGCGAGTGGCCGGTCGGCTCGCGCATTCCGACGGAACCCGAACTGGTCGAGCAGCTCGGTGTCGCCCGCAACACGGTCCGCGAGGCCGTGCGCGCGCTCGCGCACAACGGTCTGCTGGACATCCGGCAGGGCTCCGGCACCTATGTGGTGGCGACGAGCGAGCTGGCCGGTGTGATGCACCGCCGGTTCGCCGACGCCGACCCGCGGCACATCGCCGAACTGCGCTCCACGCTGGAGTCCGCCGCGGCGAAGCTGGCCGCCGAGCGGCGCACCGAGAAGGACCTCAAGCAGCTGGACGCGCTCATGCAGCGGCGTGAGGAGGCCTGGGAGACAGGCGAGACGGAGGCGTTCGTGGCGGCCGACGCCACCTTCCACCTGGCCGTCGTGGCCGCCTCCCACAACGACGTCATGACCGCGATGTACGCCGACCTGGGCGAGGTGCTGCGGGACTGGCTGCGCGCGGACGTCGGGGCGGAGCTGACCCCTGAGACGCACATGGACCACACCCGGCTGGTGGACGCGATCCGGACCGGGGACACGGAGGCGGCCGCGGCCGAGGCGGCGAGCTATCCGTTCCTGTGCCGCCCGGGCCGGTTCAGCGCACCTTCTGGTGGCTGATCCAGGCCGCGCGGACGTCCTTCCAGCACCGTCCCGTGAGCCGTACGGTCAGGGCGGGCGGGGTGTCCACGGGTGCGCTGTCGGTGCCGATGTCCCACCACTGGGCGCACTTGATGTGCAGGCGCACGCGATCGGTGTCGGCATAGGGGTTGTGGCAGTAGACCACCACGTGGGAGCCGCGGACGGTCGTGCGGCAGGCGGCACCGAAGAGTTCCGGCGCGGGCGGCTTTCCGTGGTGCACGCGCGCGTAGGGCATCGCGTCGTACGGCAGGGAGAGGACGAGGGCCGCGGCCACGGTCACCGGGGCCAGGCTTCTGGACAGGCGCACAAGGGGGACCTCCTCTGCCGGACCGGGGGAGGACCGCCTGGGGTGAACGCGTAATCCAGCGTGCGCCGTGGGCTCGGCCATCCGCCCGGCGAGTGGGCCGAACGGGTGATCCGGCGCGCTGTACGAACGCGCGGGGACCGCTCGCGCCGTCACCGCGCGGACGCCCGTCGGCTCCGCACCCCCTGTCCGTCCCCGTCCGTCCCGGTCCGCCTTCGCCGCTTCGCGCGCCGCCGGGCGGGCTGTCGGCCGCTGCGCGCGGGACGTGCCGGACAGGCCCCGGACGGGCCGCGGCCCGCGCCGCGCGATCCACCTCGCCCCGAACCGGCCACAGGCGCGCGGCCCTCGGCATCCCGTTCACCTGCGGGCACCGCCACGCCCGCCCCTGGCACGCGCGAGGCCCGCACGCCCGTAAGGGGTGCGGGCCTCGGACGTCGGCCAGGGCTCAGCGGCGGTGTCACGCGCCGATGGCGTGCAGCCCGCCGTCGACGTGGATGATCTCGCCGGTGGTCTTCGGGAACCAGTCGCTCAGCAGGGCGACGATGCCGCGGCCGGCCGGCTCCGGGTCCTTCAGGTCCCACTCCAGCGGGGAGCGGGTGTCCCAGACGGCGGCCAGCTCGGTGAAGCCCGGGATGGACTTCGCGGCCATGGAGCCGATCGGGCCCGCCGAGACGAGGTTGCAGCGGATGTTCTGCTTGCCCAGGTCACGGGCCATGTAGCGGTTGGTCGCCTCCAGGGCGGCCTTGGCCGGGCCCATCCAGTCGTACTGCGGCCACGCGTACTGCGCGTCGAAGGTGAGGCCGACGACCGAGCCGCCGTTCTGCATCAGCGGCAGGCAGGCCATGGTCAGCGACTTCAGGGAGTACGCCGAGACGTGCATGGCGGTGGCGACGGACTCGAACGGGGTGTTGAGGAAGTTGCCGCCGAGCGCGTCCTGCGGCGCGAAGCCGATGGAGTGCACGACGCCGTCGAGGCCGCCGAGCTCCTCGCCGACGATGTCGGCCAGCCGGCCGAGGTGCTCGTCGTTGGTGACGTCCAGCTCGATGACCTTGGTGGGCTTCGGCAGCTTCTTGGCGATGCGCTCGGTCAGCGTGGGCCGCGGGAAGGCGGTCAGGATGATCTCCGCGCCCTGCTCCTGCGCCAGCTTGGCGGCGTGGAAGGCGATGGAGGACTCCATCAGCACACCGGTGATCAGGATGCGCTTGCCCTCAAGGATTCCGCTCATGGTGATCAGTGACCCATTCCCAGTCCGCCGTCAACGGGGATGACGGCTCCAGTGATGTACGAGGCGTCGTCCGAGGCGAGGAACCGCACCGTCGCGGCGATCTCCTCGGGCTGCGCGTAACGGCCGAGCGGCACCTGAGACACGATGTTCTCGCGCTGCTCGTCGGTGAGCGCCTTGGTCATGTCGGTGTCGACGAAGCCGGGCGCGACGACGTTGAAGGTGATGTTGCGCGAGCCCAGCTCACGGGCGAGGGAGCGCGCGAATCCGACCAGGGCGGCCTTGGAGGCGGAGTAGTTCGCCTGCCCCGCCGAGCCCAGCAGGCCGACCACGGACGAGATCAGGACGACGCGGCCCTTCTTGGCGCGCAGCATGCCGCGGTTGGCGCGCTTGACGACGCGGAAGGTGCCGGTGAGGTTGGTGTCGATGACCGAGGTGAAGTCCTCCTCGGACATCCGCATCAGCAGCTGGTCCTTGGTGACGCCGGCGTTGGCGATGAGCACCTCGACCGGACCGTGCTGGTCCTCGATCTCCTTGTAGGCCTGCTCCACCTGCTCGGCGTCGGTGATGTCGCACTTGACGGCGAGGCAGCCCAGTTCCGTCAGGGCGGCCGGCGGCTCGCCCGAGCGGTACGTGATCGCGACCTTGTCGCCGGCGTCGGCGAATGCGCGGGCGATGGCGAGGCCGATGCCCCGGTTTCCTCCGGTGACGAGAACCGAGCGGCTCAACGGATCACCCTTTCGATAGCGGTGTGAAGCGGCGGACCCACCCGCCTGAACACGTCGATGACAGGCGGCTTCATCGAAAACCTATCGGTACCGCCGCGCGCTCGGGCAAGCGGGCACCGACAGTGGCTCGGGTGAGTCCCTGTCGGATCCCTACAGAAAGGAGCGGGACGGGGCCGAAACCGTGTAGTCCGCCAGGGCGCCCGCGCGACATGATCGGACCCGACAGCCGCCGGATCGACCACGACAGCAGGGAGAGCTCCGTGCCCCATTCCATCGACGAAGCCTTCACAGCGCTTCCCCTACGGCCCCTCGCCGACGCCGCGCTGGCACGCGCGCGTGCGCTCGGGGCCGAGCACGCGGACTTCCGGTTCGAGCGGGTGCGCAGCGCCTCCTGGCGGCTGCGGGACGCCAAGCCCGCCGGGTCGTCGGACACCACCGATCTCGGGTACGCGGTCCGGGTCGTGCACGGCGGCACGTGGGGCTTCGCCTCCGGGGTCGATCTGACCCTGGACGCGGCGGCCAGGGTCGCCTCGCAGGCGGTGGCGATGGCCAAGCTGTCCGCCCAGGTGATCAGGGCCGCCGGGTCGGACGAGCGGGTGGAGCTGGCCGGCGAGCCCGTGCACGCCGACCGGACGTGGATCTCGTCGTACGAGATCGATCCGTTCTCGGTACCCGACGAGGAGAAGTCGGCGCTGCTCGCGGACTGGAGCGCGCGGCTGCTGGCCGCGCCGGGTGTGAGCCACGTGGACGCCTCGCTGCTCACCGTGCACGAGAACAAGTTCTACGCCGATACGGCGGGTACGGTGACCACCCAGCAGCGGGTGCGGCTGCATCCGGAGCTGACGGCCGTCTCGGTCGACGAGTCCAGCGGTGAGTTCGACTCCATGCGGACCATCGCCCCGCCGGCCGGGCGCGGCTGGGAGTATCTGACGGGCACCGGCTGGGACTGGGACGGCGAGCTGGAGCGGATCCCGGAGCTGCTCGCGGAGAAGATGCGGGCGCCGAGCGTGGAGCCGGGCCTGTACGACCTGGTGGTCGACCCGTCCAACCTGTGGCTGACGATCCACGAGTCCATCGGGCACGCCACGGAACTGGACCGGGCCCTCGGCTACGAGGCCGCCTACGCCGGTACCTCCTTCGCCACCTTCGACCAACTGGGCAAGCTCAGGTACGGCTCCGAGCTGATGAACGTCACCGGCGACCGCACCGCCGAGCACGGCCTCGCGACCATCGGGTACGACGACGAGGGCGTCGAGGCGCAGTCCTGGGACCTGGTGAAGGACGGCACGCTGGTCGGCTACCAGCTGGACCGCAGGATCGCCAGGCTGACCGGGTTCGAGCGGTCCAACGGGTGCGCGTACGCCGACTCGCCGGCGCATGTGCCGGTGCAGCGCATGGCCAACGTCTCGCTGCGGCCGGATCCGGCGGGGCTGTCGACCGAGGACCTGATCGGAGGCGTCGACCGGGGCATCTACGTCGTCGGCGACCGGTCCTGGTCGATCGACATGCAGCGCTACAACTTCCAGTTCACCGGGCAGCGCTTCTTCAGGATCGAGAACGGGCGGATCACCGGGCAGCTGAAGGACGTGGCGTACCAGGCGACGACCACCGAGTTCTGGGGGTCGATGGCCGCCGTGGGCGGTCCGCAGACGTACGTCCTCGGCGGCGCCTTCAACTGCGGCAAGGCCCAGCCCGGACAGGTGGCGGCCGTGTCGCACGGGTGCCCGTCCGCCCTCTTCAAGAGCGTCAACATTCTGAACACCACGCAGGAGGCCGGCCGATGAGCGCCCGCAGCAACAAGCCGCACGAGATCGTCGAGCAGGCGCTCGCGCTGTCCCGGGCCGACGGCTGTGTCGTCATCGCCGACGAGCACTCGACCGCCAACCTGCGCTGGGCGGGCAACGCGCTCACCACGAACGGGGTGACGCGCGGTCGTACCCTCACCGTGATCGCGACGGTGGACGGCGCGCAGGGCACGGCCTCCGGTGTCGTGTCCCGGTCGGCCGTCACCGCCGACGAACTGGAGCCCCTCGTCCGCGCCGCCGAGGCCGCCGCGCGCGGCGCCGGACCCGCCGAGGACGCGCAGCCTCTGGTCAGCGGGGTGCCGCAGGCCCCCGACTTCACCGACGCGCCCGCCGAGACCTCCTCCGCGGTGTTCGCCGACTTCGCCCCGGCGCTCGGCGAGGCGTTCGCACGCGCGCGTGCGGGCGGCCGCGAATTGTATGGCTTCGCCAACCATGAGCTGGTGTCGACGTATGTGGGCACATCCACGGGACTGCGGCTGCGGCACGACCAGCCCACGGGCACGCTGGAGCTGAACGCCAAGTCGCCGGACCGGCTGCGCTCGGCATGGGCCGGCCGTTCCACGCGGGACTTCAAGGACGTCGACCCCGGCGCCCTGGACGCCGAGCTGGCCGTACGGCTGGGCTGGGCGCAGCGGCGCGTGGAACTGCCCGCCGGCCGCTACGAGACACTGCTGCCGCCCACGGCCGTGGCGGACCTGCTGATCTACCAGCTGTGGTCGGCGTCGGGCCGGGACGCGGCGGAGGGCCGCACGGTGTTCTCCAGGCCGGGCGGCGGCACGCGCGTGGGCGACAGGCTGTCCGAGCTGCCGCTGACGCTGCGCAGCGATCCGAACGAGCCGGGCCTGGAGTGCCCGCCGTTCGTGGTCGCCCACTCGTCCGGCGGCGATCAGTCGGTGTTCGACAACGGACTGCCCACGCACGCCACCGAATGGATCGGCGAGGGCGTGCTGAAGCACCTGACGACCACCCGGCACAGCGCGGCGCTGACCGGTCTGCCGGTCGCCCCGGCGCTCGGGAACCTGATCATGGACGGCGGAAGCGACCGGTCGCTGGACGAGATGGTCGCGAGCACCGAGCGCGGACTGCTGCTGACCTGCCTGTGGTACATCCGCGAGGTCGACCCGGCGACGCTGCTGCTGACCGGCCTGACCCGGGACGGTGTCTACCTCGTGGAGAACGGCGAGGTGACCGGGCAGGTGAACAACTTCCGGTTCAACGAGTCGCCGGTGGGCCTGCTGGGGCGGGCGAGCGAGGCCGGGCGCACCGAGAAGACGCTCCCCCGCGAATGGAGCGACTGGTTCACGCGGGCCGCGATGCCGGCGCTGCGCGTCCCGGATTTCAACATGAGCTCTGTCAGTCAGGGCGTATAACCTCGTAGGCGTTCGTGGTCGGGTGTCACCCGGCCGCCCGAAGACCATCGAGGAGACACGAGAACCGTGACGGACATCGTCGACGAGTTGAAGTGGCGTGGGCTGTTCGCCCTGTCCACCGACGAGGACGCATTGCGCAAGGCGCTCGCGGACGGTCCCGTCACGTTCTATTGCGGTTTCGACCCGACCGCGCCGTCCCTGCACGTCGGGCACCTGGTCCAGGTGCTCACCGTGCGCCGGCTCCAGCAGGCCGGGCACCGGCCGCTGGCGCTGGTCGGCGGCGCCACGGGTCTGATCGGCGACCCCCGCCCGACGGCGGAGCGCACGCTGAACGACCCGGAGACGGTGGCCGGCTGGGTCGGCAGGCTGCGCGCGCAGATCGAGCCGTTTTTGTCCTTCGAGGGCGAGAACGCCGCGATCATGGTCAACAACCTCGACTGGACCGCGGGCCTCACCGCGATCGAGTTCCTGCGGGACATCGGCAAGCACTTCCGCGTCAACAAGATGCTGACCAAGGACTCGGTGGCCCGCCGCCTGGAGTCCGACCAGGGCATCAGCTACACGGAGTTCAGCTACCAGATCCTGCAGGGCATGGACTTCCTGCAGCTCTACCGACGCTACGGCTGCACGCTCCAGCAGGGCGGCAGCGACCAGTGGGGCAACCTCACGGCGGGCCTGGACCTGATCCACAAGCTGGAGCCCGGCGCCGAGGTGCACGCGCTGGCCACCCCGCTGATGACGAAGGCGGACGGCACCAAGTTCGGCAAGACCGAGGGCGGCGCCGTCTGGCTCGACCCGGAGATGACGACGCCGTACGCGTTCTACCAGTTCTGGCTGAACGTGGACGACCGGGACATCTCGACGTACATGCGGATCCTGTCCTTCAAGTCCCGTGAGGAGCTGGAGGAGCTGGAGCGGCAGACCGAGGAGCGTCCGCAGGCCCGGGCGGCGCAGCGGGCGCTGGCCGAGGAACTGACGACGCTGGTGCACGGCGCCGAGCAGACGGCCGCGGTGATCGCCGCGAGCCGCGCCCTGTTCGGGCAGGGCGAGCTGGCGGAGCTGGACGGTCCGACGCTGGCCGCCGCGCTGTCCGAGGTGCCGCACATCCGGGTCACCGAGCTGGGTCCGGTGGTCGACCTGTTCGCCGAGGTCGGTCTCGTCGCCAGCAAGTCCGCCGCGCGGCGGACGGTGAAGGAGGGCGGGGCCTACGTGAACAACGTGAAGGTCGCGTCCGAGGACGCCGTCCCGGCGAAGGAGGATCTGCTGGACGGGCGGTGGCTGGTGCTGCGGCGGGGGAAGCGGAACCTGGCCGCGGTCGAGGTTGTCGCCGGCTAGGCACGTCGCGGGCGCGAGGAGCGTCGCCGGGCACGACCGCGTGTCGGTACGGCCCGGCGCCGCTTCGGAGCGCTCCTGACCGGGGCGCCCTCAGACTCTCTGCGTCTTCCTCCTGCCCAGCGTCGCCATGTAGAGGGCGTCCACGGCGGCCACGATGATGATCGCGGCCACGAGCTGGAAGATGTGGCGGGTCCAGTCGATGCCCCGGGTCGAGGCGACGCCCACGGCACGGGCGACGGCGTTGCCGACGATGGCGCCGAGCATGCCGCAGATGGTGGTGAGCCACAGGGGGCTGTGCTGCTTGCCCGGGATGACGGCCTTCGCGATGACGCCGAGCACGAATCCCACGATGATCGCCCACAACCAGCCCATGGCTGCCTCCTCGTACGGGTCGACGTGAGCACTACGGTCAGTGTCGGCGGCCGGACCGTGCGGCGCATGTCGGGCTCGCCCGTGCGGGGGCGGGGCCGCGGGCGTTGTCGCAGGCCGTGGGTGCCCCGGTCTCGTCGGTGGACCGGGTGCGGCGTAACGTGGGACGTGTTCCCGCCCGGGTTCCCGGCCGGGTTCGGTCGACGGTGCGGGCCAGAGAGTCCGATGCGGGCGGATGGTGGACTGTGATGCGGAAACAGCACGGCGGCGTCCAGGTGTTCCGGATCACCGGAGCCCGGACCGGCCTCGCCGAGGACGTGCGGGGCCGGCAGCGGCGGTACGTCATCTCGATGACGATCCGTACGGTGTCGGTGATCCTCGCGGTCTCCCTGTGGAACGTCGAGCGGTACGTCGCGATCGTGGCGCTGGTGCTCGGTGCGCTGCTCCCCTACGTCGCCGTGGTGATCGCCAACGCCGGTCGTGAACGGCCGCCCTCCCTGCCGTCGACGTTCGTCACCATGCCGACGCCGCCGATGATCGCACCGCCGCGCACGGAGGAGAGCGGGGCGCGGCGCTGCGCCCCGGAGGACCCCGCGGCGCAGCCGACGGCGGCAGGCGGGGACCGGTCCGACCCGGCGTGATCCCGGTGCGGTCGCGGCGGGGTCCCGGCGGCGCGGTGGCAGCCGGGGAAGCGGAATGCGGCCCACCCCTGAAGCTCAAGAAAAGCTCAGATCAATCGTGCAGTTCCAGTGCCGGGCGGCGGGGTAGCCGTGACATACTGCGTACGCGCTCCGCATCCCCCGTCGGAGCGACGAACCGACGCCGGGCAGCTCCCCCCGTGGCTGCTCGGCGTCGTCTTGTTCCGGCCCCTGTGTGTGAGACGAACCCGTGACTGACGAGAACCCCATCTGCTCCGCCAAGGGCTGCCACGCCGCCGCCGTGTGGGTGCTGGCGTGGAACAACCCCAAGATCCACACGCCGGAGCGGCGCAAGACATGGCTCGCGTGCGAGGAGCACCGCGAGCATCTCTCGCAGTTCCTCGGGGTGCGGGGCTTCCTGAAGGACGTGGTGCGGTTCGAGGAGTGGCAGGAGCCCGAAGGAGCCTAGCCGCCGATCGCCGACATCGGCCGGTCCGGCTGCACGAACGACGGGTCGTCCAGGCCCGCTCCCGCCTTCTTCCCCCACATCGCCAGCTTCCAGATCCGGGCGATCTCCTCGTCGGGAGCGTCCGAACGCAGGGCCGCGCGCAGGTCGGTCTCCTCGGTGGCGAACAGGCACGTGCGTATCTGGCCGTCGGCCGTGAGGCGGGTGCGGTCGCAGGCCGCGCAGAACGGGCGGGTGACGGAGGCGATCACCCCGACGCGGTGCGGGCCGCCGTCGACCAGCCAGCGCTCCGCCGGGGCCGAGCCGCGCTCGTTTGCGCCCTCGGGGGTGAGGTCGAAGCGGGTGCGCAGGGAGGCGAGGATGTCCCCGGCGGTGACCATGCCCTCGCGCTTCCAGCCGTGCTGGGCGTCGAGGGGCATCTGCTCGATGAAGCGCTGTTCGTAGCCGTGCTCGATCGCCCAGGCGAGCAGGTCGGGGGCCTCGTCGTCGTTCAGGCCGGGCATCAGGACCGAGTTGATCTTCACTGGGGTGAGGCCGGCGGCGTGGGCGGCTTCCAGCCCCTCGATGACGTCCTTGTGCCGGTCGCGGCGGGTCAGGGTCTTGAAGACGTCCGGGCGCAGGGTGTCCAGCGAGACGTTGACCCGGTCCAGGCCGGCCGCCTTCAGGGCCGCCGCGGTGCGCCTGAGGCCGATGCCGTTGGTCGTCAGCGACATCTGGGGGCGGGGGGCGAGGGCCGCGACCCGCTCCACGATGCCGACCAGGCCCGGGCGCAGCAGGGGTTCGCCGCCGGTGAAGCGGACCTCCTCGATGCCGAGCAGCCGGACCGCGATGTCGATGAGGCGGACGATCTCGTCGTCCGTCAGCAGGTCGGGCTTGGCCAGCCACTGCAGGCCTTCCTCGGGCATGCAGTAGGTGCAGCGCAGATTGCACCGGTCGGTCAGCGAGACCCTCAGGTCGGTGGCCACTCGGCCGTAGGTGTCGATGAGCACGTGGGCCCCCTCCCTCTCGGTCACCCAATTGTCCGCCGCGGACGAGTCGTCCGTCACTGGCGAGCCTACGTGACACCGCTGACAACGACAGCGGCCCGATCCCACGAGCTGCGACGGGGCCGCGTCGTAGGACCGTACAGTCCCGGGCGACGCGGCCGTCGTACGAAGGTGTCAGTGCTCGTGTCAGTGCGCTCCGGTGCCCGTCAGGGACCGCACCTCCAGTTCGGCGTACTTGCCGGCGTCCGGGGTCTCCTTCGACAGAAGGGTTCCCACGGCGCCGAGGAGGAAGCCGGCGGGGATGGAGATGATGCCGGGGTTCTCCAGCGGGAACCAGTGGAAGTCGGCCTCGGGGAACATCGAGGCCGGGCTGCCGGAGACCACCGGTGAGAACAGCACCAGGCCGACCGCGGTGACCAGTCCGCCGTAGATCGACCACAGGGCGCCCGAGGTGGTGAACCGCTTCCAGAAGAGGCTGTAGAGGATGGTCGGAAGGTTTGCGGAGGCGGCGACCGCGAAGGCCAGGGCCACGAGGCCGGCCACGTTGAGGTCACGGGCGAGGGCGCCGAGGACGATCGACACCGCGCCGATGCCGACGGTCGCCCAGCGGGCCGCGCCGAGTTCCTGTTTCTCGGTGGCCTGCCCCTTCTTGATGACGTTGGCATAGATGTCGTGCGCGAACGAGGAGGACGAGGCGAGGGTCAGGCCCGCGACGACGGCGAGGATCGTGGCGAAGGCGACCGCGCAGATGGTGGCGAGCAGGACGGCGCCCCCGCCCGAGTCCACGCCGCCGAGGTGGAGCGCGAGGAGCGGGGCCGCCGTGTTGCCCGCCTTGTTCGAGGCGATGATCTCGCCCGGCTTGATGAGCGCGGCCGCGCCGAAGCCGAGGGCGAGGGTCATCAGGTAGAAGGCGCCGATCAGGCCGATGGCCCAGATGACCGACTTCCGGGCCGCCTTGGCGGTGGGGACGGTGTAGAGGCGGATCAGGATGTGCGGCAGGCCTGCGGTGCCGAGGACCAGGGCGAGGCCGAGGGAGAGGAAGTCCAGTTTGGTGGTGCCGGTCGCGCCGTACTTCAGGCCGGGCTCCAGGAAGGCGGCGCCCTTGCCGCTGTTGTCGGCGGCCCTGCCGAGCAGTTCGGAGATGTCGAAGTGGAACTTCAGCAGGACCAGGAAGGTCAGCAGCAGGGCGCCGAGGATCAGCAGGACGGCCTTGACCATCTGGACCCAGGTGGTGCCCTTCATGCCGCCGATGGTGACGTAGACGATCATGAGGACGCCGACCAGGGCGACGATGCCGATCTTGCCGCCGTCGCTGGTGATGCCCAGGAGGAGGGAGACCAGGACGCCCGCGCCGGCCATCTGGGCGAGCAGGTAGAAGATCGACACGACGATGGTGGAGACGCCCGCCGCCGTGCGGACGGGGCGCTGGCGCATGCGGTACGCGAGGACGTCGCCCATGGTGTAGCGGCCGGAGTTGCGCAGCGGCTCGGCGACCAGGAGCAGGGCGACCAGCCAGGCGACGAGGAAGCCGATGGAGTACAGGAAGCCGTCGTAGCCGAAGAGGGCGATGGCGCCGGCGATGCCGAGGAAGGACGCGGCGGACATGTAGTCGCCGGAGACGGCGAGGCCGTTCTGGAAGCCGGTGAACTGCCGTCCGCCGGCGTAGAAGTCGGCGGCGTCCCTGGTCTGGCGGCCGGCCCAGACGGTGATGACGAGGGTCGCGGCGACGAACACCGCGAACAGGGTGACGATCAGCGTCCGGTGCTCGCTCGCCGCGCCGGCGGCGAGCAGGGTGTGCCGCGCGGGGCTCATGCGCCGCCCTCCATCCGGGACTTGATGGCCTCCGCCTTGGGGTCGAGCTTCGCGGCGGCGTGCCGCGCGTACCACCAGGCGATGAGGAACGTGGTGAGGAACTGGGCGAGGCCGAGGACGAGGGCGACGTTGACGTTGCCGGCCACCTTGGTGCCCATGAAGCCGCCCGCGTAGTTGGAGAGCAGCACGTACAGCAGGTACCAGGCGGTGAAGGCGATGGTCAGCGGGAAGGCGAACGAGCGGTGGGCGCGGCGCAGTTCGCCGAACTCCGCGCTCTGCTGCACCTCTGCGAACTCCTCGGTGGAGGGAAGGGGGGTCCCCGACGGTGCGGGGGGCGGTGTCTCGGTGGCCACGGAGGTCTCCTCGCGTTCGCGGTTGCCATGACGACGGGGGGCTCGATGGTGCTCGTGCTCCCTGCCCCAGGTCCACGGCGCCACGCGAGGACCGGTTCAAGTCTTCTGAGTTGATCCGCAAGTGGTCTTGTCGAGTCATTGCCAAGTCATTGATGATCAGAGACTGTCGGGATAGCTTCACCATGCACAACCGTCATGTACCTGCCCGAGCACCACACCCGTGTCTCGGGCGGTTCCGTATCGGGATGATGTGGAGACCCCATGGCTCATCTGCGCTCCAGACGCGGGCTCGCGCTCGCCGTGCCCGTCGCGCTGTCCTTGACCGCCTCACTCGGCCTCCTGCCGGCGGCGGCCTCGGCGGCGCCCGCCACGGCCACGGCGGTGCGGGCTGCCGAGGGCGGCCCGAACCTCGCCTACGTGGTCAACACCCGTACCGATCGCCGCACGATCGAGTCGGTACGGCGGGAGATCGCACGGGGCGGCGGTTCCCTCGTTGCCGGTTACGACAGGATCGGCGTGTTCGTCGTCCGTTCCGCGGACCCCGGCTTCGGCGCGCGGATGCGTGCGGTGCGCGGAGTGGACTCGGCGGGCGCCACGCGGACCGCGCCGGTGAGCGCCGCGGGGACGACCGACGAGGGCGCGGTGCAGGTCCTCACGAAGGCGCAGGCCGCGCGGCTCGCGAAGAGCGCCGCGCCGGGCGAGGAGCCGCTGGAGGCGGACCAGTGGGACCTCCGGGCGATCGGCGCCGACAAGGCCGCGCGGATCAACCCGGGCAGCCGCGGTGTGACCGTCGGCGTGATCGACACGGGCGTGGACGACACCCACCCGGACATCGCGCCGAACTTCTCGGCCTCCCAGTCGGCGAACTGCGTGAGCGGCAGGGCGGACACGACGTACGGAGCGTGGCGGCCGGTGGACGCCGACCACTACCACGGCACCCATGTGGCCGGCGAGATAGCCGCGGCCCGCAACGGCATCGGTGTCGCCGGTGTGGCACCCGGGGTGAGGGTCGCGAGCATCACGGTGGCGCAGCCGGACGAGAAGTCGCTGTTCTACCCGGAGAGCGTGGTCTGCGCCTTCGTGTTCGCCGCCGATCACGGCATACAGATCACGAACAACAGCTACTACGTTGATCCATGGATGTACAACTGCGTGGACGATCCTGATCAACGCGCCATCGTTGACGCGGTCAACAGGGCCCAGCTGTACGCACAGCGCAAGGGCACGCTCAATGTGGCCTCGGCGGGCAACTCCAACCACGATCTCGACGCGGCCGCGATCACGGACACCTCCAGCCCCGACGACTCCACCGCCCGGACCCGCACGGTCGACCCGCACCGGTGCTTCGACGTGCCGACCCAGCTGCCCGGGGTGGTCACCGTGAGCGCGGTGGGCGTGACGGGCGCCAAGGCGTACTACTCCAGCTACGGCCGGGGCGTGGTCGATGTCGCCGGGCCGGGCGGCGACAAGTACCAGATCCCGGACACCCCGTCGAAGAACGGCCGCATCCTGTCCACCCTGCCGAACGGCCAGTACGGCTTCCTCCAGGGCACCTCGATGGCGGCGCCGCACGTGTCGGCCGTGGCCGCGCTGCTGAAGTCGGTCCACCCGCACGCCACGCCCGCGCGGCTGACGGCCCTGCTCGAGGCCCAGGCGAAGAATCCGGGCTGCCCGAGCGGCCCCTACGACGGCGACGGGGACGGGGTCGTGGACGCCACCTGCGTCGGCGGCGAGCGCGTCAACGGCTTCTACGGGTACGGGATCGTCGACGCGCTGCGCGCAGTCAAGTAGACGGCCTTCCCCGGGACTTCGTGCCCTTCCATGGGCCCCCGGATCCCCGCACGGCACGCTGGCACCACGGATGAACTGGAGAGAACCGACAGATGACAGTCCCGAAGCCGCGTCTGCGCCGCGCCCTTGCGGTCCCCGCCGGGA
Source organism: Streptomyces sp. NPDC104106 (assembly GCF_055584345.1). Lineage (NCBI taxonomy): Bacteria > Bacillati > Actinomycetota > Actinomycetes > Kitasatosporales > Streptomycetaceae > Streptomyces > Streptomyces sp. NPDC104106. The sequence goes on from NZ_JBVJMF010000001.1 coordinate 36,169, forward strand.
CGGCCCTCGCCACGGCCCTCGCGTTCCTGCCGAACGTCACCGCGTCCGCGGCGGAGCGGATCCCGGCGGAACACACCCCGGCGGCCGCCTCCGGCGGGACCGCGCTCAGTTACGTCGTCAACACCCGCCCCGGGCACGGCGTCTCGACGTACGTGCAGAAGGCGATCGCCGAGGCCGACGGCTCGGTGGTGATCGCCTACGACCAGATCGGCGTGATCGTCGCCCGTTCGGCCGACCCGGACTTCGCCCGCGAGATCCGCGCGGTGCGCGGGGTGGACTCGGCCGGTGCCACGCGCACCGCGCCGCTGCCCGCCCAGTCCACCACGGATCTGGGCACGCCGAAGGCGTTGAGCGCGCAGGAGGTCGCCGCGGCCGGCGCGGAGGCGACGGCGGGTCAGGACCCGCTGGAGCCGTTGCAGTGGGACCTGCCGGCCATCAAGGCGGACAAGGCGCACGAGAAGACCCTGGGCAGCCCCGACGTCACGGTGGCGGTCATCGACACCGGCGTGGACGACACCCACCCGGACATCGCGCCCAACTTCGACCGCGCGGACTCGGTCAGCTGTGTGTCCGGCAAGCCCGACACCACGGACGGCGCCTGGCGGCCGAGCGCGTCGGAGAGCCCGCACGGCACACACGTGGCCGGCGAGATCGCGGCCGCGAAGAACGGCGTCGGGGTCACAGGGGTCGCGCCGGGCGTGAAGGTGGCCGGCATCAAGGTCGCCAACCCGAAGGGCTCCTTCTACACCGAGGCCGTGGTCTGCGGCTTCATGTGGGCCGCCGAGCACCGCGTCGACGTGACCAACAACAGCTACTACACGGACCCGTGGTACTTCAACTGCACCACCGACCCGGATCAGAAGGCGCTGGTGGACGCCATCACCCGGGCTTCGCGGTACGCGGAGAAGGAGGGCACGGTCAACATCGCGGCGGCGGGCAACGAGAGGTACGACCTCGCGGCCGACTCGATCACCGACCCGGTCTCCCCGAACGACGGCACGCCGTCGGACCGCGTGATCGACCCGCACACGTGCTACGACATACCGACCCAGCTGCCGGGCGTCGTGACGGTCGCGGCGACCGGCGCGAAGGGCCTGAAGTCGTCGTTCTCCAACTACGGCCTCGGCGTCATCGACATCGCCGCGCCGGGCGGTGACTCGACGGCCTACCAGAAGCCGCAGCCCCCGGCCACGAGCGGCCTCGTCCTGGGCCCGCTGCCGGGCGGCAAGTGGGGCTACATGGCCGGAACCTCGATGGCGACCCCGCACGTCGCGGGCGTTGCCGCATTGATCAAGTCAACCCATCCGCACGCTCCGGCGAGCCTAGTGAAGGCACTGCTGTACGCGGAGGCCGACGCCGTGCCGTGCACGGACCCCTACGACATCAACGGCGACGGCAAGGTCGACGCGGTGTGCGAGGGCCCGGAGAACCACAACGGCTTCTACGGCCACGGCACGGCGGACGCGCTGGCCGCGGTGACCAGGTAGGGCACCGCAGGGACCGGCACGGGTGGGCCGGCGGGGGCACGTCCCGGCCGCCCACCCGTACGGCATGATCCGGTCATGCATTCCTATCGAGGCCCGGCCGTCTGGGAGCCCGCGCCGCCGCGGCCCCGCAGTTGCTGGTACGGCGCTTCGCGGTGAGCCTCGCCTACCGACCGGTGCACTGGCTGCTGGCCGTGTTCATCTGGGGCTTCGCGCTGGACTTCGCCTCGCTGGCCGAGATCGTGACGTCGTTCAGCACGCGGGCCGAGGACGGCGCGGGGAGGTTCCTCGACCGCGTGACGGCGCGGGCGGCCCTGCCCCGCTGGTGCGTCGGCTGGCATGAGGTACGGCACGAGGGCGACGCCGCGTACTACCGGGCCCTGGTCGACGAGGCCGTCGCCCGCAGGACCGAGCAGGTCGCGAAGCCGAAGCCGCGGGCCCCGCGCACGTGGCTGATACCGGTGCGCGACTACCGGGGTGCGGGGGCCCGGTACGTCGCGGAGCGGGCCCAGGCGCTGGGCTGGCAGCTCCGGCCGTCGGATGTCCGCAAGGAGGTGAGCCTGGACTGGCCGCACTCCTCATCCCTCCAAGATTGATTGAATCAATGTTGATTCATCAATAATGCATAGTACAGCCATGACAGACATCGCGTCAGGCATTCGGTCAGCAATTCCGTCAGACGTCCCGTCAGACATTCCATCCGGGACCATGTCCGACATCGCGTCCGCGTGGAGCGCACTGGGCGGCGATCCCGCCCTGCTCTCCCGGGTGACGGTGGCCGGGCGCCCGGACGCCCTCCCGGCGCGCCTTCCCGTGGGGCAGCTGGCACGCGCGTGCGTCGGCGCCTGCGCGCTGGCCGCCGCGGAGCTGGCGGCCCACCGGGCCGGGCTCGCCGAGGTGCCCGCCGTCCGGGTCGACGACGGCGCCGTCGCGACCGCCTTCCGCAGCGAGCGGCTCGTGCTGGTCGACGGTCGGGCCCCGGTCGCCTTCGCGCCGCTGTCGCGGTTCTGGCGGACGGCCGACGGCTGGGTGCGCACCCACGCCAACTACCCCCATCACCGGACGCGGTTGCTCGGCGTGCTGGGCCTGCCGCAGGACGCCTCGGCGCAGCAGGCGGCCGCGCGGTTCGCCGAACGGCCCGCGCTGGAGGTGGAGGAGGCGGTCTACGGCGCCGGCGGCCTCGCCGTGGCCCTGCGTTCGCCGCAGGAGTGGGCCGCCACCGGGCAGGCCGCCGAGGTGGTCGCACGCCCGCTGGTCGAGCGCGAGCGCCTGGACTGCGCACGCGCGCGTGCGCTCACGCCGATCGGCCCGGCCGCCGCTCCCCTGCTCCCCGCCGCCGGGCTGCGCGTCCTGGACCTGACGCGGGTCCTCGCCGGTCCCGTCGCCACCCGCACGCTCGCCCTGCTCGGCGCGGACGTGCTGCGGGTGGACACCCCCCGGCTGCCCGAACTGTCCGACCAGCACGCCGACACGGGCTTCGGCAAGCGCTCCGCCGCGCTCGACCTGACCGCGGACCGGGGCACCTTCGAGGAACTGCTGGCGTCGGCGGACGTGGTCGTCACCGGCTACCGGCCGGGCGCCCTCGACCGGTTCGGGCTCTCCCCGCACGCGCTGGCCGAGCGCCGGCCGGGGCTCGTCGTGGCGCAGGTCTCGGCGTGGGGCGCGTACGGGCCGTGGGGCGGCCGGCGCGGCTTCGACAGCCTGGTGCAGGTGGCCACCGGCATCGCGGCGACCGAAGGCCCGGAGGGGGAGCCGGGCGCGCTGCCCGCCCAGGCCCTGGACCACGGCACCGGCTACCTGCTGGCGGCGGCCGTGCTGCGGGCCCTGACCGAGCAGTCGTACGACGGCGGCGGCCGGTCGGTGCGGCTGGCGCTCGCCCGCACCGCCCACTGGCTGACGGACGGGATCCGCCCGGCTCCGGCCACGGGCACGCCGTACGAGGGCCCGGACGCCTGGCTGGCCGAGACGGACGGCCCGCTCGGCCGGCTGCGCCACGCCCTGCCCTCGGTGGCCTTCGCGGGCGGCCCGCGGGACTGGGCGGCGCCCCCGGTGCCCTGGGGGTCGTCCCCGGCTCGGTGGCGGTGAGCGCACGGGCGGCCGGAAACCTACGTTTGCGTGGAATGCCGAACCCCTCGTTGTTTTCCGGGACTTGCCCGGTTCCGTGACGGCTGGCGACGATCGCGGGGTGAGCGCGATGCGACCGGCCGCCGAGGCCACCGACGAAGACGTGTCCGCCCGGCGGACCGGCACCGGTCGGGCCGCCGCCCTCCTCGCCCTGACCGCGCTGGGAGCCCGGGTCCCGCTGCTGGGACCGCCGGCGGCACTGAGCGGCACCGGGGAGGCCGCGGCGCCCGGGGTGGGCGGCATCGGCCTGCGGCGGGCCGTACTGTTCGCCGCGCTGAGCGTGCCGCTGGGCGAGCTGTTCGTGCGCTCGCTCGCCCGGCGCCTGCCGGGGGCACCGGTCCAGCGGCCGTGCAACTGGGCGCCGTTGGCGGCCGCGACCGGCTTCCTCGCCGCCCTGGCCCTGGCCGCGGTGGTGTCCGCCGGCGATCTGATCCCGCACAGCCCGGGCCAGATCGACGTCGGCGGGCTGTACGGCTCCCGCGACGGCTCCCCGCGCGCGGCGACGACGTCGGTGGCGCCGAAGCGGCGCGTACGGGACGGACGGTGGTGGCGCGCATGGCGAGGGTCCTGCTCGTGGGGGTCGTGCGATGCGCTCAGAGGGTGCGAGCGCACGTCACCGTACCCCGGCCTGCCGGCCTCCCGTCACACGCCCGCGGCGCCCAGCAGTCTGCCCGCCGCGTAGGTGACCGCCATCGCCAGGGCCCCGCCCGCCACGTTGCGCAGCACGGCCCGCCCGGGATCCGCCGAGCCGAGGCGGGCACTGGCCCAGCCGGTGAGGACGAGGGCGGCCAGGACGGAGAGGACGGTGACGGGGAGCCGCCAACCGGCCGGGGGCAGCACGATGGCCAGCAGCGGCAGCAGCGCGCCCACGGTGAAGGCGAGGAAGCTGGCCCAGGCCGCGTGCCAGGGGTTGGTCAGCTCTTCGGGGTCGATACCGAGTTCCACACGCGCGTGCGCCTGGAGCGGATCCCGCGCGGTGAGCTGTTCGGCCGCCTCCCGGGCCACCTCCCGGGTCAGGCCGCGGTCCTCCAGCAGCCGGGTCAGCTCTTCCAGTTCGGCCTCGGGCTGCTCGCGCAGCTCCCGATTCTCCATGGCCAGCGCGGCCATTTCGGAGTCGCGCTGGGTGGACACGGAGACGTACTCGCCGACCGCCATGGACATCGACCCGGCGAGCAGGCCGGCGAGTCCGGCGGTGAGCAGGGCGGACCGGCTCGGGGTCGCGCCGGCCACGCCGACGACGATTCCCGCGGTGGAGACGATGCCGTCGTTCGCGCCGAGCACGGCGGCCCGCAGCCAGTTCAGCCTCGACCCGAGCGCGCCCCCGTGTGCCTCGTCGTGCGTTGGTTCCGTCACAGCAGCGAGGATCGCACTCCCCAGGTCGCTCGCGCCGCACCGACGCTCCCCGCGGCCCGCATCGGACCGGGTCCGCAACGGGGTGGGGGCGGCAAGACGTTCACGGCCCGGCCGCCGCCGGCACCGGGCTCGTCGCGGGTGCCGGCGGCGGCGGCGCCGGAACCCGCCGTCGGCGGAGGGAACTTGGGCCCGGCCGGCCGGCCCGGCCGGCCGGCCCGGCCGGGCGTGCGAGGCCGAGCGGGCGGATGGACGAAGCGCGCACACGCGTGCGGTGCCCGGCCGCCCGGAGCGGTACCTGTGGGACCGCGGTGTCAGTCCCGGCCCGTATCCTCAGTGACCATGCTCGAAGACCGTGCGACCGCAGTGTCCTCCCCCACCCAGTGGCCGGCCGCGTATCCGAAGGGATACGCGGTCGTTGACGTGGAGACCACCGGCCTGGCCCGGGACGACCGGATCATCTCGGCGGCCGTGTACCGGCTGGACGAGCGCGGCGAGGTCGAGGACCACTGGTACACGCTGGTCAACCCGGAGCGCGATCCGGGGCCGGTGTGGATACACGGTCTGACGAGCGAGGTGCTCGACGGGGCACCGCTCTTCGCGGACATCGCCGAGGAGTTCGCCGCCCGGCTGGACGGCCGGGTGCTCGTCGCGCACAACGCCGTCTTCGACTGGCAGATGATCGCGCGGGAGTACGCGCGCGCACGGCGCGAGGCACCGGTGCGCCAGCGGCTGTGCACCATCGCGCTGTCGAAGGAGCTGGGGCTGCCGCTGCCCAACTTCAAGCTGGAGTCGCTGGCGGCGCACTACGGCGTCGTGCAGCAGCGGGCGCACCACGCGCTGGACGACGCGCGCGTGCTCGCGGAGGCGTTCCGGCCGAGTCTGCGGGCCGCGGCGGCGGGCGGCGTACGGCTGCCGCTGCTGGAGTGCCGGCCGCTGACGGAGTGGTCGGACCGCCCGGTGCCCCGGCAGCCGTCCGGCGGTTACGACGGTTACCGGCCGGGCAGTTGGCGCCCCTCCCGCAAAAAGCCCGCATGCCCCTATCCCAACCCCGGACGGTACGAAGACGGCAAACGCCTCAAACAGGGCATGCGGGTGGCGTTCTCCGGGGACACCTCGATCGACCGCGAACTGCTGGAGGACCGGGCGACCGAGGCCGGGCTGCATGTGGCGTCCAGCATCTCCCGGCTGACCAGCCTGCTGGTGACCAACGACCCCGACTCGGGTACGTCCAAGGTGGTCAAGGCCCGGCAGTTCGGCACCCCGGTGGTCGACGAGGCCGCCTTCGGGCAGCTGCTGCGCGATGTCGAGCCCGCGGACGGGTGATCGCCGCACAGCCGCGCGTACGTGACGCACGCGCGTGTCCCCCGTACCTGACGCGCGCGTGACGCATACGCCTGACGCGCGCGTGACGCACACACGGACGAGCGACCGTACGAACGGGTGATTGACGTACGACTCACCCGGCGGCCGCTCGCCCGGGCCCCGGCGACGGCCCACCCTGTGGCGCATGGCGAAATGTGAAGTTTGCGGCAATGACTACGGAATGACCTTCGAGGTCCACGCCCAGGGCGCGGTACACGTCTTCGACTGCTTCTCCTGCGCGATCAAGGGCATGGCCCCCGTCTGCGAGAAGTGCAAGGTCTCGATCATCGGCCAGGGCGTGGAGGCCGACGGCACCTTCTACTGCGGCGCGCACTGCGCCCGCGAGGCGGGCAAGACGGGGATCGTCGACCGCGTCTGACCGGGCCTCGTGACCGGCACCCGCGTGCGGGCGCCCCATGGCGCGGAGGTACCGTCGTGGGGTGCACCGCTACCGCTTCCTGTTGTCCGTCCAGTGGGTCGTCCTCACGGTCGTCGCGATCGCGCTGATCCCGACGATGATCCGGCTCGGCTTCTGGCAGCAGCACCGGTACGACGAGCGCACGGCGCGCAACAACCTGGTCTCCTCCGCGCTGCACGCCAACCCGGTCCCGGTCGAGCGGCTCTCCTCCCCCGGGCACGCCGTGACCCGCACCGAGAAGTACCGCACGGTCACCGCGACCGGCACCTTCGACACCGCCCGGGAGGAAGTGGTCCGGCGCCGGACCAACGCCGACGGCGAGGTCGGCTTCCACGTCCTCACCCCGTTCGTCCTCGCGGACGGCAAGGTGCTGCTCGTCAACCGCGGCTGGGTCCCCGCGGACGGCGCCCAGACCGCCTTCCCGAAGATCCCCGCCCCGCCCTCCGGCAGGACGACCATCACCGGGCGGCTGATGGCCGACGAGACGACCGCGGCCAGCGGCATCAAGAACGTCAACGGCCTGCCCGACCGGCAGATCATGCTGATCAACAGCACCGAGGAGGCGCACCGGCTCGGCGCGCAGGTGCTCGGCGGCTACGTCGAACAGACGGGACCGCAGACCGGCTCGCCGGAGCAGATCTCCGATCCGGGCAGCGAGGACGCCCCGCTGAACTACGCGTACATGATCCAGTGGTGGCTCTTCGCCGCCGCCGTGCCGGTCGGCTGGTGGTTCCTGGTCCGGCGCGAGATCCGCGACCGGGAGGAGGCCGCGGCGGCCGAGGCCTCGCCGGGAACGCCCGAGGAGAGCGAACCGGCCACCGTGTGATCACCGGTGTCCGAGGGCCGCTCACGCCCCCGTCACTCCCCCGGCGCACCACCTGATCGGCCCTCAGAGCCGCCGGGAACCCGCATCCCGTGAACGCGCGCATCGAGGACTACGCCCTCATCGGCGACGAGCAGACCGCCGCCCTGGTGGGCAGGGACGGCTCGATCGACTGGCTGTGCCTGCCCCGCTTCGACGCCGGCGCCTGCTTCGCCCGGCTGCTGGGCGACGAGCGGCACGGGCACTGGCGGATCGCCCCCGAGGGCGCGGACACCTGCACGCGCCGCGGCTACCTGCCCGACACCCTCGTCCTGGACACCGAGTGGGAGACGGCCGACGGCACGGTCCGCGTCACCGACCTGATGCCGCAGCGCGAGCACGCCCCCGACGTCGTGCGCGTCATCGAGGGGGTCAGCGGCCGGGTCACCGTCCACAGCACGCTGCGCCTGCGCTTCGACTACGGCTCGATCATGCCGTGGATGCGCCGCGCGGACGGGCACCGGGTGGCCGTAGCGGGACCGGACTCGGTCTGGCTGCGCTCCGAGCCGCCGGTGCGCACCTGGGGCGAGGACTACTGCACCCGCTCGAAGTTCACCGTCGGCGAGGGCGAACGGGTCGCGTTCGTGCTCAACTGGCACCCCTCGCACGAGCCGCGCCCCCCGCTCATCGACCCCCAGGAGGCGCTGAGCGGCAGTGTCCGGGACTGGCGGCGCTGGGCGTCCCGCTGGCCGCTACGCCGGACCGTACCGGGACGCCGTCGTCCGGTCCCTGATCACGCTCAAGGCCCTCACCTACGCCCCGACGGGCGGGGTCGTCGCCGCGCCCACCACCTCGCTGCCCGAGGAACCCGGCGGCGTGCGCAACTGGGACTACCGCTACTGCTGGCTTCGCGACTCCACCCTCACGCTGGAGGCCATGCTGTCGGCGGGGTACCACAAGGAGGCGGAGGCATGGCGCGACTGGCTGCTGCGCGCGGTCGCCGGCGCCCCGGCCGACCTGCAGATCATGTACGGCGTGGCGGGCGAGCGGCGGCTGCCGGAGTGGGAGCTGGACTGGCTGCCCGGCCAGCGCGATGTGGCTGAAGGCCTGCGGGAAGTTGCCCACCTGGCAGCCGAGGTCCGGTTCGTACTCCTCCGCGAGCAGACCCCCGTCGTTGGCGAGAGCCACTAGCCGTTCGAACAGCTCCCGGGCCTCGTCCTCGCGGCCGGTCGCGTGCAGCGCCGGTGAACACCGCGCTCACCCTGTTCGGGAGCGACCAGGCAGGATAGGGGCCATGGATCTTGGACTGAAGGACCGGGTGTACGTCGTCACCGGGGCGACGCGCGGGCTGGGCAACGCCGCCGCGCGGGAACTCGTCGCCGACGGGGCGAAGGTGGTGATCAGCGGCCGGGACGACCGGCGGGTCGCCGACGCCGCCGCCGAACTGGGCCCGAACGCGCTGGGCGTGGCCGTGGACAACGCCGACGAGCAGGCTCCGCGGCGGCTGATCGCGGCCGCCCGTGAGCACTTCGGCGGCTTCGACGGGGTGCTGGTGAGCGTGGGCGGCCCGCCGCCGGGGTTCGTCGCGGACAACACCGACGAGCAGTGGCGCGGGGCGTTCGAGTCGGTGTTCCTCGGCGCGGTGCGGCTCGCGCGCGCGGCGGCGGCCGAGCTGGAGCCGGGCGGGGTCATCGGGTTCGTGCTGTCCGGGTCGGTGCACGAGCCGATTCCGGGGCTGACCGTCTCCAACGGGCTGCGCCCCGGTCTGGCCGGGTTCGCCAAGTCCCTCGCGGACGAGCTGGGCCCGCGGGGGATCCGGGTGCTCGGGCTGCTGCCGGCGCGCATCGACACGGACCGCGTGCGCGAGCTGGACGGGCTGTCCGCCGATCCCGAGGCCACGCGGGCCGCGAACGAGTCCAGGATTCCGCTGCGGAGGTACGGGACACCGGAGGAGTTCGGGAAGACCGCGGCGTTCCTGCTGTCGCCGGCGGCCTCCTATCTGACGGGCATCATGGTGCCGGTGGACGGCGGCATGCGGCACGGGTTCTGAGGCGGGCCATTCCGGGAGGCGTCAGGTCACCCCTTTCTCGGGGTGCTGGACCGCCCTCGGCCACACCTCCGCCGTAAACGAGGCCGGCCGGGCCGAGTCGCGGGCGTGGGCCAGGTGCCCGGGCCGTGACGTCGGACAGGGCCGCCGAGGGGGCGACGTGCGGCTCCAGTTGGGGCCGGATCCGCGCCGCGGGTGCCGGACGGCCTCCCCGGCGAGCGCCTCCTCCAGCGCCTGTTCGCGCAGGAGCGCGTACGCGCCGACGCCGGTGTCGACGACGATCCCGGCCGGGCGGCGGGCGGGCAGGGCCCGGGGCAGCCACCACAGGGCGAGCAGGACCAGGACGGCCAGGGCGCCGAGGACGGCCGGCCACCACCAGGCGGTGTGCTGCCGGCGGGTGCGCTCGCCCTGGGTCAGCAGGACGGCGTGCGGATCGGTGCGGGGCCACCAGGAGGGCACCGGCGCGCCCAGTCCGCCGGCCGGTACCGCGCCGCCGAGGACGAGCAGGATCAGCCCGACGAGGGCCGGCACGAACCGGTCGAGGCGCCCCGCGCGCACCGTCGTCACCCCTTCCGTCCGGGCCGCGCCCCCGGAGCGACAGCGTGGGCGGCCGGTCCAGGCCGAGGCCCCGGATCGCCTCGTCGAGGGTGAGGGTTCCCCCCGGCCCGGCCCCGCCCGCGACGGAGGTTCACCACGCGGACCACGCATCCAGCCCCGGCCCGTACGAACGAAGCCCCGTCTGCGAAGCCTGCGCCGCCGGTATCGGCCCGCGCCCCCTGGTCCGGCCCCGCCCGGTGCTCGACCGCGACGGGGTTCACGACGCGGACCAGGCATCCAGCCCCGGCCCGTACCACCGAAGCCCCGCCTCAGGAGCCGGCGCGGCCCGGTATCGACCCGCCTCCCTGGTCCGGCCTCGGCCGGGGCTCACTCGCCGATACCCGCCAGGTCCCGGAGCCGACGGGCCTGGGCGGCGCGTTCGGCGGCGCGCTGCTCGTCGTACGTGCGGTCCGCCGCACCGCGCAGCAGCGCCTTGGTCTCCACGACCGCGTCCCGCGGCGCGGCCAGCAGCGCGGCCGCCAAGTCACGTGCGGCCTCGTCCAGTTGCTCGCCGGGCACGGCGAGGTTGGCCAGCCCGGACGCCACGGACTCCTGCGCGCCGACGAACCGCCCGGTGGCGCAGATCTCCAGCGCGCGGGCATAGCCGACCAGCCCGACCAGCGGGTGCGTGCCGGTCAGGTCGGGGACGAGACCGAGGCTGGTCTCGCGCATGGCGAACTGCACGTCGTCGGCGACGACCCGCAGGTCGCACGCGAGCGCCAGCTGGAAGCCGGCCCCGATGGCGTGTCCCTGTACGGCGGCGATGGACACGATGTCGTTGCGCCGCCACCAGGTGAACGCCTCCTGGAACTCGGCGATGCTCGCGTCGAGCCCGGCGTCGTCACGGCGCGCGAGGTCGATGAAGGTCGGCTCGCCCGGGATCCCCTCCGGGGTGAACATCTGCCGGTCCAGCCCGGCGGAGAAGGACTTGCCCTCACCGCGCAGCACGACGACACGGACGGAGCCCGGCAGCAGCCGGCCGGCCTCGGCGAGCGCCCGCCACAGGGCGGGGCTCTGCGCGTTGCGCTTGGCCGCGTTCGTCAGCGTCACCGTGGCGAGCGCGTCGTCGGCGGTGAGCCGTACGCCGTCCTTGTCGAGTACAGGAGCGAGGTCCTGGTCGGGCGAAGCCATGGGGCGCCTCCGATGGGTGCGGTCGGTCAGGCGTGCCAGGCATGCCCGGCACGCTTAAGTGACTGCACAGTAACCACCCGGTCGATCACACTGCCGACCGGGTGGCCACCATCGGAGCCGATGGACCGCCCGGAATCAGACCGATGTGGCCTTCTTGCCCCGGGTCGCTCCACCACGCCCACGAAGGACGACGCCCGACTCGGTCAGCATCCGGTGGACGAAGCCATACGAGCGGCCGGTCTCCTCGGCCAGCGCCCGGATGCTCGCACCGGAGTCGTACTTCTTCTTCAGGTCTGCCGCGAGCTTGTCGCGCGCGGCGCCGGTCACCCGGCTGCCCTTCTTCAGAGTCTCGGCCACCCGTGCCTCCTCATGGGAAGTGCGCTCTGGTCTCCTCATGATCACCCCTCCTGGGCGCGATGGCCACCCATTCGGCAAGGTCGGTGGGACATCGTTGTGACGACAGGAGTGGATCGCCACAAGCGGAACGAGAGATTCCATGCGGGCGCGTCCAGGGGGCTGAACGGGTGGATTCGCGAAGCGCCAGGTCAGAGACGCGAGACGGCCGACCCCTTGGGGATGAAGGGATCGGCCGCGAAATCCGTGTACGACACACGCCGATACGAGGAGATCTCACACAGATGATGGATCACGGATGAGCCGAATGATCCATACGGAGTGGATCACGCGAGGGTGACGAGATCCGCGTAGTCGGAGCCCCACAGGTCCTCGACGCCGTCCGGGAGCAGGATGATCCGCTCCGGCTGGAGCGCCTCGACGGCGCCCTCGTCGTGGGTGACGAGGACGACCGCGCCCTTGTAGGTGCGCAGCGCGCCGAGGATCTCCTCGCGGCTCGCGGGGTCGAGGTTGTTGGTCGGCTCGTCGAGCAGGAGGACGTTCGCCGAGGAGACCACCAGGGTCGCGAGGGCGAGGCGGGTCTTCTCGCCGCCGGAGAGGACGCCGGCGGGCTTGTCGACGTCGTCGCCGGAGAACAGGAACGAGCCCAGCACCTTGCGGACCTCGACCAGGTCCATGTCGGGCGCGGCCGAGCGCATGTTCTCGAGGACGGTGCGGTCGGCGTCCAGGGTCTCGTGCTCCTGGGCGTAGTAGCCGAGCTTGAGGCCGTGACCGGGCACGACGGCGCCGGTGTCCGGCTGCTCGACGCCCGCGAGCAGCCGCAGGAGCGTGGTCTTTCCGGCGCCGTTGAGGCCGAGGATGACGACCCGGGAGCCCTTGTCGATCGCGAGGTCGAGGTCGGTGAAGATCTCCAGCGAGCCGTAGGACTTCGACAGCCCCTCGGCCATCAGCGGGGTCTTGCCGCAGGGCGCGGGCTCGGGGAAGCGGAGCTTGGCGACCTTGTCGGACTGTCGGACGTCTTCGAGGCCGGAGAGCAGCTTCTCGGCACGGCGGGCCATGTTCTGCGCGGCGACCGTCTTCGTCGCCTTCGCCCGCATCTTGTCGGCCTGCGCGTTCAGCGCGGCGGCCTTCTTCTCGGCGTTGGCGCGCTCGCGCCTGCGGCGCTTCTCGTCGGCCTCGCGCTGCTGCTGGTAGAGCTTCCAGCCCATGTTGTAGACGTCGATCACGGAGCGGTTCGCGTCCAGGTAGAACACCTTGTTGACGACCGTCTCGACCAGGTCGGCGTCGTGGGAGATCACGATGAAGCCGCCGCGGTAGGTCTTCAGGTAGTCCCGCAGCCAGATGATCGAGTCGGCGTCGAGGTGGTTGGTCGGCTCGTCGAGCAGCAGGGTGTCGGCGTCCGAGAAGAGGATGCGGGCCAGCTCGATACGGCGGCGCTGGCCGCCGGAGAGCGTGTGCAGCGGCTGGCCGAGCACGCGGTCGGGCAGGTTCAGCGCGGCGGCGATGGTGGCGGCCTCGGCCTCGGCGGCGTACCCGCCCTTGGTGAGGAACTCGGTCTCCTGGCGCTCGTACTGCTTGAGCGCCTTCTCACGGGTGGAGCCCTTGCCGTTCGCGATGCGCTCCTCGTTCTCGCGCATCTTGCGGAGGAGCACGTCGAGGCCGCGCGCGGAGAGGATCCGGTCGCGGGCCAGGACGTCCAGGTCGCCGGTGCGGGGGTCCTGCGGGAGGTAGCCGACCTCGCCGGAGCGGGTGATGGTGCCCGCGGCGGGGATGCCCTCGCCCGCGAGGCACTTGGTGAGGGTCGTCTTTCCGGCGCCGTTGCGGCCGACGAGGCCGATGCGGTCACCCCTGGTGACATGGAAGGTGGCGTTCTCGATGAGGACGCGCGCGCCGGCGCGCAGCTCGATACCGGAGGCGGAGATCACGGACAGACTCCAGGGCGTACAGGAAGGGGCGGGTGGACGGCTGAGGGCGTTCCCGCCGTCTAATGCGCGAGGAGAATGGCCATGGGGGAAGTCTAACGGGACCGTGCAAGCGGTTTTTCTGCGTCCGTACGACACCTGTCCCTCATCCTCGTGTTCGAACGCGTTCCGGTCCGTGTGCCGGCGCGACGGCGCTGCGGACGGGGCGTTGTCAGTGGTGGCTGCGAGACTGGGCGGGACGCTGCCGGACCGGCGCACGAAGCGCACGGACGTGCACGGAGCGCACGAAGGAGTGATCGGCGATGGCGGGCATGGGCGGTGGACGGCCGAGCATCTATCCCTCACTGCTGTACGCGGACGCGAAGGCGGCGATCAGACAGCTGACGGAGGCCCTCGGCTTCACCGAGCTGTCGGTGTACGAGACGGAGGACGGCACGGTGATGCACGCCGAGCTGGTCCAGGGCCACGGCGCGGTGATGATCGGCTCCAAGGGCCGCGGGGGCCGCTTCGACGCCGCGATGAAGGGCGCGGGGCCCGCCGGGGTGTACGTCGTCGTCGACGACGTGGACGCCCACCACCAGCGGGCTCTGGAGCACGGCGTGGAGATCCTCGTGCCCCCGACGGACCAGGACTACGGCGCGCGGGACTACATGGCCCGGGACGCCGAGGGCAACATCTGGAGCTTCGGGACGTACGCCCCCGAGATCGGCGACACCGGCATCTGAGCCGCCCCCGCGCCGCTCACCCGCCGGTGTGCACCTGGAACGCGGCGCGGCGCACGGCCTTGGCCAGGGCCGGGTCGGGGTGGGCGGCGGCGAGCGCGACCAGGACCTGCACGGTGCGCGGGTGGCCGACGGCGCGGACCTCGTCGAGCAGCTGGGGCACGGTGGGCTGCAGGGCGGACTCCAGATGCCGGACCAGCATCGGCGCCTCCCCGTGGTCGGCCACGGCGGCGGCGGTGTCCACCCACAGCCAGGTCGCCTCCTCGCGGGTGAGGACCTCGTGGGCGTCCTCCGGGTCGACCCCGTCGTGCTCGGCCAGCCACAGCAGGGCGTACGGCCGCAGCGCCGACTCGTCCACCACGGCCCGTACGTCGGGCTCGGCGGGCCCGCCGACGACGCGCAGCGCCTCGAAGGCCAGGCCGCGCAGCAGGGCGTCCTCGCCGCGCGCGGCGTCGATCAGCTCGGTGACGGCGCTGCCGACGGGCCGGGCGGCGAGCCAGGCGCGGTACTCGGCGCGGGCCGCGTTGGGACGGAGCTGGGCGCAGCCGCGCAGCATGTCCTCGGCGGACTGCTCGATGTTGCCGGCGGGGCTCTGCGCGGCGACGCAGATCTGCTCCAGCTTCACCCACACCGCCCAGCTGCCCAGCGGGGTGAGGGTCGCCTGGCCGTCGCCGTAGGTCAGGGCACCGACGGCGGCGAGGGCCCGCAGCGCCCAGTCGAGGAGCGGCGCGAGCGGGGTGTCGGCACCGGGCGAGGAATCGATCGCAGCGGCGGGCGCGGCGGCACCTGCGACGGTGGGCGCGGATTCCCCGAGGGCAGCCGGTACGAGGTTCGCCGGGCGCCGGCTCCCGGTCGGCTGCACGGCTCCGGCTCCGGCTCCGGCGGGCTGCCGGTCGTCCGGCACGGTCTGCCGATCGGGATCGGCCGCAGGCGCGGCCGGCCAGGCGGCGTCGGGCACGCCCGGTCGCCCCGCGTCGGCGCCGGCTGCCGCCGGCACGGGCCGCTCGGTGACGGGGTCGTACGGGACCTCGCAGCGCTCGGTGCGCAGTTCGGTGACGCGCTGCTGGAGCAGGTCGAGCAGCTGCACGACCGGGACGGGTCCGGCGGACAGCTGGAGGAAGGAGAGCACCTGGGGCATGGCCGAGACGACTTCGGCGACGGCGGCCGGCTCGTGCTCCTCGGGTTCCGGAGAGGCGAGCGACCAGGCGTCGAAGAGGGCGACCCAGCCGCGCAGTACGGCGCTGTCGTCGCGGTCCCAGGCGCGCAGCCGCCAGCCGGGACGCGCGCTGTCGCCGTGCACCTCGACGAGTCCGGCGAGGCGGGCGGTGTCCCAGTCGGCGCGGACCTGAGCGGCGCTCAGGCCGAGATCGGCGGCGGCGCGTTCGGCGGTCGGGTCGGAGAGGGTGGCCTTGCCGTCGGCGGTGGCGCCGGCGCCGAGGGCGGCGTCGGCCCAGCGGGCGACGCGGACCGCGCCGGCGAGACCGGTGCGCGCCATTCTGGCCAGTTCGGCCGGGGCGGGGGTGCCCTCCGGCGGCCGGGGCGAGGGGCGCCGCGGGCGCCGCTGGTTCACAGCTCTGGGGGCGGCGGCCAGGGGTCGCGGTCGGACGAGTCGAAGCCTGGAGTCGCGCGGGATACGGGACGTCACGGGTGCAGTCTTCCGGTTGACGGTCCGAAAACCCAAACGGAATGTCACGGCGGGCGACGGGGCTGGCCAACGCACGGGGTCCGGTGCGGGGCGAGGCCGGGGGATCAGGCCAGTCGTACGGCGTTAAACGGAATGCGCGGCACCGGGCGCCCGGCCCCTTCGCGACGACGTCCGGCGTCTCGGCGCCGGCCTCACACCAGCGGCGTCATGAAGCGGCGCAGCCGCTCCTGGTATTCCTGCGGGCCCGCGTTCCACATCGCCGCGTGCGGGGCCCGGGCCACCGTGTGCAGGGCCACCAGATCCGGGCGGCGGGCGGCCAGCCGGCGCGAGTGCTCCCACGGGGCCACCTCGTCGTCGGGGCCGTGGAAGATCAGGGTCGGCACGGTGAGCAGGTCGGGGTCGGTGGTCTCGGCGGCCCGGTCGCCGTACAGCCCGGTGCGGCCCTGGGCGGCGCGGACGGCGAGCGGCAGCAGCGGTGGCGGGGTGTGCCGGGCCCGGGCGAGGGCGCGCAGGGTGGCCTCCCAGCTGAGCACCGGGGAGTCGAGGACCAGCCCGGCGATGCGCTCGCGCACCGGGGAGTGCTCGGCGGCGCGCAGGGCCATGGTGGCGCCGGTGGACCAGCCGAGCAGCACGACGCGGCGGGCGCCGCAGCGGACGGCGTAGCGGATCGCGGCGTCCACGTCCCGCCACTCGGTCTCGCCGAGGTGGTTCAGGCCGTCCGGCGGGCGCGGGGCCCCGGGGTCGCCGCGGTAGGCGAGGGCGAGGACCGGTACCCGGCGGGAGTGCAGGGGGCCCATGAGGTTCATGGCCTGTTCCCGGGTGGTGCCGAGGCCGTGCACCGCGATCACCCAGGTGCCCCGGTCCGCGGGCACGAACCAGGCGGGCAGGTAGCCGAGTTCGCCGGGCACGTCGACGTCCGCGTGCTCCAGGCCGAGGGCGGTGGCCGGGTTGCCGACGTACAGGTTCGGGGTGAGCCAGACGGCGTCGCCGGGGGCGAGGGTGCCGTGCGTGACGCGGTCCAGGCGCCGTACGACGGTGTCGGCGCTGTGCGGGGCCGTCTCCAGGACCGGGCCGACGACCGCGTGGGAGCCGTCGCCCGCGAGCCCGTAGGTGCCCGGGCGCAGGGAGGCGAGGTCGCGGGTCAGCGTGATCCGGCCGGCGGCCGTGGCGTGCACGGTCAGCCGGGGTTCGGTGGGCAGCGGGCGGCCGGCGGGCGCCTTCAGCGCGGCGTCGCTGGCGAGCCGGCCGGCGGCGACGGATGCCGCGCCGGCGGCGAGGACCGCGGTGACCGCCGTGGCGGTCGCTTTGACGGGGCGCACCCGTCCAGTGTCCTCGGGGTCGCGCCCACCGGCCAGCCGAACGTGGGTGGCCGGGAAGAAGAGGTGATGGTAGGGGCCGCCCCGGCACCTCCGCCGCCCCGGCACGTCCGCCGCCCCGGCACGTCCGCCGCCCCGGCACGTCCGCCGCCTCGCCGCGTCCGCCCCGGCACCCGCCGTGGCGAGGGCTCACCCCCGCTGCCCGTACCCCCGCAGCCGCTCCCCCGCCTCGGCCAGTTGCTCCTCGGTCAGCAGGGAGGGACTGAGGCCGGGCACGCTGGACGCCGTGAGCCACAGGCGGCACATCCACTCCAGCTGGGCGGTGCGGTCGTAGGCCTGGTCGAGGGTGGCGCCGTAGGTGATCGTGCCGTGGTTGCGCAGCAGGCAGCCGGAGCGGCCGGCGAGGGCGCGGAGCATGTGCTCGGCCAGTTCGTCGGTGCCGTAGGTGGCGTAGGGGGCGACCCGTACGGGGCCGCCCAGGGCGCCGGTCATGTAGTGGACCGGCGGGAGTTCGGGGACGAGCGTGGAGACCGCGGTGGCGTGCACGGCGTGGGTGTGGACGACGGCCCGCGCGTCGGTGGTGCGGTAGACGGCGAGGTGCATGGGCAGTTCGCTGGTCGGTACCAGGGTGCCCAGCACCTGCCGGCCGCCGAGGTCGACGCCGGTGATGTCGTCCGGGGTGAGCCGGTCGTAGGGCACGCCCGAGGGGGTCACCAGCACGAGGTCCCCGACGCGCGCCGAGACGTTGCCGGAGGTGCCGACCACCAGCCCGTCGGCGACCGTCCGCCGCGCCGTGGCGACCAGTTCCCCCCACGTCCGTGCCGGCTCCGCACCCGGCGGTCGTTCGCCGGCCCCGCCCGGCGTCGGTCCCTGCTCCGCGTTCCGCCACTGTGCAGCCATGCCGTGATCCTGCCAGCCGAGGGGTCTTTGGGTGCTCGGGGTTGCCCGGGGCCGGAGCGGCTTGCCACCGAACGGGCGTAAGTGGGGCGAATCACCGGAAAAAGGGACCGATTCAGTGATCAACGGGCCTTGAATGGTCCCCCTTGCCCGCCGGACGCGCGCGTCCGCCGACCAAGGGGAGACACATGGCCCGTGAACGCACTCTTCTCCGCCGCAGCGCCGGTGTTCTGGCGGCGGCCGCGGCGGCGCTCGCCCTCGCCATGCCCGGGGCAGCGGCGGCGGGACCGCCGCTGCCCCGGGGGCACGACGTCTCCTCGCACCAGAAGCACGTCGACTGGGAGGCGGCCCGGAGAAAGGGAGCGCGGTTCGTGTACGTCAAGGCGACCGAGGGCACGGGTTACCGCAATCCCTACTTCGACGAGCAGTACGGCGGCGCGCACGGCGCGGGCCTGATCCGGGGCGCGTACCACTTCGCACTGCCGGACGAGTCCTCCGGCGCCGCCCAGGCCGAGTTCTTCGTGCGCAACGGCGGCGGCTGGCTGGCCGACGGCTGGACGCTGCCGCCCGCGCTCGACATGGAATACGACCCGTACACCAGGAAGCGGAAGTGCTACGGACTGGACAAGGCGCGCATGGTCCGCTGGATCCGGTCCTTCAGCGACGAGGTGGAGGCGGAGACGGGGCGCCGGCCGGTGATCTACACGACCAGCCCGTGGTGGAAGCTCTGCACCGGCGACAGCCGAGCGTTCTCGTCCGGCAACCCGCTGTGGATCGCCCGGCCCGGCGACTCGGACCCGGGGGCGCTGCCGGGCGGCTGGCGGCACTGGACGTTCTGGCAGCACGGCACCGGGGGCGCCCTGCCGGGTGACCAGAATCTCTTCAACGGCTCCGTCGACCGGCTGCGCGCCTTCGCGCGCGGCTGACAGCCAAGGGGCGCCTGGGGCACGGGCGACGCACGGCGGCAGGCGCAGCCCGGTCCCCCCGGTCCGGACACCACCGCGCCGGTCCCAGTTCACCTTCCGTTCACCCAGGTTGCCTACGTTCATCCAGCCAACGACCTCGAACGATTGCCTGGGTAAATGGAAAGCTTCTCGCTGATCCTCGCGATTGTGGTGGTAACCGCGCTCGCGTTCGATTTCACGAACGGTTTCCACGACACCGCCAACGCGATGGCCACCACCATCTCGACAGGCGCCATGAAGCCCAAGATCGCAGTTGCCATGTCCGCCGTCCTCAACCTGGTCGGCGCCTTCCTCTCCGTGGAGGTCGCGAACACGATCTCCAAGGGTCTCGTCGACGAAAAGGGCATCCGTCCCGAGGTCATCTTCGCCGCCCTGGTCGGCGCGATCCTCTGGAACCTGCTCACCTGGCTGGTGGGTCTGCCGTCCAGTTCCTCGCACGCCCTGATGGGCGGTCTGATCGGCGCCACGGTCGCCTCCGCCGGCTTCGGCGCCGTGCACGGTGACGTGCTGGTGACCAAGGTGCTGCTCCCGGCGGTCGCCGCGCCGGTCGTCGCGGGCGTCGCGGCCATGCTGGCCACCCGGCTGTCGTACGGCGCCGGCGGCGCGGCCGAGGGCGAGGCCTCCCGCAAGGGCTACCGCGTCGGTCAGATCGCCTCCGCCGGCCTGGTCTCCCTCGCGCACGGCACCAACGACGCCCAGAAGACGATGGGCATCATCACCCTCGCGCTGGTCGCGGGCGGCGCCCTCGCCCCCGGCTCGAACCCTCCCACCTGGGTGATCCTCTCCGCGGGCCTGGCCATCGCGCTCGGCACCTACATCGGCGGCTGGCGCATCATCCGCACCATGGGCACGGGCCTGACCGACCTGGAGCCGCGCCAGGGCTTCGCCGCCCAGACCAGCGCGGCGACCGCCATCCTGGCCTCCTCCCACCTGGGCTTCTCGCTCTCCACCACGCACGTCGTCTCGGGCGCCGTGATGGGCACCGGCCTCGGCCGCAAGGGCGGCGTGGTCCGCTGGTCCACCGCCACCCGCATGACCGTCGCCTGGGTCCTCACCCTCCCGGCCGCCGCGCTGGTCGGCGCCGGCGCCGAGTCCGTCACGGACCTCGGTGACTGGGGCACCGCCGCGGTGCTCGTCTTCCTGGTCGCCGCGAGCGCCGCGATCTGGAGGATGTCCCGCCGCGAGGTGGTCGACCACACCAACGTCATGGAGGAGGCCGCGGAGCCGGCCGGCGTGGTGACCGCCGCCATCGCCGCGGTGGCCCCGCCCCCGGCGGGCACGATCGGGGACGACCTGACGGCCACGATGGACGACCTGACGGCCACGATCGCCGCCCCGGCCGGCACCGGGACCGCGGCGTCCGCCACCCCGGCCGCCGCCTCCGCCACTCCCCCGGCCGCCACGGTCTGACCCCGGCCGCCCCCGGTTACCAAGGAAGCATCCCCATGAAGATCGACTGGTCGGCCATCGGCTCCGTCTTCGGCGTCAGCCTGCTGTTCACGGTGGGCCTCGTGGTCCTGTTCACCCTGGGCATCAGGGGGCTGACCCGGCGCGAGCAGGCCACCGCCCAGGGCGCCTCCGCCGCCCTCGCCGTCACCGGCGCCTACGTCTGCTTCGCGGCCTGCGCGGCGGCGGTGGCGTACGGCATCTTCCTGATCGTCTCCAAGAGCTGACGACGGCGCACCCGCTCCCGGCTCCCAGCTCCCCTCCGCGGTCGCGGAGGGGAGCTTTCTCATGCCCCTCGCGCCCCGGAATGTGGGGATCGGCACACTCCCCCCTCCCAGGTCAACGGCAAGTTGACGGCCGTTCCGGACGCGTGGTGGACTGCCCAGGCCATGTACGGCGGCAGGAGAGGAAGCCGGTGCGAATCCGGCGCGGTCCCGCCACTGTCACCGGGGAAGAACCCCGGGAGCCAGGAACTCTCACCGCCGAATCTCGTCGAACCAGGGCGCGGACACCCTGAGTGAGGACATCGATCGCCATGCCCGGCTGCCGAAGGACAAGGACCCGTACCAGGCCCGCTCCTGCACCCACGGCCGGCTGAGCCGATGGGTGCCGATCGCAGTTACGCGTACGGCGCCGCCGCCGGCCTCCTCGGCGATCTGCTCCTCGGCGATCCGCGCCGCGGGCATCCGGTCGCCGTGTTCGGGCGGGCGGCCGCGGCCGTGGAAGGCGCGTTGTGGCGCGACCACCGCGGCTGGGGCACGGTGCACACGGTCGTGTGCGCGGGCGGCGCCGTCGCGCTCGGTACGGCCGCCGCACGCGCCGTACGCCCCTCCCCCACCGCCTCCGCGGCGCTGACCGCCGCCTCCGTCTGGGCGGTCGTCGGCGGTACGTCGCTCGCGCGCGAGGCCCGCGCGATCGGGCGTGCCCTGGCGGCCGGTGACGTCGAGACCGCCCGCGCGCGGCTGCCGCACCTGTGCGGCCGCGACCCGCAGTCGCTGGACGCCGACGGGATCGCCCGGGCCGTGGTCGAGTCCGTCGCCGAGAACACCTCCGACGCCGTCGTGGGCGCCCTGGTGTGGGGAGCGGTGGCCGGCGTGCCGGGGCTGCTCGGGTTCCGGGCGGTCAACACCCTGGACGCGATGGTGGGGCACAGGTCCCCCCGCCACCGCCGCTACGGCTGGGCCTCCGCGCGCCTCGACGACGTGGCCGGCTGGCCGGGGGCCCGGCTGACCGCCGTACTCGCCGCCGCGGCCGGACCCGATCCACGCGGCGCCCTGCGTGCCTGGCGGACGGACGCCCACCGGCACCCGAGCCCCAACGCCGGGCCCGTGGAGGCCTCCTTCGCGGGCGCGCTCGGCGTCCGGCTGGGCGGCACGCTCTCCTACGGCGGCCGCGTCGAGCACCGGCCCGTCCTCAACGGCGACACCGGCCGGGCGGTCCGGGTCACCGACATCGACCGGGCCGTACGGCTCTCCCGCCGCGTCGGCCTGCTCGCGCTCGGCACCACGGTCGCCGCGCGCCTCCTCGTCAAGGGTTTCCAGGGTCTGAAGGGACGTGGGAAGTGAACGGGGGACTCCTCGTCGCCGGCACCACCTCCGACGCCGGCAAGAGCGTCGTGACGGCCGGGATCTGCCGGTGGCTGGTGCGCCAGGGGGTGAAGGTCGCGCCGTTCAAGGCGCAGAACATGTCGCTCAACTCCTTCGTGACGCGCGAGGGCGCGGAGATCGGGCGGGCCCAGGCCATGCAGGCCCAGGCCTGCCGGATCGAGCCGACCGCGCTGATGAACCCCGTGCTGCTCAAGCCGGGCGGCGAGCGGAGCAGCCAGGTGGTGCTGCTCGGCAAGCCGGTGGGCGAGCTGAGCGCGCGCGGCTACCACGGCGGCCGGCAGCAGCAGCTGCTCGGCACCGTGCTGGACTGCCTGGCGGAGTTGCGGGGCACGTATGACGCGGTGATCTGCGAGGGGGCGGGCAGCCCGGCCGAGATCAATCTGCGCCGGACCGACATCGTCAACATGGGGATCGCGCGGGGCGCGCGGCTGCCCGTGCTGGTGGTCGGGGACATCGACCGCGGGGGCGTCTTCGCGTCCTTCTTCGGCACCGTCGCACTGCTCTCGCCCGAGGACCAGGAGCTGGTCGCCGGGTTCCTGGTCAACAAGTTCCGCGGGGACGTCTCGCTGCTGGAGCCGGGGCTGGAGATGCTGCACGGCCTCACCGGGCGGCGGACCTACGGCGTGCTGCCGTTCCGGCACGGGCTCGGCATCGACGAGGAGGACGGACTGAGGGTGTCGCTGCGCGGCACGGTCCGCGAGTCCACCGTGACGCCGCCCGTCGGCGAGGACGTGCTGCGCGTCGCCGTGTGCGCGATCCCGCTGATGTCCAACTTCACGGACGTGGACGCGCTCGCGGCCGAACCGGGCGTCGTGGTGCGGTTCGTGGACCGCCCGGAGGAGCTGGCGGACGCGGACCTGGTCGTGGTCCCGGGGACCCGGGGCACGGTCCGGGCGCTTCGGTGGCTGCGGGAGCGCGGGCTCGCGGACGCCCTCGTACGGCGGGCCGCCGAAGGGCGCCCGGTCCTCGGCGTGTGCGGCGGCTTCCAGATCCTCGGCGAGCGCATCGAGGACGAGGTCGAGTCGCGCGCCGGCGTGGTGGACGGGCTCGGGGTGCTGCCGGTGCGGGTGCGGTTCGCCCCCGAGAAGACCCTGACCCGGCCGGCCGGCGAGGCCCTGGGCGAGCGGGTCGAGGGATACGAGATCCACCACGGGATCGCCGAAGTCGGCGGCGGGGAGGCCTTCCTGGACGGCTGCCGCGTCGGCCAGACCTGGGGCACCCACTGGCACGGCTCACTGGAGTCGGACGGCTTCCGGCGGGCCTTCCTGCGCGAGGTGGCCGCCGCCGCGGGCCGCCGCTTCGTGCCCGCGCCGGACACCTCCTTCGCCGCGCTGCGCGAGGAGCAGCTGGACCGGCTCGGCGACCTGATCGAACAGCACGCGGACACGGACGCGCTGTGGCGGCTCATCGAGTCGGGCGCGCCGCAAGGACTGCCTTTCATCCCACCGGGAGCGCCCGCATGAGCACAGTGTTGTTGTTGTCCACCGCCGACACGGACCTGCTGGCGGCCCGTGCCTCCGGCGCGGACTACCGGATCGGCAACCCGACGCGGGTGGACGTCGAGCAGGAGCTGCCGGGGCTGCTGGAGGGCGCGGACCTCGCCGTCGTACGGCTGCTGGGCGGCAAGCGGGCCTGGGAGGGCGGGCTCGCCGCACTGAGGGCGGCCGGGATCCCGACCGTTCTGCTGGGCGGCGAGGCCGTGCCGGACGCCGAGCTGATGGCCGAGTCGAGCGTGCCGGCCGGTGTGGTGGCGGAAGCACTGAAGTACCTGGTCGAGGGCGGTCCCGCGAACCTGCTGGAGCTGTCCCGGTTCCTGTCGGACACCGTGCTGCTGACCGGCGAGGGCTTCGAGGAGCCGCGGAAGATGCCGGAGTACGGCGTCCACGGCTCGTACGAACTCCGGGACGGCCGCCCGACCGTGGGCGTGCTCTTCTACCGGGCGCACGAGCTGAGCGGCAACACCGCCTTCGTGGACACCCTGTGCGAGGCCGTCGAGGCGGCGGGAGCCAACGCGCTCGCCGTCTACTGCGGTTCGCTGCGTGGCGCGGACGCCGGGCTGTACGAGCTGCTGGGGAAGGCCGACGCGCTGGTCGCGACGGTACTGGCGGCCGGCGGCACGCACGCCTCGCAGGCCTCGGCGGGCGGTGACGAGGAGTCCTGGGACATCGGTGCCCTCGCCGACCTCGACGTCCCTGTGCTGCAAGGGCTCTGCCTCACCTCCTCGCGGGCCGCGTGGCAGGAGTCGGACGCCGCCCTCTCCCCCATGGACGCGGCGATGCAGGTCGCGATCCCGGAGTTCGACGGCCGGCTGATCACCGTGCCGTTCTCCTTCAAGGAGCAGGGTCCGGACGAGGTCCCGGTGTACGTCGCCGACCCGGAGCGGGCCGCGCGGGTGGCCGGAATCGCCCTGCGGCACGCGCGGTTGAAGCACAAGCCGAACGCCGAGAAGAAGGTCGCGCTGGTCTTCACCGCGTACCCGACCAAGCACTCCCGGGTCGGCAACGCGGTCGGCCTGGACACGCCCGCCTCGGCGGTGCGCGTCCTGGACGCCCTCCGTGACGCCGGTTACTCGCTGACCGAATACCCCTCCGGCGGCGACGAGCTGATCCACCGGCTGATCGAGGCCGGCGGCCACGACGTCGAGTGGCTGACCGAGGAGCAGCTGGCGGCGGCGCCCGCGCGGGTGCCGCTGGCCGACTACCGGGCCTGGTTCGAGGAGCTGGACCCGGGCCTCAGGGAAGCCATGGTGGAGGCGTGGGGCGAGCCGCCGGGCAGCCTGTACGTCGACGGCGAGGACGTCGTGCTGGCGTCGCTGCGGTTCGGGAACGTCGTGGTCATGATCCAGCCGCCGCGCGGCTTCGGCGAGAACCCGATCGCGATCTACCACGACCCGGACATGCCGCCCTCGCACCACTACATGGCGGCCTACCGCTGGCTGGAGAACAGCTTCGGCGCCGACGCGATCGTGCACATGGGCAAGCACGGCACGATGGAGTGGCTGCCCGGCAAGGGGCTGGGTCTGTCGCGGGGCTGCGCTCCGGACGCCGTGCTCGGCGACCTGCCGCTGATCTACCCGTTCATCGTCAACGACCCCGGTGAGGGCACCCAGGCCAAGCGGCGCGGGCACGCCACGGTGGTCGACCACCTGGTGCCGCCGATGGCCCGCGCCGACACCTACGGCGACCTGGCCAAGCTGGAGCAGCTGCTGGACGAGTACGCGCTCGTCTCCGATCTGGACCCCGCGAAGGCCCCGGCCGTGCGGGCCCAGATCTGGACGCTGGTCAAGGCGGCCGAGCTGCACCACGACCTGCATGTGGCCGAGCAGCCGGACGACGACGCGTTCGACGAGTTCGTCATGCACATCGACGGCTATCTGTGCGAGATCAAGGACGTGCAGATCCGCGACGGTCTGCACATCCTGGGCGGGGGCCCGGTCGGCGAGCCGCGCGTGAACCTGGTGCTGGCCGTGCTGCGCGCCTCGCAGGTGTGGGGCGGCCGGGCCAACGCGCTGCCGGGGCTCAGGGCCTCGCTCGCCGCTCATTTCGGGCTGGTGGAGAAGGAGTTGCTGGCCGAGCCCGGCGCCCCGGTGAAGGTACCGGTGGAGCTGACCGACCTGGTAGACGGACCGGCTCGTACCGCCTCCGACGCGATCGACCTGCTGGAGCAGCTGTGCCGGCGGATCGCGGAGGGCATGGAGGAGCGGGCCTGGGACCGCGAGGCCGTACCCGCCGTCCTCGGTGACGCGCTCGGCACCGAACTCCCGGATGCCCTGGCCGTGCTGGAGTTCGCCTGCGAGGAGGTCGTACCCCGTCTCGCGCGCACCACCGACGAGATCGGGCACATCCTGCGAGCCCTGGACGGCGGTTACGTCCCGGCCGGTCCGTCGGGTTCGCCGACCCGTGGCCTGGTGAACGTGCTGCCGACCGGCCGCAACTTCTACTCGGTCGACCCCAAGGCCATTCCCTCCCGGCTGAGCTGGGAGGTCGGTCAGTCGCTCGCGGACTCCCTGGTGCAGAGGTATCTGCAGGACACGGGCGAGTACCCGAAGTCGGTGGGCCTGACCGTGTGGGGCACGTCGGCGATGCGCACCCAGGGCGACGACATCGCCGAGATCCTGGCGCTGCTGGGCTGCCGCCCGGTGTGGGACGACGCCTCGCGCCGGGTCACGGGCTTCGAGGTGGTGCCCCTGACGGAGCTGGGACGGCCGCGCATCGACGTCACCGTCCGTATCTCCGGGTTCTTCCGGGACGCGTTCCCGCACGTCGTCGGCCTGATCGACGACGCCGTGCGAGCCGTGGCCGAGCTGGACGAGCCCGCCGGGAGCAACTTCGTGAAGGCGCACGCCGACGAGGACACCGCCGAGCACGGCGACCGGCGGCGCGCGACGGCCCGCGTCTTCGGTTCGAAGCCGGGCGCGTACGGTGCCGGCCTGCTGCCGCTGATCGACGCCCGCAACTGGCGCTCCGACGCGGACCTCGCCGAGGTGTACGCCGTGTGGGGCGGTTACGCGTACGGGCGCGGGCTCGACGGGCGCGCGGCGCGCGGGGACATGGAGACGGCGTTCAAGCGGATCGCGGTGGCGGCGAAGAACGTCGACACCCGCGAGCACGACCTGGTCGACGCCGACGACTACTTCCAGTACCACGGCGGCATGGTCGCGATGGTCCGGCACCTCACCGGCGCCAACCCGGAGGCGTACGTGGGCGATTCGGCCGTACCGGACCAGGTGAGGACGCGGACGCTCGGCGAGGAGACCCACCGCGTCTTCCGTGCCCGCGTGGTCAACCCGCGCTGGATGGCGGCCATGCGCCGGCACGGTTACAAGGGCGCCTTCGAGATGGCGGCGACGGTCGACTACCTCTTCGGCTACGACGCCACGGCCGGCGTGGTCGACGACTGGATGTACGAGAAGCTCAGCGCCGAGTACGTCTTCGACCCGGAGAACCGGGACTTCATGAAGAAGTCCAACCCGTGGGCGCTGCGCGGCATCACCGAGCGGCTGCTGGAGGCGGCGGACCGGGGCCTGTGGGCGGAGCCGGACGCGGACACGCTGGAGCGGCTGCGGGCCACCTACCTGGAGCTGGAAGGCGACTTGGAGGGCGACGACCAGTGACGACACCCTTTCCCTTTACGGCCGTCGTCGGACAGGACGACCTGCGGCTCGCGCTGCTGCTGAACGCCGTCTCCCCGGCGGTCGGCGGCGTACTGGTGCGCGGCGAGAAGGGCACCGCCAAGTCGACGGCCGTACGCGCCCTTTCGGCGCTGCTGCCCGAGGTGGCCGTCGTGCCCGGGTGCCGGTTCTCCTGCGACCCCGCGGCACCGGACCCGTCCTGCCCCGACGGCCCGCACGAGCAGGCCTCCGGTACGGCACGGCCCGCGCGGATGGTCGAACTGCCGGTCGGCGCCTCGGAGGACCGGCTGGTCGGCGCGCTCGACATCGAGCGGGCACTCGCGGAGGGCGTGAAGGCGTTCGAGCCGGGCCTGCTCGCCGACGCGCACCGGGGCATCCTCTACGTGGACGAGGTCAACCTCCTCCACGACCACCTGGTGGACCTGCTGCTGGACGCGGCGGCCATGGGCGCGTCGTACGTGGAGCGCGAGGGCGTGTCGGTGCGGCACGCGGCCCGGTTCCTGCTCGTCGGCACGATGAACCCCGAAGAGGGCGAGCTGCGTCCGCAGTTGCTGGACCGGTTCGGGCTCACGGTGGAGGTGGCCGCCTCCCGCGAGCCCGACCAGCGGGTGGAGGTCGTGCGGCGGCGCCTCGCGTACGACGACGATCCGGCCGCCTTCGCCGCACGCTGGGCGGACGAGGAGGCCGCCGTACGCCGACGGATCGTCGCCGCACGGGAGTTGCTGCCGCAGGTGCGGCTCGGCGACGGCGCGCTGCGGCAGATCGCGGCGACCTGTGCCGCCTTCGAGGTGGACGGCATGCGCGCCGACATCGTGATGGCGCGTACGGCGACGGCGCTGGCCGCGTGGGCCGGGCGGACCGACGTGCTCGCCGAGGACGTCCGGCAGGCGGCGCTGCTCGCACTGCCGCACCGCAGGCGCCGCAACCCCTTCGACGCGCCCGGGCTGGACGAGGACAAGCTCGACCAGACCCTAGAGGAGTTCTCCGGCGAGTCCCCCGACGACGATCCCGAGCCCGACGGGCCGGGGGGCGGCGGGCAGCCTCAGCCCGACCCCGGCCCGCAGGGCGGCGGGGACACCGCGGCCCGGCCCGAGGCGGGTGAGGGCGGGGAGCCGCAGGCGTCCGGCGGGCGGGAGCAGTCGCCCGCACCGGCCGCCGAGCCGTTCCGCACGAAGGTCCTCAGCGTGCCCGGGATCGGCGAGGGTGCCGCCGGTCGGCGCTCGCGGGCGCGCACCGAGCACGGGCGGACGACCGGGGCCCGCCGGCCTCAGGGCGCGCTGACCAAGCTGCACCTGGCCGCCACCGTGCGGGCCGCCGCCCCGCACCAGCGGGCGCGCGGGCGGTCCGGGCCGGGGCTGGTGATCCGCCGGGACGATCTGCGTCAGGCCGCCCGGGAGGGGCGCGAGGGCAACCTCGTGCTGTTCGTGGTCGACGCCTCGGGCTCGATGGCGGCCCGGCAGCGGATGGGCGCCGTGAAGGGTGCCGTGCTGTCGCTGCTGCTGGACGCCTACCAGCGGCGCGACAAGGTGGGTCTGGTGACCTTCCGGGGGACGGGCGCGGAGGTGGCGCTGCCGCCGACCTCGTCCGTGGACGCCGCCGCCGCGCGGCTGCGGTCGCTGCCGACGGGCGGCCGTACGCCGCTGGCGGCCGGGCTGCTCAGGGCGCACGAGGTGCTGCGCGTGGAGCGGCTGCGGGATCCGGCGCGGCGGGCGCTGGTGGTCGTGGTCACCGACGGTCGGGCCACCGGTGGCCCCGAACCGGTGGCGCTCGCCGGGCGGGCGGCGCGGCTGTTCGCGGCCGAGGGCGTCGCCTCGGTGGTCGTGGACTGCGAGTCGGGACCGGTGCGGCTGGGGCTCGCCGGGCAGCTCGCGGGTGAGCTGGGCGGTACGCCCGTGACGCTGGACGAGCTGCGGGCGGACTCGATCGCCGGACTGGTGAAGGACGTGCAGGGCAACAGGAGGGCCGCGTAATGCCGCAGGGACAGCCGAGTGTCGTACCCGACGACGGACTGACGACCCGTCAGCGCCGGAACCGGCCGCTGGTCGTCGTGCACACCGGCATCGGCAAGGGCAAGTCCACCGCCGCGTTCGGGCTCGCGCTGCGCGCCTGGAACCAGGGGTGGCCGATCGGGGTGTTCCAGTTCGTGAAGTCGGCCAAGTGGAAGGTCGGCGAGGAGAACGCGCTGCGCGTGCTCGGCGCCTCCGGGGAGGGCGGCACCGTCGCCTGGCACAAGATGGGCGAGGGCTGGTCCTGGGTCCAGCGGGACCTCCAGGGGGACAACGCGACCAACGAGGAGAAGGCCCGGGAGGGCTGGGAGCAGGTCAAGCGGGACCTCGCGGCCGAGACGTACCGGCTGTACGTGCTGGACGAGTTCGCGTACCCCATGCACTGGGGCTGGGTCGACACCGACGAGGTGATCGAGGTGCTGCGCGACCGTCCCGGCACCCAGCACGTGGT
Source organism: Streptomyces sp. NPDC104106 (assembly GCF_055584345.1). Classification (NCBI taxonomy): domain Bacteria; kingdom Bacillati; phylum Actinomycetota; class Actinomycetes; order Kitasatosporales; family Streptomycetaceae; genus Streptomyces; species Streptomyces sp. NPDC104106. The sequence goes on from NZ_JBVJMF010000001.1 coordinate 65,949, forward strand.
GATCACCGGGCGGAACGCGCCGGAGAAGCTGGTCGGCTTCGCGGATCTCGTCACCGACATGTCCAAGGTCAAGCACCCCATGGACGTGGGGCAGAAGGGCCAGAAGGGCATCGAGTGGTGATGTCGTCGTCGGTGCCCCGGCTGGTTCTCGCCGCGCCCTCGTCGGGCAGCGGCAAGACCACCGTGGCCACGGGGCTGATGGCCGCGTTCGCCGCGCGGGGGCTCGCCGTGTCCCCGCACAAGGTCGGGCCGGACTACATCGACCCCGGGTACCACGCGCTCGCGACGGGCCGGCCCGGCCGCAACCTCGACGCGTACCTGTGCGGGCCGGAGCTGGTCGCTCCGCTGTTCCTGCACGGGGCGCGCGGCTGCGACCTGGCGGTGGTCGAGGGTGTGATGGGGCTGTACGACGGGGTGGCGGGGGAAGGCGAGCTGGCGTCCACCGCCCATGTCGCCAAACTGCTGGCGGCGCCGGTGGTGCTCGTGGTCGACGCCTCGTCGCAGTCGCGGTCGGTGGCGGCGCTGGTGCACGGCTTCGCCTCCTGGGATCCGCGGGTGCGGGTCGGGGGCGTGATCCTGAACAAGGTGGGCTCCGACCGGCACGAGGAGCTGCTGCGGGAGGCGCTGGACGCGGCCGGGGTGCCTGTCCTCGGGGTGCTGCGCAGGATTCCCCAGGTGGACACGCCGTCGCGGCACCTGGGGCTGGTGCCGGCCGCCGAGCGGCGGGCCGAGGCCGTGGACGCGGTGGCGGCGATGGCCGGGCAGGTCGAGCGGGGCTGCGACCTCGACGCCCTGCTCGCGCTGGCCCGGAGCGCGGGCGCGTTGCCCTGCGCTCCCTGGGAGCCGCCCGTCGCCGCACCGCGCAAGCGTGAGGTGGTCGCCGTCGCCGGCGGCCCGGCCTTCACCTTCTCCTACGCCGAGCACGCCGAACTCCTCGCCGCGGCCGGCGCCGACGTGGTCACCTTCGATCCGCTGCGTGACGAGGAGCTGCCCGAGGGAACGGCAGGGCTGGTCATCGGGGGCGGCTTCCCCGAGGTGTACGCCGCCGAGCTGTCCGCCAACGAGCCGTTGCGCAGGGCCGTCGCGGAACTGGCACTCGGCGGGGCCCCGGTCGCCGCCGAGTGCGCCGGACTGCTCTACCTGTGCCGGGAGTTGGACGGCCTGCCCATGTGCGGGGTGCTGGACGCCGGCGCGCGGATGACGCAGCGGCTCACCCTCGGCTACCGGGACGCCGTGGCCGTCGGGGACAGCGCGCTGGCCGCCGCGGGGACGCGGATGCGGGGGCACGAGTTCCACCGCACGGCCGTGGAGCCCGGTGCCGGTGCCGCTCCCGCCTGGGGAGTGCGGGCGCCCGTGCGCCGGGTGGAGGGTTTCGTACAGCAGGGCGTGCACGCGAGTTACGTGCACACGCACTGGGCGTCCCGTCCTGGTGTGGCCCGTCGGTTCGTGGAGAGGTGCCGGACGTCATGAGCAGCAGGCTGGTCGGGGTCGGGGTCGGTCCCGGTGATCCGGAGCTGGTGACCGTGAAGGGGGTCAACGCCCTGCGCGCGGCCGAGGTCGTCGTCGTACCGGTGATGGACACGGGCGAGCGCGGGCGGGCCGAGGCGACCGTGGCGCACTACGTGTCCGGCGAGAGGATCGTCCGGGTGGTGTTCGCGCTGAACGAGCGGACCGACCGGGCGCGCCGGGAGGCCGCCTGGGACGCCGCGGGCGCGCGGGTCGCCGGGCTGCTGGAGCGGCACGGGTCCGTCGCCTTCGCCACGATCGGCGATCCCAACGTGTACTCGACGTTCACGTATCTCGCGCAGACGATCACGGAGCTGGTGCCGGGCGTGGTCGTGGAGACCGTGCCCGGGATCACCGCGATGCAGGATCTCGCGGCGCGCTCCGGTGCCGTGCTGACCGAGGGCACCGAGCCGCTGACCCTCGTACCGGTCACGGCCGGGTCCGCCGTGCTCAAGGAGGCGCTTGCCGGGCCGGGCACGGTCGTGGCGTACAAGTTCGGGCGGCAGGCCGCCGAGGTCGCCGAGGCCCTCGCCGAGACGGGCCGGCTCGGGGACGCCGTGTGGGGTTCGGCACTGGGCCTGCCGGAGGAGTCGGTACGCCCGGCCGCCGAGCTGGACGGGCAGCCGCTGCCGTACCTCTCGACGCTGATCGCCCCGCCGCGCCGGGACGGCGGACGGGGCGGGAAGCTGTGAACGGCCCCGCCGGCCGAGGCATCGGCCTCAGCGCCGGCCGTGGCGCCGGCTCAGCCGCCGGAGATGCCCACCACCAGCCAGATGAAGGCCGCGCCCGCCACCGTGCACAGCAGCGTGGAGCGCGCGGGGTGCTCGTGGTGGGCCTCGGGCAGGATCTCGGCGGCGGCGAGGTAGAGCAGCACGCCGCCGAAGAGGCCCAGATAGCCGCCGAGCACCGGTTCGGGGATGCGGAAGAAGGCCGTCGACAGCGCGCCCAGCACCGGTGCGCAGGCGTCGGCCACGAGCATCCCGATGGCCCGGCGGCGGGCGTTGCCGTACAGGCTGGTGATGGTGAAGGTGTTGAAGCCGTCGGCGAAGTCGTGCGCGATCACGGCGAGCGCGACGGCCGCGCCCATGCCGCCGCCCACCTGGAAGGCGGCGCCGATCGCCACGCCGTCCATGGCGCTGTGCCCCACCATCGCGCCGGCCGCCGTCAGGCCCACCTCGGGCGCCCGGTGGTTGTGGGGCTCGGCGCCGCCGTGTGCGGCCTGGCGGGCGGCCAGGGTGCGCTCCACCAGATGGGCCAGCAGGAAGCCGGCCACGAAGAGCAGCAGGGCGGCCGGTACGCCGAAGATCTCGCGGTCGGCGGCGTGCAGCGCCTCCGGCAGCAGGTCCAGGCCGACCACGCCCAGCATCAGACCGCCGGCCAGGCCCAGGACCAGGTGCCGACGGTCGGTCACGCGCTGAGCCGTCCAGCCGCCGGCCAGCGTCATCAGGAACGCGCCGAGCGCGACGAAGACCGCCATAGGGACTTGCTATCCGATCGAGGCGCCTTCGCGCACATCCGGCGCCTCCCATATCGCCACACACTCTGACATTTCACTGCTTCCGCTGTGTGTTTTCCGTACGAGAGGACCTTCCCCATGGCCGATGCCCCCACCGATGCCCCCGCCGGTGTCCCCGCCGGCAAGGTGACGTTCGTCGGTGCCGGCCCCGGCGCCGCCGACCTGCTGACCTTCCGCGCCGCGCGCGCGATCGCGGACGCGGACGTGGTGATCTGGGCGGCCAGCCTGGTCCAGGCCGAGGTGCTGGAGCACGCGCGCGCGGAGGCGGAGATCCTGGACTCGGCGGCCATGTCCCTGGAGGACGTCGTCGCCGTCTACGCGCGCGCCCACGCCGAGGGCCTGAAGGTGGCCCGGATCCACTCCGGCGACCCGGCGCTGTGGGGCGGCACGCAGGAGCAGCTGGACCGGTGCGCGCGGATCGGGATCGCCACCGAGGTCGTCCCCGGTGTGTCGTCCTTCTCGGCGGTGGCCGCCCTCGCGCAGCGCGAGCTGACCATCCCCGAGGTCGCGCAGTCCGTGGTCCTCACCCGGCTGGGCGGCGGCAAGACGCCGATGCCGCCCGGCGAGGAGGTCCGCGAGTTCGCCCGGCACGGCACGACCATGGCGGTCTTCCTCTCGGCCGCCCGCAGCGGCCAGCTGGTGCGCGAGCTGCTGGAGGGCGGCTACCCGACGGACACCCCGGTGGTCGTCGCCTACCAGGCGACCTGGCCGGAGGAGCTGATCGTGCGGTGCACGGTCGGCACGCTGGAGGAGACGGTCAAGGAGCACAAGCTCTGGAAGCACACCCTCTTCCTGGTCGGCCCGGCACTGGCCGCGCACGGCACCCGCTCGCACCTGTACCACCCCGGCCACTTCCACGGCTACCGCAAGGCCGACCCGGAGGCCCGCCGGGCCCTGCGTGAACAGCGGGCGAAGAGTTGATCACGGTCGTCGGTACGGGGACGGGGGCGGGGGCGCCGGTTCCCGAGGAGGTCCTCGCGGGCGCGGCGCTGGTCGTCGGCGGACGCCGGCACCTGGACGCCGTACGGCTGCCGGACGGCGCCGAGCGGGTCGTCCTCGGGCCGCTGGCGCCGGCGCTGGACGTCATCGGGCGGCACCTGGACAAGGCGCACCGGGTCGTCGTGCTGGCCTCCGGCGACCCCGCGTTCTTCGGGATCGTGCGGGTGCTGGCCGAGCGGTTCGGGCCGCAGCGGCTGGCCGTGCGGCCAGGGGTCTCGTCCGTCGCCGCCGCGTTCGCGCGGGTGGGGCTGCCCTGGGACGACGCCGTGGTCGTCAGCGCACACGGCCGGGACCTCCGTACGGCGGTCAACGTGTGCCTGGCCCGCCCGAAGGTGGCGGTACTGACCGGCCCGGGCACGGGACCGGCGGAACTGGCCGCGGCACTGCTGCGGTACACACGAGTGCCGGACACCGCCTGCGGCGAACGGGCGACCCCACCGGCCCCCGGCCCCACCGAGCCGCCGGCCGCATCCGCCCCCGGCTCCCCCGAGCCACCCCGGCCACCGGAAACCACCCCCCGCGATCCCGCACCCGGACCCGGCCCCGCGGAGCCGACGACCGACCCCGCGCCCGGACCCATGGAACCGACAACCGACACCGCGCCCCGCCGGCCCGGGCCGCCGACCGCACCCGCGTCCGGCCGGCCCGCATCGCCACGGACACCGGACACCACCTGCGGCGAACCCATGCCCACACCCGCGCCCGCGCCCACCGAGCCATCCGCCGCGCCCGCACCCGGACCCGGCCTGGCGGAGCCGACAACCGACCCCGCGCCCGGACCCATGGAACCGACAACCGACACCGCGCCCCGCCGGTCCGGGCCGCCGACCGCACCCGCGTCCGGCTGGCCCGCATCGCCACGGACACCGGACACCACCTGCGGCGAACCCATGCCCACACCCGCGCCCGCGCCCACCGAGCCACCCGCCGCGCCCGCACCCGGACCCGGCCTGGCGGAGCCGACAACCGACCCCGCGCCCGGCCGGCGTGAGCCCGGTGTTCCCGGGCCGGAGGCCGCGGCGCGCCCGGTGCTCGGCCGGGTGCTCGTCGTCGCGTCCGGGCTCGGTACCGCGGAGGAGCGCGTCGAACGGGTCACGCTCGCCGAGGCGGCCGTCCGGGACTGGGGCGGGCAGGTCAGCGTGGTGCTGTGCCTCGACGGGACACGTGCGCTCGGCGGGGTGCGGACGATCGCCGGGGCGCCGGCCGGGCCGGCCGGATGGGCCCTGGACGAGGACGCGTTCGCGCACCGCGACTCGATGATCACCAAGTTCGAGGTGCGGGCGCTCGCCCTGGCCCGGCTCGGGCCGCGCCTCGGCGACCTGGTGTGGGACGTGGGCGCCGGCTCGGGCTCGGTGGCGGTGGAGTGCGCGCGGCTCGGCGCGGCCGTCGTCGCCGTCGAGAAGGCGGCCGACGGGGTCGAGCGGGTCCGGGCCAACGCCCGTGCCCACGGCGTCGACGTGGCCGTGGTGCACGGCTCGGCGCCACGGGCGCTGGACGGACTCGACGACCCCGATGCGGTGTTCGTCGGCGGAGGCGGCCGGGAGCTGCCGGACATCGTCGGCGCCTGCGCGCGGCGCGCGCGGCGGACCGTCGTCGTCGCCATGGCCGCGCTCGACCGGGTGCCGGCGGCGCGCGCCGCGCTCACGGCCGCCGGGTTCGCCTGCGACGGCGTACTGCTGCAGTCCTCGCGACTGGCACCGCTGCCCGGGGACGTGACCCGGCTCGCGGCCACCAATCCGGTTTTTCTGCTCTGGGGCGTGCGAACCCCGGTATCGAGTAAGGGAGTTGACGAGTGATCGGCCTCATTTCCGCCACCGCGGCGGGGGCGGCGGCGCGAGACCGGCTGGCCGCGGCGTGGCCGGAGCGGACGCGGGTGTACGAAGGCGGCGTCGCCGAGGCGGTGCGGTCCGCGTTCGCGGAGTGCGAGCAGCTGGTCTGCTTCCTCGCCACGGGCGCCACCGTACGCCTGCTCGCGCCGCTGCTCGGCGACAAGAGCACCGACCCGGGCGTGGTGTGCGTGGACGAGGGCGGCCGGTACGCGGTCTCGCTGGTCGGCGGACACGAGGGCGGCGCCAATGAACTCGCCCGCCGAGTGGGAGAGTTGCTGGGCGCGGAACCCGTGGTGACGACCGCGACCGACTCCGTCGGGCTGGCGGGACTGGACACGCTCGGGCTGCCGTACGAGGGCGCGGTGGCCGCGGTCTCGCGTGCCCTGCTGGACGGCGAACCGGTCGCGCTGGAGGCCGAGACGGCGTGGCCGCTGCCGCCGCTGCCCACCTCGCCCCAGGGGGCGTACACCGTGCGGCTCACGGACCGGGCCGTGGCTCCCGGCGAGCGCGAGGTGCTGCTCAGGCCGCCGTCGCTGGTGGTCGGGGTCGGCGCGTCCAAGGGGGCGCCGGCGCGGGAGGTCCTCGGGGTGATCGAGGACGCGCTGCGGGAGGCGGGGCTGTCGCCCCGGTCCGTCGCGGAACTGGCCACCGTGGATGCCAAGTCGGCGGAGCCCGGCATCGTCGCGGCCGCCGAGCGGCTGGGCGTGCCTGTGGTGACGTACTCCGCCGAGGAGCTGGCGGCCGTCGAGGTGCCCAACCCGTCCGAGGCACCGCTCGCGGCCGTCGGCACCCCGTCGGTCGCGGAGGCGGCCGCGCTGGTCCGGGGCGGTGAACTCCTCGTGCCCAAGCGGAAGTCGGTGCGCGCCGACGGGCAGCCCGCCATGGCGACGTGTGCCGTGGTGCGGCGGCCGGGACGCGGGCGGCTCGCGGTGGTCGGCCTCGGGCCCGGCGCCCGCGACCTGCTCACCCCGCGGGCCGCGGCCGAACTGCGGCGCGCCTCGGTGCTGGTGGGGCTCGACCAGTACGTCGACCAGATCCGCGACCTGCTGCGGCCCGGCACCCGGGTGCTCCAGTCGGGACTCGGCGCCGAGGAGGAGCGGGCCCGAACGGCCGTCGCCGAGGCACGCAAGGGGCACGCGGTGGCGCTGATCGGCAGCGGGGACGCCGGTGTGTACGCGATGGCCTCCCCGGCGCTCGCGGAGGCGTCCGACGACATCGACGTGGTCGGGGTGCCCGGGGTGACGGCCGCGCTGGCCGCCGGGGCGATCCTGGGCGCGCCGCTGGGCCACGACCACGTGTCCATCAGCCTGTCCGACCTGCACACGCCGTGGGAGGTCATCGAGCGGCGGGTGCGGGCGGCGGCCGAGGCGGACCTCGTCGTCACCTTCTACAACCCGCGCTCGCGGGGCCGGGACTGGCAGCTGCCGAAGGCGCTCGCGATCCTCGCCGGGCACCGCGAGCCGACGACGCCGGTCGGTGCCGTGCGCAACGCGTCCCGGCCGGACGAGTCGAGCCGGGTGACCACGCTCGGCGCCCTCGACCCGGCGACGGTCGACATGATGACCGTCGTGACCGTGGGCAACACCGCGACCCGGATCATCGCGGGCCGCATGGTGACCCCGCGCGGCTACCGCTGGCAGACGTCACAGCAGGAGGCCGAGTGAACCGCGTCGTCCACCCCATCGAGCAGGAGTCCTTCCGGCGGCTGCGTGCCCGGCTGGACACCTCGCACTTCCCTCCGCTGACCCGGGCGGTCGTGGAACGGGTCATCCACTCCGCCGCCGACCTGGACTACGCGAGCGACCTCGTGACCGACGAGGACGCGCTGGTGAGGGCGCATGCCGCGCTGCACGCCGGGGCGCCGGTCGTCGTGGACGTGGAGATGGTCGCCGCCGGCATCACCCGGCGCGAGACCGTGTGCCGGCTCAGGGACGCCACGTCCGGCCCGGGCCTGACCCGCTCCGCCCACGCGATCCGGCTGGCGTACGAACAGGTCGGGCCCGGCGCCCTGTGGGTGATCGGCTGTGCGCCGACCGCCCTGGAGGAGCTGCTCACCCTGGACGCCTCCCCCGCGCTCGTCATCGGGCTGCCCGTCGGCTTCGTCGGGGCGGCCGAGTCCAAGGCCGCGCTGCGCGAGAGCGGGCTGCCCGCCGTGAGCAACGTGTCCGAGAAGGGCGGGTCGGCGGTGGCCGCCGCCGCGCTCAACGCCCTGCTGTACCACCCCACTTCATCCGAGGAGACCCCCCAGTGACCACCCCGCCGCCCGCCCTGCTCATCGCCGGTCACGGGACCCGGGACGAGGCCGGAGCCGAGGCGTTCCGCGACTTCGTGCAGGAGCTGGCCCGCCGCCGCCCCGAACTGCCCGTCGCGGGCGGCTTCATCGAGCTGTCCCCGCCGCCGCTCGGCGACGCCGTGACCGAGCTGGTCGAGCGGGGGGTGCGGCGGTTCGCCGCGGTCCCGCTGATGCTGGTGTCCGCCGGGCACGCCAAGGGCGACATCCCGGCCGCGCTGGCCCGCGAGAAGGAACGGCACCCGGGGATCTCGTACAGCTACGGCCGCCCGCTCGGCCCGCACCCGGCGCTGCTGGGCGTGCTGGAGCGGCGGCTGGACGAGGCGCTCGGGACGTCCGCGCGCGGCCCCGAGGACCGGGCCGATGTGACCGTGCTGCTGGTCGGGCGCGGCTCGACCGACCCGGACGCCAACGCCGAGGTGCACAAGGCGGCGCGGCTGCTGTGGGAGGGGCGCGGGTACGCCGGTGTGGAGACGGCGTTCGTGTCGCTGGCGGCGCCGGACGTGCCGAGCGGTCTGGACCGGTGCAAGGCCCTGGGGGCGCGCAGGATCGTGGTCCTCCCCTACTTCCTGTTCACCGGCATCCTGCCGGACCGGGTACGGCAGCAGACCGAGGGCTGGGCCGCCGCGCACCCTGAGGTCGAGGTGCGCTCCGCCGACGTGATCGGGCCCGAGCCGGAGCTGCTGGACCTGGTGATGGAGCGGTACGAGGAGGCGGTCAAGGGCGATCTGCGGATGAACTGCGACTCGTGCGTGTACCGGATCGCGCTGCCCGGCTTCGAGGACAAGGTGGGGCTGCCGCAGCAGCCGCACTTCCACCCGGACGACGACGGCCACCACCACGGGCACGGACACGGCCACCACCACGGGGGGCATCCGCACAGCCATGCGCACTGAGGACACCGGGCACGATCTGCGGCATCACGGCGACGCCGAGGTGCGGGACGACGGCTCCGCGCTGGTCGACCTCGCCGTCAACGTGCGCGCGGACACTCCCCCGGCCTGGCTGCGGGAGCGGATCGCCGCGTCGCTGGGCTCGCTCGCGGCCTACCCGGACGGGCGGGCCGCTCGGGCGGCGGTGGCGGCGCGGCACGGACTGCCGGTGGAGCGGGTGCTGCTGACGGCGGGGGCGGCGGAGGCGTTCGTCCTGCTGGCCCGCGCCCTGAAGGTGCGCCGGCCCGTCGTCGTGCACCCGCAGTTCACCGAGCCGGAGGCCGCGCTGCGGGACGCCGGGCACACCGTGGACCGGGTGCTGCTGCGCGAGGCGGACGGGTTCCGCCTGGACCCGGGAGCGGTGCCGGAGGGGGCCGATCTGGTGGTGGTCGGGAACCCGACCAATCCCACGTCGGTCCTGCACCCGGCGGAGACGGTCGTCCGACTCGCCCGCCCGGGGCGGACCCTGGTGGTCGACGAGGCGTTCATCGACGCGGTGCCGGGCGAGCGGGAGTCGCTGGCCGGGCACATGGACGTCCCCGGGCTGGTCGTGCTGCGCAGCCTGACCAAGACCTGGGGCCTGGCCGGGCTGCGGATCGGCTACGTGCTGGCCGCGCCGGAGATCATCGCGTCGCTGGAGCAGGCCCAGCCGCTGTGGCCGGTGTCCACCCCGGCCCTGGCGGCGGCGGAGGCGTGTGTGGCGCCGCGGGCGCTGGCCGAGGCGGGGCACGCGGCGCACCGCGGCGCCGGGGACCGGGCGCATCTGGTCGCGGGCCTCGCCGCGTTCGCCGACCGGGGCGTACGGGTCGCCGGTCCGGCCGAGGGGCCGTTCGTACTGGTCCGCATGCCGGGGGCGGCCGCGGTGCGACGCCGACTGCGCGAGCTGGGCTACGCGGTGCGCCGGGGTGACACGTTCCCGGGGCTCGGCGAGGAGTGGGTACGGGTGGCGGTACGGGACCGGGCCACGGTGAACGGGTTCCTCGCGGCCCTGTCCGTCGCGCTTCCGTAACCGGAGCGGCCCCGCCTCACCGGCACAGTCGGACCGGGTCGGCTCGGCGCAACCGGCACCGCCCGGCTCGGACAGGTTCGGCCGACCGCGCCCGGCCAGCTCCGGCAGGTTCGGTCGGCTCTCTCGGCCCGGCGGGAACCGGCCGGCTCTGTCGGCCCGCTCGGATCGGCCGGCCCGGCGGGGCCCGGCCTGGCCCGGCCTGGCCCGGCCTGGCCCGGACAGGATCGGTGGGCCCGGCAGGGCTCGGCGCTGTCAGCTCGGTCGGCACGGCCCAGCGCGGCTCGCTCGCCCCGGTTGTCCGGTCAGCCCAGCCCGGCCCGGCGCAACCAAAACCAGCCCGGCACGGCGCGGCCCGGCGTAACCAGGACCAGCCCGGCACGGCCCGGCCCGGCGCAACCAAAACCAGCCCGGCACGGCGCGGCCCGCTGCGGTCGGCCGGCGCGCGTGGCCCGGCGTAGTCAGGCCCGGCGATGCGCGGCGCGCCCCGGCCGGGGAGGCGAGGCCGGGCGGGGCGGCTACGAGATCGCCCTGAGTCCGCCCCGGGTCCGTGCCCTCAGTTCCGCGACCGCCTCGTCCGTCGCCTCGTCCGCCGGCAGGTGGACCACGATCTGCTGGCCGTCCGCCGTCGCGTCCAACGTCTCGCGGGTGAACCGGAGTTCGCGTCCCGTCGGGTGGCTCAGCCGCAGCACCCCCCGCTGCGGCACCACATGGCGGTTCAGGCGGCTCGTGGACTCCGGCCCCGCCACCGGCGCGCGGCGCCTGGACCTCGTTGAGGGAGGCGGCGAGCGGGACGTCGACGGTCTTGTCGAGCAGGGACACGTCGAGCCCGGTGCGCAGGACGACGGCGGAGGCGCGGCCCTGGCCGCCGGTCGCGTGCGCGGCGCCCGCGCCGAGGACGGCGGGCGCCGCGGCGAGTGCGGTGACCGTCGCCGCGGCGGCGAGACGGCGCGCGGGCATGCGGAAGTTTTCGCTGTTCAAGGTGGTGGGACCCCCAGAAGGCACATGCTTGGGACCCGTCAACCTTGTACGCGGTACGAGTGAACGGTCAGCGTTCCCCGGTTACTTCACTCGATCGAGCCGTTTCAGCACGTCTCTTCGAATCGTGAAGCACACGCGTTCCCTTGGGGCCGGTCCGTCACTGCACGATCCGCCCGTTCAGCACCACCCGCTGCGGTGCCGTCAGCACCCGTACGTCCGCGCGCGGATCGGTCTCGTACACCACCAGGTCTGCCGGGGCGCCCTCGTCCAGGCCGGGACGGCCCAGCCAGGTGCGGGCGCCCCAGGCCGTCGCCGACAGGGCGGCCACCGGCGGGATGCCGGCGGTGACCAGCTCGGCGACCTCGGCGCCGACCAGGCCGTGGGCCAGCGAGCCGCCGGCGTCCGTGCCGACGTAGACCGGGACCCCGGCGTCGTAGGCGCCCCGCACGGTGTCGTAGCGGCGCTCGTGCAGCCGGCGCATGTGCGCGGACCAGCGCGGGAACCTGGTCTCGCCGCCGGCCGCGAGCTGCGGGAAGGTGGCGATGTTGACGAGGGTGGGGACGATCGCGACACCCCGCTCGGCGAAGAGCGGGATCAGCTCGTCGGTCAGGCCGGTGGCGTGCTCGACGCAGTCGATGCCCGCCTCGACCAGGTCGCGCAGGGAACTCTCGGCGAAGCAGTGCGCGGTGACGCGGGCGCCGAGCCGGTGGGCCTCGGCGATGGCGGCCTCGGCGGCCTCACGCGGCCAGCAGGCGGACAAGTCGCCGAGGTCGCGGTCGATCCAGTCGCCGACGAGCTTGACCCAGCCGTCGCCGCGCCGCGCCTCCTGGGCGACGTAGGCGACCAGTTCCTCGGGCTCGATCTCCCAGGCGTAGTTGCGGATGTAGCGGCGGGTGCGGGCGATGTGCCGGCCGGCCCGGATGATCTTCGGCAGGTCGGCCCGGTCGTCGATCCAGCGGGTGTCGGAGGGCGAGCCGGCGTCCCGCAGCAGCAGGGCGCCCGCCTCCCGGTCGGTGAGCGCCTGCTTCTCGGCCGTCCCGGCGTCGACCGGGCCGTGTGCGTCCAGGCCGACGTGGCAGTGCGCGTCGACCAGTCCGGGCAGCGCCCAGCCCTCGACGGTGGTGACGTCCCGGGCCCCGGCGGGGCGGTCGTAGGCGATCCTGCCCCCGACCACCCACAGCTCGTCGCGGACGTCCTCGGGCCCGACGAGGACCCGCCCCTTCACGTGCAGCACGGCACCATCGCTCATGTACTGCACCTTAGTGAGCTACTGCCCGGACCCGCCCACCTGGTCGGAGGTCTCCTCCTCCACCTCGGCCATCGCCGGGTCGAGCAGCCGGGACAGGAAGTGGCGGGTGCGCTCGTGCCGCGGGGCGCCGATGACCTGGTCCGGGGTGCCGTCCTCGACGATCACGCCGCCGTCCATGAAGACGACCCGGTCGGCGACCTCGCGGGCGAAGGTCATCTCGTGTGTGACGACCATCATGGTCATGCCCTCCCGGGCGAGCCGGCGCATCACCGCGAGGACGTCCCCGACCAGTTCCGGATCGAGCGCGGAGGTCGGCTCGTCGAAGAGCATCACCTCGGGGCCCATGGCGAGGGCCCGGGCGATGGCCACGCGCTGCTGCTGGCCGCCGGAGAGCGAGGACGGGTACGCCTCCGCCTTCTCGGCGAGGCCGACGCGGGCCAGGTTCTCGGCGGCGACCTCGGCGGCGCTCGCCTTGTCCCGGCCGAGGACCCGGCGCTGGGGCAGGGTGAGGTTCTCGGTGACGCTGAGGTGCGGGAAGAGGTTGAACTGCTGGAAGACCATGCCGATGCGGCGGCGTACGGCGTCGATGTCGACGTCCGGGTCCGTGATCTCGGTGCCGCCGACGAAGACCTGGCCCCCGGTGGGCTCCTCCAGCAGGTTCACGCACCGCAGCAGCGTGGACTTGCCGGAGCCGGAGGGGCCGATGACGCAGACGACCTCGCCCTGGCCGATCTCCAGGTCGATGCCGCGCAGGACGTGGTTGTCGCCGAAGGACTTGTGCAGGTCCCGTACCTGTATCTCCGGGTGGGTCACCGGATCGCCTCCTGCTGCTTGGACTCCATGCGGCGCACGACGTAGCTGAGCGGGATGGTGACCAACAGGTAGCACAGGCCCGCGACGAGGATCGGCGTGGAGTTGGCGGTCGTGCTGGCCAGGTCGCGGCCGAACTTGGACAGTTCCCGCTCCTCCAGGGTGACGCCGAGGAACAGCACCAGCGAGGAGTCCTTGAAGAGCAGGACGAGTTCGTTGGTGAGCGGCGGCAGGATGATCCGGAAGGCCTGCGGGACGATGATGGAGATCATGGCCTTGGCGGGCGAGAAGCCCAGCGAGCGGGCCGCCTCCATCTGCCCCTTGGGCACGGCCTGGATGCCGGCGCGGATGGTCTCCGCCATGTACGCGGCAGAGACCAGGCCGAGCGCGAGGGCGACCTTGCCGTAGGTGCCGCCGGGGATCTCCGTGCCCGGGAAGGCGAGCGGGACGGCCACGCCGACGAAGATGAAGATCAGCAGGGCGGGCAGGCCGCGGAAGATCTCGATGTAGATCGTCGCGAGCCAGCGGTACGGCCCCACGGAGGACAGCCGCATCAGCGCGATGACCATGCCGAGGACCAGTCCGACGACGAAGCCGGACAGGGTGTAGAGCACGGTGTTCTTCAGCGCCAGCGTGATGACGTCGGGGAACATCTGCCGGGCGATGCCGCCCTGGGCGAACTGGTTCTGCAGCCGGCCCCAGTCCGCCGTGACCGCGAAGGCGAGCACGGCGGCGACGAAGACGACGTACTGCGCGCCCCGGGACACGGCGCGCTTCTGACGGCGCGTCAGGCCCTTCTTCTTCGGCTGGAGTCGTGTGTCCGTGTCGGTCATGAGGCGGCCGGGGAGGCGACGGAGGCGTCGTACGGGCCGATCCACTGCTCGTAGATCTTCTTGTAGCTGCCGTCGGCCTTGGCGTCCTTGAGGGCCTTGTTGATGGCGTCCAGCAGGGGCTTGTTGCCCTTCTTGACCGTGAAGCCGTACTGCTCGCCGGTCTTGAGGTTGTCGACGACCTTGAACTTGTCCGCGTTGGCCTTGTCCTTCAGCCAGCCCTGGACGACCGGGTAGTCGATGACGACGGCCTGGACCTGGCCGGTGCGCAGGCCGTTGAGGACCGCGTCGGAGGACTCGAAGGAGATCGGGTCGTAGCCCTTGCTCTTGGCGTAGTCCTCGCCGGTGGTCTGCGCCTGGGAGCCGAGCTTCTTGCCCTTGGCCTTGAGGTCGGCGAGCGAGGTGACGCCGCTGCTCTTGTCGACCAGGACGGCCTGGGTGGCCTCGAAGTACGGGTCGGAGAAGTCGACGTTCTTCTTGCGCTCGGGCGTGATCGTCATGCCGGCGGCGGCCAGGTCGCACTCGCCGGAGTTCAGGAAGGCGCCGGTCTTGAAGTTCTCGAAGGGCGTGTCGAGGATCTGCTGCTTCACACCGAGGTTCTTGGCGACGAGGTCGATCAGGGAGACGTCGAAGCCCTGCACCTTGCCGCCCACCTCGGACTGGAACGGCGGGTACGGCAGGTGCGTGCAGGTGGTCAGCTGACCGGCCTTGACGACGTGGACGCCCTTGACGGTGGCACCGCTCCCCCCGCTGCCGCTCGAGGAGCAGCCGGCGACCACGAGGACCAGCCCGGCGGTCGCGGCGGTGGCAGCCAGGAGGCGGGAGCGGCGCCCGAAGAACGTTTTCATGGGGGGTGATCTTCTCTGTGGGGGAACTTTGAGTTCCGATTATAAGGATCGGTTTGAGTCTCTCAAATCAAACCGATGGTTACGAAGGCGTTGCACCTAAGATCGATGGAGTCGCCCGCCGCCGATCCCGCCGAACCCCGGGAACGAAGAAGAAGAGAGAGATCACCGCCGTGACGCACCCCCTCCTCGACCTGCCCCCGCTGAGCGCCGAGCGCTTCGCCGCCATCGAGGACGGGGTGGCCCGGCTGCTGGGCACCCGCCAGGACGTGCTGATCACCCAGGGCGAGGCGCTGCTGCCCCTGGAGGGCGCGATCCGCGCGGCGGCCGGTCCGGGCACGGTGGCCCTGAACGTGATCACCGGCCCCTACGGGCAGACGTTCGGTGACTGGCTGCGCTCCTGCGGCGCGACCGTGCACGACGTCTCGGTCCCCTTCCACACGGCGGTCACGGCCGGGCAGATCCGCCGGGCGTTCGCCGAGCACCCCGGCATCGACTTCGTCTCCCTCGTCCACGCCGAGGCGGCGACCGGCAACACCAACCCGGTCGCGGAGATCGGCGAGGCGGTACGGGAGCAGGGCGCGCTCTTCTACCTGGACGCGGTCGCCTCCGTGGGCGCCGAACCGGTGCTGCCGGACGCCTGGGGCGTGGACCTGTGCGTGATCGGCGCGCAGAAGGCGATGGGCGGCCCGGCCGGTGTGTCGGCGATCTCGGTGAGCCAGCGGGCCTGGGCGCGGATGGCGGCCAACCCGAACGCGCCGCGCCGCTCCTACCTGTCCCTGCTGGACTGGAAGGAGCGCTGGATCGACGCGGGCCGCACGGTGCTGCCGCACGCCCCGGCCCAGCTGGAGATGCTGGCGCTGGAGGCGTGCCTGGAGCGGATCGAGTCGGTGGGGCTCGACACGGTGATGGCGCGGCACCGCGGCGCCGCGCTGGCCACGCGGGCGGGTGCGTCGGCTCTCGGGGCGGGCCTGGAGCCGTACGTGTACGAGGAGAAGGACGCGGCGCCGGTCGCCACGACGCTGCGGGTCCCGGCGGGCGTGGTGGCCTCGGACGTGGTGGCCCGGGCGCTGGAGAGCGACCCCGGGCTGCCGCTCGCCGCCGGTGGCGGTGCGCTGGCCAAGGAGATGATCCGGGTGAACCACTACGGGGCAAACGCCACGCCGGAGACGGTCCAGGACTCGCTCACGGCCCTGGGCGCCGCGCTCGCCGAGCACGGCCTGTCCGTGGACCCGGAGGCCGCCCGGCGGGCCGTCGCCACGGCGTGGGCGCAGGGGCGTTAGCCCTCAGCTACTTCGCGGGGCGTCCCGAGACCCTGTCGAACGGCCGGGTCCGCGCCGCACCACCCACGAGCCCGGCCGCCCGCGCCCGGGCGAGGAGAGCTCCCTCGGTCCGCCACCACTCCCGCTCGGCCCCGACCGGCAAGGCCCCGGGGCGACCACCGCACACGGGCGCGCGGCTCCGCCACCAGAATCCGGCGTCCGCGCGGCGGCATGGGACGCCCGGCTGGGAAGGGCCTTCTTCGGCACGGCCGCGGTGCCGTTCGAGCGGCAGGAGGCTCGACCCGCAGGCGGCGTCGGGAAGCTCGCCGGACAGGGCCGCCTGCCGGTGTCCTGCCGCCGCCATGGGGACACCCCAGGCGCCGCGGACCCTCCCCGACGGTCGCCGCGTTCCCCTCATGACGGGACCGGAGCCGCCCGTACCGGAGAGCCGGCCGGCCTTCCACCGGGGCACGCTGGAGCTGAAGTGCCGGGGCTGGGGGACGCGCAGGTGCGCAGGACCTCGGCGGAGCCGTCGGCGCTGACGCCCTCGGCCTCGTGCGGCGTCCCGCCGAGGCTTCAGGAGGCCCTGACGGCCATGCCGACATTCCGCGGGAAGGAATCGACGGAATCGCCGGGGCCTGAATTCAAGGCGATTTCACAATTCTCTCCTATTTCCCGGACGACAGCTTCCCATCTTCTTCTGCCCGCTTTTTTCGAGCCTAAACCGGGGACTTTTCCAACGTGTTTCCAGCGCACCCTCGGCGGTTTCCGAGCTGTGACACACTCCACAATCTCTTTGATTTGTCCCGATTCACCCTGGGGCAAACAGGACAAATCACGGTTCTCTCTGTGCAGCCCACCCGCGGCGGCCGTGCATTTCCTAATTCACCTCGCTAAATTCGTGCCGCATGACTGCCGCACCCGCAGACCTGCTCATCGACCAGCCGGTGGTGACCGACGGAGCCGCGCTCTGGCGTATCGCCAAGGATTCGAAAACCCTCGACCTGAACTCCTCGTACAGCTATCTGCTGTGGTGCCGGGACTTCGCCGGCACCTCGGCGGTGGCGCGCGGTGCGGACGGGGAGCCGGTCGGATTCGTCACCGGCTACGTGCGGCCGGACCGCCCGCACACCCTGCTCGTCTGGCAGGTGGCCGTCGACTCCGCCCACCGCGGTCTCGGCATCGCCGCCGCGCTGCTGGACGGGCTGGTCGCCCGGCTGGCCGCCGAGCGCGGCGTCACCGGCGTGGAGACCACCATCACCCCCGGCAACACGGCCTCCGAGCGGCTGTTCACCTCGTTCGCCGACCGGCACGGGGCACGCCTCGAACGCGAGGTGCTGTTCCCGGCCGAGATGTTCCCCGACGGCCCGCACGATCCCGAAGTCCTTTACCGCATCGGCCCGTTGACCCACTGACCGACCCGACCGACTTCACCGACCACCTCGCCCACTGAGGAGCGATTCACCGTGACCATCACCCAGCCCGACCTCAGCGTCTTCGAGACCCTCGAGTCCGAGGTGCGCAGCTACTGCCGCGGCTGGCCCACGGTCTTCGACCGCGCGCAGGGCAGCCGGATGTACGACGAGGACGGTCATGCCTACCTCGACTTCTTCGCCGGGGCCGGCTCACTCAACTACGGCCACAACAACCCCGTACTCAAACGGGCGTTGATCGACTATCTGGCGCGTGACGGGGTGACCCACGGCCTGGACATGTCGACCACTGCCAAACGGGCCTTCCTCCAGGCCTTCCAGGACCTGGTGCTGCGCCCGCGCGACCTGCCGTACAAGGTCATGTTCCCGGGGCCGACCGGCACCAACGCCGTGGAGTCGGCGCTGAAGCTGGCCCGCAAGGTCAAGGGCCGGGAGGCGATCGTGTCGTTCACGAACGCCTTCCACGGGATGTCGCTGGGCTCCCTCGCCGTCACCGGCAACGCCTTCAAGCGGGCCGGCGCCGGCATCCCGCTGGTGCACGGCACGCCGATGCCGTTCGACAACTACTTCGACGGCACGGTCCCGGACTTCCTGTGGTTCGAGCGGCTGCTGGAGGACCAGGGCTCGGGGCTGAACAAGCCGGCCGCGGTGATCGTGGAGACCGTGCAGGGCGAGGGCGGCATCAACGTGGCCCGGCCCGAATGGCTGCGCGCACTCAAGGAGTTGTGCGAGCGGCAGGACATGCTGCTGATCGTCGACGACATCCAGATGGGCTGCGGCCGCACCGGCGCGTTCTTCTCCTTCGAGGAGTCGGGCATCACGCCGGACATCGTCACCGTCTCCAAGTCGATCAGCGGCTACGGCCTGCCGATGTCGCTGTGCCTGTTCCGGCCCGAACTGGACGTCTGGGAGCCGGGCGAGCACAACGGCACCTTCCGCGGCAACAACCCCGCGTTCGTCACCGCGACGGCGGCCCTGGAGACGTACTGGACCGACGGCTCGGCGATGGAGAAGCAGACCCGCGCCCGCGGCGAGCAGGTCGAGCAGGCGCTGATCTCGATCACCGAGGAGAACCTCGCCGACGTCAAGGAGTACCGCGGCCGCGGGCTCGTGTGGGGCATGGAGTTCCACGCGAAGGAGCGGGCCGGCCGGATCGCCCGGCGGGCCTTCGAACTCGGGCTGCTGATCGAGACGTCCGGACCCGAGGGCGAGGTCGTCAAGCTGCTGCCGGCCCTCACCATCACGCCGGACGAGCTGGACGAGGGCCTGCGGATCCTCGCCCGCGCCGTCCGCGAGACCGCCTGACGAGCACGTCGGCGAAGAGCACTCAGCAAGGAGGAGACACAGCACCGTGATCGTGCGATCGTTCAAGGACATCGAAGGCACCGACCGGCATGTGAAGGCCAGGTCCGGCACCTGGGAGAGCAAGCGCATCGTCCTCGCCAAGGAGCGGGTCGGTTTCTCCCTGCACGAGACCATCCTGTACGCCGGTACGGAGACGTCGATGTGGTACGCCAACCACATCGAGGCCGTCGTCTGCACCAAGGGCGAGGCCGAACTCACCGACCACGAGACCGGGACGTCGTACACGATCACGCCCGGCACCATGTACCTCCTCGACGGCCACGAGCGGCACACGCTGAAGGTCAAGGAGGACTTCCACTGCCTGTGCGTGTTCAACCCGCCCGTGACCGGACGGGAGGACCACGACGAGAACGGCGTCTACCCGCTGCTCACCGAGCCCGAGGAGGTGTGACACACGATGACCACCGCCACCGTGACCGACCTGTACCCCAGCCGCGGCGCCACCGAGGTGGCCGTCCCCCGGCAGGACCCGGTCGTCTGGGGCTCCCCGGACACGCCGGGCCCGATCCCGACCGGCGACCTGCAGGCGTACGAGCGTGACGGCTTCCTCGCGATCGACCAGCTGATCACGCCCGACGAGGTCGAGGTCTACCGCCGGGAGCTGGACCGGCTGGTCGGCGACCCGGCGATCCGCGCCGACGAGCGCTCGATCGTGGAGCCCAAGTCCCAGGAGATCCGCTCGGTCTTCGAGGTGCACCGGATCAGCGAGGTGTTCGCGAAGCTGGTGCGGGATCCGCGCGTGGTCGGCCGGGCCCGGCAGATCCTCGGCTCGGACGTCTACGTCCACCAGTCGCGGATCAACGTCAAGCCCGGTTTCGGCGCCAGCGGCTTCTACTGGCACTCGGACTTCGAGACCTGGCACGCCGAGGACGGTCTGCCGCACATGCGCACGGTGTCCGTCTCGATCGCGCTGACCGAGAACTACGACACCAACGGCGGCCTGATGATCATGCCGGGCTCGCACCGGACGTTCCTGGGCTGTGCCGGTGCCACGCCCGAGGACAACTACAAGAAGTCCCTCCAGATGCAGGACGCGGGCACGCCGTCCGACGAGGCGCTGACCAAGATGGCGAGCGAGTACGGCATCAAGCTCTTCACGGGCCGGGCCGGCTCGGCGACCTGGTTCGACTGCAACTGCATGCACGGCAGCGGGGACAACATCACCCCCTTCCCGCGCAGCAACGTGTTCATCGTGTTCAACAGCGTCGAGAACGCGGCGGTGGAGCCGTTCGCGGCGCCGGTGCGGCGCCCCGAGTTCATCGGCGCGCGGGACTTCACGCCGGTGACGTGACCGCCGGCGTACCTCGCTGAACCGCGGGCCGGGGGCCTCCCGTGCGGTACGGGAGGCCCCCGGCCCGGTCGTGCCGTCAGCGGGACAGGGCCTGAAGCAGGCGGTCCACGTCGGCGGCCGTGTTGTAGAGGTGGAAGGCGGCGCGGAGGTTGCCCGCGCGGTCGGAGACCTCGATGCCGGCGCGGCCCAGCTCCGGCTGGCGGCCGCCGAGTCCGGGAACGGAGACGATCGCCGAGCCGGGGGCGGGCACCGGCGCGTGACCGAGGTCCGCGAGCCCGGCCCGGAACCGGTCGGCCAGCGCCAGGTCGTGGGCGCGGACGGCGGCCACGCCCAGCTCCTCGATGAGTTCGAGGGAGCGGCGCAGCCCGGCGTAGGTGAACAGGGCGTGGGTGAGGTCGAACCGGCGTGCGGAGCGGGCGAGTTCGGCGACGGGGCCGTAGCAGCTGTCCCAGGGTTGCTCGCCCGCGACCCAGCCCGACAGCAGCGGGGTGAGGCCGCCGAAGTCCTCGGGGACGGTGAGGAAGGCCGCGCCGTGCGGGCCGAGCAGCCACTTGAAGGAGACGGCGGCGGTGAAGTCGTAGCCGTCCGCGTCCACCGGCAGCCAGCCCGCGGCCTGGGAGAAGTCGACGTAGGTGCGGGCGCCGTGCGCGCGGGCCGCCGTGCGCAGGGCGGCGAGGTCGGCGAGCCGGCCGTCGGCGGACTGGGCGGCGCTGACCGCGACCAGCGCGGTGCCGGGGCGGACGGCCTCGGCGATCCGGTCCAGCGGCACCGCCCGCACCTTGAGGTCGCCGCGGACGTGGAAGGGGTTCAGTACGGAGGTGAAGTCGTCCTCGGCGGTGAGGACTTCGGCGCCCGCGGGCAGGGAGGCGGCGATCACGCCGGTGTGGGCGGCCACGGAGGCGCCCGCCGCGACCCGGGTGGCCGGAACACCGGCGAGCCGGGCGTACGCGGCCCGGCAGGCCTCGACGTCGTCGAAGAGCGGAAGCAGCGGCCGGCCCTCGGCCCGCAGCAGCGCCGCCTCGTGCAGCGCGGTGACGGTGCGGGCCGGGAGCAGGCCGCTGCTCGCGGTGTTCAGGAAGATGCTCTGCGGGGCGAACTCGGCGCGGACGAGGCGGTCGAACGTCTCCGTGGTCTCCATGGGTCCCACTCTGCGGCCCTCAGAAGTCCCCGTCCATTGCGGAAAAGTGAGTGGGTCTTCTCAGCAGTCCTTATACATCCGCCCGGACCTGCGGTTTCATCCCTGCTGCGGCACCGCGCAGCCGTCCGGGCCGCATGCCTCGGCGTCTTGCTGGTCGACCAGCGTCAGCGGGGGCCGCTCTGCCCACGCCTGGCCGAGCGCGCGGGTGAAGACCTCGGCGGGCTGGGCGCCGGAGACGCCGTACTTGCGGTCCAGGACGAAGAACGGCACGCCGTTCGCGCCGAGCTGGGCGGCCTCGCGCTCGTCGGCGCGCACGTCGTCGGCGTAGCGGGACGGGTCGGCGAGCACCGCGCGAACGGCCCGCTCGTCGAGCCCGGCCTCGACGGCCAGTTCCACGAGCCGCTCGTCGCCCTCGGTGAAGACGGAGCGCTCCTCGGCGAAGTTCGCCCGGTACAGGATCTGGATCAGCTCGTCCTGCCGGCCCCGCTCCTTGGCGAAGTGCAGCAGGCGGTGCATGTCGAAGGTGTTGCCGTGGTCGCGGCCGCGGGTGCGGTAGTCCAGGCCCTCGGCGGCGGCCTGGGCGCCCAGGTTGTCCTCACCGGCCTCGGCCTGCGCCTCGCTCATGCCGTACTTCCGCGTGAGCATGGTGATCACCGGCTGGACGTCGCCCTTGGCCCGGCCCGGGTCCAGTTCGAAGGAGCGGTGCACCACCTCGACCTCGTCACGGTGCGGGAAGGCGGCGAGCGCCTTGTCGAACCGCGCCTTTCCTACGTAGCACCAGGGACAGGCGATGTCCGTCCAGATCTCGACGCGCATGCTCTCGGCTCTTCTCCAGGTCTGCGGGCGCGGAGGCTCTCTCCACCGCCAGTACCTGAACGTTCAAACAACCGGTTTCATTCCGTCGGCACGGACAAGCGCAGGCCGAGGTGGTGGTCGCCGTCGGCGGGTGGGCTGTCCGGGTCCGGTAGCCAGCCCTGGCGGGCGTAGAAGGCCTGGGCGCGCCGGTTGCCGATGTGCACGTCGAGGACGGCGGTCCGACTGCCGTCGGCCCGCCACTGCTCCACGCAGGCCGCGTGCAGGGCGCTGCCGATGCCGGACCGCCAGTGGCCGGGGTCGACGTGGAACTGGAACAGCTTCACGGTGCCGGCGGGAGCGGCCTCGGGGCGCCGGAAGGAGGCGACGGCGGCGATCGCGCCCCGCTCGACCACGCACAGCACCTGGCCGTCCGGCCGCTCGATCGCGCCGCGCCAGGCGGCGGTCCAGTCGGTGCCGTCGTCCGGGAGGCCGTCCGGGTAGTACGTCGAGCGCGCCCGGCGGTGCAGCGCGGCGAGCGTCTCCGCCTCCGCGGGCAGGGCGGTGCGGATCACGCGGGCGCCTGTCAGCCGGTCGCCGGTCGTGCGGTGGGGGATCACGCCACCGAGGACGCGGCCGGCTGCTGCCCGGTTCCGTGCCTGCTGAACTGGGCGCGGTACGCGCTCGGCGTCAGGCCGGTGCGGCGGACCAGGTGGGCGCGCAGGGAGTCGGCGGTGCCGA
Source organism: Streptomyces sp. NPDC104106 (assembly GCF_055584345.1). NCBI lineage: Bacteria > Bacillati > Actinomycetota > Actinomycetes > Kitasatosporales > Streptomycetaceae > Streptomyces > Streptomyces sp. NPDC104106. Next base: position 88,764 of record NZ_JBVJMF010000001.1, read on the forward strand.
GGCCGCAGGCGGTGGCGACCTGGTCCATGGGCAGGGTGGTGGTCTCCAGGAGTTCCTTGGCGCGCTCGATGCGCTGGTGGAGCAGCCACTGCAGGGGGCTGACCCCGCTCTCGGCGTGGAAGCGGCGGGTCAGGGTGCGCACCGATACGCCCGCGTGCCGGGCGAGGTCGGTGAGGGTGAGCGGCTTGTCCAGGTTGCGCATGGCCCAGCCCCGGGTGTCGGCGCACGCGGTGCCGCGCTCGGGCGGCAGCGGGGTCTGGGTGAACTGCGTCTGGCCGCCGGGGCGGACCGGGGCGACCAGGGCGAGGCGGGCGACGGCGTTGGCGACGGCGGCGCCGTAGTCGGTGCGGATGAGGTGCAGGCACAGGTCGATGCCGGCGGCGTAGCCGGAGGAGGTGATGTACGGCCCGTCCTGGACGTACAGCACGTCGCCGCGGAGTTCGACCTCGGGATACCGCTTGCGCAGCTCGTCGGCGTGCGCCCAGTACGTGGTCGCCTTGCGGCCGTGCAGCAGGCCCGCCTCCGCGAGCTGGAAGGCGCCGGTGCAGATGGAGGCGATGCGCTTGCCGGACCCGGCCGCCTCGCGGACGGCGGCCACGATCCGCGGGTCCGGCTCGAACGGCTCCCCGGTGCCCGCCACGACGACGGTGTCGGCCTCCCGCAGAGCGTCGAGTCCGCGGCCGACGTGCAGGTCGAGCCCGGCGGTGGTGGGGACCGGGCCGGGGACCGCCGTGCAGACGATCACCTCGTAGCCGGGCCGGCCGTCCACCTCGACCTTGCCGAAGAGCATTTCGGGGATCGCGAGGTTGAACATCGACACGGGCGAGGGCGCGATGACGACGATGCGGTGCGGCATGACCAGAACCTCCGGACACCTGGCATTCAGGCCACTACTGTACGACGGTCCGGGCCCGCAGCATGGGGACATGTCAACGAACCAGACGCACCGCGTCGGTCAACTCGCCGCCAGGACAGGCGACTTGGAGCCCCACGGGTCCTCCGCCGCGCTCACCCTCACCGCCTCGCTGCTCGGCTTCGCGCTGATCTGCCTCGACGCGTCCGTGGTGAACGTGGCGCTGCCCGCGATCGGCACCTCCATGGACGCCGGGCTGTCCGGCCTGCAGTGGGTGGTGGACGCCTACACGCTGGCGTTCGCGGCGCTGATGCTGTCCACCGGGGCCTTCTCGGACCGGACCGGGGCGAGCCGGGCGTTCGCGCTCGGGACGGCGGTGTTCACGCTCGCCTCGGCGGCCTGCGGACTGGCGCCGGACCTGGCCGTCCTGATCGGCGCCCGGGTGGTGCAGGGCGTCGCGGCGGCCGTGGTGCTCCCGGCCTCGCTGGCACTGGTGCGCCAGGCGTACCCGGAACCGGCCCGGCGGGCCCGCGCGGTGGCCGCGTGGGCGGCGGGCGGCTCGCTGGCCGTGGCACTCGGACCGGTGGCGGGCGGCGCGCTGACCACGGCGTGGGACTGGCGCGGCATCTTCTTCGTCAACCTGCCGCTGGGCGCGGCGATCCTGGCGCTGCTGGTGCGCGCCCCGCGCTCCCGCCCCCGTCCGGCGCCGCTGGACCTGCCCGGCCAGCTGACGGCCGTGACGGCCCTGGTGGCCCTGACCTTCGCCGCGATCGAGGGCGGCACGGCGGGCTGGGCCGCGCTGCTCGTGGCCGTCGTCGCGGGCGCGGCGTTCCTGCGCGTCGAGGCGCGGCAGGCCCACCCGGTGGTGCCCCTCGGCCTCTTCCGCGACCGCACCGTGGCCACGGCGGTCGCGGCGGGAGCCGCGGTCAGTGTGGCCTTCTACAGCCTGGTGTTCGTCTTCTCCCTGTTCTTCCAGCAGGTGCAGGGCCACTCCGCGCTGTACGCGGGGCTGATGTTCCTGCCGATGACCGGCCTGATCGCGGTGACCAACGTGGTGGCGGGCAAACTCGCCGGCCGCTACGGGCCCAGGCTGCCGATGCTGGTCGGGCAGCCGCTCGCCGTCGTCGGGCTGCTCGCGCTGCTGTACGTGGACGCCGGCACGCCGTCCGTCCTGGTGGCCGTGCTGCTGATCCCGCTGGCGCTGGGCTGCGCGCTGACCGTCCCGCCGCTCACGGCCGCGATGATGGACGCCGTCCCCGCCGAGCGGGCGGGGCTCGCGGCCGGGGTGCTCAACGCGGCACGGCAGGTGGCCGGCGGGCTGGGCATCGCCGTCTTCGGGGCGCTGCTCGGCCATGGCTTCGAGACCGGCATGCGGCTGAGCCTGGCCGTCGGCGCGGGTCTGCTGACGGTGACGTTCGCCCTCAGCTTCCGTCTCGCAGGTCGTCCGGCCAGCCGTGCCGGAAGGTGAGGTGGTCGTACGTCACCACGCACCCCTCCCCCAGCGGCGACTGGGCCATGAAGCCGACCAGCGCGCCCGCGGTCTCCTTCTCGTCGCCGAGGGTGAACAGCCGGACGAAGGTCCAGCGCTCGCCGTCCCGGGAGGCGTGGAAGGCGAGGGCCCGCCCGGTCCGGCTGATCCGCAGCCACACGGAACTGCCGTCCACCGTGAAGGAGTTGGCGTCGTCGGAGTGTCCCCGGGTGACCACCGTGCAGACGGTGGGCACGTCCGGGGAGTACTCCAGGCAGAGCTTGGCCCAGTCCCGCTCGCCGACGTGCGCGTACAGCACGCCGGCGTCGAAGGCCGCCCGGAAGCCCACGGTCACCCGGGCGATCAGCTGGAAGTCGCCCTCGGGCGCCCCGAGCAGCCGGGGCGCGTCGGAGGCGGGATCGAGGGCCTCACCCGTGGGCGTGACGAACCGGTCCTGCCGGGGACCGGCCCATCCGGTGAGCACGCCGTCCTCGTAGGACCAGTGCCCTTCGGGGCCGTACGTGCGCAAGGGGAAAGGGAGTTCGGGGAGTTCCACGTCCATCGGCCGATTGTGCCAGTGCCCTACCGTTCCAGGACCCCGTTGAACCGGCGCGGCAGTCCGAGGGGGTTGTCGTCCCGCAGCTCGGCGGGCAGCAGGGCGGTGGGCGCGTTCTGGTAGGCCACCGGCCGCAGCCACCGCTCGATGGCCGTACCGCCCACCGAGGTCGAGGTGGACGTGGTCGCCGGGTACGGCCCCCCGTGGTGCTGGGCCGGCGCCACGGCGACACCCGTCGGCCACGCGTTGACGACCACCCGCCCGGCGAGCGGCGTCAGTTCGGCGAGCAGCTCCGGTCCGCGGCCCTGCCCCGCGGCTTCCTCGGCGGACAGCTGGACGGTGGCGGTGAGGTTGCCCGGCAGCCGCGACAGCACGGTGGCCGCCTCCTGCTCGGAGGCGTAGCGGGCGACCACGGTGACCGGCCCGAAGCACTCCTCGAGCAGCAGGTCGTACGCCCCCTCCTCGGCCAGCTTCCCGGCCGGCACCGTGAGGAACCCGGCACTGACCGTGTGCTCGCCGCCCGCGCCGGGTGTGACGGGCGTCTCGACGTCCGCCAGGCGGGCCCGCTCCGCGACCCCGGCGACGAAGTTGTCCCGCATGCGGTGGTCGAGCAGGACCCCCGCGTCGGTGTCGCCGACGGCGTCGGTGAGGGACTTCACCAGCTGGTCGCCGCCCGCCCCGGAGGGCACGAGCACGAGGCCGGGCTTCACGCAGAACTGCCCGTCGCCGAGCGTCATCGAACCGGCCAGCCCGGCGCCGATCTCCTCGGCCCGCTCGGCGACGGCCGCCTCGGTCACCAGGACCGGGTTGAGGGAGCCGAGTTCGCCGTGGAACGGGATCGGCACTTCCCGCGCGGCGGCCTCATCGAACAGCGCGCGCCCGCCGCGCACGGAACCGGTGAAGCCCGCGGCGGCGATCAGCGGGTGCCTGATCAGCTCGATGCCCGCCTCGAAGCCGTGCACGAGGCCGACGACGGCCTCGGGGATGCCGTGCTCGGCGGCGGCCCGGCGCAGCACCTTGGCGACCAGCTCGGACAGGGCCGGGTGGTCGGGGTGCGCCTTGACGACGACCGGGCAGCCCGCGGCGAGCGCGCTCGCGGTGTCGCCGCCGGCCACGGAGAAGGCGAAGGGGAAGTTGGAGGCGGAGTAGACGGCGACGACGCCCAGCGGCACCTTGTAGCGGCGCAGGTCCGGGATCGGCGGGGTCGCGGTGTCGTCGGGGTGGTTGATGACGACGTCGAGGAAGGCGCCCTCCTCGACGATGTCGGCGAAGGCCCTCAACTGGTATCCGGTGCGGGCGAGTTCCCCGGTCAGCCGGGCCGGGCCGAGGGCGGTCTCGGCGTCGGCGGTCTCGACCAGGCCGTCCTTGGCCGCGTCCAGGCCGTCGGCGGCCGAGCGCAGGAAGGCCGCGCGGACCGTGCGGTCGGCGAGGGCGCCGCGCGCGGCGTGGGCCGCCCGGACCGCGGCGTCCACCTCCTGGGCTGTGGCCTCCACCGCAACCTGCTCACGCTGCTTCCCGGTGCGCGGGTCGACGCTCCAGACTGGTGCTGCTGCCACCGCGGGTTCCCTCCAACGAGTGTGCGCTTGACTGGGTCACCCATCAGCCGCGTTCGATATACTGAACACTGTCTCTGATGATGAATTCGCTGCTCGGAGACTACCTACCTCGGGTCCTGAATATCCAGGCCCTCGCCGAACGAAGGGGTCACGCGCGATGACGGCAGGCGACACAGGGGGCGGCGCGCAGGTCAAGTCCGCGGTACGGACCGTTGAGCTGCTCGAGTACTTCGCCGGCCGCCCTGGTATGCACTCCCTCGCGGCCGTGCAGGAGGCGGTGGGGTACCCCAAGTCCAGCCTGTACATGCTGCTGCGCACGCTCGTCGAACTGGGCTGGGTCGAGACGGACGCGACGGGCACGCGGTACGGCATCGGGGTGCGGGCCCTGCTGGTCGGCACGTCGTACATCGACGGCGACGAGGTGGTCGCGGCGGCCCGACCGACGCTGGACCGGCTGTCGGACGACACCACGGAGACGATCCACCTGGCGCGCCTCGACGGCACGAACGTCGTCTATCTCGCCACCCGCCAGTCCCAGCACTATCTGCGCCCGTTCACCCGGGTCGGCCGCCGCCTGCCCGCCCACTCCACCTCCCTCGGCAAGGCGATCCTCGCCACCTACACCGACGAGCAGGTCCGGGGGCTGCTCCCGGAGGCCCTCCCGGCGCTCACCGAGCACACGACCACCGACCGCGAGAAGCTCATCGAGGAGCTGCACCAGGTGCGCGAGCAGGGCTTCGCGGTCGACCGCGAGGAGAACACGCTCGGCCTGCGCTGCTTCGGCGTGGCGATCCCGTACCGCACCCCGGCCCGGGACGCGGTCAGCTGCTCGGTGCCGGTGGCCCGGCTGACCCCCGCGCACGAGCAGATGATCAAGGACGCGCTGTTCGACGCCCGCGACCGGCTGACGCTGGCGACCCGCAGGCTCTGACCGGACGCCCAGGGGGCCGTTCCCTCCTGATCCTTCCTGAGCGTCCGATGAGAAAACGGGCGTTACGGGAACGATCGACCCCATCCCGGTCGTCTTCCTGACCGGGATGAACAAGACGATCAGGCGGGCGTCCGTCTTCGTGATGCTGCTCGTGCTCGCCCTGCTGGTCAGGGCGACATGGGTGCAGTTCTACGACGGCAAGGCCCTCGCGGACGACAACGACAACCGGCGGAACGCGATCGAGACGTACTCGCGGCCGCTCGGGAACATCATCGTGGCCGGGAACGCCATCACCGGCTCCACGCGCACGAAGGGGGGCGACCTCGCGTACAGGCGCACGTACACGGACGGCAGGCTCTACGCCGCGGTGACGGGCTACGCCTCGCAGGCCTACGCCCCCACCCAGCTGGAGGGCATCTACCAGGACCTGCTCAACGGCACGGACCCCAGGCTGAAGACGGTCATGAACACGCTCACCGGTGAGCGCGCCGACCCCGGCAACGTGCTCACGACGATCGACCCTGCCGTGCAGAAGGCCGGCTACCAGGCCCTCGGTGACAAGAAGGGCGCGGCCGTCGCGATCGACCCGAAGACCGGCAGGATCCTCGCCGTGGTGTCGACGCCGTCGTACGACCCCTCGTCGCTCACCGACGCGGGCACCGCCGGGACCGCCTGGAAGCAGCTGGGCGCCGACCAGGACAAGCCGCTGACCAACCGCGCGCTGCGCCAGCCGCTGCCGCCGGGGTCCACGTTCAAGCTGGTCGTGGCGGCGGCCGCGCTGGAGGACGGGCTGTACAAGAACGTGGACCAGGCCACCGACAGCCCCAACCCCTACACCCTGCCGGGCACGGTGAGGCCGCTGGCGAACGAGAACGCGTCGGCCCCGTGCGCGAACGCCTCGATCCGGGTCGCCCTGCAGTACTCCTGCAACAACGTCTTCGGCAAGATGGCCGTCGACCTCGGGCAGGACAAGGTGCGGGCCATGGCCGAGAGGTTCGGGTTCAACGACGACGCGTTCGACGTGCCGGTGCGGGCCTACGCCAGCGTGTACCCGTCGAAGATGGACAAGGCCCAGACCGGGCTGTCCGGCATCGGGCAGTTCGACGTCACCGCGACCCCGCTCCAGATGGCCATGGTCTCCGCGGCCATCGCCAACGGCGGCAAGCTGGTCTCGCCGCACATGGTGTCGCAGATCACCGACAGCGGCGGTGGCGTGTTGCACGACTACGACAAGGACGCCGGGACGAAGCAGGTCGTCAGCTCCTCCACCGCCGACCAGTTGCAGTCGGCGATGGAGACGGTGGTCGAGAAGGGCACCGGTACCAACGCCCTGATCCACGGCGTCACGGTCGGCGGCAAGACCGGCACCGCCCAGCACGGCGAGAACAACAGCAAGACGCCGTACGCCTGGTTCACGTCCTTCGGGAAGTCCGGCGGCACCGGCAAGGAGATCGCCGTGGCGGTCATGGTCGAGCAGTCGGACGCGGCGCGCTCCGAGGTCAGCGGCAACGGGCTGGCCGCGCCGGTGGCCAGGGCGATGATGCAGGCGGCCTTGAAGTGAGGCTCCCCATGGGCGCCCTCACTTCACGCCGAGGATCTGCTCCACCGGGTCGATCGCGAAGTACACGAGGAACAGCGCCGAGACGCCCCACAGCAGCCAGTTGACCTCGCGCGCCTTGCCGAGCACCGCCTTGACGATCACGTAGGACAGGAACCCGGCCCCGATGCCGTCGGTGATGGAGTACGTGAACGGCATGACGGCGATGGTGAGGAACGCCGGGACGGCGATCTCGTAGCGGTCCCAGTCGATGTGCTTGACGTGGGTCATCATCAGGAAGCCCACCGCGATCAGCGCGGGGGCCGCGGCCTGGAGCGGGACGATGGTGAGCAGCGGGCTGAGGAAGAGGGCGAGGCCGAACAGGCCGCCGGTGACGAGGTTGGCGAAGCCGGTGCGGGCGCCCTCGCCGACGCCGGCCGCCGACTCGATGTAGGCGGTGTTGGAGGAGGCGGAGCCGAGACCGCCGGCGACGGCGGCGGCCCCGTCGATGAACAGCACCCGGCCGATGCCGGGCACCTGTCCCCGCTCGTCCAGCAGCCCGGCCTCGGCGCTGATGCCGACGATCGTGCCCATGGCGTCGAAGAAGTCGGACAGGATCAGGGTGAAGACGAGCAGCACGGCGGTGAGCGCGCCGGCCTTGCCGAACCCGCCGAACAGGCTGAAGTGACCGATCAGCCCGAAGTCCGGGGCGGCGACGAGCTTGTCGGGGACCTTGGGCGTGGTCAGGCCCCAGCTCTTGATGTCGGCGAGTGCGTTGATGACGATCGCGACGACGGTCATCGTCACGATGCTGATGAGGATCGCGCCCTTCACCTTCCTCGCCAGCAGCGCGATGGTCAGGAGCACGCCGAGGCAGAAGACGAGCACGGGCCAGCCGGTGAGCCGCCCCGCGGCGCCGAGCTGCACGGGCACGGTGGTGCCGGCGGCGTCCGGGACCCGGCTGACGAACCCGGCGTCGACGAAGCCGATGAACGCGATGAACAGCCCGATGCCCACACCGATCGCCTGCTTCAGCTGGTGCGGGATCGCGTTCATGATCGCTTCCCGTAGTCCGGTGAGGACCAGCAGGCAGATGACGAGGCCCTCCAGGACCACCAGGCCCATCGCGTCGGCCCAGCTCATGAGCGGCGCCAGCTGGAAGGCGACGACGGCGTTGAGGCCGAGTCCGGCGGCGATCGCGAGCGGCAGGTTGCCGCCGACGCCCATGATGATCGTCATCACACAGGCCACCAGCGCGGTGGCGGTGACGAGTTGGCCGGTGTCGAGCGTGTGCCCGAACTTGTCCTTGGCACTTCCCAGGATGATCGGATTCAGGACAAGGATGTAGGCCATCGTGAAGAACGTGGCGAAGCCGCCGCGTATCTCCCGGCCGATGGTGGATCCCCGTTCGGAGATTCTGAAGTACCCGTCGACGGACATGGGTCGACTCCTTGTCGCCTGGTGAGCGGTGCGCGGATGCTGGCTGGATTGTTCCCCTGTCGAACCCGGTTCAGGTTTTCCCCGTGTTACGGAATCTGGTTCGGCGGGTCATACACCGTCCGAACCCCCGTACGCCTTCACCAAATGATCACTGCTACGCTTCCGGATCTCCGCCCGGGCACCCCCTCCCGGTGCCCTATGTCATTCGCATGACACTCACAGAGCCGTACCGAGAAGAGGTCACCCGTGGGCACAGTCGTCGACGACGCCGCCTCCGTGGAGTTCCATGCCTTCTTCGAACGGCACTACGCCGAACTCTCCCGCCTCGCCCATCTGTTGACCGGCGAGTCCGATGCCGCGGACGATCTCGCGGCGGACGCGCTGCTCGCGCTGTGGCACCGCTGGGACCGGGTGCGCGGCGCCGACCACCCGGTCGCGTACGCGCGGGGCGTGGTCGCCAACCTGGCCCGCACCCGGATCCGCAGCGCGGTGCGCGAGCGGCGCCGGATGGCACTGTTCTGGTCGCACCGCGAGGAGAGGACCGAGAACCCGGACGTGGCCGGCGTGGTGGACGTGCAGGAGGCGCTGCGCAGGCTGCCGTTCCGCAAACGGGCCTGCGTGGTGCTGCGGCACGCGTTCGACCTCTCGGAGAAGGACACCGCGCTCGCGCTCGGGGTGTCGGTGGGTACGGTGAAGAGCCAGACGTCCAAGGGCATGGCCGAACTGCAACGCCTGCTCGGCCCCCAGGGCGAACCGCGGCGGATGCACGCGGCGATGGCGGCCCGGGGCGGCGAGAGCGGAGGAAGGAACCGATGAGGCGGCAGGACGTGCACGACGAGCTGCGCGCCCGGCTGCACGAGGCGGCCGAGGCCCACGAACCCGACCGCGCGCGCATCCTGGCCCGCGTGGAGCGCGGCATGGCCCGGGCCTCCGGCTCCGCCCGCTCCGGCCACCGGGCCACGGGACCGCGAGTGGTGGGCTGGGCGCGGGTGCTCGGCGCCACCGCGGCGGTCGCCGGGGTGCTCGCCGTGGGCGGGTACGCCGTGGCGTCCGCCGTGCGGGACAAGCCTCCCACGGGGCAGACGGTGGCGGTCTCTCCGACGCCCACGCCCCCGGCGCCGGACGCGACGACGCGCCCGCCGGCGCACACCGCCGCTCCCACGCCCCGCGCGGGCGTCCCGTTGCCCTCGCACACCGCGGCCGCCCCGCGGGCCACCGCCTCCGCACAGCCGCCCGCCGCCCGCCACGAGCAGGACGGCCCCCTGTGGTCCGACGGCTCGGTGGACCCGCACGGCAACGAGTTCTGGGCGCAGAGCGATCTGACCCTGAAGACCTCGCAGCAACTCTCCGCGCTGACGGTGGAGTTGAAGGTCGCCCAGACCGGCGGGGTGGCGTCCACGGGCGCGTGGTGCTCCCTGCCCGAGGACGACTTCACGCAGACGGTCACGGAGCGGGACGGTTTCGTCGTCTACACCTGGACGCTGAAGGAGGGGCGCACCGTACCGACGGGGCGATGGGTGTTCGCGGGGCAGTACGACCACGCGCGGGGCGGGCGGGACGCGCGGAACGACAGCTACACCTTCGCCGGTACCGCGGGCGGCGCTCCGTACGCGGTGCAGGGCGACTTCGCCCGGCACGGCTGACGGCGCCGCGCGAAGACGACCGAAGCCCTCGTCCGCCCCCGCCACGGCACGGTGCCGCCGGCGACGGGGGCGGAGTACGACCGCCTGCCCAAGTCCTACGGCTGGGCGGTCAGGCGACGAAGTACGTCGGGTTGGGCAGCTTGTACGTCCGGTCGGCGTAGCCGCCGTCCAGGTCCGAGTACTGGTCGCCGAAGCTGGCGATGATCTCGTAGCCGAGGTCGTCCTCGATGTGCCTGCGGGTGCCGGACTTGTACTGCACGGTCGTGCACTTCCAGGCGCCGGCGGTGGCGCAGTCGCCGAGGTAGGCCGGCGGGTTGGCCGCGTTCTTGAGGAACATGTGGTCGGCGTCGAGGTTCACATCGGCGCCGACCTTCTTCAGGTTGGCGACGGCGGCGCCGCGCTGGGCCTCGGTGAGCCCGGAGTTGTAGAAGACCTCGACGCCCTTGGACGCGGCGTAGCGCACCAGCTCGGGGCTGCCGAAGACGGCGGGCCGGTCGGCGCGGTTCACGTAGTCGTTCCAGGTGGTGGAGTTGTACGTGTAGTTGGAGCGCTTCTCGTAGTCCAGGCTGAGCAGCAGGGTGTCGTCGATGTCGAACATGACGGCCGGCCTCTCACCGTGCCGGTGCGCCTTGCGGGCGGCCTTGTCGATGTAGGCCTTCGCGTCGGCGTCGATCCGGGCCAGGTCCTTGGCGTACGGGCTGTCCGGGGACGCCTGGTAGACGCCGCTGCTGTCGGCGTGGGTGCCGTAGTAGGTGTCGATGTCCTTCGCCAACAGCCCGATGTTGGCGGGCTCGTGGGTGGAGTTGGCCGTCGACTGCCCGGCGGTGGCCGCGCCCGCGCCGTACAGCGCGGCACCGGCGAGCACGCAGGCGGCGCCGGCGGCAAGGGCTCTGTGGGACTTCCGCATGGATTCTCCGGATCTGGTGGTGGGGAGAGACGTACCAGGTCACGGATTGTCTACGCGCATCACGCCCCGCGGGGCGAGCGCTGTTATCCGATCGATACGCGGCGCCCACCCCTTCGGCGGCCCCCGGGCGGTCAGTTCATAGTCGCGCCGATCGTCGTGCTCCCCGTCGTCAGGAACGTGGTGTCCGGCAGGGAGCCGTCCGCCGTACGGGCGTTGTGCACCGTGCTCGCGTCCGTGGCGACGAAGGGCGGTGCGGAGACGTTCGGGTCCCCGTTGCCACCGGCAGCCGGAAGCAGGCGTCACGGGGGCGCCCGCGACGCCGCGTATCGTCAACGCGCGCTTGTCGCCGGGACGTCGACGACCTCCCGGTACGTCCCCGGGTGCGGGAGGATCGGCCGGCGGGGCCGTCCGGCGATGTGCTTGATGACCGCGCCGTCCGGGCAGAGGTTGCCGCGCAGTACGGCGACCCCGCCCTCGCTCGCGACCGGGTTGCCGCTTCCGGCGACGGCAGCCGGGGGAAGCCGTGTTGCCGGGCTGGGACGTCTCAGAAGGCCCGACATGGGTGACGAGCGGTTCCCGCACCCGTGTCGATGCCGGCCTCGCGCGGGAACAGGCGGGCGCGGGCGGCGAGTTCCCGCAGTGCGCCGCACGGGCGGTCAGCCGCAGGTTCCCGTGCCGGACGTCGTGGCCGTCGGACAAGGACCGGAAGCCGAGGACGGCTGCGGGGACGGTGGGGGTCAGGGAGAGGGGAGGGAGCGTACGGCGCCCTCGGGAGGAGGGGCGCCGCGACTCCGCCTGCGCCGACGCGACGCCCCGTCTCCGGCGGCCCTGTCTCCGGTGGCCCCTTGTCTCCCTGTGTCTGCCTGTCCGGCGGGGCCTACGGCCGCCACCCGGGATCCCGGCCGCTCAGTCCCACCGCCCGGTCCAGCAGGGGCGAGGAGTCCGGCACCGGGACCACCGGTCCGAACAGGCCGCTGCCCCGGTTCGGATCGTCCGCGGCGGCGCGCAGGAAGGTGAGCGCCGAGCCCAGGGCGGCCGGGTCCGGGACGTACTCCTGGCCCGTGGCGCGGGCCAGGTCCCATCCGTGGACGACCAGTTCGTCGGCGACGACGGCGCCCGCGACCGCCGCCGGCAGGTCCACCCCGCCCGCCCGGGTGCCGCCGGTCCACGCGGCCGGGTCGCGCCAGGCGTCGGCCAGTTCGTCCAGCACCTTGGGCAGCTCCTCGCGCCAGCCCGGCCCGATGTCCGGGACGGCGGCGTTCGGGCTGGTGTCGGTCGTGGGGCCGAGGTCCTTGCGGGCCGCGTCGCGGAAGGCGACGGACAGCCCCAGCAGATGGCCCAGCAGGTTGCGCACCGGCAGGTCCGGGCACGGTGTCGGGCCCGTCAGCTGCTCGTCGGTCACGGACTCGGCGAGCCGCGCCACGATCCTGGTCTGGGGTCCAAGGTCCAGCGTGGTCATGCCTGTCTCACTCCTTCAGGGTCGCACTACCCGTACGGAGGGCTGACCGGCCGGCGACCGGGAACTCATCGGTACCGGGCGCGCGCGTACGCGTGCGCCGCCACGGCGACCGGCCGCCGCCCAGGCACCACACGGCGATCACGGGGTCGCACAGTGCGCAGCCGAACGAGGAGTCGTGGGCGAAGGGGACGATCGGGTGGCCCTTGAGGTGGTGGACGACGTCCCAGGCCGTGTGCAGCAGCCAGCCGACGCCGGTCCAGGCCCAGGAGTCGAGGCCCTTGTAGGCCACGTAGGTGGCCGGCACGGTGAACGCGAACTCCCAGCCGCCGAGACCCCCGCCGCTGAGGTAGGCGGCACCCGCGCCGCCGACCATGACGGCGTTGAAGCGGCGCCGGTGGGGTTCGGGGAGGAGGGACATGAGCAGGACGTAGACGAGACCGATGAGAATCGGGGCGACGTAGCGCATGCGGTCGACCGTAGGCTCCGCTCCCCCTGTGCCCCAGGGGCACAACTGACAGGTTCCGACGGATTGCCGCCGACGCCGGGGCGCCGTGCGACGCCGTGGGGAACAGGGCACCTCACCGATCCCCGCGCACCCCCCTTAGGCCCACGATGACCGGGCATGACGACTTCGTGGACCCTGCTGCGCGTCCTGCGCGACCGCAACGCGGGGCTGTACCTCACGGGCCTGACGGTGTCCGCCTTCGGCACGTCCTCGCTGTGGCTGGCGGCCGGCGTGTGGGTCAAGGACCTCACCGGTTCCGACGGCCTGGCCGCCCTGTGCATGCTCGCCATGTGGGCGCCCGCCCTCGCGGGTCCGGTGCTGGGCACGATCGCCGACCGGGTGCGCCGGGGGCCCCTGCTCATCGCGCTGGACCTGGGGCTCGCCGCCGCCCTCCTCACCCTCTTCGGCGTCCGCTCCCCCGGCGGACTGTGGCTGCTGTTCACGGTCCTGCTCCTGTACGGCGCCGTCGCCGTCGTCGCCGAGGCCGCCGTGTCGGCCCTGGTCACCGTCGCCGTGGACGCGGACGTCCTCGGCGACTTCAACGGGCTGCGGATGACCGTCACGGAGGGCATGAAACTGCTCGCGCCGCTGACCGGGGCGGGCCTGTACACGCTGTTCGGCGGTCCGGCCGTCGCCTGTCTGGACGCGGCCACCTTCGTGCTCTCGGCCGGGATGTACGCGCTGCTGCGCGTGCGGGAGGAACGCCCCGTGCGCTCCGGCGGCCACTGGCGCACACAGACCGCCGAGGGCGTACGGCACCTGTGGGGCCACCCCGGCCTGCGCCCGCTGGTCGCGGCCGGCGGTACGACGATGCTGCTCGGCTCGCTGAGCGCCACGACCGTGTACGCCGTCGTGGACCGGCTCGGCCACTCCCCCGCCTACACGGGCGTGCTCTACGCCGTGCAGGGCGCCGGTTCGGTGGCGGCCGGGCTCACGGCGGGAGCCGCGCTGCGGCGGCTCGGCGGGCGCCGGCTCGCGGCGGCGGGCATCGCGCTGAACGCGCTCGCGGTGGCCGCACGGGCGGTGCCCTCGGACGCGGTGGCCCTGGTGTCCGCCGCGGCGGTCGGGCTGGGCCTGCCGTGTGTGCTCGTCGCGGTGTTCACCGCCGTGCAGCGCGAGACGCCCGGCCCGCTGCTGGGCCGGGCGACGGCCACCGCCAACACGCTCGTGTTCACGCCCAACGTCGTCGGGCTGGGCGTCGGGGCGGGCCTGGTGGAATTGGCCTCCCCGGCGCTGCTGCTGCCCCTCTACGGCCTCGCGATGCTGCTGACGGCGGCCGTGCTCGCTCAGCGCGCGGACAGCTCGGACAGCGCCTCGCCCACCGCGGCGAGGTCGTCGTCCGACGCCAACCCGGCGTGATACAGCCGCAGTTCGGTGGCGCCCTGGGCACGCACGCGTGCCGCGTCCCGCGCGAGCGTGCCGGGGCTGCCGCCCATGCCGGAGACCACCGTCAGGTTGGCGGCCAGCACCGTCTCCGGCCGGGCGTGTGCGACGAAGGGCGCCAGCAGCTGCGTACCCCCCGCGCAGGGCACGACGACGCCGTCGGCGACGGCGAGCACGCGCGCGGGGTCGACACCGGGGTTGGCGCCGCAGTGGTAGGGGACCGGGTCGGCGTGCAGCAGGATCTGGAAGCCGGTCGGCGCGGCGGCGCGTACGGCGGCGACGGCCTCCTCCTGGAGGGCGCCGGCGGTCTCCTCGCGCCACGCGCGCGTGCGGGTCGCCGTCTCCGCCCCGAGCAGCTTGACGACCGTGGGCCAGCCCTCGTCCTGCGCCGCGCCCCGCCACAGCGGCTCCAGCGCGTCGCGCACGGCGGCCGCCAGCGCGTCCGGATCGAGGCCCTGTTCGCCGTATCCGGCGCGGCAGGACGGGCAGAAGCACAGGGCCATCAGGTACTGCCCGGCGTCCCCGAGGCCGACCCCGCCGATCTTGTCGTGGGCGTGCAGATGCTGGAGGCCGTACCAGCCGAGGGACTCCAGCTCGGTGCCGCGCGCACCGGGGCGCACGGCGGCCTCGGCGGCGAGGTCGACGAGGTACGCGCGCGTGGCGGGCTGCGCGACACAGGGCGCCCACGGGTAGCGGTCGCCGTAGGCGTTGACGACGGAGGTGTCCGGATGCTCGGCGCCCAGGCGGGAGTTGTGGGCGAGCACGACCCAGGTGTGCACCTCCAGCCCGGCCGCCGTAAGGGCCCGCGCCGCCTCGCCGTAGGCGTCCGCGGGGGCCCAGCGGCCGGCGGGGTACGGCCGCAGGCCCCGGCCCGCCCAGCGGTCGCCCGGCGGGTAGAGGACGGCCGCGTACTCGGCGGTGACGATGCGGTGGCGGGGGTGGCGGGGGGTCAGGGCGCGGGTGGAGTGGTAGGCGGCGGCGAGGGTCACCTGCGCCACGCCGAGCCCGGCCACGCGCGCGGGGGCCCCGGGGTCCCCGTTGACGTCCCAGGGGTAGACGAACGCCGAGGCCTTCACGCGTACGCCTCCAGCAGCGCGTGTCCCCGCTCGATCAGCTGGGCGAGCTGCTCGACGTGGTCCTGCGACGGTTCGTGCAGCGGGGGCCGGACCTCGCCGACGTCCAGGCCGCGCAGCCGTACGCCCGCCTTGACGAGGGAGACGGCGTAGCCGCGGCCCTGGGCGCGCAGTTCGACGAACGGGCGGTAGAAGCCGTCCAGGAGGCGCCGTACGGTCCCCGTGTCGCCTGCCGCGAGGGCGCGGTGGAAGGCGAGCGCGATCTCGGGGGCGAAGCAGAAGACCGCCGAGGAGTACAGGGTGATGCCGAGGGCGCGGTAGGCGAGCTGGGTCTGCTCGGCGGTGGGCAGGCCGTTGAAGTACAGGAAGTCGCCGGGGGCCTCGGTGCGTACGGCGCTGACGACGCGCTGCATGAGGTCGAGGTCGCCGAGTCCGTCCTTGAGGCCGATGACGCCGTCGCTGCGGGCGAGTTCGACCACCGTGGACGGGGTGAAGACGGCGTTGTCGCGCTGGTAGACGATGACCGGCAGGGCCGCGGCGGCGGCGAGCTCGCGGTAGTGGCGCAGCAGGCCCTGCTGACCGGCCCGGACGAGGTAGGGCGGCATGGCGAGCAGGCCGTCGGCGCCCGCCTCCTCGGCCAGGCGCGCGTAGCGGACGGCGAGCGCGGTGCCGTATCCGGCGCCCGCGACCACCGGCACCCGGCCCTCGGCGGCCTCCACGGCCGCCCGGACGCAACGGCCGAACTCCTCGGGCAGCAGCGCGTGGAACTCCCCGGTGCCGCAGGCGGCGAACACCGCGGCGGCGCCGGCCTCGACGCCCCGGCGCACATGGGCGCGGTAGACGTCGAGATCGAGGGCGCCGCCTCGGCCGTAGGCCGTGACGGGGAAGAAGAGCGGCCCGCGCGGATCGCTGAGCCGTTCGGTGAGAGGGGCTGGCGTCACGGGCTCTCCCTTGGAACACGCCGGTGCATGTTTCTGATTAGCGTCCATATTTCTGAACTCGACCACGCTAAGGGCCCTTCTTGTGGCGGGTCAAGCCGCAACCGCGCGACTCCGGTGCGGATCCACAAGGAGCGGGCGAGACGTGACGGTGTACGGTGAAACCCTTGCGCCAGTCCATGTATATGAATGCCGGCTACAAGGAGAACCGAGGATGCCCGCTCCCCGCACCGTTCTGCTCACCGGCGCCGCCGGCGGACTCGGCACCCTGATGCGGTCCCTGCTGCCGGAGTACGGCTACGCGCTGCGCCTGTTCGACGCCCGCCCGGTCGACGGCGAGCCGGACGCGATCACCGCCGACCTCTGCGACACGGCTGCGGTGCGCGAGGCGGTGCGGGGCGTGGACGCGGTCCTCCACCTCGCGGGCATCTCCCTGGAAGCCCCCTTCGAGAAGATCCTGAGGTCGAACATCGAGGGCACCTACCAGCTGTACGAGGCGGCCCGCCAGGAGGGCGTGCGCCGGATCGTGTTCGCCTCCTCCAACCACGCCGTGGGCTTCACCCCCGCCCCGCGCCCGGGAGACCCGCTCATCCCGATCGGCACCCCGCGCCGCCCGGACACCTTCTACGGCCTGTCCAAGTCCTTCGGCGAGGACCTCGCCCAGCTGTACTGGGACAGGCACGGCCTGGAGACGGTCTCGGTGCGCATCGGCTCCTGCTTCCCGGAGCCGACCAGCGTGCGCATGCTCTCGGTCTGGATGAGCCCGGCCGACGGCGCCCGCCTCTTCCACGCCGCCCTGACCGCCGAGGGGGTCGGCCACACGGTGGTCTACGGCTCCTCCGCCAACACCCGGCTGTGGTGGGACCTGAGCACCGCGCGGGCGCTCGGCTACGAGCCGCGGGACGACTCCGAGCCGTACGCCGGGAAGCTGATCGCCGAGCAGGGCGAGCTGGACCCCGGGAACCCGGCGCACAGCCACCTGGGCGGGCCCTTCGTGACCGACCCGCCGATCTGGCCGTACTGACCCCTGAAGGGAACCGCGGGCGGCGGAGAACTGCCCGCCCACGCGCGCGGGCGGGCACCGAACGGGCCCGCCCGCGGCCGTGTTCGGGCGTGCGCGGCGCCCGTTCCCACTCCGCCGGGCACGGCCTCGCAGGTCCGCGCCGGGCACGGCGCTTCGCAAACGGGCCCACACGGGCAGGAACGGGCCCGGGACAGGCCTGGTCAGGGCCGCGCACCCGCTGTAGAACTTCCCCCATGGGCCCGAACGGGCAGCGCGCGACCGATTCGCGCGGACCGAGCGCCCCGAAGGCGGACGAGCCGCGGACCACAGCGGGAGAGCGGGTGACGGCATGAGTGCGAGGACGGCCGAGGAACGCCAGCGCGAGATCGTGCGCGTGGCGCGCGCCACCGGCTCGGTCGACGTCAGCGCGCTCGCCGCCGAGCTGGGCGTGGCCAAGGAGACCATCCGGCGCGATCTGCGCGCCCTGGAGGACCACGGCCTGGTCCGCCGTACGCACGGCGGCGCCTATCCGGTGGAGAGCGCCGGGTTCGAGACGACCCTCGCCTTCCGCGCCACCAGCCACGTGCCCGAGAAGCGCCGGATCGCGGCCGCCGCGGCGGAGCTGCTCGGGGACGCCGAGACGGTCTTCGTGGACGAGGGCTTCACCCCGCAGCTCATCGCCGAGGCGCTGCCCACGGGCAGGCCGCTGACCGTCGTCACCGCCTCGCTGCCGGTCGCGGGCGCCCTGGCGGAGGCCGACCACATCTCGGTGCTGCTGCTCGGCGGGCGGGTGCGGCCGGGCACGCTGGCCACCGTCGACCACTGGACGACGAAGATGCTCGCCGGGTTCGTCCTCGACCTCGCCTTCATCGGCGCCAACGGCATCTCCCGCGAATACGGCCTGACCACGCCCGACCCGGCGGTCAGCGAGGTCAAGGCGCAGGCGATGCGGGCCGCGCGGCGGACCGTGTTCGCCGGCGTGCACACCAAGTTCGGCGCGGTCAGCTTCTGCCGGTTCGCGGAGGTCGGCGCGCTGGAGGCGATCGTGACGAGCACCCTGCTCCCGGCCGCCGAGGCCCACCGCTACTCCCTGCTGGGCCCACAGGTCATCCGGGTCTGAAAGACGAACTCGCCCACCTATAGGGCCTCGCCATACCGACGAGCACCCTTTATGTCCCTATATCTCCAGGAGCGATCCATGCGCACCCCGAGCCGACGGAGGCCGCGAGCCACGCTCGCCCTGGCCGCCGCGGGAACGCTGCTCGCCCCGCTGCTCTCCGGCTGCTGGGCCGGCGCGGGCGGGGCCGGTTCCGGCGGCGACTCCATCAACGTCCTGATGGTCAACAACCCGCAGATGACCGAGCTGCAGAAGCTGACCGCCGCGCACTTCACCAAGGAGACCGGCATCAAGGTCAACTTCACGGTCCTGCCCGAGAACGACGTCCGCGACAAGATCAGCCAGGACTTCGCCAACCAGGCCGGGCAGTACGACGTGGCGACCCTGTCCAACTACGAGATACCGATCTACGCCCGCAACGGCTGGCTGCACGAGATGAACGCGTACGTCGCGAAGGACCCGTCGTACGACGAGAACGACGTGCTCGCCCCCATGCGCCAGTCCCTCACCGGCGACGACGGCAAGCTCTACGGGCAGCCCTTCTACGGCGAGTCCTCGTTCCTGATGTACCGCAAGGACGTGTTCGCGGCGAAGGGCATCACCATGCCCGCCCACCCCACCTGGCAGCAGGTCGCCGACCTCGCCGCGCAGGCGGACGGCGCGCGGCCCGGGATGAAGGGCGTCTGCCTGCGCGGGCTGCCCGGCTGGGGCGAGCTGATGGCGCCGCTGACGACGGTCGTGAACACCTTCGGCGGCACCTGGTTCGACAGGAAGTGGAAGGCGCACCTGGACTCCCCCGAGTTCGAGAAGGCGACGAAGTTCTATGTCGACCTCGTCCGCGCGCACGGCGAGTCCGGTGCCGCGCAGTCCGGCTTCGCCGAGTGCCTGAACGACATGACCCAGGGCAAGGTCGCCATGTGGTACGACGCCACGAGCGCCGCCGGGCTGCTGGAGGCGAGCGGCTCACCGGTCAGGGGCAAGCTCGGCTACGCCCCGGCCCCCGTCGAGAGGACCCCGTCCTCCGGCTGGCTCTACACCTGGGCCTGGGGCATCCAGAAGGCCTCCCGCAACCCCGACAAGGCCTGGAAGTTCGTCTCCTGGGCCTCCGGCAAGGGCTATGAGCGGCTGGTCGGCGAGACCAGCGGCTGGCCGAACGTGCCCGCGGGCAAGCGGGCCTCGACGTACGAGAACGCCGACTACCGCAGGTCGGCCGCCTCGTTCCAGGAGATGACCCGCGAGGCCATCGAGAGCGCCCGCCCGAACGACCCCGGCGTGCAGCCGCGGCCCGCGCCCGGCATCCAGTTCGTCGGCATCCCCGAGTTCACCGACCTCGGCACCAAGGTCTCCCAGGAGATCAGCGCGGCCATCGCCGGACGCCAGTCCGTCGGCTCGGCCCTGAAGAAGTCGCAGGCGCTCGCCGAGAAGATCTCCAAGGAGTACGAGGGACGATGACAGCGACGACCGCGGCCCCGCTGACGGCCGCCCACCCGAGGACAGCGAAGCAGCCCCCGGCCCGGCTGCGCGCCTGGGCCACCCGCGCCCCACTGCTGCCGGCCCTCGTCTTCATGATCGCGGTCACCCAGCTGCCGTTCGTGGCCACGCTGGTGATCTCCTTCTTCGACTGGAACGCCCTCTACCCCAAGGCCCGCCGCTTCACCGGTCTCGACAACTACCGCCAGGTGCTCACCGACGCCGACCTGCGCCACTCGGTGTGGACGACCGTGCTGCTCACCGTCGCCGTGGTACTGGCCAGCCTGGTCCTGGGACTGGCGCTCGCGCTGCTGCTGGACCGCAGGTTCCGCGGCCGGGGCATCGTGCGCACCCTGCTCATCGCGCCCTTCCTGGTGGTGCCGGTCGCCGCGGCCCTGCTCTGGAAGCATGTGCTCTACAACCCTGAATACGGCCTGTTGAACGGGTTGTTGCACTATGTGGGCGGCCCACAGCCGGACTGGATCTCCAACACCCCGCTCCTCGCGGTCGAGGCCTCCCTGGTGTGGCAGTGGACGCCGTTCATGATGCTGATCCTGCTCGCCGGGCTGCAGAGCCGGGACCAGCAGCAGATCGAGGCCGCGCGGGTCGACGGCGCGAACGACTGGCAGGTCTTCCGCCACCTCACCCTCCCCCACCTGCGCCGCTACCTCGAACTGGGCGCGCTGCTCGGCTCGATCTACATCGTGCAGAACTTCGACGCCGTCTTCACGATCACCTCGGGCGGGCTCGGCACGGCGAACCTGCCGTACACCGTCTACCAGAGCTTCTACCAGGCCCACGAGAACGGCCTCGCCTCGGCCGCCGGCGTCCTGGTCGTCATCGGCTCGATCGTCATCGCCACCTTCGCGCTGCGCGTGGTGTCGTCCCTGTTCCGCGAGGAGGTGTCCCGCGCATGACCGCCGTACTGCGCCGGCACGGACCGGGCCTCGTGGCCTGGCTGGCCGGGATCGTGTTCTTCCTGCCGATCGCCTGGATGGCGCTCACCTCCTTCCACTCGGAGACGGACGCGGCCACCAACCCGCCGTCCTTCACGGCGCCGTTGACGCTCGGCGGCTACCGCGAGTTCTTCGGCAGCGGCGGCGGGGCGAGCCCGTGGCCCGCGCTGATCAACTCCACGGTGGCGTCGGTGGCCTCCACCGTCTGCGTCCTCCTGCTGGCCCTCCCGGCGGCGTACGCGCTGTCGATCCGGCCGGTTCGGAAGTGGACGGACGTGCTGTTCTTCTTCCTGTCCACCAAGATGCTGCCCGCCGTGGCCGGCCTGCTGCCGATCTACCTGTTCGCCAAGAACACCGGGATGCTCGACAACATCTGGCTCCTGGTCATCCTCTACACCTCCATGAACCTGCCGATCGCGGTGTGGATGATGCAGTCCTTCCTCGCCGAGGTGCCGGTCGCCGTCATCGAGGCCGCGCGCGTCGACGGCGCGCGGCTGCCGGTGATCCTCGCGCGCGTGGTCGCCCCGATCGCCCTTCCCGGCATCGCCGCGACCGCCCTGATCTGCTTCATCTTCAGCTGGAACGAGCTGCTGTTCGCCCGGGTCCTGACGGGCGTGGTCGCCGAGACCGCCCCCGTCTTCCTGACCGGCTTCATCACCAGCCAGGGCCTGTTCCTGGCCAAGGTGTGCGCCGCGTCGCTCGTCATCTCCCTGCCGGTGCTCGCCGCGGGGTTCGCCGCCCAGGACAAGCTGGTCCAGGGCCTGTCGCTTGGAGCCGTGAAATGAAGGCCGCCGTCATCGAGTCCGTGGGCCGCGCCGTCGTCACCGAGGTGCCGGACCCGACACCGGGTCCGCGCGAGGTCGTCGTCGAAGTGGCCGCGTGCGGCCTGTGCGGCACCGATCTGCACATCCTCCAGGGCGAGTTCGCGCCGAAGCTGCCGATCGTCCCCGGGCACGAGTTCGCCGGCGTGGTGGTCGGCGTCGGCGGCCAGGTCACCGAGGTCGCGGTCGGCGACCGGGTGGCCGTGGACCCCTCGCTGTACTGCCACGAGTGCCGGTACTGCCGCAGTGGCCACAACAACCTGTGCGAGCGCTGGGCCGCGATCGGCGTCACCACGGCGGGCGGGGCGGCGCGGTACGCGCTCGCCCCCGTGGCCAACTGCGTGAAGCTGCCCGAGCACGTCCGCACCGAGGACGCGGCCCTGGTGGAGCCGCTGTCCTGCGCGGTGCGCGGCTACGACATCCTCAACAGCCGCCTCGGCGCCCATGTCCTGATCTACGGCTCCGGGACCATGGGGCTGATGATGCTGGAGCTGGCCAAGCGCACGGGCGCGGCGAGCGTGGACGTGGTGGACGTGAACCCGGCCCGGCTGGAGACGGCCCGCCGGCTCGGTGTGTCGGCGGCGGCGGGCAGCGCGGACGAGCTGGAGCGGCCGCAGGGCTGGGACGTGGTCGTGGACGCGACCGGCAACGCGGCGGCGATCCAGGACGGCCTGGACCGGGTGGCGAAGGCGGGCACGTTCCTGCAGTTCGGGGTGGCCGACTACGCGACCCGGGTGACGATCGACCCGTACCGGATCTACAACCAGGAGATCACGATCACCGGTTCCATGGCGGTGCTGCACAGCTTCGAGCGGGCGGCGGAGCTGTTCGCGAACGGGGTGCTGGACCCGCAGGTCTTCATCAGCGACCGGATCCCGCTGGAGCGCTACCCGCAGGCACTGGAGCAGTTCGCGGCGGGCGTGGGCCGCAAGATCGTGGTGGTGCCCTGAGCCGGCTCGGGGTCCGGCTCGGGGTCGGGGACCCTGACACGAACGGGGGTTGGGTAAGGGAACGGTAAAGCGGTGTCGTTCGTTCATCCGGCATGACAGCGATGACCCCTGGCTCGAACATCCCTCTGCCGGCCGCCCGCGTCACGGTGGACGTGGCCGCGCCCGTGCGGCTCGACGTGTCGGGCCTGCTGCTCACGGGCGACGGCAAGGTGCGCTCGGACGACGACTTCATCTTCTACAACCAGCCGACGGGCCCGGGCGTGACCTACACGTCCGGCGAAGGCGCGGCCCCCGACGCGGTGACGGTCGACACCCCCGCCGTCCCGCCGGACATCGAGAAGATCGTGGTCACCGCCAGCCCGGACGCGGCGGGCCAGACCTTCCAGGGCGTCGAGCCGACGGCCACGATCCGGGACGCCGGCACCGGCGCGGTGCTGGCCACGTTCACCCCGCCCCGGCTCGGCGCGGAGACGGCCCTGGTCGTCGTGGAGATCTACCGCAGGGGCGGCGCCTGGAAGGCCCGTGCGGTGGGCCAGGGGTACGCCGAGGGCCTGGCCGGCATCGCGACGGACTTCGGGGTGACGGTGGAGGAACCGGCCGCGGCACCGCCGGCCCCGCCGCGGCCCACGGCTCCGCCCGCCCCGCCGGTGTCCACCCCGCCGGTGTCCACCCCGGCGGCTCCCCCGGTGCCCCCGGCACCGCCCGCGCCGCCGGCCCCGGTGCCGGGCGCCGGGAAGGTGAACCTGGACAAGGGCCGGGTCAGCCTCCAGAAGAACCAGACGGTGTCCCTGGTCAAGGCCGGCCGCCCGCTGCTGTCCCAGGTCAGGATGGGCCTCGGCTGGGAGCCGGCGTTCCGCGGCGCCGACATCGACCTGGACGCCTCGGTCATCGCCTACGGCCCGCGGCGCAACCACATCGACAGCTGCTACTTCGGCAAGCTGACGATCCTGGGCGGCGCGGTCAAGCACTCGGGGGACAACCTCACCGGTGAGGGCGCGGGCGACGACGAGGTGATCGTGGTCGACCTCGGCCGCCTCCCCCAGGAGGTCACCGGCCTGGTCTTCACGGTGAACTCCTTCTCCGGGCAGAAGTTCACGGACGTCGCCAAGGCGTACTGCCGCCTGGTGGACGCGGCCACGGACGAGGAGCTGGTCCGCTTCGACCTCACTCACGCCGAGCCCCGGACGGGCGTCATGATGGCCAAGCTCATCCGCCAGTTCTCCGGCGAGTGGGACATGACGGCGATGGGCGACTTCGTGGAGGCGCGGACGGTGCGCAACATGGTGGAACCGGCGGCGAGGGCTCTGTAGGCCGCCGGCCACGGGTGCGTGGGTGCCGGTCGTGCGGCGCCAGCGGCACCTACGCCCGCAGCCCCTCCGTCACCAACGCCAGATAGCGCCGGATCTGCGTGCCCTTCCCGTCCGCCAGCTCCGACGCCGTGGCCACCCCGTGCGCCAGCCGCAGCAGCTCGATGGGCTCCAGGTCGGCGCGCAGGAACCCCTCCTCCCGCGCGGCCTCGATCAGCGGGCCCGCCGCCCCGCGCACGGCCGTCCCGCACGCCGTCAGCGCCGCCGTGCCGCCGTCCGTGACCGCCGAGCCCAGCAGCGCCTTCATTCCGCGCACCTGGATCGTGCCGACGCACAGCTCGTACAGCCACTCCATCAGCGCCTCGCCCGGCGGCAGTTCGGCCGCCAGTTCGCCGGCCCGCGCGCCGAGTGCCTCGATGCGGTCGACGTACGCCGCCTCCAGCAGCGCCCGCCGCGTGGGGAAGTGCCGGTACAGCGTGCCGGAGCCGACGCCCGCCCGCTTGGCGATGTCGTCGAGCGACGCGTTCTCCCCATGCTCGGCGAAGGCCTCCGCCGCCACCTTCAGCAACCGCTCGTAGTTGCGCCGAGCGTCCGCGCGCATGGGCCTGACCTGCGTCATCCAGTTACTCCTCGCCCACCGGGGACTCTTCGCGCATATTACCGACGCACGACCGGCACCGGGCACGAGCGCTGTTTCGAAGCAGAGACGAGGACAGCGGATCGTGCCGGTCCTCCTCGGTGCCGCCCGCCGCGGTAGCGGCTGATGGCGCGCTCGGGCTCCTCGTGCCCCAACAGGCAACGTTCGCCCCGTCGCGACGCCCGGCACGCTCCCCCGCTGCGCGGGAGGCGCCCCCACTCGCCGCACCGGCCGAAAGCCCACGTACGCCCAGTACGAGGACTTCCGGCCGGCACGCCGACAGCACGCACCGGACGCCGCTCCGTGACGGGCAAACGTCGCCTGCCGGGGCACTAGAACCAGACCTGGCCGTCGTGCCGGCCCGGGCTCTCCGCACGGGCGTAGGAGGAGGCGACGCCGGCTCCGCCGGCGCCCCACCCCATGCCGGCGTCGCTCTGGGCCCGGCGGGGTGCGCAGCTTGCCGCGGCCGTGCCGGAAGACCTCGGCCGGGGTCCGGCGGTAGAGCAGACCGGTGGGGCCGCAGGCGTCCTCGGCGAGGCGTCGCTCTGGGCCCGGCGGGGTGCGCAGCTTGCCGGAAGACCTCGGCCGGGGTCTGGCGGTAGAGCAGACCGGTGGGGCCGCAGGCGTCCTCGGCGAGGTCCGGATGGCCGCGCCCCGGCTCGACCGGGACGGCCTCGTGGGCGTAGCGGCCGAGCGCATTGACCGGCTTCGGGTCGCGGGCCGCCCGTCGTCGACCCGGCGCCCACGCTTGCGGCGCTCGCCGGTTCGCCTCGCGCACGGCCCGCCAGGCTCTCCCCCGACGCTCAACTCCCCTGCTGCGAGCGCGCCTTGAATGCCGCCTTGCGCGCCGCCTTGGCCACCTTCTTGTCCGGGTGCAGCCGTCCCATCGCCTCCAGCACATCGGCGGTGGCCGGATGCTCCACCCGCCACGCCGCCGCGAAGAACCCGCTGTGCTGCGCGGCCAGCCCCTCGACCAGGGCCTGCAGCTCCTCGGAGTTGCCCTCGGCCGCGAGCTGCGCGGCGACCGTGTCGATGGTCAGCCAGAACACCAGCTCCTCGGACGGCGCCGGCACCCCGGCAGCACCCTGTTCGGTCAGCCACACCCGGGCGAGGCCGCCCAGCTCGGGGTCGTCCAGCACCTCGCGCAGCGCCGGCTCGGCCTCCGCGCCGATCAGCGACAGCGCCTGCTGGCAGCGCAGCCGGCGCAGCGGCGCGCCCGCGTCGCCGCCGCGCGCAGCGGCAAGCAACTCCCGTGCGGCGCCCAGCGGTTCGCGGCGCGCCAGCCACTGCTCGGTCTCGGCCTGGGCGGCCGACGGGCCGAAGCCGGCGGTGCCGTCGAGCAGGACGTCCGCGCCCTTGTCGGCGAGTTCGCCGACGGCCGGCGCCTCGAACCCGGCGTCCAGCAGCCGCGCCCGCAGCCCGTACGCGCCGAGCGGGGTGAGCTGGACCATGCCGTAGCGGGAGACGTCGGTGTCGTCCACCGGGCCGCCGGGCTCCTCGTCGGCGTCCGCCATCAGCGCCTCGTCCACCGGCTGGTACTCGACCAGCCCGACCGGCTCCAGCACCCGGAACTGGTCGTCCAGCCGCATCATCGCGTCGGAGACCTGCTCCAGGACGTCGTTGGTGGGCTCGCCCATGTCGTCGGGGACGAGCATCGAGGCGGCGAGGGCGGGCAGCGGGACCGGGCCGTCGCCGGGGCCGCCCTCACTCACGGTCAGCAGATAGAGGTTCCCGAGGACGCCGTCGAGGAACTCGGCCTCGGCCTCGGGGTCCCAGTCGAGTGACGAGAAATCGACCTCGCCGCCCTCGTCCAGCGCGTCGACCAGGTCGTCCAGGTCGGGTACGGCGGCGTCGGCGAGGACGGTCTCCAGGGCGGCGAGCCACACGGTGAGCACGTCCCGCGGGGTGCCGCCGGTGAGCAGCCGGAGCTCCTCCCCCGCCCGGACCGTGCCGTCCTCCTCGTCCGCGATCTCGACCAGTCCGGCGTCCACCGCGACCCGCCAGGCCTCGGCGGCGTACGCGGCGGCGTCGTCCCCGGTCAGTCCGAGCAGCTCGACGGCGGCCGGAAGCTGCTCCTCCACGAGACCGCCGCCCGCGTCCACGAGGGTGTCGGGGCCGGCCCAGCGGGCGAGGCGGGCGGCACGGGAGAGCAAAGGCGTGGACAGCGCGGCGCGCGCCAGCTCCGCTTCGGGACGCAGCCGTACGGGCGGCAGGGGGGAGCGGTCTGACATCGGCTGGTTCTCCTCGGACCGTGAACGGGCTCAGCCGCTCAGCCTAGACGGATTTCCACCCATGCCGCCCGGTTCATCTCTCCGCCGGCTTCGGTACATGGCCGAAACCTTGACAACTCCCTTACCCAGGTAAGAGATTGACGCGCGTAGAAGTCGGGGGGACGCCTGTTCGCCCGGCGCTGCGGGTGTCACGGAGGGCCACCAGCGCCCCACGGTCCCGATCCGCCTCCGTGCCGCACCTCGTCCCGGCGTTTCGTCACGTCCCCGGAGGGAACCCCTTGCC
The DNA here is from genome assembly GCF_055584345.1 of Streptomyces sp. NPDC104106. Taxonomy (NCBI): domain Bacteria; kingdom Bacillati; phylum Actinomycetota; class Actinomycetes; order Kitasatosporales; family Streptomycetaceae; genus Streptomyces; species Streptomyces sp. NPDC104106. The sequence continues at coordinate 115,788 of NZ_JBVJMF010000001.1, forward strand.
GAGCAGGTCTTCCGCGCGCCTCGGCGCGCTCACGGCCGCCGCCGTCTGTTCCGCCGCGGCCGTCCAGACGGTCGTCCTCCCCGCCCCCGCCCACGCCGACTCGGTGCGCATCCACGACATCCAGGGCACGACCCGGATCTCGCCGCTGGCCGGCCAGAAGGCGGCGGACCTGCCCGGCATCGTCACGGCCACGCGCACCTACGGTTCCTCCAGAGGCTTCTGGATGCAGGACCCGAACCCGGACGACGACCCGCGCACCAGCGAGGGCGTCTTCGTCTTCACCGGCTCCACGCCGAAGGTCGCCGTCGGCGACTCGGTGACGGTGACCGGCACGGTCTCCGAGTATGTCCCGGGCGGCGCCTCGTCCGGCAACCAGTCCCTGACGGAAATCTCGTCCGGCAACCAGTCCCTGACGGAAATCACCAAGGCGACGGTCACCACCGTCTCCACCGGCAACCCCGTACCGGCGCCGGTCGTGATCGACGCGAAGTCGGTCCCGAGCGCGTACGCCCCGGCCGGCGACACCGCCGCGAACGGCTCGGTCAACGGCCTGCCCCTGCGTCCGTCGACGTACGCCCTGGACTTCTACGAGTCCCTGGAGGGCATGAACGTCCAGGTCAGGGACGCCCGCTTGGTCACCGCGACCGATCCGTACAGCGAGCTGTGGGTCACGGTGAAGCCGTACGAGCACCGCAACCGCCGCGGCGGCACGGTCTACGGCTCCTACGACTCCCAGAACACCGGCCGGCTCCAGATACAGTCGCTGGGCGCGACCGCCGACTTCCCCCGGGCGAACGTCGGCGACACGCTCACCGGCACCACCACCGGCCCGCTGGACTTCAACCAGTACGGCGGTTACACGCTGGTCGCGAGCCACCTGGGCACGCCGGCGAGCGGCGGGCTCCAGCGCGAGACCACGCGCAGGCAGTCGGGCCGCGAGCTGGCGGTGGCGACGTACAACGTCGAGAACCTCGACCCGTCGGACACCACCTTCGACGCGCACGCCGCCGCGATCGTGCACAACCTGCGGTCGCCGGACATCGTGTCCCTGGAGGAGATCCAGGACGACAACGGCGCCAAGGACGACGGCACGGTCGACGCGAGCGTGACCGTGGACAAGCTGATCGACGCGATCGTCGCGGCGGGCGGCCCGAAGTACGACTGGCGCTCGGTCAACCCGGTCAACGACCAGGACGGCGGCGAGCCGGGCGGCAACATCCGCCAGGTGTTCCTGTTCAACCCCGAGCGGGTGTCCTTCGTGGACCGCGCGGGCGGCGACTCCACCACCGCGGTCGGCGTCGCCGAGGTGCACGGCAAGGCCGGGCTGACGGCCTCGCCGGGCCGGATCGATCCGGCGAGCGCGGCCTGGACGGCCAGCCGCAAGCCGCTGGCCGGCCAGTTCACCTTCCACGGCAAGACCGTCTTCGTGATCGCCAACCACCTGGCCTCCAAGGGCGGCGACCAGGGCCTGACCTCGCAGTACCAGCCGCCGACGCGCAGCTCGGAGATCCAGCGCCACGCGCAGGCGGCCGAGGTGAACGCGTTCGTCAGGTGCATCCTGAAGGTCCAGAAGAACGCGAACGTCATCGCGCTTGGCGACATGGACGATTTCGAGTTCTCGGAGACGGCGAGGATCCTGCAGGGTGACGGCGAGCTGTGGTCGGCGATCGAGTCGCTGCCGAGGAGCGAGCGTTACACCTACGACTACCAGGGCAACGAGCAGGTCCTGGACCAGATCCTGATCAGCCCGCGGATCCGGCGCGACGGCGACTTCGCGTACGACAGCGTGCACATCAACTCGGAGTTCAACGACCAGATCAGCGACCACGACCCGCAGGTGCTGCGCTTGCGCCCGTGACCGACGGCCGCTCAGGACCGGCCGAACACGCCGTCCAGCCAGCCCTGCCAGGCGGTCTCGGTGGCCTCGGCATCGGCGTCCGGCGCGAAGTCGTGGACGCTGATGCCGAGCGGCGCGCCCCAGTGGCCGCGTCCGAAGAAGCGGATGAGGGCGTCGTCGGTGCGCAGTCCGATGAAGTACGGGTTGCGGTAGTCGAGTACGGCGTCCAGGGTCCGCCCGCCCGGCCCCCGGGCGCCGACCTTCGTCCCGGCGGCCGCGTCGTCCGGCAGGCCCAGGGCCTGGGCGACGGCGGCGAGCGCGCGCGGGGTCGCCGAGACCGCCGGGCCGTCCAGCTGGGCGAAGGTGACCGGGCGGCGCGCGAAGTGCGTCAGGTACTCGCACAGGGTGTGCAGATAGAAGTTGGTGTGCTTGCTCGCACCGTCGTACTGGTTGTTCCAGTCATCGGTGAAGATGCCGCTGTGCACGTAGCGCACCCAGGCACGGCGGCCCTCGTCGCGGGGCTCGATGGTGTAGTCGAGCTGGTTGGCGGACTGGACGGGGAAGCCGACGTCCTCGCTGCGGTTGGTGTAGCGGTGCGGCGGGTCCCAGGCGGTGACCGTCGACCCGAAGGGCCCGGAGCCGCCGACGCGGGGCTCCGGCGGATCCATGGGCCACAGGTAGGCGCCCGACGCGTTGACGACCGCGTCCCACACCTCCTCCGGCGGGACGTCGACCTCGAACTCGCGGACGATCTCGAATTCCTTGGACATGGCGGGGCTCCTGCTCACTGATCCGGTTCGGGCGCGGGCCGGGCCGTGACGGCGGGAGCCTCGGCCGGGGGTTGCTTGACGGCGGGGTGGAGGGCGACGACGATCCGGTGGTCCCGGCCGCCCTCGGCGCCGGGCGCGTCGTACTTGCGGACGAGGGCGCTCACACCCGCCGTCAGCTCCTGCACGAAGGCCGCGCGGTCGGCGGCGGAGGCGAAACGGACCTGCCCGTCCAGGGCGTAGGTCGCCAGCTGCTTCCTGGCCCGGGCCGCGTCGGTGATGAGCACGCCGAGGTCGCGCACCAGGCGGGCGCCGAGGGCGAGCAGCCAGCGCGCCGAGAGCTGGTCCCGGAAGCGCTCCGGGTCCGGCTGCACGGCGGGCAGGGCGGCCGGCGAGATGACGTACGACGCGGCGGTCGCGCGCATCAGCCGCTCGGTGACATTGCCCTTGCGGCGCTCTCCGGCCAGCTCCACCAAGCCGTGCCGCTCCAGCGTCTTGAGGTGGTAGTTCACCTTCTGCCGGGGCAGTCCCACCTTGCCGGCCAGCATGGCGGCCGACGCGGGCCCGGCGGCCAGCTCGGCGAGCAGCCGCGCCCGCACGGGGTCCAGCGACACGGCCGCCGCCTCGGGGTCCTCGATCACGGTCACGTCCAGCATGCGCCCACCCTCGCACCGAAAACTTTTTTCGTCCAGGTGAACCAAGTTTTCGGTCCGGGGGCGGGACCGGCAGCCGGCGGCTAGCCCTTCTCCCCTCGCTCGCCGAGGCGGGCGAGCTGACTCTGGAACCAGTCGAGACGGGCCTGCAACAGGGCTGCCTCCGCGACGAGTTCGGGCACGCCCAGCTCCGCGCCGGACGCCGGGGCTGCGGCCGGGAGCGCCGTACCGGCACCGCCCCGGGCCACGACCTCCAGCCCCTCCCCGGCCAGCCGGGCGAACCCGGCGAGCGGGACGGAGGTACGGCCGCGCACACAGCCGGCGCAGACGGGGGCGAGGGCGTGCCAGCCGGGGCGGCCCCAGCCGGCGTCGGCCAGCGCGACGGCGGTCGCCCCGCAGGCGCACGGCCCGGCCGTGGCGGTGCGCACCCGCTGGCGGGCGTAGCGGAATCCGCGCTCGAAGCGGATGTAGGCGCCGAGCACGGCGACCTCCAGCAGGAGGGCCGTACGGTGTTCGGCCGGGCACAGCATGGCCTCGGCGGCGGCGCGGTCATGGACGCAGTGGAAGCCGCAGTCGCACAGCCGGGCGGGCGGGCGGTGCCGTCGGCCGTAGACGCAGGAGGCGTCGTCGAGCACGCCGTACGGCAGCGCGCCGCCGAGCGACACTCCGGTGAACCCGGCCCGGGTGCCGTCCTGGGACAGCACCGGGTGGGCGATCTTGTATCCGGTCGGCGGCTCCGTCGGGCGTTCCGCCGGGAGCCGCAGTCTCATCGGGCGGCCGGGACCTCTTCGCGGGCCGGCTCGGCCGGTTCGACGTGGACGGTGGCAGTGTCCGTGGTGGTGCCCTCGGGAGGCGGCGCCTCTTCCTCACGGACGAGCGGCCGCTCCTCGGCGACCCCCGCGGCCAGTGCCTTGCCGAGCTTCATGGTGCCTCCCATGACGGACGTCACTATGACCCTCTGGCCATAGTGACCCATGAGGGGCCGAGTTGGACACCGTGCCGTCGGCTGCGGACCAAACGTCTCAGAATTATTTAGCTGTACCTCGTAGAAGAATTAAGTGGTGCTTCACTGTGGGGCTGCCGAGACTACTCCCATGACGAGCACACCCGACACCGCCCGGCCCCGGCCCTTCGGACGCACCCTCTGCGCGATGGTCACGCCGTTCACCGAGTCCGGCGCCCTGGATCTCGACGGCGCCCGGAGCCTGGCCGCGCGGCTGGTGGCCGCGGGCTGCGACGGCCTGGTGCTCAGCGGCACCACGGGCGAGTCGCCCACCACCACGGACGCCGAGAAGGCGCGGCTGATCGCGGCCGTCCGGGACGCGGTCGGCGACGGGGTCTTTCTGGTTGCGGGCGTGGGCAGCGCCGACACCCGGCACACCGTCGAGCTGGCGCTCGCGGCCGAGAAGGCGGGCGCCGACGGGGTGCTGGTGGTGACGCCGTACTACAGCCGGCCTCCGCAGGAGGCGGTCGAGGCGCACTTCCGCCAGGTCGCCGACGCGAGCGGCCTGCCCGTGATGCTCTACGACATCCCGGGCCGCACCGGCACCCGGATCGAGCCGGACACCATGATCCGGCTGGCCGGGCATCCGCGGATCGTGGCGGTCAAGGACTGCTCCTACGACTTCCTCGGCACCCAGAAGGTGCTCGCCCGCACGGAGTTGGCGTACTACGCGGGGTGCGACGAGCATGTACTGGCGCTGTACGCGGTCGGCGCCGCGGGCTGTGTGAGCACGGTCGGCAACGTCGTCCCGGCCCAGGTCGCAGCGATCCTCGACGCCTTCGACGCCGGTGACACCGCCCTCGCCCGCCGACTCCAGCTGCGGGCCACGCCGTTGATCGACGCGATGATGGGCGCGGGCCTGCCGGGCACGGTCACCGCCAAGGCCCTCCTCGCCCGGCTCGGCCTGCCCGCCGGCCCCGTGCGCGCGCCACTGCTGCCCGCCGGCCGGGAGGCGGCCGACGGACTGCTGGCACGGTACGAGGAATTGGTGGCCGCCTGACCGGCGGCGCGAGAAGCCGAGCGCGGCGTGTGCCGCCGGGGCGCCGGAATCCCGCAGGAGCGTCCGCCACCGCTGCCGTACCGTGTCCCCGTGAGCCGACCCCTGCTGTTCCTGGACGTCGACGGCCCGCTCAATCCGTACGCGGCCCAGGCGGAACGACGGCCCGAGGGGTACACGACGATCCGGGTGCCCTTCGGCTCCCGCACCCTGCGCGTCTGGCTGAACCCGGACCACGGCCCGGCGTTGCTGGCCCTCGGTTACGACCTGTGCTGGGCGACGACGTGGATGGCGCAGGCGGGCAGCCGGATCGCGCCGGTGATCGGCCTTCCCACCGACCTGCCGTACGTCGACTTCGGCACCGGCCTGTTCGCCGTCCGGCCCGACGCAGTCCACTGGAAGACGGAGGCGATCGTGGCGTACGCCGACGGCCGCCCCTTCGCGTGGGTGGACGACGAGCAGAGCCCGGCGGACACGCGGTACGTCAGGGACCGTCACCCCGGCCCCGCCCTGCTCCACCCCGTCGACCCGAGGATCGGCCTGCGGGCGGACGACTTCGCCGCGCTGCGGCGGTTCGCGGCGGCTCTGCCCGCGTGACCGGGTGGGGCACGGGAGACAGCGGCGCCCCTCACCGCCTGGTGAGGGGCGCTTGCCGACCTGCCGTGCGGATCAGTTGTGGCTGTGCAGGATGTCGTTCAGGCCGCCCCAGACCGCGTTGTTCGGGCGGGCCTCGACCACACCGGTGACCGAGTTGCGGCGGAAGAGGATGTTGGACGCGCCGTTCAGCTCGCGGGCCTTGACGATCTGCCCGTCGGGCATGGTGACGCGGGTGCCCGCGGTGACGTAGAGACCGGCCTCGACCACGCACTCGTCGCCCAGCGCGATGCCCACGCCAGCCTCGGCGCCGATGAGGCAGCGCTCGCCGATGGAGATGCGCACGTTGCCGCCGCCGGACAGGGTGCCCATGGTGGAGGCGCCGCCGCCGATGTCCGAGCCGTCGCCGACCACGACACCGGCCGAGATGCGGCCCTCGACCATCGAGGTGCCCAGCGTGCCGGCGTTGAAGTTCACGAAGCCCTCGTGCATGACCGTGGTGCCCTCGGCCAGGTGCGCGCCGAGGCGGACCCGGTCGGCGTCGGCGATGCGCACGCCCTTCGGGGCCACGTAGTCGGTCATGCGCGGGAACTTGTCGATCGAGGTGACCTGGAGGTGCAGGCCCTCGGCGCGGGCGTTGAGCCGCACCTTCTCGATGTCGTTCACGGCGACCGGGCCGAGCGAGGTCCAGGCGACGTTGGCGAGGTGGCCGAAGATGCCGTCCAGGCTCTGGCCGTGCGGCTTGACCAGGCGGTGCGAGAGCAGGTGCAGGCGGAGGTAGACGTCGTGCGCGTCGATCGGCTTCTCGTCCAGCGAGGAGATGACCGTGCGGACCGCGACCACCTCGACACCCCGGCGGGCGTCCGGGCCGGTCGCCGCGGTCGCGCCGCCGCCCAGCAGCTCGGCCGCCCGCTCGGCGGTCAGCCGCTCGGTGCCGGCCGGGCCCGGCTGCTCGACCAGCTCGGGAGCCGGGAACCAGGTGTCGAGAACAGTGCCGTCGGAGGCGATCGTGGCAAGGCCGGCGGCGACGGCGCCGGTGGTACGGGAAGCAGTGTCGGTCATGTACCAAAACCTAACGTGAGCGGCCTGGTGGAGGCGAACCGGTGCCGGGCCGTCTCACGTGCCGGGCGCGGCTTCAGGGGATCAGACGGCAGAGCGCGGCGCGCGCGTACTCCTCGTCGTACGAACCGCCCGTCAGCAGCACCTGCAAGCAGATGCCGTCCATGAGCGCGAGCAGCGCCCGGGCCGTGACCGGGTCGGTGCGCCGGGCCAGCAGCGCGGCGCCCTCCTCGGTCCACTCGGCGGCGACGGGACGCAGCGCGGGCCGGCGCAGCGCGGCGAGGTACAGCTCGTACTCCAGCTCCACGCCGGTGCGCTCGCCGCCCAGCCAGTCGCCGAGCACGGCGGCCAGTTCCGCCGCGAGAGCGCCCGCGCCGTCCCCCGCGCCGTCCTCGCCGTCCGCGGTCTCGCGCAGCCGCTCGGCGAGCATCCGGCCGAAGCCCTCGTTCGCCTGCCGCAGCGCGGCCACCATCAGTTCTTCGAGGGTGGCGAAGTGGTACGTCGTGGAGCCGAGTGGCACGTCCGCCTCGGCGGCGACGGAGCGGTGGCTCAGCCCGGCGATGCCGTCCCGGCCGACCACGCGGATCGCGGCGTCGATGATGCGCTGGCGCCGCTCGGGGTCGTAGCGCCGGGGCATCAGTGGCTCGCCCCGCCGAGGTTGAGCACGACGACACCGCCGATGATCAGCAGGATCCCGGCGAGCTTGGCGGCGCTCAGCCCCTCCCCGAAGAGCAGCAGCCCGAGCACGGCGATGGTGGCGGTGCCGGCCCCGGACCAGATCGCGTACGCGGTGCCGATCTGCACGGTCTTCAGCGTCTGGGCGAGCAGCGCGAAGGAGACGACGTACCCCAGGGTCGTGACCAGCGAGGGCCCCAGGCGGGTGAAGCCCGCGCTGTACTTCATCGCCGTCGTCGCGGCGACCTCGGCGGCGATGGCGCCGGCGAGCAAGAGATATCCCATGCGTACGAGCGTACACAACGTTGTGTACGCTCGTACACACAGAAGGGAACGAGAAAGTTTCACTTTCACAGAAACCGCTCACTGAACACTCCGCGGCCACTAATGTGCGGGGCCATGTCCGACCACACCCCCCGCTCCTGGGAGACCGGCTGGAGTGCCGACGCCTCCCGCGCCCCCGGCACCCGAAGACTCTGGCTGGCCGGCGCGCTGGCGCTCACGGTCGTCACCGCCTGCGTCACCGCGCTCGCCGTGACCGACAGGGCCCCGCGCGCCGAGGCCACCTCGCGCGCGACCGCCGACCCGACGGCGAACGGCCCCGGCCTGCTCTCCTTCGCCTCTCCCTCCGGGAGTACGACCGCTTCCCCCAAGGGCAGGAGCGCCCTGGCCCCGGTCACCGCGCAGGAGGCCGCTTCCCCTTCGGGCGCGCCGAAGCCCGCACCCGCCACGTCACCCGCAGGGCAGGGAAGTCCGCCGAAGCGGAAGCAGCCGGAGCCCGCGCCGCGGGAGTCGGGAACCTCCGTCCGTTCCGTCAACTACCCGGACCGCTACTGGCACATCAGCGGTGACGTCGTCCGGCTCGACCCCGTCACCTCCCCCGCCGATCGCGGCGCCGGCACCTTCACCGTGGTCAACGGCCTCGCCGGCAGCGGCTGTTACTCCTTCGCCACGGCCGACGGCGGCTACCTGCGCCACCGGAACTTCCTCCTGCGCGCCGAACCCGACGACGGCACGAGCCTGTTCCGCCAGGACGCCACCTTCTGCCCCCGGCCCTCCCCCTACCCCGGCGCGACCATGCTGGAGTCGGTCAACTACCCCGGCCGCTTCCTGCGCCACCAGAACTTCCGGCTGAAGCTGGACCCGTACCAGAACACCGACCGGTACCAGGCGGACTCGGCGTTCGAGCTGGTGGCCGGGGTGGGCTGAGGCCACGCGAAAGCGGCGGCACCCGCAGGAGTGCCGCCGCTTTCGCACGCGGTGAGGTCAGACGTTGAACCCGAGCGCCCTCAGCTGCTCGCGGCCGTCGTCCGTGATCTTGTCGGGGCCCCACGGGGGCATCCAGACCCAGTTGATGCGCAGTTCGCTCACGAGGCCGTCCGTGGCGGACTTGGCCTGGTCCTCGATGACGTCGGTCAGCGGGCAGGCAGCCGAGGTCAGGGTCATGTCGACGGTCGCCACATTGGAGTCGTCGATGTGGATGCCGTAGATCAGGCCGAGGTTGACGACGTCGATGCCCAGCTCGGGGTCGACCACGTCCATCAGGGCCTCGCGGAGTTCCTCCTCCGAGGCCGGCTTCATCTCGACGGTGTCGCTCATGCGGTCTTCCTTTCGGCTTCGGCGCCACCCAGCGCCTGGGCCGTCGCGTCCTTCCACGCCATCCAGCTCAGGAGGGCGCACTTGACCCGCGCGGGGTACTTGGAGACGCCGGCGAACGCGACGGCGTCCTCCAGCACCTCCTCCATGGCGTCGTCCGGCTCGATCTTTCCCTTGGACTGCATCAGCTCCAGGAAGGTCTCCTGGATCTTCTGCGCCTCGGCCAGCTCCTTGCCGACGAGGAGATCGTTGAGGACGGAGGCGCTCGCCTGGCTGATGGAGCAGCCCTGGCCCTCGTAACTGACGTCCTTGATCGTCATGCCGTCGTACTTCACGCGAAGGGTGATCTCGTCGCCGCACGTCGGGTTCACGTGGTGCACCTCGGCGTCGCCATCCCTCAGACCACGCCCGTGCGGGTTCTTGTAGTGGTCCAGGATGACTTCCTGGTACATCGAATCCAGCTTCACGGTCTCAGCTCACGCCTCTCAGCCGAAGAAGTTCCGTACGTGCTCCAAGCCGTCGACCAGCGCGTCGATCTCGGCCGGCGTGGAGTACAGATAGAACGACGCTCGCGTGGTCGCAGGAATTCCGTAGCGCAGGCAGACGGGGCGCGCGCAGTGGTGGCCGACGCGGACCGCGATGCCCTGCTCGTCGAGGACCTGGCCCACGTCGTGCGGGTGGATGTCGCCGAGCGTGAAGGAGATCGCCGCACCCCGGTCCTCGGCCGTGGTCGGGCCGATGATCCTCAGGTCCGGGACCTGCGCCAGGCGCTGGACCGCGTACTCGGTCAGCGCGTGCTCGTGGGCGAGGATCTTCTCCATGCCGATCGAGTTCAGGTAGTCGATCGCGGCGCCGAGGCCGACCGCCTGGGCGATCGGGGGCGTGCCCGCCTCGAACTTGTGCGGGGCGGGAGCGTACGTCGAGGAGTGCATCGAGACGGTCTCGATCATCTCGCCGCCGCCGAGGAACGGCGGAAGGTCCTCCAGCAGCTCCTGCCGGCCCCAGAGCACGCCGATTCCCGTCGGACCGCACATCTTGTGGCCGGTGAAGGCGACGAAGTCGGCCTGGAGGGCCTGCACGTCCAGCGGCATGTGGGGGGCCGCCTGGGAGGCGTCGATGCAGACCAGGGCGCCGACCTCCTGGGCGCGGCGCACGATGGCCTCGACCGGGTTGACCGTGCCCAGGATGTTCGACACCAGCACGAAGGAGACGATCTTCGTCTTCTCGGTGATGACCTCGTCGATGTTGGACAGGTCCAGCCGGCCGTCCTCGGTCAGGCCGAACCACTTCAGCTTCGCGCCCGTGCGCTGCGCGAGCAGCTGCCACGGCACGATGTTGGAGTGGTGCTCCATCTCCGTGATGACGATCTCGGTCTCGTGGTCCACGCGGTAGGGCTCGTCGGCCCAGCCCAGCATGTTCGCCACGAGGTTCAGCGACTCGGAGGCGTTCTTGGTGAAGACCACCTCGTCGCGGCTGGGGGCGTTGACGAACTCGGCGACCTTGTCGCGCGCGCCCTCGTACAGCGCCGTGGCCTCCTCGGCGAGCACATGCACACCGCGGTGGACGTTGGCGTTGTAGCGCTCGTAGTACTCGCTCAGGGCGTCCAGCACCTGGCGCGGCTTCTGCGAGGTCGCCGCGTTGTCCAGGTACACGAGCTTCCTGCCGTCGTGGACGACTCGGTCCAGCACGGGGAAGTCCTTGCGGATCGCCTCGGTGTCGAGGAGGCCCGGCAGCTGTGTCACGCGGATGCGCCACCCTTCACGTATGCCTCGTAGCCCTCGTTCTCCAGCTTGTCCGCCAGCTCGGGGCCGCCGGACTCGACGATGCGGCCGCCGGCGAACACGTGGACGTGGTCGGGCTTGATGTAGCGCAGGATGCGCGTGTAGTGCGTGATCAGCAGGGTGCCGACCTCGCCGGTCTCGCGGACGCGGTTGACGCCCTCGGAGACGATGCGAAGGGCGTCGACGTCGAGGCCGGAGTCGGTCTCGTCGAGGATCGCGACCTTCGGCTTGAGCAGTTCCAGCTGCAGGATCTCGTGGCGCTTCTTCTCACCGCCGGAGAAGCCCTCGTTGACGTTGCGCTCGGCGAAGGAGGGGTCCATGTGGAGGCGCTCCATGGTCTCCTTGACCTCCTTCACCCAGGTGCGCAGCTTGGGGGCCTCGCCGCGGATGGCGGTGGCGGAGGTGCGCAGGAAGTTGGAGACCGAGACGCCGGGGACCTCGACCGGGTACTGCATGGCGAGGAACAGGCCCGCGCGGGCGCGCTCGTCGACGGACATCTGAAGGACGTCCTCGCCGTCGAGCAGCACGGTGCCGCCGGTGATCGTGTACTTCGGGTGACCCGCGAGGGAGTAGGCGAGGGTCGACTTGCCGGAGCCGTTGGGGCCCATGATGGCGTGCGTCTCGCCCTGCTTCACGGTGAGGTCGACGCCCTTGAGGATCTCCTTCGTGGCGTTGTCGGCCTCGACGGTGACGTGCAGGTCTCGGATTTCAAGCGTTGCCATGGATTGCCTCAGGACTCCTGGGTGAGGGAGACGAGAACGTCGTCCCCTTCGATCTTTACGGGGTATACGGGGACGGGGCGCGTCGCGGGGAGGCCGGACGGCTTGCCGGTGCGGAGGTCGAAGCTGGAGCCGTGCAGCCAGCACTCGATCTGGCAGTCCTCCACCTCGCCCTCGGAGAGGGAGACGTTCGCGTGGGAGCAGATGTCGTAGATCGCGAAGACCTCGCCCCCGGTCTTGACGACCGAGACGGGCGTGCCGTCGAGTTCCACCCGCTTCGGGGTGTCCTCCTCCAGCTCGCTCAGCCCGCAGGCGCGTACGAACGACGTCATGCGACCGACGCCTCCAGCTCCTCCTCGATCTTGGCGAGCAGGCGCTCCTCGATGTCGGCGACACCGATCTGCTGGACCAGCTCGGCGAAGAAGCCGCGGACCACCAGGCGGCGGGCCTCGTGCTCCGGGATGCCGCGGGCCATCAGGTAGAAGAGCTGCTCGTCGTCGAAGCGGCCGGTGGCGGAGGCGTGGCCGGCGCCGACGATCTCGCCGGTCTCGATCTCCAGGTTCGGCACCGAGTCGACGCGCGCGCCGTCCGTGAGGACCAGGTTGCGGTTCATCTCGTAGGTGTCCGTGCCCTCGGCCTTGGCCTCGATGAGCACGTCGCCGATCCACACGGCGTGCGCGTCGTCGCCCTGCAGCGCGCCCTTGTAGACGACGTTGGACTTGCAGTGCGGGGTGTTGTGGGTGACCAGCAGGCGGTGCTCCTGGTGCTGGCCGGCGTCGGTGAAGTACAGGCCGAACAGCTCCGCCTCGCCGCCGGGGCCCGCGTACTCGACGCGCGGGTGCAGGCGGACCACGTCACCGCCGAAGGTGACGACGACCGACTTGAAGGAGGCGTCCCGGCCGACGAGGGCGTTGTGCTGCGCGATGTGCACGGCCTTGTCGTCCCAGTCCTGGACGGAGACGACGGTCAGCTTGGCGCCGTCGCCGAGGACGTAGTCGACGTTGGCGGCGAGCACCGCGTCACCGGTGTGGTCGATGACCACGACGGCCTCGGCGAAGGCGCCCAGCTCGATGACCTGGTGGCCGAAGGCGGTACCGCCCTGGCCGTGCACCGCGATGCGGATCGGCTCGGCGAGGACGGTCTCCTTCGGGACGGTCACGACCGAGGCCTTCTCGAAGGCGGAGTACGCCTGCGCGGCGACCCGGTCCACCGGCGTGCCCGCCTTGCCGAGCCGCGCGTCGTCACGGCCGACGGTCTCGACGGTGACGCCCTCGGGGGCCTGGACGTCGACCTTCACGCCGTCGCCGGTGGCGACGGCGGTGCCGTCGTGCAGCCCGCGCAGCCGCTCCAGCGGGGTGAACCGCCACTCCTCCTCGCGGCCGTGCGGGACCGGGAAGTCCGCCACGTCGAAGGACGGGGGCGCGCTCATGCGCGAGACGACGGTCGACTCCGCGGCGACCGCGATCGAGCCGGCGGTGGTCGAACCCACCGGGATGTTCTGGGCCTCAGCCATGGCTGTCGTTGTGCTCTCTTCCTACGTCAGAAATTCGCTGGCTGCTCTCAGGGCGGTCGTCAGCCGACCGCGCCCTCCATCTGCAGCTCGATCAGCCGGTTGAGCTCCAGCGCGTACTCCATGGGCAGTTCCTTGGCGATCGGCTCGACGAAGCCGCGCACGATCATCGCCATCGCCTCGTCCTCGGAGAGGCCGCGGCTCATCAGGTAGAAGAGCTGGTCCTCGGAGACCTTGGAGACGGTGGCCTCGTGGCCCATGGACACGTCGTCCTCGCGGACGTCCACGTAGGGGTAGGTGTCCGAGCGGGAGATGGTGTCGACCAGCAGCGCGTCGCACAGCACGTTGGACTTCGACCCGGCGGCACCCTCGCCGATCTCGATCAGACCGCGGTACGACGTACGACCGCCTCCGCGCGCGACCGACTTCGAGACGATGTTGGACGAGGTGTTCGGCGCCATGTGGACCATCTTGGCGCCGGCGTCCTGGTGCTGGCCCTCACCGGCGAACGCGATGGACAGGGTCTCGCCCTTGGCGTGCTCGCCCATCAGGTAGACGGCGGGGTACTTCATCGTCACCTTGGAGCCGATGTTGCCGTCGATCCACTCCATGGTCGCGCCCTCGTAGGCCACGGCGCGCTTGGTGACCAGGTTGTAGACGTTGTTCGACCAGTTCTGGATGGTCGTGTAGCGGCAGCGGGCGTTCTTCTTGACGATGATCTCGACGACCGCGCTGTGCAGCGAGTCCGACTTGTAGATCGGGGCGGTGCAGCCCTCGACGTAGTGCACGTAGGCACCCTCGTCGACGATGATCAGGGTCCGCTCGAACTGGCCCATGTTCTCCGTGTTGATGCGGAAGTAGGCCTGCAGCGGGATCTCGACGTGCACGCCCTTCGGCACGTAGATGAAGGAGCCGCCCGACCACACGGCGGTGTTCAGGGCCGCGAACTTGTTGTCGCCGGCGGGGATGACCGTGCCGAAGTACTCCTTGAAGAGCTCCGGGTGCTCCTTCAGCGCGGTGTCGGTGTCGAGGAAGATGACGCCCTGCTGCTCCAGGTCCTCGCGGATCTGGTGGTAGACGACCTCCGACTCGTACTGCGCGGCGACACCGGCGACGAGGCGCTGCTTCTCGGCCTCCGGGATGCCCAGCTTGTCGTAGGTGTTCTTGATGTCCTCGGGCAGGTCCTCCCAGGACTCCGCCTGCTTCTCCGTGGAGCGCACGAAGTACTTGATGTTGTCGAAGTCGATGCCCGAGAGGTCCGAGCCCCAGTTCGGCATCGGCTTCTTCTCGAAGAGCTTCAGGCCCTTCAGGCGCAGCTTGGTCATCCACTCCGGCTCCGACTTCTTGCCGGAGATGTCGCGGACGACGTCCTCGTTCAGGCCGCGCCGGGCGGAGGCACCGGCCACGTCGGAGTCGGCCCAGCCGTATTCGTACTTGCCCAGGCCCTCCAGCTCAGGGTGGGCAGTCTCCGTGGGGAGAGTCATGCGGGGTTCCTCCCGGCCGTGCTTGCAGGTGCGTCAGTGGAAATCTTGGGGATGAACGTCGTGCAGACGCCGTCGCCGTGCGCGATGGTCGCCAGTCGCTGGACGTGAGTACCCAGCAGTTCGGCGAAGATTTCCGTCTCCGCCTCGCACAGCTGGGGGAACTGCTCCGCGACGTGGGCGACCGGGCAGTGGTGCTGGCACAGCTGTTCGCCGACCGGTGCGCTGCGCGCCGTTGCAGCGTACCCGTCCAGGCTCAGGGCCTTGGCCAGGGCTTCGGCGCGCTTGTCCGGCGTGACCGCCTCGATCGCCTTGCGGTAGGCACTCGCCTGGGCGGTGATCCGCGCGCGGGCGAACGCCGCGACCGCCTCGGGCCCTCCGCCCTGCTCGGCGATCCAGCGCAGCGCGTCGGCGGCGAGCTTGTCGTACGACTGGTCGAAGGCGTCCCGGCCGCAGTCGGTGAGCGCGAAGACCTTGGCGGGGCGGCCACGCGTGCGCGTGCCGTAGACCCGCTGCTCGCGCGCCTCCACGACGTCGTCGGCGACGAGGGCGTCGAGGTGGCGCCGGACGGCGGCCTGGGTCAGCCCCAGCCGGCCGGCCAGCTCGGCGACGGTCGACGGGCCGTGGTCCAGGATGGAGCGCGCGACGCGGTTGCGCGTGGAGCGCTCACCGGTCGCGAGTTCCTCCTGCGGGGCCCCCAGGGGGGTCTCCCGAGCCTCGCCGACGTTTTTCACAACGCCATTGTTGCGTAATTCCGCGGAGCCTGACAAGCGCGGTCCGGATCAACGGGCGGTGCCCTGCATCACTTAGGCATACCTAATCCGACCTGCGGAAACGATCTTTGATCGATCATCCGGTCCGCCCTGATCAGGCAATTCGCTGGCGCCCCGAGACCGTGTGGGGAAGACTCCCGGACCATGCCGACACCCCCTCCGACCGGCCCGCTCGTCACCCGCGACACCCTCGCCGCGCAGCTGCGCCTGCTCGGTGTCGAGTCCGGCGAGATCCTCCTCGCGCACTCCTCGCTCAGCTCCCTCGGCTGGGTCAACGGAGGCGCGGTGGCCGTGGTGCGGGGGCTGCTCGACGTCCTCGGTCCGGACGGCACGCTCGTCGTGCCGACGCAGACCGCCGACCTGTCCGACCCGGCCGTGTGGTCGAACCCGCCCGTGCCCGAGGAGTGGTGGGAGCGGATCCGGGCCACCATGCCCGCCTACGACCCGCTGATCACGCCCACACGCGGCGTCGGCGTGGTCCCGGAGACCGTGCGGACCTGGCCCGGCGCACTGCGCAGCGCGCACCCGCAGACCTCCTTCGCGGCCGTCGGCCCGCACGCGCGCGCGATCACGGACGGCCACGCGACCGACTGCCGGCTCGGCGAGCACAGCCCGCTGGCCCGGCTGGAGAAGCTCGGCGCCCGGGTCCTGCTGCTGGGCGCCGGCTACGACGCCTGCACCAGCTTCCACCTCGCCGAGTACCGGATACCCGCGCCCCGCGTGCCCGTCGGCCGGCCGGCACCGGGCGGCGGCTGGGAGACGGTGGCCGAGGTCTCGATCACCTCGGAGCGGTTCGACGAGCTGGGGCACGACTTCGAACGGGACCGGGACGTCGTACGGGGCAGGGTGGGGGCGGCCGAGGTCCGGCTGTTCCCGGTGGCGGACGCGGTGGCCTACGCCGAGCGCTGGCTGGCGCTGCACCGGCCCCGTGCGGAGGAGATCTAGCACCCCCGCGCCGCAACGGTCCGCCCGCTCCCTAGACTCTGGACCCATGCGAAGTCAGCCTGTCGTCCAGGTCCAGGCCCTGGTGAAGCGGTACGGCACGAAGACCGCGGTGGACGGCCTCGACCTGGCGGCCCAGGCGGGCGTGACCGCCGTCCTCGGCCCCAACGGAGCGGGGAAGACGACCACGGTCGAGACCTGTGAGGGGTACCGGACGCCGGATTCCGGCACGGTGCGCGTCCTGGGCCTCGACCCGGTGCGGCAGTCCGCCTCCTTGCGTCCCCGTATCGGTGTGATGCTCCAGTCCGGGGGCGTGTACTCCGGCGCCCGAGCCGACGAGATGCTGCGGCACGTGGCCAAGCTGCACGCCCATCCGCTGGACGTGGACGCGCTGATCGAACGCCTCGGCCTCGGCTCCTGCGGCCGGACCTCCTACCGGCGGCTGTCCGGCGGCCAGCAGCAGCGGCTCGCGCTCGCGATGGCCGTGGTCGGGCGCCCGGAGCTGGTCTTCCTGGACGAGCCGACCGCCGGTCTCGACCCGCAGGCCCGCCGCGCCACCTGGGACCTGGTGAAGGACCTGCGCGCCGACGGCGTCTCGGTGATCCTCACCACGCACTACATGGAGGAGGCCGAGCAGCTCGCCGACGACGTCGCGATCATCGACGGCGGCAAGGTCATCGCCCAGGGCTCCCCCGACGAGCTGTGCAAGGGCGGCGCCGAGAACACCCTGCGCTTCACCGGCCGCCCCGGCCTCGACGTCGGCTCCCTGCTCAAGGCGCTCCCGGACGGCTGCACGGCCGCCGAGCTGACCCCGGGTGCCTACCGCGTCGTCGGCCGGGTCGACCCGCAGCTGCTCGCCACGGTCACCTCGTGGTGCGCCCAGCACGGGGTGATGCCGGACCGGATCTCGGTGGAACGCCACACCCTCGAAGACGTCTTTCTGGAGCTGACCGGCAAGGAGCTGCGCTCGTGACGACCGCCACCGGTACCGGTACCTACACCCCCGACCCGGGTGCGGCGCCGCTTGCCCGCATGATCGCGGCGCAGGCGGTGCTGGAGACGAGGATGCTGCTGCGCAACGGCGAGCAGCTGCTGCTGACGGCCGTCATCCCGACCCTCCTCCTGGTGCTGTTCAGCTCCGTGGACATCGTCGACACCGGCAAGGGCAAGGCCGTCGACTTCCTCACCCCCGGCATCCTGGCCCTCGCCGTGATGTCGACCGCGTTCACCGGGCAGGCCATCGCCACCGGCTTCGAGCGCCGCTACGGCGTGCTCAAGCGGCTCGCCTCCTCGCCGCTGCCCCGCTGGGGCCTGATGACCGCCAAGACGGCGTCCGTGCTGGTCACGGAGGTTCTCCAGGTCGTCCTGCTGACGGTGATCGCGTTCGCGCTGGGCTGGCACCCGCACGGCAACCCCGCCGCCGTGCTGCTCCTGCTGGTCCTCGGCACGGCCGCCTTCTCCGGGCTCGGCCTGCTGATGGCGGGAACCCTGAAGGCGGAGGCGACCCTGGCCGCCGCCAACCTCGTCTTCCTGCTGCTCCTCGTCGGCGGCGGCGTCATCGTCCCGCTGGACAAGTTCGGCCCGGGCGCGCAGGACATCCTGGGGGCGCTGCCGATCTCCGCGCTGTCGGACGGCCTGCGCGGAGTGCTCCAGCACGGGGCCGGCCTGCCCTGGGGTGACCTCGGCATCCTCGCCGTGTGGGCGGTCGTGGCACTGGCCGCGGCCGGACGGTTCTTCCGCTGGGAATGAGGCGCCGGCGACCTGCACGCACGCGCGGGGAGGACCCTCGTGAACGCGTGCACAAGCGGCGCCCTACCATGGTGGGCGTGCCAAAGCTGACCCGCGCCGACGCCGCTGCCGCCCTGCGCAACCCGCTCGCCTTCATCGCCGAACGCTGGACTCCGGGGCCCCGGACCGTCCAGCGGGCGGCCCTCGCCGCGCTCGTCATGTCGGTGGTCATCGTGGTCACCGGCGGTGCCGTGCGCCTGACGGGTTCGGGCCTCGGCTGCCCGACCTGGCCCGAGTGCACCGACGGCTCGCTGACGCCGACGACCGCGCTGAGCTACCACAGCGCGATCGAGTTCGGCAACCGGATGCTGACGTACGTGCTGTGCGCGGCGGTCGGCTGGGCGATCATCGCCGCGCGCTCCGAGAGGCCTTACCGGCGCAGCCTGACCCGACTGGGCTGGGCGCAGTTCTGGCTGGTGATGGGCAACGCGGTCCTCGGCGGCATCGTGGTGCTCGTCGGCCTCAACCCGTACACGGTCGCGGCCCACTTCCTGCTGGCGACGGCCCTCACCGCGGTCGCCGTGCTGATGTGGCAGCGCACGCGGGAGGGCGACGGCGCGCCCCGGCCGCTGGTCGGCAAGGCCGTGCAGCAGCTGGTGTGGTTCCTCGTCGTCGCCTCGGTCCTGCTGATCGGGGTCGGCACGGTGGTGACGGGCGCCGGCCCGCACGCGGGTGACTCCAGCGACGTCAAGCGCATCCCGATCGACTGGGAGACCGTCGCCAAGCTGCACGCCGTGCTCGCCTGGATCGTGGTGACGCTCACCTTCGCGCTCTGGTTCCTTCTGAAGGCGGTGGACGCCCCCCAGGGACCGCTGCACCGCACCCGCGACCTGTTCCTGATCCTCCTCGGCCAGGGCGTCATCGGCTACGTCCAGTACTTCACCCACCTGCCCGAGGTGCTCGTCGGCCTGCACATGCTGGGCTCCTGCCTGGTGTGGATCGGCGTCCTGCGCGTCCTGCTGGCGCTGCGCGAGCGCCCGGAGGAGACCGTGGAGCTGCCCGGCCCCGCCGCCGAGGTGGCGGTGGGCACGCGCGCGTGAGGCGTTCACCGGCGCCACGCGCGCGAGGCGTGCGTCATCCGTAGGTGGTGACCAGCGTGTCGATCGCCGGGGCGAGGTAGGCGCGGGTCAGCGCCGCCCGGCGGGTCAGCCACGCGTCGTCCGCCGCGGGCCCCGCCGGGTCGTACCGCCTCCGGGTGATGTCCGCCACGACCTCGGCGGGAGCGCCCAGTGCCGCGAGCTCGGCCAGCGCCTCCCGCTTGGAGATCAGTCGTCCGTCGCGCAGGGTCGCGGTGGCGCGGGCGTGGGTCAGCAGCCCCAGGTCGACCCAGGCGTCCTGCCGCCACAGCCGGGCCTTGTCGACGTGGGGCCGCCAGAAGGTGCGCTGGTCACGGACGACGAAGGCGCGCAGCTGCCGCTCCGGGACCGGCGGCAGCAGTCCGGCCGGTGCCCCGCCGTACAGCACCCGCCCGAAGTCGTGCAGCTCGCGCCGGGTGACGGGGGTGACCGGGCGGCGCATCACACGGCCGTGCGCCCAGGTGAGGTGGGACCGGTCCGGGTCGGCCAGTGCGGCGGGGGTCGGATAGCTGCAGTGGAGCTTCGCGGCGAGCGGCTCCGCGCGCAGCCGCCGGTGCAGCGACACCACCCGCCGTAAGACCGTCAGGCTCACCGCGTCCGGCAGTACGGCGATGAGGTCGAGGTCGCTGCGGCCCTCCTGGTAGTCGCCGCCGGCCAGGGAGCCGTGGGCCCACACGGCGCGGGGGCGCAGCGGCGCCAGGCCGGTCAGGAAGCGGTCGAGCAGGGATTGCGTCTGCATCGGACCAGTCTGGTGGGCTCAGTGGAGCCCGTACACCCGGCGCGCGTTGTCCGCCGCGACCATCCGGGCCACCCGCTGGGCGTCCCGCAGGGACCACGCCCCCTCGGCGACCCAGCCGCCCAGGACCTGCCCCAGCGCCTCGCGGAACAGCCGGGCCCCGACGACGTGCAGCTCCGGCAGGCCCTGGGCGCCGGTGGAGAAGAGGATCTTGCCGAAGGGAGCCAGCTCCAGGATCTCCGCGAGGACCGTCGCCGCACGCGCTCCGGTGCGTACGAGCGCGGCGCCGGAGTCGGTGTGGACGTGCGCGAAGACCCCGGCGAGGTGGGCGGCGTGGCGGTGGTACGGATAGCCGTGCAGCAGGATCAGATCGGTGCCGAGACCGGCCGTGGCCCGGACGAAGTCGGTGAGCAGCACCGGGTCGGTGCGGTCGATGCGCGAGCCGGGCTCGCCGAGTCCCGCGTGGAGTTGCAAGGGCCGGCCGGAGGCGACGGCGATCCACAGCAGGTGCCGGAGCAGCACGGGGTCGCGCAGCGCGCCGCCGACCCTGCGTCCGGCCAGCCAGCGGCCCGCCGCGCCGCGCACCTCCCCCGGCCCCGGCGGCTCGGGCGCGAGCGCGAGGCCGTGCCGGAGCCCGGCGACCGAGGTGAAGGCGACGGCGTGCGCGGCGGCGCCGTGCACGGACTCCGCGAGGTTGGCGAGGAAGGACTCGACGGTGCCGGAGGTGTCGGCGACCTGCTCGGCGAGCAGTTCCAGCCGGACGATCTCATGGGCCTCGGCGAAACCGGCGGAGGCCAGCTCGGTGGGGCCGGTGAGGTCGCCGGGCACGCCGGTGTCGACGAGGTAGGTGGTGATGCCGCTGCCGCGCAGCAGTCTGCGGCCCGCCTCCAGGACGCCCAGTTCCCGGCGCCGGGCCAGATAGCGGGCGGGCGCGCAGTGGGGCTCCAGGCCGAGCAGGGGCGGACACCAGCGCCGTACGGCGAAGCCGGTCTGGGTGTCGAAGAGGGTGGTGCCGGCCGCCGGCGGGCCCTCGGTGCGGGCGAGCTGGGCCTCGAAGGTGCCGAGGCCCAGCTCGGTTCGCAGTACGCCGTGGCAGTACTGGTCCACGAGGGACGGCGTTTCGATCATCCGGGGTCTCCCGCGAGACGCTGCGCTGTGCCTTGCGGGGGTTAACGGATGAGCGGGGTCCGGGGTCGCGGAAGCGCTCGGGAATGCGCGTTGTTGTGCGACTACGGGCCGCCTTTGGCTGCTCGCGCCCACGCCGCGGAGCCGCGTGTCGATACGGCGTCGCGCCCCTCGGGGCGCGTCGTTCAGCCGCCGATCTGGATGCCCGCCATCCGCTTCCACTCGTACGGGCCCGTCTTCACCTTCGCCGCGAACTCGCCGTCGAAGGACTCGTGGACGGTGATGCCGGACTTCTCGACGGCCTTGGCGGCGATCTCCGTGCTGGGCGCCACGAGGTCGCCCCAGTCGCCGTCCTCGCCGACGAGGACGATGCGGGCGCCGCGTTCGCCGATGTAGGCCACCTGTCCCTCGGCGCCGCCGTGCGCCTTGGCGAAGGCGCTGATCTGGTGGGCGAGCCGGGACACCTTGCGCTCGGCCCGCGCGTCAACCTGCTGCGTGTCTGCCATGGCCAGGATGCTACTCGCGGGTAGCCCTGCTGGCGAGAGCAGGGCTCTGTGACCTGCGTCAGCGCAGGAACGGGTCCACGGCGATCGCCACGAACAGCAGCGACACATAGGTGATCGACCAGTGGAAGAGCCGCATCTCCTTCAGCTTCCCACCCGTGACCTCGGCCTTGGCCCGGTTCTGCAGAGCGTGCGCCTCCCACAGCCACCAGCCGCCGGCGGCCAGCGCGACGGCCGTGTAGAACCAGCCGGTGTAGCCGAGCGGGGTGAGGAGCAGGGAGACGACGACCATCACCCAGCTGTAGATGACGATCTGTCGGGCGACGACCTTGTTGGACGCGATGACCGGGAGCATGGGCACGCCCACGCGCGCGTAGTCGTCCTTCACCTTCATGGACAGCGGCCAGTAGTGCGGCGGGGTCCAGAAGAAGATGACGAGGAAGAGGATGACCGGCGCCCAGGAGAGGGAGTCCGTCACGGCCGACCAGCCGATGAGCACCGGCATGCACCCCGCGATGCCGCCCCACACGATGTTCTGCGAGGTGCGCCGCTTGAGGATCATCGTGTAGACGACGACATAGAAGAGGAGCGCGCCGAGCGAGAGCCAGGCGCTCAGCCAGTTGACGGTGAGGCCGAACAGCAGCGTCGAGACGACGGCCAGGTTGATGCCGAAGGCGAGGCACTCGCGCGGGCTGACCATGCCGGTCACCAGCGGCCGCTGCGAGGTGCGGTCCATCAGCGCGTCGATGTCGCGGTCGATGTACATGTTCAGCGCGTTGGCGCCGCCCGCGGACAGGTAGCCGCCGACGCAGGTGAGCAGGACCAGCGTCAGGTCCGGTACGCCCTTCTGCGCCAGGAACATCACCGGAACGGTGGTGATGAGCAGCAGCTCGATGATCCGCGGCTTGGTCAGCGCCACGAACGCCTTGACGCGGGCACCGAACGGCCGATGGGCCGGGCCCTGGCTCGCACCACCGAGCACACCCGCTGGACGGGATTCGACGGCCGTCACGCACACCCCTGACAGAGACATCCCAGCAAGCCTCCCCCTGTGAAGTCCCGGTAAAGGCTCGCGCGTACCACGCCACTTTAGACGTTGCCCATACCCCGGCCTTCGCGGGGGTGGGGTCGTGTTGGCGGCCCCGCGGCACAGGGCCGTCACGAGGGTCTCCGGGAGGGCCGCCGGGACGTCTTCGAGGGACCCCCATAAGAGGGGTACCACCTCTCGATTGAGCGCTCAGATGACTGGCCCCGTATTCATGTGCCAAATGCCGTCTCGGCCAGTCGGGAGGCGGATCGTACGGAGTCCCGGCAGTCTGTAAACACTCGAAAAAACGCACGTCCTCACGAGGGTAGGCTCGTCAGCGGCCGGCGGGCGCCAAGCACGCCGGCGGCCGGGTGGGCGCATGCCCCGAAGACCGGCGACCGACATGTGGAGAGGAGCCCTGACCCAGGGTGAGCACCAAGCCGACCACCACAGACCTTGAGTGGACCGAGCTGGACCAGCGGGCCGTCGACACCGCCCGTGTCCTGGCCGCAGACGCCGTACAGAAGGTCGGCAACGGCCATCCCGGTACGGCGATGAGCCTGGCTCCGGCCGCGTACACCCTCTTCCAGAAGGTGATGAGGCACGACCCGGCCGACCCGGAGTGGGTCGGGCGCGACCGCTTCGTGCTGTCCGCCGGCCACTCGTCCCTGACCCTCTACACCCAGCTGTACCTGGCCGGCTTCGGCCTGGAGCTGGACGACCTGAAGGCCTTCAGGACCTGGGGCTCGAAGACGCCCGGCCACCCGGAGTACGGGCACACCAAGGGCGTGGAGACCACGACCGGTCCGCTCGGCCAGGGTGTCGCCAACGCGGTGGGCATGGCGATGGCCGCCCGCTACGAGCGCGGTCTGTTCGACCCTGACGCCCCGCAGGGTGAGTCCCCCTTCGACCACTTCGTGTACTGCATCGCCGGTGACGGCTGCCTGCAGGAGGGCATCTCCGCCGAGGCGTCCTCGCTGGCCGGCCACCAGAAGCTCGGCAACCTGATCCTGCTGTGGGACGACAACCACATCTCGATCGAGGGCGACACCGAGACGGCCGTCTCCGAGGACACGGCCAAGCGGTACGAGGCCTACGGCTGGCACGTGCAGCGCGTGGAGCCGCAGGAGAACGGCGACCTGGACCCGGCCGCCATCTACGCGGCCGTCCAGAAGGCCAAGGCCGTCACGGACCGGCCGTCGTTCATCGCGATGCGCTCGATCATCGCCTGGCCGGCCCCGAACGCGCAGAACACCGAGGCCGCGCACGGCTCGGCGCTGGGCGACGAGGAGGTCGCGGCCACCAAGCGCGTCCTCGGTTTCGACCCGGAGAAGACCTTCGAGGTCGCCGACGAGGTCATCGCCCACACCCGCAAGGCGCTGGAGCGCGGTGCGCAGGCCAAGGCCGAGTGGGAGAAGTCGCTGCAGGTGTGGCGCGACGAGAACGCCGAGCGGGCCGCCGAGTTCGACCGGATCAGCAAGGGCGAGCTGCCCGCCGGCTGGGAGGAGAAGATCCCGGTCTTCGAGCCCGGCAAGGGTGTCGCGACGCGTGCCGCGTCCGGCAAGGTGCTCCAGGCGCTCGGCGCGGTCATCCCCGAGCTGTGGGGCGGCTCCGCCGACCTCGCCGGGTCGAACAACACGACCATCGACAAGAGCAGCTCGTTCCTGCCCGAGGGCAACCCGCTGCCGGAGGCCCACCCCTACGGCCGCACCATCCACTTCGGCATCCGCGAGCACTCCATGGGCGCCGAGATGAACGGCATCGCCCTGCACGGCAACACCCGCGTCTACGGCGGCACGTTCCTCGTCTTCTCCGACTACATGCGCAACGCGGTGCGCCTGTCGGCCCTGATGCACCTGCCGGTGACGTACGTGTGGACGCACGACTCCATCGGCCTCGGCGAGGACGGCCCGACGCACCAGCCGGTCGAGCACCTGGCCTCGCTGCGCGCCATCCCCGGTCTGAACGTCGTCCGCCCGGCGGACGCCAACGAGACCGCGATCGCCTGGCGCGAGGTCCTCAAGCGGTACACCAAGGAGTTCGGCAAGGGGCAGCCGCACGGCTTCGCCCTCACCCGCCAGGGCGTGCCGACCTACGAGCCGAACGAGGACGCCGCGCGCGGTGGTTACGTCCTGTTCGACGCCGAAGGGCCCTCCGGGCAGAGCGCGGCGCCGCAGGTGATCCTGATCGCCACCGGTTCCGAGGTGCACGTGGCCGTCGAGGCGCGCGAGCAGCTCCAGGCCGAGGGCATCCCGACGCGTGTCGTGTCGATGCCGTCGGTGGAGTGGTTCGAGGAGCAGGACCAGGGGTACCGGGACTCCGTGCTGCCGCCGTCGGTCAGGGCCCGCGTCGCCGTCGAGGCGGGCATCGCGCTGACGTGGTACCGCTACGTCGGGGACGCCGGCCGCGTCGTCTCCCTGGAGCACTTCGGCGCGTCCGCCGACGGCAAGGTGCTCTTCCGCGAGTTCGGCTTCACTGCGGAGAACGTGGCCGCGAAGGCCCGGGAATCCCTCGCCGCCGCCCAGCGCTGACGCTCATATACGACACGTAGGAGATGTAATTCCATGACAGACGCACTCAAGCGCCTCTCCGACGAAGGCGTCGCGATCTGGCTGGACGACCTGTCGCGCAAGCGGATCACGTCCGGCAACCTCGCCGAACTGATCGACGATTCGCATGTCGTGGGCGTCACCACGAATCCGACGATCTTCCAGAAGGCGATCAGCGGCGGCGACGGCTACGAGCAGCAGGTCTCCGACCTCGCCGCCCGCAAGGTGACCGTCGAGGAGGCCATCCGCATGATCACGACGGCGGACGTCCGGGACGCCGCCGACATCCTGCGCCCGGTCTTCGACGCCACCGACGGCCAGGACGGCCGGGTCTCCATCGAGGTCGACCCCCGCCTCGCCCACGACACCAAGGCGACCGTCGCCGAGGCCAAGCAGCTGGCCTGGCTGGTGGACCGCCCCAACACCCTGATCAAGATCCCGGCCACCCAGGCGGGTCTGCCGGCGATCACCGAGGTCATCGGCCTCGGCATCAGCGTCAACGTCACGCTGATCTTCTCCCTGGAGCGCTACCGCGCGGTCATGGACGCCTACCTCTCCGGCCTGGAGAAGGCGAAGGAGCGCGGCCTGGACCTGTCGCTCATCCGCTCCGTGGCCTCGTTCTTCGTGTCCCGCGTGGACACCGAGATCGACAAGCGGCTGGACGCCCTGGGCACCCCGGAGGCCAAGGCGCTGCGCGGCAAGGCCGCCCTCGCCAACGCGCGCCTCGCCTACCAGGCGTACGAGGAGGTCTTCTCCTCCGACCGCTGGCAGGCGCTGGAGCAGGCGGGCGCCCGCAAGCAGCGTCCGCTGTGGGCGTCGACCGGTGTGAAGGACCCGGCGTACAAGGACACCCTCTACGTCGACGAGCTGGTCGCCCCCAACACCGTGAACACCATGCCGGAGGCCACCCTGGAGGCCACCGCGGAACACGGCCGGATCACCGGCGACACCGTCCGGGGCACCTACGAGCAGGCCCGCGCCGACCTCGACGCGCTGGAGAAGCTCGGTATCTCGTACGACGACGTGGTCCAGGTGCTGGAGGACGAGGGCGTCGAGAAGTTCGAGGCGTCCTGGAACGACCTGCTGAAGTCGACCGAGGCGGAGCTCAAGCGCCTCGCTCCCTCGGAGGGCTGATTTGTCACCCCTGTCCGGCTCCGGAGCGAATCCGCTCCGTGACCCGGCCGACCGACGGCTCCCGCGTATCGCGGGGCCGTCGGGTCTGGTCATCTTCGGTGTCACGGGCGACCTGTCGCGCAAGAAGCTGATGCCCGCGGTGTACGACCTCGCCAACCGGGGTCTGCTGCCGCCGGGCTTCTCGCTGGTGGGCTTCGCCCGCCGCGAGTGGGAGCACGAGGACTTCGCCGCCGAGGTCCACGACGCCGTCAAGGCGCACGCCCGTACGCCGTTCCGCGAGGAGGTCTGGCAGCAGCTCATCCAGGGGATGCGCTTCGTCCAGGGCACCTTCGACGACGACGACGCGTTCGAGCGGCTGCGCGCCACCATCGAGGAACTGGACAAGGCGCAGGGCACGGGCGGCAACTTCGCCTTCTACCTGTCGGTGCCGCCGCGCTCCTTCCCCGTCGTCATCCAGCAGCTGAAGAAGCACGGGCTCGCCGACCAGTCGGGCGGTTCCTGGCGGCGGGCGGTCATCGAGAAGCCGTTCGGGCACGACCTGGCCTCGGCCGAGGAACTGAACAAGGTCGTGCACGAGGTGTTCGAGCCGGACCAGGTGTTCCGGATCGACCACTACCTGGGCAAGGAGACCGTCCAGAACATCCTGGCGCTGCGCTTCGCCAACACGATGTTCGAGCCGATCTGGAACCGGTCCTTCGTGGACCACGTGCAGATCACCATGGCCGAGGACATCGGCATCGGCGGCCGCGCCGGCTACTACGACGGCATCGGCGCCGCCCGTGACGTCATCCAGAACCACCTGCTCCAGCTCATGGCCCTGACCGCCATGGAGGAGCCCGCCTCCTTCGGCGCGGACGCGCTGGCCGCCGAGAAGGAGAAGGTGCTCGGCGCCGTACGGCTGCCCAGGGACCTGGGCAGGCACACGGTGCGCGGTCAGTACGCGGCCGGGTGGCAGGGCGGCGAGAAGGTCGTCGGCTACCTCGAAGAGGACGGCATCGACGCCACGTCGAAGACCGACACCTACGCCGCGATCAAGCTGGAGATCGACAACCGCCGCTGGGCGGGCGTCCCCTTCTATCTGCGCACCGGCAAGCGCCTCGGCCGGCGCGTGACGGAGATCGCCGTCGTCTTCCAGCGGGCCCCGCACTCCCCCTTCGACCACACGGCGACGGAGGAACTGGGCCAGAACGCGATCGTCATCCGCGTCCAGCCCGACGAGGGCATCACGGTCCGCTTCGGTTCCAAGGTGCCCGGCACGTCGATGGAGATCCGGGACGTCTCCATGGACTTCGCCTACGGCGAGTCCTTCACGGAGTCCAGCCCGGAGGCGTACGAGCGCCTCATCCTGGACGTGCTCCTCGGCGACGCCAACCTCTTCCCGCGCACGGAGGAGGTCGAGCTGTCCTGGAAGATCCTCGACCCGATCGAGGAGTACTGGGACAGGCACGGCACGCCCGCGCAGTACCCGTCGGGCACGTGGGGCCCCGCCGAGGCGGACGAGATGCTCGCACGAGACGGACGGAGCTGGCGCAGGCCATGAAGATAGACCTGACCGACACCACCGCCGGCGACGTCAACAAGGCGCTCGTCCAGGGCCGCCGGGACATCGGCACCCCCGCCGTCGGCATGGTCCTCACCCTCGTCATCGTCACCGACGAGGAGAACGCCTACGACGCGCTGAAGGCCGCCAACGACGCCTCGCGCGAGCACCCCTCGCGCACGCTCGTGGTCATCAAGCGCGTCTCCCGCGGCCCGCGCGACCGCACGACGTCCCGGCTGGACGCCGAGGTGCGGGTCGGCGCGGACGCGGGCACCGGTGAGACGGTCGTGCTGCGGCTGTACGGCGAGGTCGTCGGCCACGCCGACTCGGTCGTGCTGCCGCTGCTGCTGCCGGACGCCCCGGTCGTGGTGTGGTGGCCGGTGAACGCGCCGGTGGACCCCGCGAAGGACCCGCTGGGCGCGCTCGCGCAGCGCAGGGTCACCGACACCTACGCCGCCGAGCAGCCGGTGCGGGAGCTGTCCGCCCGCGCCGAGACCTACACGCCCGGTGACACCGACCTGTCCTGGACCCGGATCACGCCCTGGCGCTCGATGCTGGCGGCGGCCCTGGACCAGGTCGCTTGCGAGGTGCGGGGCGTGGAAGTGGAGGGCGAGGAGTTCAACCCGAGTTGCGAGCTGCTGGCGATGTGGCTCGCGGACCGGCTGAAGGTCCCCGTCCGGCGCTCCCTGTCGGCCGGCCCGGGGCTGACGGCCGTCCGCATGGAGACCAGCAGCGGCCCAATCGTCCTGGACCGCGCGGACGGTTCGCTCGCCACGCTGTCCATCGAGGGCCAGCCGGACCGCGCGGTGGCGCTGAAGCGGCGGGAGACCGCCGAGCTGATCGCGGAGGAACTGCGCCGGCTCGACCCGGACGACACCTACGCCTCCGCGCTGCGCTACGGCGTGGAGCGGCTGAACACCGTGCCGCAACAGACGCCGGCGAAGGGCACCCGGGAGGCGGCCGAGAAGACCGCCGAGCCGGTCGCCGAGCCCGCGCCCGTGACGGAGGCGGCCAAGGCGCCCGCGAAGAAGGCGGCCGCCAAGACGGCGAAGAAGGCTCCGGCGAGGAAGGCGGCGGCGAAGTGAGCACCCCGCAGCTGGTCGTCCACCACGACAAGGAAGTGATGGCGCAGGCCGCCGCGGCCCGCCTCATCACGAAGATCGTGGACGCGCAGGCCTCGCGGGGCAGCGCGTCCGTGGTCCTGACCGGCGGCCGCAACGGCAACGGTCTGCTGGCCGCGCTGGCGGCGGCGCCGGCGCGGGACGCCGTCGACTGGGCCCGCCTCGACCTGTGGTGGGGCGACGAACGCTACCTCCCCGAAGGCGACCCCGAGCGCAATGTGACGCAGGCCCGCGAGGCCCTGCTGGACGCCGTACCGCTGGACCCGGAGCGCGTGCACGCCATGCCCGCCTCCGACGGCCCCTTCGGTACGGACGTCGACGCCGCGGCGGAGGCGTACGCGGCGGAGCTGGCGAAGGCGTCCGGGCCGGAGAACCATGGCTCGGTGCCCACCTTCGACGTGCTGATGCTGGGCGTCGGCCCGGACACCCATGTGGCCTCGCTCTTCCCGGAGCTGCCGGCCGTACGGGAGACCGAGCGCACGGTGGTCGGCGTGCACGGCGCGCCCAAGCCGCCGCCGACCCGGATCAGCCTCACCCTGCCGGCGATCCGCGCGGCCCGCGAGGTGTGGCTGCTCGCGGCCGGCCAGGACAAGGCGGAGGCGGCCGCCATCGCCCTGTCGGGCGCGGGCGAGATCCAGGCTCCGGCGGCGGGCGCGTACGGCCGGCAGCGCACGTTGTGGCTGCTGGACGCCGCCGCGGCCTCGCAGCTGCCCCGGTCGCTGTATCCGCCGTCGTCGCCGTGACCCGGCGCAGGCCCGCGGGGGCGGTGGAGGTCTCGGCCTCCACCGCCCCTTCTTTTCGTGCCTAACGGCCGCGCAGTGCCCGGTACCTGGCGACCAGCGCCGTGGTCGACGCGTCGAGGCCCGGTACCTGTGCGCCCTCGGTCAGGGCGGGTTCCACGCGCTTGGCGAGGACCTTGCCCAGCTCGACGCCCCACTGGTCGAAGGAGTCGATGTTCCACACCGCGCCCTGCACGAAGACCTTGTGCTCATAGAGGGCGACGAGCTGGCCGAGGACGGACGGGGTGAGTTCCTTCGCCAGGATGGTCGTGGTCGGCCGGTTGCCCTGGAAGGTCTTGTGCGGGACCAGTTCCTCGGCCACGCCCTCCGCGCGGACCTCCTCGGCACTCTTGCCGAAGGCGAGGGCCTGGGTCTGGGCGAAGAAGTTGGCCATCAACAGGTCGTGCTGCGCCTTGAGTTCACCGCTCAGCTCGGCCACCGGCTCGGCGAAGCCGATGAAGTCCGCAGGGATCAGCTTGGTGCCCTGGTGGATCAACTGGTAGTAGGCGTGCTGCCCGTTGGTGCCCGGCGTGCCCCACACGACGGGCCCGGTCTGCCAGTCCACCTCCTTGCCGTCACGCGCCACGTACTTGCCGTTGGACTCCATGTCCAGCTGCTGGAGGTAGGCGGTGAACCGGGACAGGTAGTGGCTGTACGGCAGCACCGCGTGCGACTGGGCGTGGTGGAAGTTGTCGTACCAGATGCCCAACAGGCCCAGCAGCAGCGGGGCGTTGGCCTCGGCGGGCGCGGTGCGGAAGTGCTCGTCGACCAGGCGGAAGCCGTCGAGCATCTCGCGGAAGTGGTCCGGGCCGATGGCGATCATCAGGGACAGGCCGATCGCGGAGTCGTACGAGTAGCGGCCGCCGACCCAGTCCCAGAACTCGAACATGTTGTCCGGGTCGATGCCGAACTCGGCGACCTTCTCGGCGTTCGTGGACAGCGCCACGAAGTGCTTGGCCACGGCCGAGGCTTCCCCACCCAGCGCGTCCAGCAGCCACTTCCGGGCGGAGGTGGCGTTGGTGATGGTCTCGATGGTGGTGAAGGTCTTGGAGGCGATGATGAACAGCGTCTCGGCCGGGTCGAGGTCGCGGGTCGCCTCGTGCAGGTCGGCGCCGTCGACGTTGGAGACGAAGCGGACCGTCAGGTCGCGGTCGGTGAAGCTGCGCAGCACCTCGTAGGCCATCGCGGGACCGAGGTCGGAGCCGCCGATGCCGATGTTGACGACGTTCCTGATGCGCTTGCCGGTGTGGCCGGTCCAGGCGCCGGAGCGGACGCGGCCGGCGAAGTCGCTCATCTTGTCGAGGACGGCGTGCACCTTCGGCACGACGTTCTCGCCGTCGACCTCGACGACCGCGTCGCGCGGGGCGCGCAGCGCGGTGTGCAGCACGGCACGGTCCTCGGTGACGTTGATCTTCTCGCCCCGGAACATGGCGTCCCGCAGCGCGAACACGTCCGTGGCTGCGGCCAGCTCGCGCAAGCGCCGCAGCGTCTCGTCGGTGACCAGGTGCTTCGAGTAGTCGATGTACAGGTCACCGACCTGGAGCGTGTACCCCGTGCCGCGCCCGGGGTCGGCGGCGAACAGCTCCCTGAGATGGGTGTCGGCCAGCTCTTCCCGGTGCTTGGCGAGCGCCGCCCACTCGGGCGTCTGGTTGAGCCTGGTCCGGCCGTCTGCGTTCATGTTCCGACTTCCGCCTTCTTTCGTGCCTGTCCCAGCCGTTCCAACCTAGTGGAGCGGCGCGGACCGGCGCCCGTCGTGGCGCCGTCGTACGGCGCAACAACCGGTACGTCCGGTTGACGGCCGGCCGTCGGCGAGGTGACGTCCAGGGCGAAAGAAGGCGGCGGACACGCGCGCGAACGCGTGGCGGCCCGCCGGTACAACGGCTAGATCTCGCCCCGCAGTTTGGCGAGCGCCTCGGCGAGGATCGCCTCCCCGTCCGCGTCGCTGCGCCGCTCGCGCACATAGGCGAGGTGCGTCTTGTAGGGCTCGGTGCGCGGTGGGTCCGGGGGATTGTCCCGGTCCTGGCCGGCGGGAAAGCCGCAGCGCGGGCAGTCCCACGTGTCGGGAACCTGAGCGTCGCTGGCGAAGCTCGGCTGCGTCTCGTGCCCGTTGGAGCACCAGAAGGAGATGCGCAGACGCGGCGCGGACTCGCCACGCTCGGCCTCGCCCATCGGCCCCGCCCCGACCCGGCTTCCCCGGATCGCGTTGCCACTTGCCACGGTCGTAACTCCCTGCGTGATGGTGCCGCGAAGCGAGTCGGCGTTCCGCTTCGCTGCGAGCGCCTCAGTCTACGTAAGGCCCAACGCGCGTCCAGTGATTGGAGTTACAAGCCCCCACACCCAGACGCAAGCCCCATGATAGGCCGCGCTCAGGAGCGCGTACCGAACATGGGGCCTTACATACCGAATATGCGTGATGTGTGGGCTGCGCGGGGCGTGCGGGAGTGTCAGCCGTTCGACTTCATCAGGATGCCGAGGACGATGATGCACGCGAACCAGAGCAGGCCGACCACGATGGTGATCCGGTCGAGGTTGCGCTCGGCGACCGAGGAGCCGCCGACGGAGGACTGCATGCCGCCGCCGAACATGTCGGAGAGGCCGCCGCCCTTCCCCTTGTGCATCAGCACCAGCAGCATCAGCAGCAGGCTGAAGATGATCAGGGCGATCGAGAACCCCAAAACCACGGCTGGACCAACTTCCTCGGATACGGGTGGACGACTTCGGATGGACGACAGGGGCACAGCACCTCGGCCGTGCCCCCGCAAGCGTACGACGTATCGCCGCTACCGCCTACTCACAGCGTGTGTCACTGATCGCGGAAGCGCACGATCTTGACGAACTCGTCGGCGTCCAGCGAGGCACCGCCGACGAGGGCGCCGTCGATGTCGGCCTGGGCCATGATCTCGGCGACGTTGCCCGACTTCACGGAGCCGCCGTACTGGATGCGGACCTTGTCGGCCACGTCCTGCGAGTACAGCTCGGCGACCTTGGCGCGGATGGCGGCGCAGACCTCCTGGGCGTCCCCGGCGCCGCACACCTTGCCGGTGCCGATCGCCCAGACGGGCTCGTAGGCGATCACGACGGTCTCGGCCTGCTCGGCCGGGAGGTCCTTCAGGCCGCCCTCGACCTGGGCGAGGGTGTGGGCGACGTGCTCGCCGGCCTCGCGGACGTCCAGTTCCTCGCCGACGCACAGGATCGGGGTGAGGCCGTGCTTGTAGGCGGCCTTGACCTTGGCGTTCACCAGCTCGTCGGTCTCGTTGTGGTACTGGCGGCGCTCGGAGTGGCCGATGACCACGAACGTGCACTTCAGCTTGGCCAGCATCGGGCCGGAGATCTCGCCGGTGTAGGCACCGGAGTCGTGCTGCGAGATGTCCTGGGCGCCGTACTTGATCTTGAGCTTGTCGCCGTCGACCAGGGTCTGCACGGAACGCAGGTCGGTGAAGGGCGGCAGGACGGCGACCTCGACGGCCTCGTAGTCCTTGTCGGCCAGGGCGAAGGCGAGCTTCTGGACGTGGGCGATGGCCTCGAGGTGGTTGAGGTTCATCTTCCAGTTGCCCGCCATCAGCGGCGTGCGGGTGGTCATACGGGGTCAGTCCTCCAGTGCGGTGAGGCCGGGGAGCTTCTTGCCCTCGAGGTACTCGAGGGAGGCGCCACCGCCGGTCGAGATGTGGCCGAACGCGTTCTCGTCGAAGCCGAGCGTGCGCACGGCGGCGGCGGAGTCACCGCCGCCGACGACGGTGAAGCCGTCCGAGTCGGTGAGGGCCTGCGCGACGGCGCTGGTGCCGTTCGCGTAGTCGGGGTGCTCGAAGACGCCCATGGGGCCGTTCCAGAAGACGGTGGCGGCGTCGGCGAGCTTCGAGGCGTACAGCTCTCGGGTCTTCGGGCCGATGTCCAGGCCCTCCTGGTCGGCGGGGATCTTGTCCGCGTCGACCACGGTGTAGTCGGCCGGCGCCTTGGTCTTCAGGTCCGGGAACTCCCGGGAGACCAGGACGTCGACGGGGAGCACCAGCTCGACGCCGTTCTTCTCGGCGCGCTCCATGTACTCGGTGACGGCCGGGATCTGGTCCTCCTGCAGGAGGGAGATGCCGACCTCGTAGCCCTTGGCCTTGAGGAAGGTGTAGGCCATGCCGCCGCCGATGAGCAGGCGGTCGGCCTTGCCGAGCAGCTGGTCGATGACGGCCAGCTTGTCGGAGACCTTGGCGCCGCCGAGCGCGACGACGTACGGCCGCTTGACGTCCTCGGTGAGCTTCTTCAGGACGCCGACCTCGGTGGCGATGAGGTGGCCGGCGTAGTGCGGCAGCCTCGCCGGCAGGTCGTAGACGGAGGCGTGCTTGCGGTGGACGGCGCCGAAGCCGTCACCGACGTAGACGTCGGCGAGGGCGGCCAGCTGGTCCGCGAAGGCGGCGCGTTCGGCGTCGTCCTTGGCCGTCTCGCCGGGGTTGAAGCGCAGGTTCTCGATGACCGCGACCTGGCCGGGCTGGAGGCCGTCGACGGCGTCGTGGGCGGCGGGGCCGACCGTGTCCTGGGCGAAGGCGACCGGGGCGTCGAGCAGTTCACCGAGGCGCTCGGCGGCGGGCAGCAGCGAGAAGGCGAGGTCCGGGGCGCCCTTGGGGCGGCCCAGGTGCGAGGCGACGACCACCTTGGCGCCGGCCTCGGCGAGTGCCTTGATGGTGGGCAGGACGGCGCGGATGCGGCCGTCGTCGGTGATCTTCCCGTCGGCCAGCGGGACGTTGAGGTCGGCGCGGACGAATACCCGCTTGCCGCTCACGCCGTCGGCGAGAAGTTCGTCGATCGTCTTCATTGAGTGGACTCCAAAGGAGGGCTCGTGGTGCACCTGATCGTAAGAGGACGTGGTCCGTACGCGGGACAGGGCCCGGGCAGCGCGGCGCTGCGCTGCCCGGGCCCTGCTCTCACTTCAAGATCTCGCTGCGACGATCAGAGCTGGTTGCCGACGAAGACCGTGAGGTCGACGAGGCGGTTGGAGTAGCCCCACTCGTTGTCGTACCAGCCGATGACCTTCACGTTCTTGCCCTCCTGGACCATGGTCAGGGAGGAGTCGAAGGTGCAGGACGCCGGGGCGTTGACGATGTCGGAGGAGACGATCTGGTCCTCGGTGTAGTCGAGGAGGCCCTTCAGCTCGCCGTCGGCGGCCTTCTTGAACGCGGCGTTGACCTCGTCCTTGGTGACCTCGCGGCTGAGCTCCACGACCAGGTCGGTGACCGAGCCGGTAGGGACCGGGACGCGCATGGCGATGCCGTCCAGCTTGCCCTTGAGCTGCGGCAGGACCAGGGCGGTGGCCTTGGCGGCACCGGTGGTGGTCGGGATGATGTTCTCGGCGGCGGCACGGGCGCGGCGCAGGTCCTTGTGCGGGAAGTCGAGGATGCGCTGGTCGTTCGTGTACGCGTGCACCGTGGTCATCAGACCCTTGACGATGCCGAAGTTCTCGTCGAGGACCTTCGCCATCGGGGCCACACAGTTGGTGGTGCAGGAGGCGTTGGAGATGACGTGGTGGTTGGCCGCGTCGTACTTGTCCTGGTTGACGCCCATCACGATGGTGATGTCCTCG
Source organism: Streptomyces sp. NPDC104106 (assembly GCF_055584345.1). Lineage (NCBI taxonomy): Bacteria > Bacillati > Actinomycetota > Actinomycetes > Kitasatosporales > Streptomycetaceae > Streptomyces > Streptomyces sp. NPDC104106. Next base: position 151,116 of record NZ_JBVJMF010000001.1, read on the forward strand.
TCCTTGGCCGGAGCCGAGATGAGGACCTTCTTGGCGCCGCCGGCCAGGTGCTTGGCGGCGTCCTCGCGCTTGGTGAAGATGCCGGTCGACTCGATGACGATGTCGACGCCCAGCTCGCCCCAGGGGATGTCGGCCGGGTTGCGCTCGGAAAGCACCTTGATGGTGTGGTCGCCGACGGTGATCGTGTCGGCGGTGTGGGAGACCTCGTACGGGAGGCGGCCCAGGATCGTGTCGTACTTCAGCAGATGCGCGGTGGTCGCGGTGTCACCCAGGTCGTTGACAGCCACAACCTCGATGTCTGCACCCTGCTCCAGCAGCGCGCGGAAGTAGTTACGACCGATGCGGCCGAAGCCGTTGATGCCTACGCGGATCGTCACGAACCGATCTCCTCGTTGGTACGCCGGCCATGCGGTGCCGGCGAGCTCTGTTTGGGATGTCCCCGACCACCACCGACCCTACCTCTCTGCGGGCCCCGTGGTGACATCGAGATGGCCCATACACGGGCAGGCCTTCCGTACCCGCCAGTAGAGGTACGGACCGCCCCGGATCGGCGATTCTTTCGCCCGTATTCGGTACGGAATGCCGGGCGGCTTTTACTCCCTCTTCACTCGTTCGTGAGCGGGTCGGCTCACTTGATAAACGGCTGATTCGCGCACCGTTGAGGGGGTCTCCGCTCACCTGTTGGAACAAGAGGGGTGGGATCTGTCAACGTGGCGGCCCTCACGCCAGGGTCGTGGCGGCCCTCACCCCGGATCGGTGGCTCGCGACCGGCGCGCACATGGCGCGGTACGCGACGATTCGACGGATACGAGAACGCCGGTGCCGGAACCCCGATCAGGCTCCGGCACCGGCGTGTGCGCATGGGCGGGTCAGCCGGCCAGGTTCTCCGCCAGTTCCTCGGTGAGGTTGGCCTCCGTGCCCGGGATGCCCAGGTCGGCGGCGCGCTTGTCGGCCATCGCCAACAGCCGGCGGATCCGGCCCGCGACCGCGTCCTTGGTCAGCGGCGGGTCGGCGAGCGCGCCCAGCTCCTCCAGGGAGGCCTGCTTGTGCTCCATGCGCAGGCGCCCGGCGGCAGCGAGGTGCTCGGGCACCTCGTCGCCGAGGATCTCCAGGGCCCGCTGCACCCGGGCACCGGCGGCCACGGCCGCGCGCGCGGAACGGCGCAGGTTGGCGTCGTCGAAGTTGGCGAGCCGGTTGGCCGTGGCCCGCACCTCGCGGCGCATCCGGCGCTCCTCCCAGGCCAGCACCGACTCGTGCGCGCCGAGCCGGGTCAGCAGCGCGCCGATCGCGTCGCCGTCGCGGACGACCACCCGGTCCACGCCCCGCACCTCTCGGGCCTTCGCGGCGATGGACAGCCGACGGGCGGCGCCGACCAGCGCGAGCGCGGCCTCCGGACCCGGGCAGGTCACCTCCAGGGAGGAGGAACGGCCCGGCTCGGTCAGCGAGCCGTGCGCCAGGAAGGCTCCGCGCCAGGCCGCCTCGGCGTCACAGGTGGCCCCCGAGACCACCTGCGGGGGCAGACCCCGGATCGGGCGGCCCCGGCCGTCCACGAGACCGGTCTGCCGGGCCAGCTGGTCACCGCCCGCGACGACGCGGACGACGTACCGCGAGCCGCGGCGCAGACCGCCGGGCGCCATCACGATCAGCTCGGAGCTGTGGCCGAAGATCTCCAGGATGTCCCGCTTGAGACGGCGGGCCGCCATGGCGGTGTCCAGCTCCGCCTCGATCACGATGCGCCCGCTCACCAGGTGGAGGCCGCCGGCGAACCGCAGGATGGCGGAGACCTCCGCCTTCCTGCAGCAGGTCCGGGTGACGGGGAGTCGGGAGATCTCGTCCTTCACCGCTGCCGTCATCGCCATGGGCCGATCCTTCCATGCATCCGAAAAATACGGTCGTACGCGGCGGCCAACAGCTCCGGGTCGTGCCGGGGAGAACCGTCGGTCCGGGCCACCGGCGCCAGCTCGACCGCGGCTCCCAGCCGCTTGGCGGCCTCGGTGAGCGAGTCGCGGTCGGGCACGGCGGCCTCGTCGGCCAGCACCACGTCCAGGGCGAGTTTAGGGGCGTGTCGCCCCAAAACCTCCAAATGACGCTGCGGTGAGAAGCCCTCGGTTTCTCCCGGCTGCGGGGCGAGGTTCAAGGAGAGGACCTTGCGCGCCTTGGTCTCGGTGAGGGCGTCCAGCAGCTCGGGAACGAGCAGGTGCGGGATCACCGAGGAGAACCAGGAACCGGGGCCGAGCACCACCCAGTCGGCGTCCTGGACCGCCGCCACGGCCTCGGGCACGGCGGGCGGGTCGTTCGGCACGAGGTGCACCGACTGCACCTCTCCGGGCGTGAGCGCGACCGTCGCCTGCCCGCGCACGGTGTCGACGTCGTCCGGACGCTCCGGGTCGTGGCCCTTGACCAGGGCCTGCAGCTCCAGTGGCACGGCGGACATGGGCAGCACCCGTCCGTGCGCGCCGAGCAGCTTGCCGACCAGGTCCAGGGCCTGCACATGGTCGCCGAGCTGCTCCCACAGGGCGACGATCAGCAGATTGCCGACCGCGTGCTCGTGCAGGTCGCCCTTGGACTGGAAGCGGTGCTGGATGACCCGGGCCCAGGTCTGGCCCCAGTCGTCGTCACCGCAGAGCGCCGCCAGCGCCTTGCGCAGATCGCCGGGCGGGAGCACGCCCAGCTCGTCGCGGAGCCGGCCGCTGGAGCCGCCGTCGTCGGCCACGGTGACGACGGCGGTGAGGTCGCCGGTGATCCGGCGCAGTGCGGCGAGCGAGGCGGACAGGCCCATGCCGCCGCCGAGGGCGACGACCTTGGGCTGAGTGCCCCGGCGGCGGGGCCGGCCGCCGCGGGGCTCGGCCGGGCGGCCGGCGCGCGACTCGGGCACCATCCGGCGCAGCCTGCTCAGCCGCGGTGTACGTTCCGTCATTCCCGTCCCATGTCCCGGTGTACGACCACCGTCTCCACGCCCTCGGCCGCGAGACGCGCGGCGAGCTTCTCCGACATCGCCACCGAGCGGTGCTTGCCGCCGGTACAGCCGATGGCGATCGTCACGTACCGCTTGCCCTCGCGCCGGTAGCCGGCCGCGATGAGGCGCAGCAGCTCGGCGTACCGGTCGAGGAACTCCTTGGCGCCGGGCTGGTTGAAGACGTAGGCGGCGACCTCCTCGTTGAGGCCGGAGTACGGGCGCAGCTCCGGGACCCAGTGCGGGTTGGGCAGGAACCGCATGTCCGCCACCAGGTCGGCGTCGACCGGCAGGCCGTACTTGAACCCGAAGGACATCACGGTCGCCCGCAGCTCGGGCTCCTCCTCGCCTGCGAACTGGGCGTCCATCTTGGCGCGCAGCTCGTGCACGTTGAGGCTGGAGGTGTCGATCACCAGGTCGGCGTCACCGCGCAGCTCGCGCAGCAGCTCGCGCTCGGCGGCGATGCCGTCCACGATGCGGCCGTCGCCCTGGAGGGGGTGCGGACGGCGCACCGACTCGAAGCGGCGCACCAGGGCCTCGTCGGAGGACTCCAGGAAGACGATCCGCCGGGTGACGCCCCGGGTGTCCAGATCCGCGAGGGACTCGCGCAGGTTGTCGAAGAAGCGCCGGCCGCGCACGTCCACGACGACCGCGATCCGCGCCACGTTGCCCTGCGAGCGGGCGCCCAGCTCCACCATGGTGGGGATGAGGGCGGGCGGGAGGTTGTCCACGACGAACCAGCCGAGGTCCTCCAGACACTTCGCGGCCGTCGACCGGCCCGCTCCGGACATGCCGGAGATGATCACCAGCTCGGGAATGGCCGCTTCGGGGGCCGCGGCCGCCGTGACGTCCGTACTCACCTGTGCTCCGTTTTCCTGCGCCGCGTGCTGATCGCCCGCCGCGGGCTGGGGCCGGTCCTGGCCCGCTTCCCGGTGCGCCGGATCTCGCTCGGCCGCGGCCTGTGCGTCGTGCTCGGTCATGTCTCCTGCCCCCGTCGTTCGTCAGGGAGACCCGCGATGGCGGGCTCCCCCGAGGAACCGCCCGCCGCATCGGGCTCCTCGTCTTCAATGATCTCTCCGGTCGCCGTGTTCACGGCGGGTGCGGCCGGGGCCGCCTGGGCGAGGGCCGCGGCGATCGTCTCGGCCGTCTTCCGGCCTATCCCGGGCACCTCCTGGATCTGCTCGATTGTGGCGGACCGAAGCCTCTTCACCGAGCCGAAATGCTTGATGAGCGCCTGTTTGCGGGTCTCGCCGAGGCCGGGGACGTCGTCCAGGGGCCCCGCACGGAAGCGCTTGGCCCGCCTGGTGCGCTGGTAGGTGATCGCGAAGCGGTGGGCCTCGTCGCGCACGCGCTGGAGCAGATAGAGACCCTCACTGGTGCGCGGCAGGACCACGGGGTCGTCCTCGCCGGGCACCCAGACCTCCTCCAGGCGCTTGGCGAGGCCGCAGACGGCGATGTCGTCGATCCCCAGCTCGTCCAGGGCCCGCCGGGCCGCCGCGACCTGCGGCTGACCGCCGTCCACGACGACGAGCTGCGGCGGGTAGGCGAACTTCCTGGGACGGCCGTCGTCGTCCTTGAGCGAGTCGGTGATCTCCTCGGCGCCGGTGAGGACGCAGGCGCCGGCGGTCGCGTCCTCGCCGTCGGTCCACTCCCCCGTCTTCTCCTTCTCGGCGAGGTAGCGCCGGAAGCGGCGGCTGATCACCTCGTGCATGGAGCGGACGTCGTCCTGTCCCGCGAAGCCCTTGATCTGGAAGCGGCGGTACTCGCTCTTGCGCTGGAGGCCGTCCTCGAAGACGACCATGGAGGCGACCACGTCGTCGCCCTGGAGGTGCGAGATGTCGTAGCACTCGATCCTGAGCGGGGCGCTGTCCAGGTCGAGGGCCTCGGCGATCTCCTCCAGGGCACGCGAGCGCGTGGTCAGGTCCGAGGCGCGCTTGGTCTTGTGCAGCGCGAGGGCCTGCTGGGCGTTGCGCTGCACTGTCTCCATCAGCGCCTTCTTGTCGCCGCGCTGCGGGATGCGCAGCGACACGTTGGAGCCGCGACGGCCGCTCAGCCACTCCTGCACCGGTCCGACCGGTTCGGGCAGCGCCGGGACCAGGACCTCCTTGGGCACCGCGTCCCCGGTCTCCTCGCCGTACAGCTGCTGGAGCGCGTGCTCGACCAGGGCTCCCGTGGTGACGTCCTCGACCTTGTCGGTCACCCAGCCGCGCTGTCCGCGTACCCGGCCGCCGCGCACATGGAAGATCTGGACGGCTGCCTCCAGCTCGTCCTCGGCCACGGCGACGAGGTCGGCGTCGGTCGCGTCGGCGAGCACGACCGCGTTCTTCTCCATGGCCTTCTTCAGGGCCTCGATGTCGTCGCGCAGCCGGGCGGCCCGCTCGTACTCCATCTCCTCGGCCGCCGCCATCATCTGTTTCTCCAGGCGGCGCAGATAGGTGCCGGTGCGGCCCGCCATGAAGTCGCAGAACTCCTCGGCCAGCTCCCGGTGGTCCTCGGGGGTGATCCGGCCGACGCAGGGGGCCGAGCACTTGCCGATGTAGCCGAGCAGGCAGGGCCGGCCGGTGCGGGCGGCGTTCTTGAACACGCCGGCCGAGCAGGTGCGCACCGGGAAGACCCGCAGCAGCAGGTCGACGGTGTCGCGGATGGCCCACGCGTGCGCGTACGGCCCGAAGTACCGCACGCCCTTCTTCTTGTGACCGCGCATCACCTGCACGCGCGGGAACTCCTCGTTCATCGTCACCGCGAGGTAGGGGTAGCTCTTGTCGTCGCGGTACTTGACGTTGAACCGGGGGTCGTACTCCTTGATCCAGGAGTACTCCAGCTGGAGCGCCTCGACCTCCGTGGACACCACGGTCCACTCCACGGACGCGGCGGTGGTCACCATGGTCCGGGTGCGCGGGTGCAGGTTCGCCAGGTCCTGGAAGTAGTTCGCCAGGCGCTGACGCAGGCTTTTCGCCTTTCCGACGTAGATCACCCGGCGGTGCTCGTCACGGAACCTGTACACCCCCGGGGAGTCCGGGATCTCACCCGGCCTGGGGCGGTAGCTGGAGGGGTCGGCCATGTCTCACACCCTACTGTCGAGCACCGACACCGCGTCGAGCCTGTGGACAACGCCCCGGCACGCGCCGCTCAGCCGTCCCCGCACCGTCCGGCGCCCGCCCGCGGCGCACCGGTCCTCGCTCATGCGCCGGACGAGCCGCGGTCTCCCGTCGCGCCGCACGGCGCCCCCGTCGGGATACCTGTCACAGGCCCCCGTCCATGAAGCCGCCGCTCCGCTCCCCGCGCCCAGCCGGGGCCCCGCTCCTGCCGGTGCACCGGTTCTCCGGACGCCCATCGGCGATCCGCGACAGCGGTCCGGCGACCGCCCCCTGGGACGGCACGGCGGTGTCGCCGCCGGCGAACGCCCAGGTCCGCCGTCGCGCGCCCGTTCCCTGTCCGGCAGCGGACGCCGATCGCGGTGTCCGCGCGGGCGGCTCCGGCGGCGCGCCGCGGTCCGGCCGGCCGGGGTCATGGCGGGTTCCAGGTGTTGTCGGGGCTTGGTCAACACGCTTCAATGCGGGGGAACTCGGGGCCGGGCACGCCGCACAACGGGATACGGCGTGCGCAGTCACGGGCGTCCACAGCGCCCACGGGGGTGGTCCCGCACACCAGCGCAGACGGCCCGACCAGCCGTAGCGACACCTCATAGAAAGGCGCCTCGGCATGCGGCATGCCACCGAGCACGCTGACCTCCCCGCCACGGAACTGGACACGGTCCTGCGGGGCGGCCCCTTCCATGTGGCGCTGCGCGCCGCGATCGCCGCACGCGGCCTGCCGCTGCAGCGCGTCCAGCACCATCTGTCCCGTCACGGGGTCAAAGTCGGCGTGACCAGCCTGAGTTACTGGCAGCAGGGTGCCCGCCGTCCGCAGCGTCCCGAGTCCCTGCGGGCCGTGCGGGCGCTGGAGGAGATCCTCCAACTGCCGGACGAGTCGCTGATCCGGCTGCTGGCCGACGCCCGGGAGCGCACGGTGGGCGGCCGTCCCGGGGCCCGCTCCTACCGCTCCCTGATCGAGGCATCGGACGTCCTGGACCGGCTCCGGGCGGGCCTCGGCCACGCCCCCGACGGCGGACTGCACACCCTCGGCCACCACGAGTACGTCCAGATCGGCGCCCGGCGCGAACTGGCGGCCCGCGAGGCGCACCACATCGTGCGGGCCCACCGCGACGGCGTCGACCGCTTCCTCGCCGTGCACCACGGCGACCCCGGCTGCCACCCGCAGGACATCAGGGTGCGCGCCCTGGAGAACTGCCGTACGGGACGCGTCCGCTGGGACCAGGACACCGGCCTGCTGGTGGCCGAACTGCTCTTCGGCACCCGGCTGCGGGCCGGGGAGACGTTCCTCTTCCGGTACGGCATCGAGGACGGCACGGCCGGAGCCTGCCGTGAATACCTCCACCGGTTCCGCTCCCCCGGCGGCCAGTACGCACTGCAGGTGCGCTTCGACACGGCCGCGCTTCCCGCACGCTGCCACCGCTTCGCCCAGCCCTCGGCCGCGGCTCTGCGCAGCGGTCGACAGGAACTCCCGGTCACCGGACCCCATCACTGCGTCCACGTCGTCGAGCAGCGGATCCGGCCGGGCATCGTCGGCGTCGCGTGGGACTGGGAGTGAACCGCCCGTCGCCGCCTGCCGGTTGAGCGGTCAGGCGCTCGGGCCGGCCACGATCCTGCCGTTGGAGGTCTTCACCGGTACCTCGGGGAGGGGCTCGGTGGCCGGCTGCTGGACCACCTTGCCCGTCGTTGCGTCGAACTCGCTGCCGTGGCAGGGGCAGATCAGAGTCGTCTCCTGGAGTTTGTTGATGGGGCACCCCGCGTGCGTGCAGATCGTGCTGTACGCCTTCAGCACGCCGTTCTTGTCCCGGCTGACGACCATGTTGTGATCCCGGTAGAGCTTGGCGCCGCCCTTCGCGACCTCGGTCTCGGCACCGAGGTCGACAGGCGCCGTGGGGGCGGCCGACGCCGGGTCACCGCCCGACCCGGAGCACGCGGCCAGGCCGAGCCCGGCGACCGGGGCCACGGCGGCCCCTCGAAGGACGGTACGACGACTCGCGGACGAGCGGGCGGGCATCGGGGACTCCACTGGTCAAGGTCTGTGCAGGGCGACCATACCCGGGCAGAAGGGCCGGTCCTTCGGCGGGGGGCGGCTGCGGTGACGGTGACCACGAGATGCGGACCCACGAGCGGCCGAGCCGACTGGGGTGGCCTGAGGGGCGAGGGTGCGGGTGAGGGGCCGCTTGTGGGGCGGGCGAGGCAGCCGGGTGCGGTGGGTGGTGGTGGCGTCTCGTAGACGGGCCGTCGGGGCGGGCCGTCGGGGCGGGCCGTCGGGTGGCGTGCTTGGAGTGGCGAGCGGGGCGGGCCGTCAGGGCGTGTTCGGATCGGAAAGCGCGCAGGTGGGCACGCCTGCGCGGTGGACAGCGGCGGCCGGGGCGAGGGCGGAGCAGCCGGGGCCAGGACGTAAACGCTTGCGCAAGCGTTTACGCGGGGGTGGCCGATGGGATACGTTCCGGGCCGGAGGGGGCGACCGCACCCCGCGGAGATCCGAGTACTGCCAGGCTCGTCGGCTCAGGGAGGGGAACGCGATGGCCACCATGGCGGACGTCGCTCGCAGCGCCGGTGTCTCGGTGGCGACCGTCTCCCACGTCCTCAACGGCACGCGCCCGGTGCTCCCCCGCACCCGCCAGGCCGTGCTGGACGCCATCGACACCCTCGGCTACACGCCCAACACCCTCGCCCGCTCCCTGGTGACCTCCCGCACCCGCTCCATCGGGCTCGCCGTGGCGGCGATCAGCAATCCCTACTTCACCGAGATCCTCCAGGGTGTCGAGGCCGCCGCGCTGGAAGCGGGGTACAGCCTGCTCATCGCCGACCCGCATGACGACCCTGGGCACGAACGCGAGGTCGCCCGGCTCCTCCACGAGCGGCGGGTGGACGGCATGATCGTCGCCCCCTCCGCCCATCCGCGGCAGCTCGTCGGCTACCTGCGCCGCCATGCCGTCCCCACCGTGTTCCTGGACCGGGTGATCGACGCGCGCATGCTGGACGGCGTGCCGGCCACTGCCGCGGAGGGCGCCGCCCCTGGCGGGGGCACGCCGTGGTGCGACCAGGTCTGTGCCGAGAGCGCCGGACCGACCGCCCGCCTCGTCAGCCATCTCGCGGGCCTGGGTCACCGGCGGATCGGCATGGTCGCGGGTCTGCCGGGCCTCAGCACCACCGAGGAGCGCGTCGCCGGGTACCGGGCCGGCCTCACCGCTGCCGGGCTGGCGCACGACGAGCGGCTCCTCGCATCCGGCGATTCCGAGTCCGCCGGTGCCGAGCAGGCCACCACCGCCCTGCTCGCGCTGCCCGATCCGCCCACGGCCCTGGTCACCGGCAACAACGCGATGACCATCGGCGCCCTGCGCGCCCTGCGCCGGCTCGGTCTGTCCGTCCCGGACGACATCGCCCTGTGCTGCTTCGACGACTTCGCCTGGGCCGACCTGTTCTCACCCCGGCTCACCGCCGTCGCCCAGCCCAGCAGGGAGCTGGGTGCCCAGGCCGTCCGGGTCCTGCTGGACCGGCTGGGCGAGCCCGGGCGGCCGACCCGGACGGTGCGGCTGCCGTGCGCGTTCGTGCACCGCACGTCCTGCGGCTGCCCCGAGCGACCCGGCGAGGCCGGGAGCACGGAGCACGGCGGACCGTCCACACCATCCACGCTGTCCGAGAAGGGGACCATCTCGTGATCGTCGTCGCCGGTGAGGCACTGATCGACCTGGTGCCGCAGGGCCCGGGCGCCCTCGCGGACCTGAAGCCGGCACTCGGCGGTGGCCCGTACAACACCGCCGTGGCGCTCGGCCGGCTCGGCTCCCGCACCGCTTTCTGTTCGCGGACCTCGCGGGACGCCTTCGGCGAGGCCCTGTTGGACGGGCTGCGAGCGGCGGGGGTCGAGGTGTCGGGCGTCCGGCGGGGGCCGGAGCCGACGACGCTCGCGGTGGCCACGCTCGACGCCGATGGCTCCGCCACCTACTCCTTCTATGTCGACGGCACCGCCGACCGTCTGTTCGCCGCGCCCACCGCGCTGCCCGCCGGCACGCGCGCGGTCTCGTTCGGCACGTGCTCGCTCGTCCTGGAACCGGGCGCGAGCGCCTATGAGGAGCTGATGCGCGCGGCGGCCGGGCAGGGGCTGTTCACCGCGCTCGACCCCAACGTCCGGGCGGGACTGATCCCGGACGCGGACGCCTACCGTGCGCGTTTCAAGAGCTGGCTGCCCTCGGTGACGCTGCTGAAGCTGTCCGCGGAGGACGCGGCGTGGCTGGGCGGCACGCCGCGCGAGTGGCTGGCCTCGGGACCGTCGGCGGTCGTCGTGACACGGGGCGGGGACGGTCTGACCGTGTTCACCCGGGACGGCGGGGAGCACTCCGTGCCGGGTGAGAAGGTCGCCGTGGTGGACACCATCGGCGCCGGTGACACGGTGAACGCGGCCTTGCTGCACGGGCTTTCGACCCAGGACGCGTTGTCTGCCGAAGCGCTCGCCTCCCTCGGGACAAAGGGCTGGACGCGGCTGCTGCGCTTCGCGGCACGGGCTGCGGCGATCACCTGCTCGCGGGCGGGAGCGGAACCGCCCTATGCGGCCGAACTCGGTGAGTGGTGAACGGTCTTGTCTTCCCTGTGCTGTTGACAAGGTGCGGCCGGGACCGCGGTGGGCGGGGAACTCTCGGACCGCGGAGCCGGGCTGGCTGATGGATGAACGATCGGTGCCCCGCGGGAGGTTCCCACGGGGCGCCGATCTTTTTTTGGGCTCGACAGGCCAGTGACCCGGCCTCAGTTGACGCTCGCTTCAGGACTTGCGGGTCCGTGTCGTCTTCTTCGCCGGAGCGGCCTTCTTCGTGGCACCGGCGGCCTTCTCGGTCGCGGTGCTGTTGGCCTTGGCCGTGACCGTCTTCTTCGCCGCCGACTTGGCCGCCGCCGTCTTCTTGACCGTCGTACCGCGTGACGCCTTCACCGGTTCCGCGTCGCTGATGCGGTCGGCACCGAGGATCTCGCGCAGGAACTTTCCGGTGTGGCTGGCCGGGACCCCGGCGACCTCCTCCGGTGTCCCCTCGGCGACCACGAGACCACCGCCGGCACCGCCCTCGGGTCCCATGTCCACGACCCAGTCGGCGGTCTTGATCACGTCGAGGTTGTGCTCGATGACGATGACCGTGTTGCCCTTGTCGACCAGACCGCCGAGGACCTTCAGCAGCTTGCTGATGTCCTCGAAGTGCAGACCCGTGGTCGGCTCGTCCAGGACGTAGACCGTGCGTCCGGTGGACCGCTTCTGCAGCTCGCTGGCCAGCTTGACGCGCTGGGCCTCACCGCCGGAGAGGGTCGTGGCGGACTGGCCGAGGCGGACGTAGCCGAGGCCGACGTCCTTCAATGTCCTGAGGTGCCGGGAGATCGCCGGGACCGCCTCGAAGAAGTCGGTGGCCTCCTCGATCGGCATGTTCAGCACGTCGGCGATGGACTTGCCCTTGTAGTGGACCTCCAGCGTCTCCCGGTTGTACCGGGCGCCGTGGCAGACCTCGCACGGGACGTACACGTCCGGGAGGAAGTTCATCTCGATCTTGATCGTGCCGTCGCCGGCGCAGTTCTCGCAGCGGCCGCCCTTGACGTTGAAGGAGAAGCGGCCGGGCTGGTAGCCACGGACCTTCGCCTCGGTGGTCTCGGCGAACAGCTTGCGGATGTGGTCGAAGACACCCGTGTACGTCGCCGGGTTGGACCGCGGGGTGCGGCCGATCGGCGACTGGTCGACGTGCACGACCTTGTCGACCAGGTCGTCGCCGTCCACGCGCGTGTGCCGTCCGGGGACGTTGCGCGCGCCGTTCAGTTCGCGGGCCAGGTGCGTGTACAGGATGTCGTTGACGAGCGTCGACTTGCCGGAGCCGGAGACACCCGTGACGGCCGTGAAGACGCCCAGCGGGAAGGACACGTCGATGTCCTGCAGGTTGTTCTCACGGGCGCCGTGCACGGTGAGCCGCCGGGACGGGTCGTGCGGACGTCGGACGTCGGGCAGCGGGATCGACCGGCGGCCCGAGAGGTACGCGCCGGTCTGCGACTCGGTGTTCGCGAGCAGCTCCTTCAGGGAGCCGCTGTGCACGACCTTGCCGCCGTGCTCACCGGCGCCGGGGCCGATGTCCACGACCCAGTCGGCGACCTTGATGGTGTCCTCGTCATGCTCCACGACGATGAGCGTGTTGCCCATGTCACGCAGTCGGACGAGGGTCTCGATCAGCCGGTGGTTGTCCCGCTGGTGCAGGCCGATGGACGGCTCGTCGAGGACGTAGAGCACGCCGACGAGGCCGGAGCCGATCTGGGTGGCCAACCGGATGCGCTGGGCCTCACCGCCGGAAAGGGTGCCGGCGGCGCGGTTGAGCGAGAGGTAGTCCAGGCCGACGTCAACCAGGAAGCGCAGTCGCTCGTTGACCTCCTTCAGCACGCGCTCGGCGATCTTCTTGTCGCGGGCGTTGAGCTTCAGCTCGCCCAGGAAGTCGGCGCAGTCACTGATCGACATCGCGGAGACCTCCGCGATGGACTTGTCCATGATCGTGACCGCCAGGACGATCGGCTTCAGGCGCGTGCCCTCGCAGGAGGGGCAGGGCACCTCGCGCATGTAGCCCTCGAAGCGCTCGCGGCTGGCGTCGCTCTCGGCCTCGCTGTGCCGGCGCTTGACGAAGGGCACGGCGCCCTCGAACGGCGTGGTGTAGACGCGCTCGCGACCGTACCGGTTGCGGTACCGCACCTCGATCTGGGTCTTGTGGCCGTAGAGCAGGGCCTTCTTCGCGCGCTGGGGCAGGCCCGCGAAGGGGATGTCCGTACGGAAGCCGAGCGCGGCGGCGAGGGCACCGATGAGGCGGCCGAAGTAGTCCTTGGTGTGCCCGTGCGACCAGGGGTGGATGGCGCCCTCGTCCAGGGTCTTGTCCGGGTCCGGGACGAGCAGCTCGGGGTCGACCTCCATGCGCGTGCCGATGCCGGTGCACTCGGGGCAGGCGCCGAAGGGCGAGTTGAAGGAGAAGGAGCGGGGCTCCAGTTCCTCGAAGGACAGGTCGTCGTACGGGCAGTACAGGTGCTCCGAGTACATGCGCTCGCGCTCGGGGTCGTCCTCGGGGAGGTCGACGAAGTCGAGCACGACCATGCCGGCGGACAGGCCGAGGGCGGTCTCCACGGAGTCGGTGAGCCGGCGCTTGGCGGAGTCCTTGACCGTGAGGCGGTCCACGACCACCTCGATGGTGTGCTTCTCCTGCTTCTTCAGCGTCGGCGGGTCGGAGAGCTGGATCGTCTGGCCGTCCACGCGCGCGCGGGAGTAGCCCTTGGTCTGGAGGTCGGCGAAGAGGTCGACGAACTCGCCCTTGCGCTCGCGCACGAGCGGCGAGAGCACCTGGAAGCGGCTCCCCTCCGGCAGCTCCAGGACCTTGTCCACGATGGCCTGCGGCGACTGGCGCGAGATCGGGCGGCCGCACTCGGGGCAGTGCGGCTTGCCGATACGGGCGAAGAGCAGACGCAGGTAGTCGTAGACCTCGGTGATGGTGCCGACCGTCGAGCGCGGGTTGCGCGAGGTCGACTTCTGGTCGATGGAGACCGCCGGGGAGAGGCCCTCGATGAAGTCCACGTCCGGCTTGTCCATCTGACCCAGGAACTGCCGGGCGTACGAGGAGAGCGACTCCACGTAGCGGCGCTGGCCCTCCGCGAAGATCGTGTCGAAGGCCAGGGAGGACTTGCCCGACCCGGACAGGCCCGTGAAGACGATGAGCGAGTCACGAGGCAGGTCGAGCGAGACATTCTTGAGGTTGTGCTCGCGCGCGCCACGGACGATGAGACGGTCGGCCACGCCGGTCCGCACCTTTCTTGAGAGAAGTGACAGGGGCGGGGCCCCCGTGCTTCTTCAGACTAGGGGGAGCCACTGACAACGCCGGTCGGATTGCCCGGTTGCATAACAACCCCCGGCCATCCAGCATGCCCGACGCCGCCATCGACGATATAGCACGTTCTTTCGATTTGCGGACGGCCTTCACCACCTTCACCCGAAGGTGTGGCGGAGCTAGGGTCGGGCGCATGACTGATCACGCCCATGACCTGGCATGTGTACGTGCCGCGACCGAACGACTCCTCGACGCGGTCGCCGAACTGGACAACGCGTCGCTCGCCGAGCCGTCACGGCTTCCGGGCTGGAGCCGCGGGCACGTCCTCGCCCACCTCGCCCGCAACGCCGACGCGCTCGTGAACGTTCTCGGGGGCCGGCCCATGTACCCGAGCGCCGAGTCACGCGACGCCGACATCGAGCGCGGCGCCCCGCGCCCTCTCGACGTCCAGCTCGCCGACCTGCGCGAGAGCGCGGCCCGGTTCCAGGCCGCCGGGGACGCGCCGGCGGACTGGTCGCGCACCGTCGAGCTGCGCAACGGGGTCACCGACTCCGCGTCCCGGATGCCCTTCCGCCGGTGGGCCGAGGTGGAGCTGCACCACGTCGACCTCGGGATCGGATACGAGCTGGAGGATCTTCCGGCGGAGTTCACCGAGCGCGAGATCGACTTCCTGGCCCGGCGCTTCACCGGGCACCCGGATGTGCCGCCGACCGGCCTGTCCGCCATGGACGGCCCGACCTGGACCACGGGCGGCGGCGCCGAGGGCGCACCGGTGACGATCGGGGGGACGCCCGCCGACCTGCTGGGCTGGCTCGCCGGGCGGCGCGACGGCGGGGGCCTGAGGACGGACGGCGCGCTGCCGAAGCTGCCGCCGTTGTAGGCCGACGCCGGTCCGCGGCGCCTGCCCCGCTATAGGCTGATCACCATGACGTACACCGGAGAGGTCAAGGTCGGCGGACCGGCGGACGTGCACGAGCTGAAAGACCTGATGATCACGAAGATCGCGGTCGGCCCGATGGACAACAACGCCTATCTGCTGCGCTGCCGGGCCACCGACGAGCAGCTACTGATCGACGCCGCCAACGAGGCGGGGACGCTCCTCGGCATGATCGGTGACGACGGCATCGCCTCCGTCGTCACCACCCACCGGCACGGCGATCACTGGCAGGCGCTCGCCGAGGTCGTCGCGGCCACGGGCGCGCGCACCCACGCCGGACGCGAGGACGCACCCGGCATCCCGGTGCCCACCGACGTCCTCGTGGACGACGGCGACATCATCCGCGTGGGGAACGTGGAACTCACCGCGCGGCATCTGGTGGGGCACACGCCGGGTTCGATCGCGCTGGTCTACGACGACCCGCACGGCCACCCGCACGTCTTCACCGGCGACTGTCTGTTCCCCGGTGGTGTCGGCAACACGTTCAAGGACCCGAAGGCCTTCGCCAGCCTCATCCACGACGTGGAGACGAAGATCTTCGCTGTGCTGCCCGACGAGACCTGGGTGTATCCCGGACACGGCAACGACACGACGCTGGGCGCGCAGCGGCCGCAGCTGCCGGAGTGGCACGCGCGCGGGTGGTGAGGGGCGGGCGCGCGGGTGGTGAGGGGCGGGCGCCGCGAGCCGGCCGATCGCCGGACCGGGCCGCGCAGAGGACCGAGCCACGCCGCGCACCGGGCACGTCGTAGTCCCGGCACGTCGCAGTCCCGCACGCGGTACACCGGGATTCGCGCGCCGGGATGACCGCGCCGGGCGCGCTTCCTTGCGACGCGCACGCAGCGCGCATTGTCTTGCGCGCGCCCCGTGTGAACGCTTCACACACGCCGGAGTGCCGCGCGCGCTCCCGGAGACCGGTGCGACGCGGTCAACTGGTGGCAGTCCCGCACAGGCTGACGGCTCCTGTGCGGAGGGGCCGCCGGCCTTCCCACCCCGCCCTCGGCCGGCGGCCCAGGCCGGCCGCGGTCATTCGCCCCGTCACCGGGGGAAGTTCACACCGCCGCAACACCCGTTCCCACCATGCGGACAGTTACCGCTGTGACGTGGACAAACGCGGGGTTCGCTGCCAATCTCCCGCCATGCATCCTGCCCCTCGCACCCTGCGCCGCGCGGTGGTCGCCGCCACCGCGGCCCTGCTCGCCACCGCCGTCGGCTGCGCCCCGCAGCCCGACGAGAAGGCTTCGGCCACCCCGTCCGGCTCGGCCGCGAAGAGCTGCGCTCCGGGCAAGGTGGCCACCAAAACGTCAGGCAAGCTCACGATCGCGACGGACGAACCGGCGTACGAGCCCTGGTTCAAGGACGACAAACCCGCCAACGGCAAGGGCTACGAATCGGCCGTCGCCTATGCCGTGGCCAAGCAGCTGGGATACGGCGAGAACGCGGTCGTGTGGCAGCGCGTGCCGTTCAACAAGGCGTTCGCGCCCGGCGTGAAGACCTTCGACTTCGACATCAACCAGGTGTCGATCAGCGACGAGCGCAAGAAGGCCGCGGACTTCTCCTCCGGCTACTACGACGTGCGCCAGGCCGTGATCGCCCTGAAGGGCGGCAAGGCGGCCAAGGCGGCGACCATCGCGGATCTGAGGAAGCTCAAGCTGGGCGCCCAGGTGGGCACCACGAGCCTCGACTACATCACCGACGTGGTGAAGCCGGCGCAGGAGCCAGCCGTGTACGGCAAGAACGACCAGGCCAAGTCCGCGCTGAAGAACGGCCAGGTGGACGCCATCGTCACCGACCTGCCGACCGCGTTCTACATCACCTCGGCCGAGGTGACGGACGCGAAGATCGTCGGCCAGTTCGAGAACCAGGGCGGTACGCCCGAGCAGTTCGGGCTGGTGCTCGACAAGGGCAGCACGCTGACCCCGTGCGTGAGCGGCGCGGTGGACGCGCTGCGCAAGGACGGCACTCTGGCCCGGCTCGAGAAGCAGTGGCTGTCGGACGCCGTCGACGCCCCGGTGCTCAAGTGACCGTCACCAAGGGAGAGTCCGCGCCGGAAGGGGCCGGCGAGAAGGCGGACATGAGCGGCGCCGACGACGGCTACGTACCCTCCGGGCGACGGCGGGAGCGCGAACGCTACAAACGCGCGCGTGCCCGCCGCGCCACGGCCGTCGCGGCGCTCTCCACGCTCGTCACGGCTGCCGTGCTCTACCTGGTCGTCGTCGACGCGCCGGGCTGGCCGCGCACCAAGGAGACGTTCTTCAGCGCGCAGTACGCGCGCGAGGCGCTGCCGAAGGTCCTCGAAGGACTGTGGCTGAACATCCGGCTGCTGGTGATCTGCGGCGCCGCGGTACTGGTCCTCGGCATGCTGATCGCCATCGCACGCACCCTGCGCGGCCCTGTGTTCTTCCCGCTGCGCGTGCTGGCGGCGGCGTACACCGACTTCTTCCGCGGACTGCCGCTGATCATCAACCTGATGATCGTGGTCCTGGGCGTGCCGGCGCTGCGGCTCCAGGGCGTGACGGTCGACCCGGTGCTGCTCGGCGGTACGGCGCTGACGCTCACGTACGCGGCGTACGTGGCCGAGGTGTTCCGCGCCGGCATCGAGTCCGTGCATCCCTCACAGCGCGCCGCGGCCCGCTCGCTGGGCCTGACCAACCGGCAGGCGCTGCGTTACGTCGTGCTGCCGCAGGCGGTGCGCCGCCAGGTGCCGCCGCTGCTCAACGACCTGGTGTCGCTCCAGAAGGACACGGGGCTCGTGTCGATCGGCGGCGCGGTGGACGCCGTGCGGGCGTCCGACATCATCGTGGGCCGCAGTCTGAACTACACGCCGTACATCGTCGCCGGGCTGGTGTTCGTGGCGCTGACCATTCCGATGACCCGCTTCACGGACTGGGTGACGGCCCGGATGGACCGGCGGCGGGCCCAGGGAGGTTCCCTATGAGCGAGGCGCCCGTGCTGCGCATGGAGTCCGTCCGCAAGACCTTCGCCGGCTCCGTCGTCCTGCGCGACGTCGACCTGGAGGTGGCCCCGCACACGGTGACCGCGCTGATCGGCGCCTCCGGTTCGGGCAAGTCGACGCTGCTGCGCTGCGCCAACCTGCTGGAAGAGGTCGACGACGGCGCGATCTGGCTGGACGGCGAGGAGATCACCGACCCGCGCGCCGACCACGACGCGGTACGGCGCAGGATCGGCGTCGTCTTCCAGGCGTACAACCTCTTCCCGCACATGACCGTGCTCGAGAACGTGACGCTGGCGCCGCGGCGGGTGCACGGCGTCTCCCGCGAGGAGGCCGAGGAGCGCGCCACGGAGCTGCTGGAGCGTCTTGGGCTGGGCGCCAGGGCGACGGCCTACCCGGACCGCCTGAGCGGCGGTCAGCAGCAGCGTGTGGCGATCGTACGGGCGCTCGCCGTGCGGCCTCGGCTGTTGCTCCTGGACGAGATCACGGCGGCGCTCGACCCCGAACTCGTCGGGGAGGTGCTGGAGGTGGTCCGCGCCCTCAAGGACGACGGCATGACCATGGTCCTCGCCACGCACGAGATGGGCTTCGCGCGGGACGTGGCCGACCAGGTTTGCTTTCTGGACGGTGGCGTCGTGCTGGAGCGCGGCACCGCCGAGCAGGTCTTCGGCGATCCGCAGCAAGAGCGGACGCGGCGCTTTCTGCGGCGCATCGTGGAGGCCGGCCGCCTGTGACGCCGTGGACGGGACCTCGGTGGACGGCCGTCCACGCGCGTGGCGGTTACGCGTCGGTCCGCTGGGCTCCCAGCAGGGCCGCGACCCGCTCGACGGCGAAGGCGTAGCCCTGGACACCGCAGCCCGCGATCACGCCGTCGGCGCGCAGCGAGACGTAGGAGTGGTGCCGGAACGACTCGCGCTGATGGATGTTGGAGATGTGCACCTCCAGCACGGGAATGCCGTCGCAGGTGTTGAGTGCGTCCAGAATCGCGACGGACGTGTGGGAGTAGGCGCCGGGGTTGATGACGATCCCGCAGTGGTTCAGGCGTGCCTCGTGGATCCAGTCGACCAGTTCGCCTTCGTGGTTGGACTGCCGCAGGTCCACCGTGCCGCCGTGCGCCGCCGCCGTCTTGGCGCACAGCGCCTCCACGTCCGCCAGTGTGTCCTTGCCGTAGATCTCGGGCTGGCGCTGGCCGAGCAGGTTGAGGTTGGGCCCGTTGAGGATCATGATCGGGGCGTTGGCCAGGGTGCGGGGCACGGTTCCTCCGGTCCGTTCGGGGCGGTGCGTCGACGACCGCCGCTCGCACCGGTCTATCACGGTGGCCGCGGCGCACGACGCGCCCTGTGCGCCGTCGCCTCGGCGCACACCCCCGTGACGTGATCACCTCCGCGCGCTCCCCGTAACCGCAGATCACGATGGGTAGTTGACGCGTGTATGGATCCTGCACCCACCGCGAGCACACCCTCGATGCCACGGCTCGCCGCCGCCTCCCTCGCGGGGACCGCGATCGAGTTCTACGACTTCTTCGTCTACGGGACCGCGGCGGCCCTGGTCCTGGGGCCGCTGTTCTTTCCGCAGTTCTCGCCCCTCGCGGGGACGCTGGCGGCGTTCGGGACGTTCGGGGCCGGGTTCCTTGCCCGGCCGCTCGGCTCGGTGCTCTTCGGGCACCTCGGCGACCGGCGCGGACGGCGCCCGGTCCTGGTCCTGTCGCTCCTGCTGACGGGCGCCTCGACGGTCGCGGTGGGCTGCGTGCCCTCGTACGGGTCGATCGGGGTCGCCGCGCCCGTACTGCTGCTCGTCCTGCGGTTCCTCCAGGGGCTGGGGCTCGGCGGGGAGTGGGGCGGGGCGGTGCTGCTGACCGCTGAGCACGCACCGCCCGGCCGCCGTGCCCTGTGGTCGAGCTTTCCTCAGGTGGGGCCCGCGATCGGGTTCGTGCTCGCCAACGGGGTGGTGCTCGCACTGTCGGCGACGCTGTCCGACGCGGAGTTCGCGCGCTGGGGATGGCGGGTGCCGTTCTGGGCGGCCGGTGCGCTGGCTCTCGGCGGGCTGTGGCTGCGCTCGTCACTCGCGGAGAGCCCCCGCTTCCTGGAGATCGACGACCACGCGCGCGTGCCGTTCGTGGAGGTCGTGCGGCAGCACGGGCGGCTGGTGCTGCTGACGGCCGGGGCCCTCGCCGCCGGGTACGCGGTCTTCTACGCGGTGACGACCTGGTCCCTGGCGTACGCGACGCAGCGGCTCGGGGTGAGCCGGACGGTGATGCTGACCTGTGTGATGGCCGCGGTGGTGGTGAAGGCGTCCCTGACACCGTTCATGGCGGTGCTCGCCGACCGCTACGGGCGTCGGCCGATGTGCCTGACGGGCTGCGCGGCCTGCGGGCTGTGGATGCTGCCGATGGCCGCGCTGCTCGGTACCGGCCAGCCGCTGCTCATGTTCCTCGGCATCCTGGGCGCCCTGGTCTCCTTCATCACCATGTTCGCGGTGATCGCCGCCTACCTGCCCGAACTGTACGAGGCGCGGGTGCGCTGCACGGGCGCCGCGGTGGGCTACAACCTCGGCGGAGTCCTTGGCGGCGCCCTCACCCCGATCGTGGCCACGGCGCTCACGGAACACAGCGGGCGGGTGCCGTGGGGCGTGGGCGCCTATCTGACGGGTGTCGCGCTGCTCAGCCTCGGCTGCTTCGCTCTGCTGCCCGAGACCCGCCCGGTGCCGGTGCCGGCGGCGGAGCCGGTCACGGGTTGATCGCCAGCTCAAGATAGGCCGCGAAGAGCACCAGATGGACTCCGCCTTGCAGGGGCGTGGCCCGGCCGGGCACCACCGTCAGGGAGCTGACCACCACGGTCAGCGCGAGCAAGAGCATGTGGGTCGAGCCGAGACCGAGGACGAGCGGGCCGGAGAGCCAGACGGAGGCGAGTGCGACGGCCGGGACAGTCAGCCCGATGCTGGCCATGGCCGAGCCGAGCGCGAGGTTGAGGCTCGTCTGGACCCGGTCACGGCGGGCGGAGCGCAGTGCGGCGATCGTCTCCGGGAGCAGCACGAGCAGCGCGATGACCACGCCGACGACCGCCTGGTGCAGACCGGCCGACGCCACACCCGACTCGATGGTGGGCGACACGCTCTTGGCCAGGCCGACCACGCCGACCAGGGCCAGTGCGAGCAGACCGAGGCTGGTCCAGGTGGTGCGCACGGACGGCGGCCGGACGTGGTCGTCGGCGGTGATGACCTCGCCCTGCCGGGTGATCGGGAGGAAGTAGTCGCGGTGGCGCACGGTCTGCGTGGCCACGAACAGGCCGTACAGGATCAGTGAGGACAGTGCGGCGAAGGTCAGCTGCATCGAGGAGAACTCGGGCCCGGGCTTGCTGGTGGTGAAGGTCGGCAGCACCAGGCTGAGCGTGGCCAGCGTCGCCACGGTCGCCAGCGCGGCGCCGGTGCCCTCGGGGTTGAAGACGGCGGTGCCGTGCCGCAGGGAGGCGACGAGCAGGCAGAGCCCGACGATGCCGTTGCAGGTGATCATCACGGCGGCGAAGACGGTGTCCCGCGCCAGGGTGGAACTCTTGTCGCCGCCGTCTGCCATGAGGGTGACGATCAGGGCCACCTCGATGATCGTGACGGCGATGGCCAGGACGAGTGAGCCGAAGGGCTCGCCGACGCGGTGGGCGACGACCTCGGCGTGGTGCACGGCCGCGAGGACGGAGCCGGCGAGGACGAGGGTCACCAGTGCGACGACCGCACCGGGAAGGCCGCGGCCCCAGGTGAAGACCAGCAGGACGACGGCGAGCACCGGCACCAGCGTCGTCCATTGCCGGGAGAGCGACCGCAGCCCAGTGATCATGCGGCGATCGTCGCAGAGACGCACGCGGTTCGCATTCCGCTCCTTTCGGATCCTCTCGTTGCGCTCACGCCATCGGCGGGAGCGGGAACGGCTCACCGCGGTCCCCCTCCCGCCGAGGCCTCTGCCGCAGGCCGGGTCAGGCGCCGACGCTGTCCTTCGCGGCGCCTTCACCCTCGGCACCCGCGGTCTCGGCCGCCGCCCGCTTTCTGCCGGCCATCAGGCTGGTGATCGTCGTGACGACGAGGACGGCGCAGATCACGCCGAGGGAGAACGGGATGCTGATCTCGGGTACGTGAACACCGGACTCGTGCAGGGCGTGCAGCACCAGCTTGACGCCGATGAAGCCGAGGATGATCGACAGGCCGTACGAGAGGTGGACCAGCTTCTTCAGCAGGCCGCCGATGAGGAAGTACAGCTGACGCAGACCCATGAGGGCGAAGGCGTTGGCGGTGAAGACGATGTACGGGTCCTGGGTCAGACCGAAGATCGCGGGAATGGAGTCGAGGGCGAACAGCACATCCGTGGTGCCGATGGCGAGCATCACGACCAGCATCGGCGTCATGACCCGCTTGCCGTTCTCGTGGATCCAGAGCTTGGTGCCGTGGTAGCGGTCGGCCACGCCGAACCTGCGCTCGGCGGCCTTCAGGAGCTTGTTCTCCTCGAACTCCTCGTCCTCCTCGTCCGCGCGGGCCTCCTGGATGAGCTTCCAGGCGGTCCAGACGAGGAAGGCTCCGAAGAGATAGAACACCCAGGAGAAGCTGGCGAGGATCGCGGCTCCCGCCGCGATGAAGACGGCCCGCAGCACCAGGGCTATGAGTACGCCGACGAGCAGGACGCGCTGCTGGTACTGGGTGGGTACCGCGAACTTCGCCATGATCAGGACGAAGACGAAGAGGTTGTCGACGCTCAGCGATTTCTCGGTGATGTACCCGGCGAAGAACTCACCGGCCGGCTGACCGCCACCGAAGACGAGGAGGCCGAGGCCGAAGAGTCCGGCCAGGACGATCCAGACGACGGTCCAGATGCCGGCTTCCTTGACCGACACCTCGTGCGGCTTGCGCCCGATGAAGAAGTCGGCCGCGATCAGCACGGCCAGACCCACGACGGTCAGGACCCACAGGGTCACGGAAACGTCCACTGCACCTCCGGCATTGTGTAACGGCAAACACTTTCAGCGTTGTCGCTGCCGGAGGTCTCTTCCACCCGCACGGGGCCGACGCCCCGGGACCGGAACCGGTCCGTACTGACGGGTGCGCCGCAGTCAGGGAGTACTCCCCTCCGTGGGGGAAACATACCCCAATCACCAAGGAATAGTAAAGAAAGAAGTGAAATAAAAACCACGTTCGCTGCTCAGAGGCGCTTTACTCGAACTTGGCCCTGGCCTTGGCCGCCTCGGTGAGCACATGCTGCACGATCTGGCTGCCTGGCGGGACGAGCGAGGGCTCGTAGGTCCACGCGTGCCCGACCCAAGGATCGGCGAGATGGTCGTCGGCCACAGGCGTGAGTCGCATCAGTGAACGCCACAACGGATCGAGCAACGGGCCGTACGCGGCGGCGTCCTCCCGGTCCGCCACCAGCAGCAGGTGCACACCCACGGCGGGTCCCTCGTCGGTGAGATAGCGCAGCCGGGTCACCGCGCGGTCGTCGAAACCGTTCGGGAAGTCGTTGACGATCAGCAGATGCCGAGCGGTGTCGACATCGGGCGGCAGGGACTCGGGCGTACCGGCGCGCAGTGCCATCTGCACCAGGTCCACCCGCCGGGTGAGCCTCTTGAGCACCTCCGTGACCCCGGCCGCCTCCGTCGCGGGCGGCACGGTGAGCGCCCCGGTCCGGGTCAGCACTCCGAACGCCGCGGCCCCGGCGCCGGCCGGGTCGATGACGTGAAGGGCGAAGTCCCCCGGCGGATGCACGGCGAGCAACCGCGCCGCGAGGGCGACCGCCGCCTCCATCGCCAGGCGCCGCGCCTCGGTGGGGTCCGGGAAGCCGTCGGCCGTCGCCGGGCCGCTGTCGAGCCACAGGCCGCGCTCCAGCGGCAGCCGGACCAGCATGGGGATGCGCAGCGGCACGCTCTCCGGCAGATGGAGATCCCCGAGCCGCAGGGCCATGGGCTGCTCGGCAGGCGCCCGGTAACCGTGCCAGACAGGGTTGTCCCAGCGGGCGTAGGCCGGCGGGAGTGCGGGCTCGACCACCTCGTACTCGGCGGTGAGCTGGGCGAGGTCGCGGTCGAGGGCCGCGCGGGCCTGGTCGACCAGCTGTGTCCGGCGGACGTGGGCCGCCGCCCGCGCGGTGTCACCTGCCGTGCCGAGCCGGCTGCTCGGGTCGGCCAGCACCTGGTCCAGCTCCTTCTCCAGACGGGAGTCGGCGAAGTCGACCGCGCTTCGGTACGCGGCCGTGGTGCGGGCCAGGTCCTCGAACATGCCCCACACCTGGTTGTACAGGCGCTCCTCCATCGACCAGCCCACGGCGTCTCCCGCGACCGGCTGAGGGGGCCGGTCATCGGTGGCCGGAGGTGCCGGAGCTTCCTGGGCCGACGGAGGCTGCGGGGTGCCGGATGGGCGGAGGTGCGGATGTGTGTGGCCCACCGGGGCGCCGGGCCCTCGCGGAGCGGCGGAGTCGCTCGCAGCGGCGCCGGACACATGGGCGTCGTACGGGTTCCGCGGGCCGTACGAGGGTGCGGACTCCGGGGCAGGTGAGGCTGTCGGCGCGGCCGTGCCGCAAGCAGGTGCGGAGAAAGGCGCCGGTACTGGCGGCTGGGCGCAGGCCGCCGTTTCCTGGATGGCGGCCGCGAGGTCGGCGGCCGCCGGCAGGCCCTGGTCGGCCAGCAGTGCGGGAAGTCCGGCCGCGTAGCCCTGGCCCATGGCGCGGACCTTCCAGGCGCCCCGTCTGCGGTACAGCTCCAGGGCGACCACGGCTGTCTCGGTGTCCAGCCCGGTCAGGGTGTAGCAGGCGAGTTCGGTGCCGTCGGGGCCGTCCACCGCGACGTGCGGGGCGTCGACGGCACCGAATCGGGGCGGGCCCGGGGACCCCGTGGGCAGGGCGAGGAACACGGCGACGTGGTGTACGGCGTCGGGCACGGCGTCCAGATCGACGGCGAGCCGGTGTTCGGCGGCCGCCTGCCGGGGCACGTCGACGCCCGGCAGGACGGGGGAACCGGGACGGGCCACCGACTGGGGCCCGTGCACAGTGCCGTTCTCGTCGCCGAGCGTGGCTCCGGCCAGGACTGGTACCCCGGCCGAGATACGGACTCTCAGCCGGGTCTCGGACAGCGGGTGGTTCTGCCCCCGCACCAGCTCGGCCGCCATCGCCGTGCCCCCCCCGTGTGTCGTTGTGTCCTGCGTGCCGCCGGTCGATCGGTCGTTCCTACAGGTGCGGCAGGATCGCCGGCATGAGGTCCTGGAAGGTGCGGCCGTTGGCCGGCGTGCCCAGGGCGGTCATCGTCCAGCCCGAGCCCGCGCGGTGCACCTTCGCCATGATCTGCGCGGTGTAGTCGCCGCCGCCGTTCAGCGTGTAGCGGGCCAGTTCCTGGCCGTTGGTCTCGTCCACGAGGCGGCAGAACGCGTTCTGCACCTCCTGGAAGGTCTGGCCCGTGAAGGAGTTCACGGTGAACACGATCTGGTCGATGTGGACCGGGACGCGCTGGAGGTCCACCAGGATCGCCTCGTCGTCCCCGCCCTGGCCGGCACCGCCGACGAGATTGTCCCCGGTGTGGCGCACGGAGCCGTCGTCGCTCACCAGGTGGCGGAAGAAGACGACGTCGACCGGCTGCTTCTCGGCGAAGAGAACCGCCGAGGCGTCCAGGTCGATCTCCCGGGTGCGGGAGCCGAACAGGCCGCGCCGCTTCGCCGCCTGCCAGCCGAGCCCCATACGGACCGCGGTCAGGGTGGCCCCGTCCTTCTTCTCCAGGCTGATGGCCTGACCCTTGCTCAAGTTGACGGACACCGCTGAATTCCCCTCTCGATGGTCCCCTGTTGCCGCGCAGTGCGCGGTTGCCAAAACCCTACGCAGGCCCACCGACAGCGCCGAACCCCGGCCCGCGCTTTGTGTCGGTGTTGCAACACTTGGCGTGAAAGCCGAGGTCCGGCAGGGTGTCGGGATCTCGGGGACTCAGGCGAGCCCGGCTTCCCGCATCTGGCGCAGTTCCTTCTTCATCTCGGAGACCTCGTCGCGCAGACGGGCCGCGATCTCGAACTGGAGCTCCGCGGCGGCGGCGCGCATCCGCTCGGTCATCTCCTCGATCTGCTCGGCGAGTTCGGCCGCCGGACGGTCCGTCGGCACCGCCTGGCCCTTGGCGGACTTGGCCTTGCCGGCCTTCGCGCCCCTGGCCGCCTTGTCGCCCAGCGACGGCACGGGGGCCTTGGCGCCCTTGCCGTCCTTGGACTTGCGGTAGCCGGTGCCGAGGAGCTGTTCGGTGTCGACCTCCTCGCGGGCGATCTGCGCGACGATGTCGTTGATCTTCTTGCGCAGCGGCTGCGGGTCGATGCCGTTCGCCGTGTTGTACGCGATCTGCTTCTCCCGGCGGCGGTTGGTCTCGTCGATGGCCTTCTCCATCGCCGGGGTGATCTTGTCGGCGTACATGTGGACCTGGCCGGAGACGTTGCGCGCCGCGCGGCCGATCGTCTGGATCAGCGAGGTGCCGGAGCGCAGGAAGCCCTCCTTGTCCGCGTCCAGGATCGCCACCAGGGACACCTCGGGCAGGTCGAGCCCCTCGCGCAGCAGGTTGATGCCGACCAGGACGTCGAACTCACCGCTGCGCAGCTCACGCAGCAGCTCGACGCGGCGCAGGGTGTCCACGTCGCTGTGCAGGTAGCGCACCTGGATGCCCAGTTCCAGGAAGTAGTCCGTGAGGTCCTCGGCCATCTTCTTGGTGAGGGTGGTGACGAGGACGCGCTCGTCCTTGTCGGTGCGCTTGCGGATCTCGTGCACCAGGTCGTCGATCTGGCCCTCGGTGGGCTTGACGACGACCTCCGGGTCGACGAGGCCGGTGGGGCGGATGATCTGCTCGACGGCGCCGTCGGACCGCGACAGCTCGTACGGGCCGGGGGTGGCGGAGAGGTAGACGGTCTGGCCGATGCGTTCCTGGAACTCCTCCCACTTCAGGGGGCGGTTGTCCAGGGCGGACGGCAGGCGGAAGCCGTGGTCCACCAGGGTGCGCTTGCGGGAGGCGTCGCCCTCGTACATGGCGCCGATCTGCGGGACCGTGACGTGCGACTCGTCGATGACGAGCAGGAAGTCGTCCGGGAAGTAGTCCAGCAGGGTGTTGGGCGGGGAGCCGGGCAGGCGGCCGTCGAAGTGCATGGAGTAGTTCTCCACGCCGGAGCAGGTGCCGATCTGGCGGAGCATCTCGATGTCGTAGGTCGTGCGCATCCGCAGGCGTTGGGCCTCCAGGAGCTTGCCCTGCTTCTCCAGCTCGGCGAGGCGCTCGCCCAGCTCCTTCTCGATGTCGTTGATGGCCCGCTCCATGCGCTCCGGGCCCGCGACGTAGTGGGAGGCGGGGAAGACGTACAGCTGCTGGTCGTCGCTGATGATCTCGCCGGTCAGCGGGTGCAGTGTGGACAGCGCCTCGATCTCGTCGCCGAACATCTCGATGCGGACGGCCAGCTCCTCGTACACCGGGAAGATCTCGATGGTGTCGCCCCGGACGCGGAAGGTACCGCGGGAGAAGGCCATGTCGTTGCGCGTGTACTGGATGTCGACGAAGCGGCGCAGCAGCAGGTCACGGTCGATCTCGTCGCCGACCCGGAGGGGGACCATGCGGTCCACGTACTCCTGCGGCGTACCCAGGCCGTAGATGCAGGAGACCGAGGCGACCACGACGACGTCGCGCCGGGTGAGCAGCGAGTTCGTCGCCGAGTGGCGCAGGCGCTCGACCTCCTCGTTGATCGAGGAGTCCTTCTCGATGTAGGTGTCCGACTGCGGGACGTAGGCCTCGGGCTGGTAGTAGTCGTAGTACGAGACGAAGTACTCGACCGCGTTGTTCGGCAGGAGCTCGCGGAACTCGTTGGCCAACTGGGCGGCCAGCGTCTTGTTCGGCGCCATCACGAGCGTGGGGCGCTGGAGCTTCTCGATCATCCACGCCGTGGTGGCGGACTTGCCGGTGCCGGTCGCGCCCAGCAGGACGACGTCCTTCTCACCGGCCTCGATGCGCTTGGCCAGCTCGGCGATGGCCGCCGGCTGGTCACCGCTGGGCTGGTAGGGGCTGACGACCTCGAAAGGCGCCACCGTGCGTTCGATGTGGGAAACGGGCCGCATGCCATCCACCGTACGACCCCCCACTGACAACCGGCCCGGATCTGGGGTTCTACCTGGTCCGGGAACCCTGGTGCGCGGGCCGGCGCTCCTCGTGGAGCATGAGCCGGCGCTCCGGGTGGGACCCGACGGCCGCGGCCGGAACACCCGGTTTGTCCTCGACGGCCGGGCGGACAGGCCGGCCCATGACCATCAGCGGGTCGAAGATCACGACGACGGCCGCGAGCAGCAGGAAGGCGAGGGGGCCGATGAGCATGGGCGCGAGCACGGACGGCTCGGGTGCCCCGCCTGCGGTGTGGGTGTGGCCGTCGAGATGGACACTCAGGGCCGCCATCCCCATGTAGTGCATGCCGCTGACCGCGAGCCCCATGACGAGGCTCGCCCCCACGCTCCACAGGAAGCCCCGCACGCGTCCGGCGGCCCACAGGGCGGCGGTGGCGGCCACGACCGCTATGACGACGGAGGCCGCCACGGTGAGGGTGTTGTAGGTGAACCGGCCGTGCAGGCGGACGCCGGCCATGCCGAGGTAGTGCATCGAGGCGACGCCCAGGCCGGTGATCGTGCCGCCGGTGAAGAGCGCGGTGCCGGTCGCGCCCCGGTAGCCGACGATGAAGACGCCGACGCCGACCATGACGATGGCGAGGCCGAGGCTCGCATAGGTGATCGGTTTGTCGTAGTGGATGGGTGTCTCCTTGATGGCGAAGCCCATCATGGCGACGAAGTGCATGGTCCAGATGCCGGAGCCGATCGCGGCGGCGCCGAGGGCCAGCCAGGCGGGCCGCCGGGAGTGCGTGACCAGCAGCGCCCGGGTGGTGCAGCGCAGGCCGAGGGCGCCGCCCAGGCAGGCCATCAGATAGGCCACCAAAGGGGTGACGGCCCCGTAGCTGAATCCGTCGACCGTGCCTTGCATCCGCGGCTGCCCTTCCGCCCTCTTACGTCCCGGAATTACGTCACATGTTCCCCCGGCCCAGGACCGCGCGGGCGGTCAGGGTTGTCGCAGAGAGTATGACTCCCGCCAGAATGGTCGAACGATTTTCCGGCAAAGAAACACGGCGTTGCCGCACTTGTGCCGTACCGGTGAGTGGTCTTGGACATCTTTCCGCGATGTGTGGCCTTCGTGCGCCCGGGCGCCGCTGACCGGTTGCTGTCACTCTGGTAGCCGTCGGTATCGGTTCGGGGCGAGGAGTCCGGATGCACGCGCGCGTAGTGGCCGTCACGGCCGCCGCGGTCCTTGGGATCGCGGCGATATTGCTGAGCCCCGCCTCCGATGCCCGGGCCGGTGGCTCCGGAGAGCCGACCGTGATCGGTCACCGGGGTGCCGCCGCCTACGCTCCCGAGAACACGCTGCCCTCGATCGACAAGGCCGCCCGGATGGGCGTCACGTGGGTCGAGAACGACGTCCAGCGCACCAAGGACGGCGAGCTGGTCGTCATCCACGACGACAGCCTGAAGCGCACCACGAACGTCGAGCGGGTCTTCCCCGGGCGGGCGCCGTGGAAGGTGAAGGACTTCACCGCGGCCGAGATCGCCCGGCTGGACGCGGGCAGCTGGTACTCCCCCGCGTACGCGGGCACGCGCGTGCCGACGCTCGCCCAGTACATGCGCCGGATCGACCACAACCACGAGAAGCTGCTCCTGGAGATCAAGAATCCGGAGCTGTACCCGGGCATCGAGCAGCAGATCCTCAAGCTCCTCGGCAACGAGTGCTGGCTGGACGGCGGTCATCTGGGGCGGCTGATCGTGCAGAGCTTCAGTGCCGACAGCATCCGGACCGTCCACGAGCTGAAGCCCGCGGTCACCACGGCCCTGCTCGGCTCGCCCAAGGTGGGGCAACTGCCTCAGGACGCGCGTTTCGCCGATCTCATCAATCCCTCGTACGGGTCGCTTTCGCGGGGCTACGTCGCTGCCGTGCACGCTTTCAAGGGGCCGCACGGCAGGCGGCTCGGGGTGTTCGCCTGGACGGTGGACGACGCGGCCGGCGCCCGCAAGGCCGCGGGGTACGGCGTCGACGGGATCATCACCAACAAGGCCGACGTGGTGCGGGCGGCACTGCGTTCGGGCTGAGCCGGGCGGGCGTTGTCAGTGGCGGACCGTACCGTGGTCGCATGGACAGCGAACGGCAGGATGATCAGCGCGTCGTATGGGCCGTCGTCGGCAGCGACATCGGCCCGCTGATGCTGGCCGCGACCCGCGAGGGCCTGGTCAACGTCGTCTTCCACGCCACGGACGCGGTGCGCAAGCGGACGCTGGAGCGGCTGGCGTCCCGCTTCGGCGCCGCTCCCGTCGAGGACCCGGACGCGCCGCTGCTGGCCGAGGCGATACGCCAGCTGCGCGCCTACTTCGCGGGCGAGCGGCACGACTTCGACCTGCCGCTGGACTGGTCGCTGATCTCCGGGTTCAACCGCCAGGTACTGCGCGAGCTGGCCGCCCGGGTGCCCTACGGCACGGTCGTGGGGTACGGCGATCTCGCGGGGCGCGTCGGGCAGCCCGGCGGGGCGCAGGCGGTGGGCGCGGCGATGGGCGCCAATCCGCTGCCGGTGGTCGTGCCGTGTCACCGGGTGGTGGAGAGCGACGGCGGCATCGGGGGCTTCGGGGGCGGGCTGGAGACCAAGCGGAAGCTGCTCGCCCTGGAGGGGGTGCTGCCCGAGCCGCTGTTCTGACCGCGTCCGGGGCCCGCTCGGCGACCGCTCCGCCGCTGCCCCTCGTCATACCGGGCTACTCCTCGTAGTGCCGGGCCTCGAAGACGTTGCCGTCGGGGTCCCGGAAGTAGAACGAGCGCGGGGCGTGCCCCCGTGCGCCGAAGGAGTCGTGGCCGGTGGCGGACAGGGGCACGCCGTGCCGCTCCAGCCGTAGGCGCAGGGCGTCGAAGGCGTCGGCCGACAGGGCCAGGCAGACGTGGTTGACCGGGTGGCCGGCGCTGCTCGCCGAGCCGGGCAGCATCCTCATGCGGTCCGCGAAGGTGTGCGGGGCAAGGTCCAGAATCGTCTCCTCGTTGACGCGCACGGAGGGGAACGACACCTTCCCTTCGACGAACTCCGCGAGTCTGACCGGCTCCAGACCGACCGCCTCGCTGTAGAAGCGGGCCGCGGCCACCGGATCCGCCACCCACAGGACGACATGGTCGAGACGCGTGCTGTTCTTCGTCATGCGCCCCAGGCTGG
The DNA here is from genome assembly GCF_055584345.1 of Streptomyces sp. NPDC104106. NCBI lineage: Bacteria > Bacillati > Actinomycetota > Actinomycetes > Kitasatosporales > Streptomycetaceae > Streptomyces > Streptomyces sp. NPDC104106. The sequence goes on from NZ_JBVJMF010000001.1 coordinate 182,098, forward strand.
TGGCGTCTTCCACAGGCCGCAAGCGTTTGGGCGCGGCCGGCACCCGCCAGAGATCCAGGTAGGGGAAGCCGACGGACAGGAGGCGATGCGCATGGTGCTCGTGGTGTCGGAAGAGGTCCGGGAAGCGATCGGCGCACGGCGGCCGGTGGTGGCCCTGGAGTCCACGATCATCGCGCACGGACTGCCCCGCCCGCGCAATCTCCAGGTGGCGCTGGAGCTGGAGGAGGCGGTACGGCGGGAGGGCGCCGTGCCGGCGACCGTCGCCGTCCTGGACGGACGTCCCCGGGTCGGGCTGGACAAGGAGCAGCTGGAGCGCGTCGCGAACGAGGACGGCATCCGCAAACTGGGCCATCGCGACCTGCCGCTCGCCGTGGCCGCGGGGGTGAGCGGGGCGACCACGGTGTCGGCGACGGCACAGCTGGCCGCGCTCGCGGGCATCCGGATGTTCGCCACGGGCGGGCTGGGCGGTGTGCACCGGGAGTGGGCGGTGACGCAGGACGAGTCGGCCGATCTGGGACTGCTGGCGCGCACGAGGATCACGGTGGTGTGCGCGGGCGTGAAGTCGATCCTTGACGTACCGGCGACGCTCCAGCGGCTGGAGACCCTGGGCGTGGCCGTCGCGGGGTACGGAACGGACCGCTTCCCCGGCTTCTACCTCGCCGACTCCGGACACGCCGTCGACTGGACGCTGGCCAGCCCGGACGAGGTCGCCGAGGTCATGCGTGCCCAGGACGCGCTCGGCGCCACGGAATCGGCGCTGATCGTCGCCAACCCCGTACCGGAGGCGGAACAGCTCGACCCCGAACTGCACGCGCGCGTGCTCGCCGACGCGCTGCGCGCCTGCGCGGAAGAGGGCGTCACCGGACAGGCGGTGACGCCTTTCCTGCTGGACTACCTGGTCCGGCACACGGACGGAGCCTCCCTGAGCGCCAATCTGGCGGCCGTGCGCGGCAACGTACGGCTGGCCGCCCGGATCTCCACGGCCTGGACCCGGGGGTGACCGCCGGCCGGAGCGGGGCGCTGCTGGTCGTCGGGGACGTGGTCACGGACGTGGTGGCCCGGCACCGGAGGCCGCTCGCGGCGGGCACCGACACGGCCGCCACGATCCGGACGCTGCCGGGCGGGGCGGGCGCGAACGTGGCTTGCTGGGCCGTCCACGCGGGCTGTGCGGACGTACGGCTGCTCGGGAGGGTGGGGGCGGAAACCGCCGCGTGGCACGAGCGGGAGCTGGTCACCGCAGGGGTACGGCCCCGGCTGGTGGTCGATCCGGAGGCTGCGAGTGGGACGGTGATCTGCCTCGTCGACACAGCAGCGGCGGCCGAGCGCACGTTCCTCACGGACAGCGGGGCGTCCCTGCGATTGGAACCCGCCGACTGGTGCGACACGTTGCTCGACGGGGTCGCCCGACTGCACCTGTCGGGCTATCTGCTGTTCACAGAGCGCAGCCGGGCCCTCGCGCGCACGGCACTGGCGGCAGCACGCGCGCGTGGTGTGCCGGTCAGCCTGGATCCGGCCTCCGTGGGCTTCCTCGAGCGGCTCGGGGTCGACGGATTCCTGGCGTTCGCGGAGGGGCTGGACGTGCTGCTGCCCAGCCGCGACGAGGCGTGCCTGCTGACCGGTCTGCCGGATCCGGCGGACGCGACGGCCAAGCTGAGCCGTCTCGTGCCGCTGGTGGTGACCAAGGCGGGCGCGGACGGCGCGCTCGTGGCCCGGACCGGCACTCCGCTCGCCCGGATCCCGGCGACTCCCGCGGTCCCGCGGGACACGACGGGCGCCGGTGACGCCTTCACCGGCGCGTTCCTCGCCGCGCTGCTCCTGGGCGCGGATCCGCTGGAGGCCGCGGCCCGGGGCTGCGGGGCGGGCGCCGAGGCGGTGGAGCGGGTGGGGGCTAGGCCGCCCCGTCCGGGCGGCGCCGAGTAGCCGACCGGCAGTCGGCGAGCCGTGCGCCGTGCACCTGGGCGGAAGGCCGGGCAGCGCATGATCGGGCGTGAGTGGCACGGTGCCGCACGCTGTGCGGGACCAGGCGGGTGCGGCACAGGGCCGAACGCCGTACCGGACGCGCGGTCTCGGCAGCGCCGCTCCTGACCGGCCGACAGTAACGGGGGCCCGCGAGGCTCACCGCCACGACGCCGGCCCGCGGGCCTCGGGAACGGCCCCGGCTCCGGCGGGCGGCCCGCACCCCCGCCTCGCCCACCCCGCAGCTCAGGCGACCTCAGCCGCCGCGCTTGCGCCGGCAGACCGCTCAGCCTTCGTCCCCTCGGCCTTTGTCCCCCACGCCGAGATCATCGGTGCGGTGGCCAGATCCATGGAGGCTGCCTCGACGTTGGCCAGGTGCTGGTCGATCTCCTTGTCGGTGGCGAGTCCGGCGGTGACGAGACGGTCGCGGATCTGGCGGACCGTCGCGGCCTCCAGCGCGGTGCAGGCGGGCGAGGTCACCGGAAAGTAGGCGTCGGCCTCCACCCCGGTCAGCCCGGCCTCTCGGAGCAGCCGCGGGAGCCTGCGGCCGTACGACAGATCGGCGCCCCGTTCGGCGAGGAGCTTGCGGAATCCCTGGCGCAGCCGGTTGGCGAGGCGCTGCTCCGGGCCGTGCTCGTCGGGGCAGACCAGGGGCTGGAGGGCGGGGTCGGCGTCCTCCACGAGCAGCCTTCCGCCGGGCCGCAGCGCCTGGATCATGGACCGCAACGCCCGCTCCCGGTCCGGGACATGGACGAGCACGAGCCGGGCGTGGACCAGGTCGAAACCCTCACCCGGAGGTTCCTCGCCGGCCACGTCGTGGACGCGTACCTCGACCGGCGGGCGGGCCGCGGCGGCGAGCAGCGAGGTGTCGATGTCGGTGGCGACGACCTTCCCGGTGGGACCGACCTTCTCGGCGAGCCAGTCCACCACGGAGGTGCCACCGGCGCCGACCTCCCAGCAGCGCCATCCGGGTCCGATGCCGAGGCCCTCGATGTGCCGGAAGGTCGTCGGGTCGAAGAGGGTGGCGAAGGCGTCGAAGCGCTGTCCCGCCTCGTTCTGCCGGTTGTCCAGGAGGTACCCGTCGGATCGCGTCATGGGGGGATCATCCCAGCGCCCGGCCTGCCCGGATCCGCCGACGCTCCGGGCGGGCGAGGCCGGGGCGGCGGGTCCTTGTCCACAGGCGGGAACCAAGCGGAATCCGCTGTTCCCACAGGCGTACCCACGTTTTGTTCCCGGCTGGCACACTGCTCGGGCAGGGCGCGAACAGCGTTGCGCGAGGAGATCCAGGCAAGGAGATCCAGATGTCCATGGCGGGGAATCTGCGGAAGGTCACGGGGCTGGGCAAGGCCGCCGGCCTGCGCAAGGTGGCGCAGTTGGCGCGGCGGCGCCCGCGCGTGGACCTGAGCCATCCCGCCAGGTCACCGCTGGGGTCCTCGGTGGTCAACTGCGTGACGTATCAGGATGGGGTGCGGGTGCCGACCTGCACCGACCTCGTGGACGCCGTGAAGATGGTGCGCAAGACCGGCGAGGGCTTCGTCTGGCTGGGGCTGCACGAGCCGACGGACCGCGAGTTCGCGGGGATCGCGGAGCTGTTCGACCTGCATCCGCTGGCGGTGGAGGACGCTGTCGAGGCTCACCAGCGACCCAAGCTGGAGCATTACGGCAACACGCTCTTCGCGGTCTTCAAGACGGTCTGCTACGTCGAGCACGAACGGCTTACGGCGACCAGCGAGGTGGTCGACACCGGCGAGATCATGGTGTTCGTCGGCGAGGACTTCGTCATCACGGTGCGCCACGGCCGGCACGGTTCGCTGGGCCCGCTGCGCGAGGAACTGGAGGCGCGTCCGCACCAGTTGTCGAAGGGGCCGGCCGCGGTGCTGCACGCGATCGCCGACCATGTCGTGGACGACTACCTGACCGTCACGAACGCGGTGCAGGCCGACATCGACCAGGTCGAGACGGAGGTGTTCTCGGAGAACGGCGCTCGGCTCGACCCGGGCCGCGTCTACCAGATGAAGCGCGAACTGCTGGAGCTGAAGCGGGCGGTGGTGCCGCTCGGCCGCCCGGTGGAGGACCTGGCCACCCGGCCCATACGGGTCGTCCCGCCGGAGATACGGGCGTACTTCCGCGATGTGCTCGACCATCTGATCCGGGCCAAGGACCAGATCGCCGCGTTCGACGAGTTGCTGAACTCCATTCTCCAGGCCCACCTCGCGCAGGTGACCGTCGCGCAGAACGAGGACATGCGGAAGATCACGGCCTGGGCCGCGGTGATCGCCGTGCCGACGATGGTGTGCGGTGTGTACGGCATGAACTTCGACAACATGCCGGAGTTGCACTGGCGATTCGGGTACCCGCTGGTCATGGCCGTCATGGCGGTGGCGTGCCTGGCGCTGTACCGGGGCTTTCGGCGCAACGGCTGGCTCTGAGGGGGCGGGGGTCAGCCGCTCCAGGCGGGATGACGCGGGTCGTCGGCGCGCACCAGGACGTCCGCCGTGCCCGCGGGATCGGTCTCGGCGGCGTAGCGCTCGAAGGCCGGGAGCGTCCAGTGGTCGGCCTCGGGGGTACGGCGGCGCAGCGCGGCCGGGGAGAGCAGGAGGTGCACGGTCAGGTCGAGCGGGAACCAGTGACGCAGCAGGAGGGGGCCGTGGAGCAACAGGATCCCGCCGGGCGGGAGTTGGACGTAGGGACTGCGGGTGGCGCGGTCGGTGGCCGGGTCCCACAGGTCGGGCAGGACGCGCCCGCTGCCTCCGGGGTCGAGCGGGCCGAGGACTTCACGCCACAGGGCGCCGGTGTCGAACCAACCGCCGTAGTAGGACTCCGCGTCCCGCCGCCCGTGTTCGAGGCGCAGCGAGGCGGGGCGCAGGAAGCCCTCGGTGCCGACCACGAGCGCGGGCCGGCCGCGCACGCGCAGCGCCTCGCCGACCCGCTCGGCGAGGTCTCCGGGCCGGGCTGCCGGGGCCCCGTCGAAGCCGACGCGGGGCCAGGCGCCGCCGTCGGCCGGCTGGAGAGAGGCCAGGCGGTCGGCCAGCAGCTCGGCGAGCCGGTCCCAGGTGATCGCTTCGAGTCGCACGGGGCCCATGATGCCTGGTTGCCGGGAGGGGTGCGGCGGCGCCTGCCGGGGTCAGGGGCGCGCAGCCGCGGCCGGGGCAGGTGCCCCCACGTGGCCGGCGGCGGTCTCACGGCTCCGGCGCGTTCGGGCAGGACGGTAGGGCGGCCGGCGGGCGGCACGCGCGTCGGTGACAGCGTCCCCGCGGCCGGCGCCCAGCTCGGTGTTCAGTTCTGTGGTCGGCTCGCGTCCGCGACTGCTGACCGGCGGGCGGCCAGGAGGGCGGGCAGATGGGCCTCACTCCACGTGCGGGCGGCGTCGAGGAGCGGGATCAGGGTGCGGCCGAGGGGGGTGAGGGCGTATTCGACGCGGGGCGGGTTCTCGTCGTAGGCGGTGCGGGTGATCAGGCCGTCGCGCTCCATGGCGCGCAGGGTCTCGCTGAGGACCTTGCGGGTGACGGCCTTGAGTGGGACCCGCAGTTCACCGAAGCGGCGCGGGCCGTCCTGGAGGCAGCGGATCACCATGCCCGCCCACTTGTCGCCGACGCGGATGGGCATCACGGAGGACGGACACAGGGGGTGGAACATGTCGGGATCGAGAGGCGCGAGCCCATCGGCATCCGTGGCGCCGGCCTCGGAGGGCGACGCGTCGGCCGTCCCGTGGGGCACGTCGGTCATGCGCCGAGGGTAGCGCCGATACCGTTGAAGTAACCGGGGGTGCGCGCCCTACCGTCCTGGTCCGACACGAAAACCGTGCGGGTCATGGAGGTGAGGGATGAGCGGGATCGTGGTCTTCGGTGCCGGGGGCCGGGCCGGGCGGGCGGTGACGGCCGAGGCGCGGGCGCGGGGCCTGACGGTGACGGCTGTGGTGCGGGATCCGGCGCGGTATCCGGATCTCGGGGCGCGGGGGGTGACGGTCGTGCAGGGCGACGTGCTCGACGCCGGGTCGGTCGCCGCGGCCGCCGCGGGGCATGCCGGTGCGGTGCACGCCGTCTCGCCGGTCAGCGGGCCGGCGCAGGGGATCGACACGGTCGACCCGGAGTTCTTCGTGCGGGCCGCCGACGCGCTGCTCGACGGGCTCGGCGCGGCCGGTGTGGCACGGCTCGTCGCGGTGGGCCTGGGGGCGAACCTGCTGGGCGCGGACGCACGGATGGTGCTGGACGACCCGGCGGCCTTTCCACCGGAGCTGCGGCCCTTCGCGCTGGCGCACACCGCCGGGCTGGACCGGCTGCGCGAGCGCGGGGACGGGCCCGTCGACTGGGTGATGCTGACGCCCGCCGGGTTCCTGGAGCGGGGCGGGCCCCGGACGGGGCGGTATCGCGTCGGCGGCGAGCGGCTGCCCGGCGGCGCGGGCGAGGGTGGCGCGGGCGAGGGTGGCGGCGGTGGGCCGTGGCTGTCGTACGCCGATCTCGCGGTGGCGGTGGTGGACGAGATCGAGGCTCCCGTACGGCACCGTACGCGGGTGTCGGTGTTCAACGTTCGCGAGGGAGAGGAGGAGCAAGGGTAGGGGACACGGAGTCAGCGGCCGGTGGTGGGGAAAGTAGCGCGTATGAGCCTTTCCGAGACGCCAACTCCCCACTCTTCGGGGCGGCTTGTGGTCGTCCAGAGTGCGAAGCGCAAGCGGTGTGCCGTCTGCCGGGGCGGGCCGTTGTCGCTGCTCGTGCTGGAGGACGGGGCGCCGCGCTGTCTGGACTGTGCCGACCTGGGGCACCTGGTGTTCCTGCCGCGCGGCGACACGGCGCTGACCCGCAGATCGCGGGAGGAGAGCGCACTGTCGGCGGTGGTGGTGCGGTTCAACCGGCGCAAGAGCCGGTACGAGCGGCAGGGCGTGCTCGTGGAGGAGGCGGCGCTGGCCCGGGCGGAGTCCCGCTGTCTGGCGGACGCGGAGGCGCGGCGCCGACGGCGGGCGCGGGACGCGCGGCGCAGGGCGGTGGAGGACGAGCGGTTCGTGGCGGCGTTCGCGGCCGAGATCCTCCGGCTGTTCCCGGGCTGCCCGGCCGAGCGGGCGCGGGCCGTCGCGGCGCACGCCTCCGTGCGGGGCAGCGGTCGGGTCGGGCGCAGTGCGGCCGGGCGGGCGCTGACGGAGGGAGCGGTGATCTCGGCGGTCGTGGCGGCCGTGCGGCATGTGGACACGCCGTACGACCAACTGCTGATGAGCGGGGTGGCGCGGTACGAGGCACGGCGCCGCATCGCCCCGGTCGTGGAGGCCGTGCTGCGGAGCTGGCAGGACGCGGGGGCGGACGTCGGGTGAGCGGGGATCGCCCCCGTGTCCCACCCGCCGTCATCTGGCCGGGCCGTCCGCGTCCCGCTCCCTCGTCCGACCGGCCCCTCGTGTCCTGGACCTTGCCTGACCGGTCCCTCCGCGTCCCGCCCCCACCTGGCCGGTACCGGCGCACTCACCGGCCCTCACCTGGCCGGTACCGCCCGCACCCGCGCCCGGCCCCGGAGCGCGGGAAGGCGCTGACCGCCGCTCTGCGCGGTCGGCGGGGCGGACGTATCGTGGCCGGAAGAGTGCCGGAGAAGTGGCGGCGATCATGGCCGATCCCAAGGGGTTCATGACCACCCCGCGCCAGGAGTGGCCGCGGCGGCCCGTCGAGGAGCGTGTGCGGGACTGGGACGAGGTGTATGTCCCCGGTGCGCTGCTGCCGATCATCAGCAAGCAGGCCGACCGGTGTATGGACTGCGGCGTCCCGTTCTGCCACGACGCCTGTCCGCTGGGGAACCTGATCCCCGAGTGGAACGACCTGGTGTCGCGGGAGGACTGGCGGGCTGCGAGTGACCGGCTGCACGCGACGAACAACTTCCCCGAGTTCACCGGGCGGTTGTGTCCGGCGCCCTGTGAGGCAGGGTGCGTTCTCGCGATCAATCAGCCGGCCGTGACCATCAAGAACGTCGAGTGCGCGATCGCAGACCGGGCCTGGGAGGAGGGTTTCGTCCCGGCTCGCCCGCCGGATCGGCTGTCGGGCAGGACGGTGGCCGTCATCGGCTCCGGACCCACCGGGCTCGCCGCGGCCCAGCAGCTGACGCGGGCCGGGCACACGGTCGCGGTGTACGAGAAGGACGACCGGATCGGCGGGCTCATGCGGTACGGCATCCCCGAGTTCAAGATGGAGAAGCGTCATCTGGAGCGGCGGATCGGGCAGATGCGGGCGGAGGGGACGAAGTTCCGGACGTCGACGGTGGTCGGGCGGGATGTCGGGGCGGCGGAACTGCGGGGCCGGTACGACGCCGTCGTCGTCGCCACCGGGGCCACGGCGTGGCGGGAACTTCCGGTAGCGGGCCGGGCGTTGGACGGGATACACCAGGCGATGGAGTACCTGCCGCTGGCCAACCGGGTGTGCGAGGGGGATCTGGAGGTCTCGCCGCTGTCGGCGGCGGGCAAGCACGTGGTGATCGTCGGCGGCGGTGACACGGGGGCGGACTGTCTGGGCACCGCGGTGCGCGAGGGGGCCGCGTCCGTGACCCAGTTGGACATCTACGCGCAGCCGGGGGCCGAGCGCGACGACGACTCCGAGCCATGGCCGACGTACCCGAAGATCTACCGGCTGTCGGCCGCGCACGAGGAGGCGCGGGACCTGCGGACGGCACCGGCGGCGGACGCGGACGCGCGGCTGTTCGCGGCGTCCACGCTCCGCTTCGCCGGGGACGCGGAGGGGAGGGTGCGGTCACTGCATCTGGTGGAGGTCGACGAGCGGCGGCAGCCGGTGGCCGGCACCGAGCGCGTCCTCCTGGCCGACCTCGTGCTGCTCGCCCTCGGCTTCTCGGGGCCGGATCAGGAGGACGGACTGATCGGGCAGTTGGGGCTGGCACTGGAGGCACGCGGCACGATCGCCCGGGACGACGGCTTCGCGACCAACGTCCCCGGGGTGTTCGCCGCCGGGGACGCGGCTCGCGGACAGTCGCTCATCGTCTGGGCGATCGCGGAGGGACGATCGGTCGCCGCGGCGGTCGACCGCTATCTGACGGGCGGCACACGGCTGCCGGCCCCGGTGTCACCCGGCGATCGGCCGATGCGGGTGTGACAGCGGGCGGGCCCTGGCGGCGGCCGGTGCGGCAACGGCGGGATGCGGCGCCATGGCCTATCGGCGGTGCCATGGCCGCCCGCCGGCGCGGCGGGCCTGGTGCGGCCGGCGCTGCGGAGTGACGGCGGGTCGTCCGTGGCGTGTGCGGTGGCCGCTCACCCGTACCGGCGGCGGTGGCGGGTCGTCCGTGCCGGAAGTGACCGGTCGGTCATCCGTTGCGCTCGTCCGTGCCCGCCACCTTGCCGGTCGTCAGCGCCACCCGGTTCCACGTGTTGATCGTGAGGATCAGGGCGAGGACGTGGGCCAGTTCGCGCTCGTCGAAGTGGGCGGCGGCCTCGGCGTAGACGGTGTCGGGGACGCCTCCGTCGGCGACCAGGGTCACGGCCTCTGTCAGGGCGAGGGCGGCCTGTTCCTTCGCGGTGAAGAAGTGCCGGGCCTCGCGCCAGACGGCGACCATGTGGAGCCGGTCCTCGCTCTCCCCGGCCTGGCGGGCGTCGTTCGTGTGCATGTGGAGGCAGTAGGCGCAGTGGTTGAGGTGCGAGGCGCGGATCTGGACCAGCTCGACCAGCGCGGGGTCGAGGCCCTCGCGGGCGGCGGCGTCGAAACCGATGAGGGCACGGAAGACCTTCGGCGCCGCCCGCCCGAGGTCCAGTCGGGTCCGGGCACCCTCGGTGGCGGCGACAGCGCTGGTCAGATCGGCGGCGGCGGTGATCGTGTTCGTCGTCATGCGGCCAACCTACGGGCCCGAAAGACCGACTGTAAGGTGCATTTCCATGACGGAATCATGGGTCAATTCCGCGGAGCGGATCGGCGCCGATCTGCATCTTGAGCTGTCGGGGCCGGGCGGGCGGCGGGCCGCGCTGATCCGGGCGCTGCGGGACGCCGTGCGCGGTGGACGGCTGGCTCCTGGCATGCGGCTGCCGCCGTACCGTTCGCTCGCCGCCGATCTGGGCGTGGCCCGCAACACGGTGGCCGACGCGTACGCCGAGCTGGTCGCGGAGGGCTGGCTGACCGCCCGGCAGGGTTCGGGAACCCGGGTGGCCGAGCGCGCGGAGCCGCTGCCCGCGGCCGTACGGACACCGGTGAGAACGCCCGCACGCGTGCGTGGGCCGCGGCACGATCTGCGGCAGGGCAGGCCGGACGCGTCCGCGTTTCCGCGGGCCGCGTGGGCGGCCGCGTACCGGCGGGCCGTGCAGACCGCGCCGAGCGAGGCGTTCGGGCCCGGGGACCCGGCCGGACGCCGGGAGCTGCGCGAGGCGCTGGCGGAATATCTGGCACGCGCGCGTGGCGTGCGCACCGAGCCGGACCGGATCGTCGTCTGCTCGGGCTTCGCGCACGCGCTGCGGCTGCTGTTCGGACAGGGTGGGGGCGGGGGCGGGGTGCTGCGCGGACCGCTGGGCGTGGAGGCGTACGGGCTGGACTTCCACCGGGAGTTGCTCGCGACGGCCGGGGTACGCACGGTGCCGCTGCCGCTGGACGCGGACGGCGCGCGCGTGGACGTGCTCGGGCGGGAGCGGGCCGTCCTGCTCACGCCCGCGCACCAGTTCCCCACCGGCGGCCCGCTGCGTGCGGAGCGCCGGGCGGCCGTGATCGACTGGGCACGCGCGCGTGGTGCGGTGGTGCTGGAGGACGACTACGACGGCGAGTTCCGCTACGACCGCAGGCCCGTCGGCGCGCTGCAGGGTCTCGACCCGGAGCGGGTGATCCACCTCGGGTCGGTCAGCAAGAGCCTGTCGCCCGCCCTGCGGCTGGGCTGGATGGTGCTGCCCGAGCGGTACGTCGGACCCGTGCTCACGGCCAAGGGCGAACGGGAGGGCTGGGCGAGCGTCCTCGACCAGCTCGCGCTCGCGGAGTTCATCGCCTGCGGGTCCTACGACCGTCATGTGCGGCGCATGCGGCAGCGGTACCGGCACCGGCGCGACCGGCTCGTCACCGCGCTCGCCGAGCACGCGCCGCACGTCGAGGTGACGGGCCTCGCCGCCGGTCTGCACGCCGTGCTGCGGCTGCCGCCGGGCACGGAACGCTCCACCGTCAAGGCCGCCGCGTGGCAGGGCATCGCCCTGGACGGCCTCGCCGCGTTCCGGCACCCGGAGGCGGGGACGGCGGCGCTTGCCGGATCGGGTGAGGAGTTGGGCGAGGGACAGGGCGGGGGACCGAGCGACGGGCCGGCCCAGGAGCTGGGCGACGGGCCGAGCAACCGGCTTCCCGCGGGTCTCAGCGACGGGTTGGTGGTCGGGTACGCGGCCCCCGCCGAGCACGCCTACGGCGCCGCGCTGGAGGCGCTGTGCCGGGTGCTGCCGCCGGGCTGACGGGCGGCGCCGCAGGGGGAGGCGCACGGCCGGCCGGTGCCGGACGGGTGGTCACCGGCCGCCCACCCTGCCGACCGGCAGGTCACCCCACGGGACGGTAGCCTCGCCGACCGGGGCGGCCGGCCTCCCCAGTGCTCTGGGTCTTGCGAGCCACCGCCCCGTACCCCGGGATCACCCCGTCGGCCTGACCGGGGACGGGTTCGCCCAGTTCCGGGTGCCACTTGTGGACGATCTCGACGCCCGGGTCGACGAGTTGGAGGCCCAAGAAGAAGCGGGTGAACCCGTCGCGGGAGCGCAGGGCGAGGGTGACGCCAGCGGCCCGGAGCTTCTCGGTGGCGGCCGCCGACTCCTTTGGCGTGAAGTCGCCCGTCGCGTGGGTCATCGTCAGATAGCTGCCGGAGGGCAGTGCGGACAGCAGGTGGTCGACCAGTTCGTGCGCGCCGTCCTCGTCGGGCACGAAGTGCAGCAGGGCGACCACGGAGCGCGCCACCGGGCGGGCGAAGTCCAGGATCCGCCGGGCGCCCGCGACGATCGCGTCCGGATCGCGGACGTCGGCCTGGAGATACTCGGTCGCCCCTCCGGCGTGCCGCGCAGCAGGGCCGCGGCGTGGGCCGGCACGATCGGGTCGCTGTCGCAGTAGACGACCCGGGCGTCGGGCGCGACCCGCTGGGCGACCTGGTGCGGATTCGGCTCGGTGGGTATGCCGGTGCCGATGTCGAGGAACTGCCGTACGTCCTGCCGGGCCAGCCAGCCGGTGGCGCGGTGCATGAACGCGCGGTTGACCCGGGCCATCACCGGCACCCGGGGGTCGAGGGCCAGCATCCGCCGGCCCATCGCCTCGTCGACCGGGTAGTTGTCCTCGCCGCCGAGATACCAGTCGTACATCCGCGCGGGATGCGGCTTGCTGGAGTCGATCTCCACGGTCGTCGGGTCCTGCCCGGTCATGCGGCACTTCCTGAGTGTCGGTGGTGAGTAGGGCGGATGTGCGGGCGGCGGCCTGGGTGACGGGTGATCAAGTCGGCACCTCTGCGGGGGGCCGGGCGCAGGGGGCCGGCTGGGAAGTCGAGGGCACGCTCGGTTCAGGACAGCAGGAAGTCGGCCTCCCCCGCCTTGGCGCCCTCTATGAACGCGGTCATCTCGTCCGTGGTGTAGATCAGCGCCGGCCCGTCCGGGTCGGTCGACTGGCGCACGGCGATCCGGCCGTCGGCCAGCTTCATCGCCTCCAGGCAGTTACCGCCGTTGCCGCCGCTCCAGGGCTTGTGCCACCCCTCGCTGCCCAGCTCCCGCGCGGGCATGCCGTTGTAGACGTGTCCGCGCGGCTTGATGCGATCCATTCACAGCTCCTTGCGGAGATCCTGGAGGATCTCCTTCGTGCGTTGTGCCGTAGCGGCCTGGGCCGCCATGCGGTCCATGACCTCGAGATGGGTCGCCACCTCTTTGCGCGCGTCCAGGTAGACGGCGCCGGTCAGGTACTCGCTGTAGACCATGTCCGGCAGTTCTGACATGGCAAATCGGAACAGCACGAAGGGCCCGTACGTCCCCGGGTGCGGCCCGTCCGCGAACGGGGCCACCTGGAGCGTCACGTGGGGCAGCTTCGTGGCCTCCAGCAACTTGTCGATCTGGCCGCGCATCACCTCGGGGCCGCCGACGTGGCGGCGCAGGGCGGTCTCGTCCATCACCGCCCAGAAACGGGGGGCGTCGGAACGGCTGAGCAGCTCCTGGCGTTGCATGCGCAGCGCGACGTGCCGTTCGATGTCCTCCGGACTGGTCTGGCCGATGGCACCGGACTTGAGCACAGCGCGCGCGTAGTCCTCGGTCTGGAGCAGGCCGGGGACGAAGTGCGGCTCGTAGGAGCGGATCAGGCCGGCCGCGCCCTCCAGGCTGACGTACATCGAGAACCAGCCCGGCAGGATGTCGTGGAACCGCTGCCACCAGCCGGGTCTGTTGGCCTCCTCGGCGAGCTGGACGAAGACCTCGGCCTCGTCGTCGGGCACGCCGTACGCCTTCAGCAACAGTTGCAGATACGGGATTTTGAGGGCGACCTCGGCCATCTCCATACGGCGGACGGTGGCGGGGGCGACGCGCAGCACGCGCGCGGCCTCCTCGCGCTTCAGCCCGGCGCGTTCCCGCAGGTCCAGCAGGCGCCGCCCGAGGACCACCTGGCCCACCGTCGGCGCGGACCGCGGCTCGCTCACGCTGTCACCTCCACCGAATCCACGGAAAAAGCCCCGCTCCACCGGACGCCTCGATCGCAGTGCTTCCTGACAGCACTGTTTCCCGACAGCCCTGCGGCGCCACTCGAAGGCTCATTCGAAGACCGGGGCGGATCTCCGATGACCCCAATTGGCGCCGCTCGACGTGCTGTTGCGAGCAGTGTGCCACGGCCCCCGACCGAGTCACACAGCACTCTGCAATTTTCAGAGTGACACTTGCCAAGTGTTCACGGCGGGGAGATAGTGGCAAGCGTGATTCCGTCCGCGCCCTTAGGAACAGATGCCGCCGCAGACCGTTCCGGTCTCGGTGCCGCGTCGGGAGCGGCCCCTGTGCGGGGCACCGCCGAGCGCCGGTTCCGCTTCGAGCTGGCCGCACATCCGGGTTCCGTCGCCCAGGCGAGACGCCTGGCGCATGCCCGGCTGACCGGCTGGTCCGTGTGCGCGGACACCTGCGACAGCGCGGCCCTGGTCATATCCGAGCTGGTCACCAACGCCATCGTGCACACCGCGAGCAGCCGTGTCGTGTGCGAGCTGCACGATCACGACGACGTCGTGCGCATAGCCGTAGGTGACGAGGGCTGCGCTCCCGGCGAGCCCCACCCGTCCCCGCAGCGCCCGGACGAGGAGCACGGGAGGGGATTGCTTCTGGTCGACGCACTGTGCCGGGCCTGGGGCACGCGGGAACACGGTCCCGGCCTGCTGGTCTGGGCCGATCTGCCGCGGCAGGGCGACGCGGCGCACGACACCGCCGAGCCGTGCAACGACCTCGGCTGGGGCGCCCGCCCCAAGCCGGGCCGGCCGGGCGAGTCCCGCGAGGACGACCCGGCCGAGACCGGCCACGAGAACGCCAGGCGGCACGAGGGATCACTCGGGCGCGAGGCCTCACGGGGCCGCGAGGGCGCGCAAGGACGTGACGGCTCGCAGGGGCGCGAGGGCTCCGCGTGGGGCGAAGAGTCGGAACGGACCGCCGGCAGGACGCACGGCGAACGCCGGGTCCCGGAGCAGCCCGGCCGCGACGGCCGCACGCCTTCGGGGCAGCAGCCCGGTCACTCGGTCCACGAGACCCCGGAGCAGCCGTCGGCCCCGGCGGTGCGCCCGGCCTCGGCCCCCGAACGCAAGCCCCGGCACGTGCCCGAGCTGCGGGTGCACCAGGTGTCCGAGCAGTTCCGGCACGGGATACACGGGACACACGGCCTGCCCGGGCCGTACCGGTACGGCGTGCCGCAGCCGCATCGGCAGCGGTTCCCGGACCGCCCCTGGCAGCCGCACCCGCAGGTGCACCGGGCTCCCGGACAGCACCGCACCGGGGAGCGGCCGTGACCGGCGGCCCCGACGCCACCGGCGCGGACCACCACGCCCTCCACGACCGCCACGGCTCTGCGGAGGCCACCGGAGCCGCCGGTGTCCCGGGCGCGGGCCACGGCTCCGAGCGCCCGATCGGTCTCGACACCCTCGTACGCCTGCAACGCCGGCGCCCCGTACCGGACGCGCCCCGTCGACTGCTGCTGCCCGAGGGCATGACGGCCCCGCTGGGCTGTGACGCCGTAGCCGTGCCGGACCGTCTCGGTCCGCTGGTCGTCCCCCGGCTGCCCCGGCTGGGCTGTGTGTACACCGACGGCGCGCGGTGGTGGTGGATCGTTCCGTCGGACTCCGACGACGCCCTGCCCTGGCCGTCCCCGGCCCACTACGCCCCCGGCGCCCTGGTCACCGGCCCCGCCCGGCTCGTCCACCGACCCGAGGGCACGGTCCCGTACACCCCGCCGATCCCGCTGTACCTGGCCCTGTGCCGGGTACTCGGCACGACTCCGGACTGGTCACGGGCGGTCTCGGCGTAGCGGCGGCGCGGGCGGCGCATCGGTGTCCGCGCAGGCAGTACCTCGGTGAGCGCACCGGGGGGCCGTCCGGACGGTCACTCCGCGCCGTCGCCGCCGCGCACGATCACCAGGAACATGTCCGTGGCGAGGTCCATGACGACCTCGGCGGGCAGGCCTTCCAGGCGCCGTGCGTGCGCGAACTCCTCCGCGGGCCAGGATCCCCGCGGGCCACCGGCGGGAAAGCGCTCGAGCACCGTTCGCCCGTTCACCATCTCGCACCTCCAGAAAGCGTCGCTCTTTCAGGAGTTAACGCCCCGGAGACGGCGAACGCCTCGCTCAGTGACGGCACTGAGACATTACCTACACCCGTTCGGTGCGGATCGGCAGAATCCGCTCACTTTGCGACATGACCTGCACACAGTACGTCAGCGATGTGCGCCGTCCGCGTCAGACGTCGTACTCGTCGTGCAGGCGGAGCCGGTCGCTGCCGGCGGGACTGCGGCCGAGCGCGGTGAGGTCGAGCAGACCGGCGATGGTGCAGCCGCCGTCCAGGCCGTCGTCGAAGACCGAGTAGGTGTGGAAGACCCGGTCGTGGTCGCGCAGGAAGCAGCTGATGCCCGCGCGCTCGGCCGGGCCCCGCTCCGACTCCACGGTGGCCTCGAAGTCACGGTTGAAGTCGCCGTGCGCCGGCACGTACGAGTACCAGGGCACCGCCCAGCCCATGCGGGCCTTGAACGGCAGGATGCGGGTGAAGGGGGCCCGGGAGACGGACGCGAACGAGGTGTTCCGGGCGCGCAGATGGGCGAGGTGGCCCAGCTGGTCCAGGAAGGCCGCGCAGCACGGGCAGCCGCTCTCCCACTCCGGGGCGAACATGAAGTGGTGGACGATGAGCTGGGCCCGCCCGTCGAAGAGGTCGAGGAGCGTGGCCTTGCCGTCGCCGCCGTCGAAGACGTACTCCGTGTCGACCTCGACCATGGGCAGCCGCCGCCGCTGCGCGACGAGTTCCTCGCGCGCCCGTCTGACCGCCTCCTCCTTGCGCAGCAACTCCTCGCGCGCCGCGCGCCACTGCTCTCGCGAGACGATCTCCGGAAGCGACATGGGCCCTCCTGTCCGACGGTCGGTTCCCAGGGCTGACCGTGGCGGAGAGCGGAACTCATCGCCGCGCGCGAAGATTTCTCAGCACCGGTTGCGGCACCCGGTCCTCCCTGCCGCCGCGCCCGTTCCCGGCTCCTGTGCGGGTACGGCCGTCAGTACGTCACCGGCAGGGCCACAAGGCCCCGGGCGCGCATGGACGGGCGCCAGGTCGGCTCGCCCTCCGCCAGGGCGAGTGCGGGCAGGCGCTCCAGCAGGGCCGCCAGGGCGATCTCCGTCTCCACGCGGGCCAGCGGTGCGCCGGGGCAGTAGTGGATGCCGTGTCCGAGGGCGAGGTGTCCGGTGGCGTCGCGGAACAGGTCGAGGCGGTCGGGATCGGGGAAGCGGGCGGGGTCGCGGTTGGCGGCGGCCAGGCAGACCCGGACCGTCTCGCCCGCCGGGACGCGTACCCCGGCGATGCTCACGTCCTCGACCGGGGAACCGGCGCATGGCGAACAGCATGGGGCCTTCGTGGCGGGCGAACTCCTCGACGGCCCGCGGCAGTAGCGCCGGGTCCGCGCGCAGGGCGGCGAGCTGGTCGGGATGCCGCAGCAGGGCGAGCACGGCGTTGCCGATGAGCTGGACCGTGTTCTCGTACCCGGCGAAGAGGATGAGGAAGGCCAGCGACATCAGCTCGTCCTCGCCGAGCCGGTCACCGTCGTCGCGTACGGCGATCAGCTCGGACAGCAGGTCGTCGGCGGGCGGCCGGTGCTTGGCCGCGAGCAGGTGGGTGAGGAAGCCGAGCATGGCCGCCATCGCGTCCTTCGAGGCGTCGGGGGCGGGCCGGGTCGGGGGCGGTGAGGCTGTCGGTCCACTGCCGGAAGTCCGGTCGGCGGTACGGCGGACGGGCTCGCGCAACCGCTGGACGCGGCGCGGGATGAAGGCGCGGCCGACCAGGCGCCGGATGCGGGTCCATGTTGAGGAGGTTGGCGTCGAGAGCGGGTGCCAGCGACAGGCCTTTGTACGCGCCTGCCGTACCGCTCCGCTTGTCGAGCGACAGCCGGGGGTCGGCGAGCGCGGCCCTGCCGTCCTCGCACCGGGTGACGAGCCAGGCCGCGGTGCCGTCGGGTCCGGTGATGCGCCGCACGGGCGCGGTGTCGCGCAGCAGCCGGTAGACGTCGTAGGGCACGCGGATTCAGGTGGCGTACTCCTGGACCCGCCGCGCGTGTCCCCGGTCCGCGAGCGGGCATCGGGACCGGCCGACTCCCGTACCGGCCGGGGCTGATGGGGACACCGTCCGGCTACGCGGCCGAGGGCAGCCGGACCTCGGTTCCCTGGAGTTCCAGCTCGGCGAGGGCGTCCCGCAGTTGCCTGACGTGGCGGGGGCTGAGACGGCCGGTGTCGTCGAGGTGCACGGCGCAGGCGGTGGTCGTGTCGACAAGTCGCTCCAGGGCGTCCGCGACGGCGTCGGTGCCCGCGGTGTGCCGGGCCAGCGCGGGCAGCTCGGCGGCGGCGAGCGCGATGGCGCTACGGGCCTCGGCGAGCCTGCGGTAGGCCTCGCGGCGCAGCGCCCAGCGTTCGGCGCGGTCGCCGGACTCGCCGAGGACGTGCACGAGATAGGCGTGCGCGGCGCTGCCGGCCGCGGCGAGCCGGGCCCGCACGCCGCCGCCCCGCTCCCCCGGCATCGGCAGGTGCCCGACGACCAGCACGAGCGCGCACGCGAGCAGCGTCTCGCCGATGCGGCTGACGGAGGCCTGCGGTTCGCCGCCGGCCATGACGAGGGCGAGGACGAGGACGGTGACGACGGCGGTGAGCGCGGCGAAGTGCCGGGTGGCCACCGGGACCAGCGCTCCGCAGAGCGCGACCAGCGCGATCAGCCCCGCCGGGTGCGGCAGCAGCGCGGCGAGCCCGGCGAACACCAGGGCGCCGAGCACGGTCCCGGCGGCCCGGCACAGCACGCGGGAGACCAGCGGTCCGAGGTCGGGCTTGACGAGGAAGACGGCGGTGGCGGGCAGCCAGTACCAGTGCTGGTGGTGGCCGTACCAGCGGCTGTGGTGCAGCGCCTGGGCGATGGCGGCGCTGGCCCCGAAGCAGAGGGCGACGCGCAGCCCGTACTCGCGCCCGCCGGTGCCGAACGCGGCCCGCAGGACATCCCTCGCGGTCCGCCGCCGGGCGAACAGCCGGTGGTCCTTGCCCTCGGCCCGGTCGAAGGCCTCGGCGGCGCGCAGCAGGGCGTCGTCCAGGGCCCGCAGAGCGGGCGCGGACCGGTGGGGCGCGGGCAGCGGCCCGGTGCCGGTGTTGCCGCGGACGGCGGCGGCGAGCCTGCGCGGCCCCTCCCCCGCCCGCGCGGAGACGGACTCCCCCGCCCAGTACAGGGCGGTGGCCGCCTCGGCGAGCGGCAGCGCGGCCACGTACTGGGCGTGCAGCCGGCGCTCGGCGGCGGAGCCGGCGTACCGGCGCAGCCGGGGGCCGGCGAGGGCGTCCTGCGCGTGGTCGAGCGCGGCGGTCAGCGCGGCCCTCCGCGCCGCCGCGTTCCGGCTCCCCACGGCGTCGAGCAGGTCGGCGACGGCGTCGTACACGTCGGCGACCGCCTGCCGCTCCCCGTCGAAGCGGAAGTCCCCGGCGAGCGAGCCCGGCGTGGGCAGCGCGAGCCGCAACAGGATCAGCCACCCGGCGCCGGCGAGGAAGGCCAGCGCCCGCTGCCAGCCGCTCGCGGCCGCGGGCATGCCGGCGCCGAGGGCGGCGCCGACGAGCAACTGCGTCCCGGCGGCGGAGGCGACCGGCCCGACGGCGCTGATCGCGCCGGCGACCAGTCCGAGCAGGGTGAGCGCCAGGGTGAGCGGGACGGCGGCCAGTTCCTGCCCGGCGTACGTCCCCGCCAGCAGCCCGAGCGCGCCGGTGAGCGCGGGTCCCCCGAGCCGCTTGACGGAGGCACGTCGGCTGCCGGGACGGTCGTTGATGCCGGCGAGCATCGCGGCGATGGCGGCGAGCACGCCGCTGGGCAGCCGGTCGGCCAGCACACCGGCGAGCAGCAGCGGTCCGGCGGCGAGCGCGCCCCGGGTCATCGCGCTCCAGGGCACGGGACCGCGCTGGGCGCGCAGGGCGTGGGCGAGCCAGAGGGGTGCGGCGGGCCGGGACACGGGGCTCCTGTTCGTACGAGGGCGGGGTGGGCCTTCGGACGACGGTGGCCGGCGGACCGTGCTTCCACCCTAGGGCGGCTCGCCCGGGCGAACGGGGCGGTCAGGTTTCGTGTGTGTGAAAGGTGCCGGGGGTGCCGGTTTCTTTATGAACGCAACGCCCGGACTGCCGTGATGGCGGTGCTCTGCCCGTCGTCACGAGCGGGCTCGCCCCAGGATTTCCGCGGCCTGTGTGACGGCGCGGACGAGGGCCTCGGGCTCGGCCCGCATCGCGTCCACCACGGCGTCGACACGGCGCAGCCCGGCCCGCTCCAGCAGTCGCTTCTCGTTGGTCACCCACTCGCCGCGCCCGGCCAGCACCCCGTGCGCGGCCTCGGCCGCGGCCGTGGCGACGGCTCCGGCGGTCTCGGTGAGACGGCCGTGCGGGGCGTGGCTGTTCCTGGCGTAGTCGAGGGTGGCGCGGGCGGTGCCGTGCCAGCGCTCGGCGGCGGCGACGCGCAGCTTGGCCGGGTACCGCTCCGGGCGGGGCAGATCGCCGTGCAGCACCTGGTTGAGAGCCAGTTCGGCCACCACCAGGTAGGTGGGGATGCCGGCCAGGTGGAAGAGCAGGGGTTCCACCCGGAAGCGGCCCTCCGCGGCCTCCGCCAGCTCGTGCTCGACCACGTCGAGGTCCCGGTAGTGGACGTCGACCCGGCGGCCCTCGACGGTCAGCCAGGCGCCGCCGTTGAAGACACCGCCGCCCCAGCCGCCGATCTCGGAGACCTCTCCGGACCAGCCGAGGGCGCGCAGGCCGTCGGGGTCGAACGGGCCCCGGTAGTAGACCGCCAGGTCCCAGTCGCTGTCCGGGCGGTGGGTGCCCTGCGCGCGTGAGCCGCCGAGGGCCACGGCCCGGACGGTGGGCAGGGCGGCGAGGCGCTCGGTGGTGCGGGCGAGGAAGTCGGCGTCGGAGGACCTGGTCATGCCCTCAGCGTGCCGCAGCCGTCCGGGAGTCCGCTTCCGAATTCCCGCGGGCGCCCACGCGGCACGGCGCGTTCGTCCGGGTACGGATGCCGCACCGGGGCGGCTCCCTCGCCTGGCGGGCCCATGCGACGGAAATCGGGATGCGCGGGCGGGTGGTGGCACCGGATGATCGGGGGCTGACCAGTCGGCCGGCCGCCCAGCCGGTCGGCGGCCGGCCGCCAGCCCGTGAGCCCACCGCAGGAGCCGCCCGTGATCCGCCGTGTGAACGCACCCGGACTCTTCCCGCCGCCCACCTACGCGCACGCCTCGGTGGTGGAGGCGGGCACCAGGATCGCCTTCCTCGCGGGGGCCGTGCCGCTCGACGGGAAGGGGGAACTCGTCGGCCCCGGTGACCCCGTGCGGCAGACCGAGCAGGTGATCGCCAACCTGCGCGGGCAACTGGCGGCCGTCGGAAGCGACCTGGCGCACGTGATCGCGACGGACGTGTACGTCGTCAGCGGCGAGCCGGCCGGCCTGTCGGCGGTGTGGGACGTCGTCGAGGCCTCGGGGCTGAGCACCGGCCCCCACTCGTCCACGCTGATCGGCGTCGCCTGTCTCGGGTACCCCGGTCAGCTGGTGGAGATCACGGCCACGGCCGTGGTGGCGGAGGGGGCGGGCCCCTCATGACCGGCGTCGTGCTCCGGCGGGCGACCGCCGAGGACGCGCGGGCCGCCGCCGACGTCTGGCTGCGCTCCTTCGCCGCCGCGCTGCCCACCGTCGTCCGGCCGCGCACCGACGACGACGTCAGGGACTACTTCCGGGACGTCGTCGTACCGTTGCGGGAGACCTGGGTGGCGCAGGCGCCCGGCGGTGCGATCGTCGGGGTGATGGTCCTGGACGACGAGCGGCTGTCCCAGCTGTACCTGGACCCCGGCTGGCGGGGGCGCGGCATCGGCGACCGGTTCGTCGCGCTGGCCAAGGAGCACCGCCCGGGCGGGCTGGCCCTGTGGACCTTCCAGGTCAACGAGCCCGCCCACCGTTTCTACGAGCGGCACGGCTTCACGGCCGTCGAGTTCACCGACGGCAGCGGCAACGAGGAGCGGGAGCCGGACGTGCGATACGTGTGGCGGCCCGGGGCCTGACACCGGCTCGCCCCCGCGGCCGACCCCACGCCGTTCCCTGGCACTCGCTCACCCCGCGGCCGACCCCACGCCGTTCCCTGGCACCCGCTCACCCCCGCGGCCGCCCCCACCTGCGCTCCTTGGGCAGCGGCCGCTCGTATCCGCCCGCCCGGCTGGTCGTCAGGCCCAGGGCCACCAGGGACTCGGCGAGCCGGACCGCCGCCGCCACGCCGTCGACGACCGGCAGCCCGAGCTTCTCGCCGACCGTCCGCTGCAGGCCCGTCATCCCGGCGCAGCCCAGGACCAGGACCTCGGCTCCGGCGTCCCGGGCCCGTTCGGCCGCCGACAGGAACGCGGCCTCCGTACGGCCGGGGTCGTCGGCGAGGTCCAGGACGCCGAGGCCGGTGCCGACGACGGCGGCGCAGTTGCGGGCCACACCCGCGGTCTCCAGGCTGTCCTCGATCTGGCCGCGGGAGCGGTCGAGGGTGGTGACGACGCCGTAGCGGCGGCCGAGGAGGCAGGCGAGGTGGGCGGCGGCCTCGGTGATGTCGACGACCGGGACGTCCACCAACTCCCGTGCGCCTTCCCGGCCGTGCTCGCCGAAGCCGGCGAGCACGACGGCGTCGTACGCGGGGCCGTCGTAGGTGCGCAGGGTGTCGAGGACGGCCGCCGCCGAGAGGTAGCTGTCGAGCCAGCCCTCCGCCGACGCGGGGCCCCAGGCGGGGGTCAGACCGGTCACGGTGGTGCCCGGGCTCGCGGCGGCCCGGGCACCTCGCACGATCTCGTCGGTCATCCCCTGCGTGGTGTTGCAGTTGGTGACGATGATCCGCACGTCCGTCAGGCCTCCTGAGCCGTACCGGCCGCGCGCTCACGGCGGTTGATCAGCGCGTAGAGGGCGGCGGCGAGCGCGGTGCCGATGAACCAGGAGTACGGCGCCACGTCGCTGAAGCCCTTCAGCAGCGCCAGCACGGCGGCGACCGCGGCGGAGGGCAGGAACGCCCCCAGCGCCTTGGGGTTGACACCCTTGCGATAGTGGTACGGGCTCCCCGGCCGGGCGTCGAACAGCGCGTCGACGTCGATCCTGCCGCGCTTGACCCAGTAGTAGTCGATCATGATCACGCCGAACAGCGGGCCGAGGAAGGCGCCGAGGCCGCCCAGGAAGTAGTTGACGACGGTGGGGTTGGAGAAGAGGTTCCAGGGGGTGACGACCAGCGCGGCGACCGTACTGATCATGCCGCCAACCTTGAAGGTGATCTTCTGCGGCCAGACGTTGGCGAGGTCGTACGCCGGTGAGACGAAGTTGGCCACGATGTTGACCCCCATGGTCGCCACCGCGAAGGCGAACGCGGCCACGACCAGCACCCAGGTGCTGCCCACCTTGGCGACCAGCTCCGCCGGGTCGGTGATGGCCTGGCCGAACGCCTTCAGCGAGCCCGCCGTGACGATCACCGAGACGACGACGAAGGCGGTGGAGTTGATGGGCAGGCCCCAGAAGTTGCCGCGCCGGACCGTCCGGTAGTCGGGGGCGAAGCGGGAGAAGTCGCAGAAGTTGAGCATCAGCGTGCCGTAGGTGGCGAGGATCAGGCCGATCGCGCCGAACCACTGGCGCCACTGCTCGCCCGTCGAGACCGGGTGCGGGGTGGAGGTGAGCGAGATGCTCCAGTGGGCCCTGGCCAGCACCCAGACCGCCAGCGCGATCATCACCAGCCAGATCACCGGGCCGCAGAAGTCCTGGAACCTGCGCACCGCCTCCATGCCCTGGCTGATGATCACCCATTGCAGCAGCCAGAGCGAGACGAAGGAGATCCAGCCCAGCGCGTCGAGGCCGAGGAAGGAGTGGTGGGTGAGGGACGCCAGGCCCGGCCACGCGGCCAGCAGCATCACGTTGACGGCGACGGAGGCCAGATAGGTCTGGATGCCGTACCACATGATGGCGATCACGGCTCTGATCAGCGCCGGGATGTTGGCGCCCCAGACGCCGAAGCTGATGCGGCTGACCACGGGGAACGGCACGCCGTGCCGCTGGCCGATCCTCCCCATCCGGTTCATGCCTGCATAGATGAGCACGAAGCCGGCGAGCAGGGCCGTGAAGACCTGCCACACGTTCATGCCGAGGACGAGCAGGCCGGCGGCGAAGGTGTAGTTGCCGAGGTTGTGGACGTCGGACATCCACATGGCGAACAGGTCGAAGACCTTCCAGTTCCGCTGCTCGGCGGGGGCGAGGTCCTCGTTGACGAGACGGGGATCGGGAGTGAAGGCGGTGGCGCCGGGAGCTTCGGCGCGGTCGGCGAGGGACACGGGGCCTCCATGGGCGAGGGGACGGAGGACGGCAGCCGTTTGGTATACCAAACTCCCGTCATGGTCCCGCCGTCAACCGTTCGGACCGATGTCGTTGCCGTTACGGCCCCGTAAAAGCACCGCCGGGTCGGCGAAGATGGCCCCATGAGCCCGACGACGAAGACCGAACCCCTCGGCGCCGTGCGCGAACGCGTCCTCGCCAGCCTGCGGGAGGACATCATCGCCGGACGCCTGGCGCCCGGTGACCGGCTCGTCGAGCGGGAACTGGCCGAGCGGTTCGGCGTCTCGCGGGTGCCGGTTCGAGAGGCGATCCGCGCACTGGTCGCCGAGGGCTTCGTCCTGTTCGAGTCGGCCCGCCGCACGGTCGTACGTCGGCTGACCCCGACCGATGTCCGGGAACTCTTCGAGCTGCGCGAGGCGTTGGAGGTGTACGCGGCCGGACTGGCGGCGACCCGGGTGACCCCCGAGGCCCTGGCGGAGCTGCGGGAACTGCTGGAGCAGGCGGCGGGGGCGACGCGCGAGGGGGACGCCGAGACGATCACGGACCTCAACACCCGCTTCCACGACCGCATCCGCGCCCTGGCCGGCAACAGCCTGCTGATCTCGGTCATGGAACCGGTCGACGGCCGCCTGCGCTGGCTCACCCGACGCAACGAGGAATGGCCCCAACTCCTCACCGAGCACCGCGCGTTGTACGACGCGATCGCCTCCGGCGACCCGGAGCGCGCCCGCGCCCACGCGCTGGAGCACGTCCGCGCCAACTACCGCTCGACGGTACGGCACCTCTTCGGAGCCGACGCTTCCTGACCAGGTGCGCTACGGCAGACCCGCTGCCCGCGCGGCCGTGCGCAGCACCTCGCGCAGCATGTCCGAGGTGAGCCGGCCGGTGAAGGTGTTGCGCTGGCTGACGTGGAAGCAGCCGAAGAGGTCCAGGCCGTCGAGCGCGACGCGGGTGCCATGGGCGAAGCGCGGGCGGGGCCGGGGCACGCTCCAGCCCGCATCGGCGAGCGCGGGCAGCGCGGCCTGCCAGCCGAAGGCGCCGAGGACGACGACGGCCCGCAGCGTCGGACGCAGCAGCGTCAGCTCCTGGACGAGCCAGGGGCGGCAGGTGTCGCGCTCGCCCGGGGTCGGCTTGTTGGCGGGCGGCGCGCAGTGCACCGGCGCGGTGACGCGGACCCCGTACAGCTCCAGTCCGTCGTCGGCACGGACGGAGGTGGGCTGCGAGGCGAGGCCCACGTCGTACAGCGCCTGGTAGAGCACGTCCCCCGAGCGGTCGCCGGTGAACATACGGCCGGTGCGGTTGCCGCCGTGCGCCGCGGGGGCCAGCCCGATGATCAGCAGCCGGGCGTCGGCCGGGCCGAATCCGGGCACCGGCCGCCCCCAGTACGTCCAGTCCTCGAACGCGGCCCGCTTCGTCCGGGCCACCTCCTCGCGCCACTCCACCAGCCGCGGACAGGCCCGGCACTCCGCTACCCGCCCGTCGAGCCGGGTCAGCGCACTGCTGTCGTCCATAGGGCCACCGTATGCCGCTCGCCGGGGAACCATGAGAACGACGAGGTGGGACGCGAAGCGAGGGCCCTGGCCGGTGAGGGAGCACCGGCCAGGCAGCCCTGGCCGGTGACGGCACGCGTGCGCGTGCCCGCGTGGCGTGGCGGCTCAGCGGGGCTCGTCCCTTCGGTCCACACATACGCGGCGACGCCGACCTGCTCGTCGGCGACACGGCCCGATGCGTCGCCGTGCGCGGAGACGGACGAAAACACATCCGGGGCGACCGTGTCCGGGAGTTAAGGTCGGTGCATGGCTTCCGAGGACGCGGACGACAACGTGAACCGTGACACCGGCGGACCGGACGGACCGGATCCGGCCCGGAACACCGCCGGCTCCGGCGCGGCGGCCGACCGACCCGACGATCCCAAGACCGCCGCCGCGGTGGCCGCCGCCGAGGCCGCGGGGCCGGCGACCGGTGAGACCGTTCGTATCGACAGCTGGATCTGGGCCGTACGCCTGATCAAGACGCGTTCCCTCGGCGCCACCGCCTGCCGGGGCGGCCATGTGCACGTGAACGGCGAGCGGGTGAAGCCCGCCTACTCCGTGCGCGTCGGCGACGAGGTTCGACTGCGGCACGAGGGCAGGGAACGCGTCGTGATCGTCAAGCGCCTGATCCGCAAGCGGGTCGGCGCCCCGGTGGCGGCGCAGTGCTACATCGACAACTCCCCTCCGCCCCCGCCCCGCGAGGCCGTGGCGCCCGCCGGGCTCCGCGACCGGGGCACCGGCCGCCCCACCAAGCGAGACCGCCGCGAGCTGGAACGCCTCCGCAGCCTCGGAGCTCCGGCCGGCTTCGGGACGCCGGGCGGCTTCCGCCAACCGGGCGGCTTCGGCGGGTCCGGGGCAGCCGGAGGAGGGTTTGGCCCCGGAGGCCCCGGAGCCCTCGGCGGTCCCAAGGGGGCCGGTGGTGCCCGAGGAGTCGGTGGTCCCGAAGGGTCCGGCGGACTCGACGGCACGGCCGGGTCAGAGGGCTCGGGCCGCTCCACCGGCTCGGACGGCTCTGCGGGCTCGGGCCGCTCCGGGGGAGCCGGCGACCGGGGCCGCCGTGGCAGGAGCGACGGGACCGGTGGCCGTGGTCATGCCGGTGGGTCCGGTGCGGGTGGTGGATCGGGGAGGCGTGCCAAGAGGCGGTGATCCCCCACCCGGGGTGACCCGGGCGCGCCCCAGGCTCCCCAGGCGCCCTGGTCGGCCACAGCGCCCCGGGACGCTTCCCCGCCGCTCCCCGCTCGGCCGACCGCGCCCGCACCGGCTCCGCCATGTCCCGCACCCGCCCTCGTCGCTCTCCGGGCCGGATACGGCTGCGGGAGAACGCCGGCTACCCGACTATGCCGTCTTCACCGCCCGCACCCATATCCGGTCCGGCGTGAGATACCTGTCCACCTCCAGCCCCGCTTCCGTCAGTGCCGACTCGAACTGCTCCTTCGTCAGGGCCCTGGACAAGAACGTCTGGGTCCAGACGGCGTCCGGGAACGTGTACTCGGCCCGGACCGAGTGGACTCCGTCTCCGGCGGGTTCGACCGAGGCGATCCGTACCGTGAAGCCGCTCGGGTCGGCCCGCTCCCTCGGTACCCTCGTGTGGTAGTCCTCACCCTCTCGCTGGATGAGCACGCAGCCGCCCTCCGCCACATGCCGGGCGCAGGTGCGCAGCAGGCCCCGGCGCACGTCCTCGTCACCGGCGTGGACGAGGAACGACGCGAGCATCACCACGTCGAACGTCTCGCCGCCCAGGTCCAGTTCCTCGATGGGGCTGCATACCGTGCGTGCCCCTCGAATGCGGGCCAGCATGTCGGCGGACTCGTCCACCGCCGTGACCCTGAAGCCCCGCTCGATGAGGGGGTGGGTCATCCGGCCCACTCCGCTGCCCAGTTCCAGGATGTGCGCCCCGGCCGGTACCGCCGCGGCGATGATGTCCGGCTCGTCGCCCACCGGCAGCCGCTCGTACAGCTCGACCGCGCAGCCGTCCGGGGTGATGGCGCCGGGCCCCGTGCCCTCGTATCCCTCACGCATTTCGACCGTCATGCCCGAAGAACGACCCGCCCCCGCACACCCGTTCCCCTCCGCCGCCGGTTCACCCGTTCGAGTTATCCCCCACCTCACCCGCGCAGCTCAGCGATCTGCCACCAGCCGGCTGCCGTGCGTCTGCCATCTGCCGACCGCCTTCTGTGAGCAGTCGTCAGTCGGGGAACGGGAACCATCCGTGCCCGACATACCAGTGCCCGCCCGCCCGCAGGTGGTCCCCCACCGCGCGCTCCACGGACGTGCGCCGCGGCAGCTCGGCCACCGGCAGGCACGGGTCCCCGAACACGAACCGGACGGGCTCGGTGTCCGCGGGTTCGGTGTCCTCGCGCGCGGTGCGGAACCGGTTCTGGAACCGGATGATGTTGGAGTCGGCAGGCAGGTACCGCCTCAACTGCCGGTCCAGCAGCCACGAGTGGCACACCGCCGCCACCGGCCGCTCCTCGGGGAAGTGCCGGGCGAAGAACTCACGGGCCCGTGCCAGCGAACGGTCGCAGGCGGACGGGGTCAGCGGACCGAGGAAGTCGGGGATGTGCAGGCTCAGGCAGGGCGCGCCGGGCGCCGTGTCGCGGCCGGCCGCCGCGAGCGCCGACGCCGTCCGCCGCCCCAGCCGCGCCCGTTCGAACTGCAGCCGGCCCAGCTGGAACAGCTCGCCGCGGAAGTGCCGGACGAGCCAGCGCCACTCCTCGACACCGCCGGTGCCGCGTCGTCTGCGGTACAGCGCCATGTGCCGGCCCAGGTCGGCCAGGGTGCGCCGGGAGATCTCGGGCGGGATGTCCCGCTCCCGGTGCCGGGCGAGGGTGCGCGGGGCCGCGGCGAGGAAGACGTGGACGGGGAAGGTACGGCTGAACTCGGCCGGTGCCGCCGCGAAGACTCCGGCGAGGTCGGGGGTGCGGCCGGCCTCCTCCGGCGCGAGGAACAGCTCCTCGACGCCACGGTCCAGGAGCCGTAGGACTCCCGGATCCCCGGTGATCAGCCGCCGCTGGGCCACCAGGTCGTTGATGTCCTCGTGCGGCACCGCCAGATCGAGGAGGAGTTCGGGCAGGTCATCGGCGTCCGGCGGCACGGCGCCCCCCTTCTTCTGAGCGGCGCGCGGACGACGCTCTCGGGGCGGGCATGCGCCGTTGGTCAACGTCGTCCCCGAAGAGTACGTTGCAAGGAGGAGTGGTGATGGGCCATGCGTACGGGCAGTGAACCCTCGACCGCGCGCAGTGCGCTGCGAGCGCGGTTGTGGCTGAGCGTGTGGGGACTGGCCTGGGCGGTCTTCGGCACGGCCGCGTTCGCGCTCGTCGGCCGGCCCGGCTGGGCGGCGGCGTGCGGAGTGCTGTGGCTGGTCGTCGCCGTCGACATGACCGTGATCCTCCGGCACATGCGGCAGGGCCCGCACTACCAGCCGGGCCGTGACGTGCCGCCGTACGAGCCGCCGGGGGACGACGTACCGTCGTACCGGCCGCGTCGGAACCGCCCGCCGTTCCCGCATCCGCCGAGGCACCGGCATCCGTGAACGGCCACCGAGATCCGTGACCGGCCCGCGGCATCCGTGCCTGTGCGCGGCTCAGTCGTCGAACCGGGCGGCCTTGAGGTACTGCGGATTGGGATCGAGCGCGGCCGCCAGCCGGAAGTGGCGTTTGGCCTGGTCGGCGCGGCCTTGGCGCTCGTAGGTGCGGGCCAGCGCGAAGTGCGCGAACGCGTTGTCCGGCTCGCGCTCCAGCACGATGGTGAATTCGAGTTCGGCCGGGCGCAGTTGTGCCGCGGCGAAGAAGGCACGCGCGCGGAGCAGTCGGGCGGCGGTGTTCTCGGGGTGTGCGGCGATGACTCCGTCGAGCAGTTTCACCGCGCCCCGCGGGTCCCGTGAATTGAGCAGTTGCTCGGCTGCACGGAAGTCGATGACATGCGTTTCCGGAGTACGTCCGGTGGAACCGCTGGTCTCGGGCACGGCAGAGTCCTTCCCTCACTCCGGACGTTCAACGCCCGGTCAGGGCCCGCTATTCCGCGGACGCCTCGCGTGCCCGTCGGACGAGGTCCTCCCACACGTCGGCGACGCGCTTGCGCAGCGCGTCCAGGGGGACGTCGTTGTCGATCACGATGTCGGCGATCTCCCGGCGCTGTCCGCGGGTGGCCTGGGCGGCCATGCGCGCGCGTGCGTCCTCCTCGGTCATCCCGCGCAGCCGTACCAGCCGGTCGAGCTGGGTCTCGGGGCTCGCGTCCACGACGATCACAAGGTCGTAGAGGGGCGCCAGAGCGTTCTCGGTGAGGAGGGGTACGTCGTGGATCACCACGGCGTCGGGGGCCGCGGCCTCCTCCAGCTCGCGGGAACGGACGCCCACCAGAGGGTGCACGATCGCGTTGAGGGCGGCGAGCCTGTCGGGGTCGGCGAAGACGATCGAGCCGAGCCGGGGCCGGTCCAGACTGCCGTCGGCGGAGAGCACCTCCTCGCCGAAGGCCTCCACCACGGCCACGAGACCGGGGGTGCCCGGGGCCACGACCTCGCGCGCGATGCGGTCCGCGTCGATCAGCACGGCCCCGTGCTCCACGAGCAGCCGCGACACCTCGCTCTTGCCGGCACCGATGCCCCCGGTCAGGCCCACTTTCAGCATGAGCCGAAGCTTAGGCCCTGCCACTGACAGCGGGACCGGTGGAGGTCAGTTGTCCCCCTCGCGCTCCGCCAGGAACCGCTCGAACTCCCGGCCGATCTCGTCGGCCGACGGGATCTCCACCGGCTCGGCGAGCATGTTGCCCCGGCTCTCGGCGCCCGCGGCGGCGTCGTACTGGTGCTCGAGGCCCTGGACGAGCGCGGTGAGTTCCTCGTCCCCCTCCCGGATCTGCCGGTCGATCTCCGTCTGGGTGCGGTGCGCGTCCGTTCGCAGCGAGTGCGCGACGGCGGGCAGGACCAGCCCGGTGGCGGCCGTGATGGCCTCCAGGACGGTCAGGGCGGCGTCGGGGTACGGGGAGCGCGCGATGTAGTGCGGGACGTGCGCGGCGACGCCCAGGACGTCGTGCCCGGCCTCCCCGAGGCGGTACTCCACCAGCGACTCGGCGCTGCCGGGCACCTGTGCCTCCTCGAAGGGGCTGCGGTGGCCGGGGACGAGGTCGGTGCGGTTGCCGTGCGGGGTGAGGCCGACCGGGCGGGTGTGCGGGACGCCCATGGGGATGCCGTGGAAGTTCACGGACAGGCGCACGCCGAGCCGCTCCACGATCTGCCGTACGGCCGCCGCGAACCGCTCCCACTCGACGTCCGGCTCGGGCCCGGACAGCAGCAGGAAGGGGGCGCCGGTGGCGTCCTGGACGAGTCGGACCTCGATGGCCGGCACCTCGTAGTCGGTCCAGCGGTCCCGCTTGAAGGTCAGCAGGGGCCGACGGGCCCGGTAGTCCACGAGCCGGTCGTGGTCGAAACGGGCGACGAGCTGGTGGGGCAGTGAGTCGAGCAGCCGGTCGACGATCTGGTCGCCGGTCTCGCCCGCGTCGATGTATCCGTCGAAGTGGTAGAGCATGACAAGGCCGGCCGACTCCTGGGCGAGCGCCATGTCGACCACGGCGAGGCCCTTCGGCTCCCATGCGTACAAACCCTGCGGATCAAGCACTGTGACCGCTCCTCCTCGTGTTCCTGAGGGTCAACGCGCGCTGGAGGGCGGGCATTCCCATGACAGGCCACTGATCAGGGACCAGGGGCGCGGGGAACCGCCGAAGAGGCCGCAACGGACCCGCGGCGGACGAACGACCACCGCCCCCGGCAACACCTGAGGGGCCGCACCTGGGAAGGTGCGGCCCCTCAGGACCAGCTATCGGCTAAGCCTCAGCGGTGAGCGTTCAGCTCTGGCCGCCGGCCAGCTTCTCGCGCAGCGCGGCCAGCGCCTCGTCCGAGGCCAGCGCGCCGGAGGTGTCGGCGCCCTCGGAGGAGTACGAGCCACCGGTCGCGGCCGGAGCCGCAGCCTCGCCGCCCTCGGCCGCGGCAGCGGCGTCGGCCTCGCGAGACTTGATGACCTGCTGCTGGTGCTGCTCGAAGCGGGACTGCGCCTCGGCGTACTGGCGCTCCCACTCCTCGCGCTGCTTCTCGTAGCCCGGCAGCCAGTCGTTGGTCTCCGGGTCGAAGCCCTCGGGGTAGATGTAGTTGCCCTGGTCGTCGTACGACGCGGCCATGCCGTACAGGGTCGGGTCGAACTCGACCGCCGACGGGTCGGCGCCGAAGGACTCGTTGGCCTGCTTCAGCGAGAGGCTGATGCGACGACGCTCGAGGTCGATGTCGATGACCTTGACGAAGATCTCGTCGTTGACCTGGACGACCTGCTCCGGGATCTCCACGTGGCGCTCGGCCAGCTCGGAGATGTGGACCAGACCCTCGATGCCCTCGTCCACGCGGACGAACGCACCGAACGGCACCAGCTTCGTGACCTTGCCGGGCACGACCTGGCCGATCTGGTGGGTGCGGGCGAACTGCTGCCACGGGTCTTCCTGGGTCGCCTTCAGCGACAGGGAGACGCGCTCGCGGTCCATGTCGACGTCGAGGACCTCGACGGTGACCTCCTGGCCGACCTCGACGACCTCGGACGGGTGGTCGATGTGCTTCCAGGACAGCTCGGAGACGTGGACCAGACCGTCGACGCCACCCAGGTCCACGAAGGCACCGAAGTTGACGATCGAGGAGACCACACCGGAGCGGACCTGACCCTTCTGGAGGGTCGTGAGGAACGTCTGGCGGACCTCGGACTGGGTCTGCTCCAGCCAGGCACGGCGGGACAGGACCACGTTGTTGCGGTTCTTGTCCAGCTCGATGATCTTGGCCTCGAGCTCCTTGCCGACGTACGGCTGGAGGTCGCGGACACGGCGCATCTCGACGAGGGAGGCCGGCAGGAAGCCACGGAGGCCGATGTCGAGGATGAGACCACCCTTGACGACCTCGATGACGGTACCGGTGACGATGCCGTCCTCTTCCTTGATCTTCTCGATGGTGCCCCAGGCACGCTCGTACTGGGCGCGCTTCTTCGAGAGGATCAGGCGGCCTTCCTTGTCCTCCTTCTGGAGGACAAGGGCCTCGATCTCGTCGCCGACGGCGACGACCTCGTTCGGGTCGACGTCGTGCTTGATCGAGAGCTCGCGGCTCGGGATGACACCTTCGGTCTTGTAACCGATGTCGAGCAGGACCTCGTCCCGGTCGACCTTCACGATGACGCCGTCGACGATGTCGCCGTCGTTGAAGTACTTGATCGTCTCGTCGATCGCTGCGAGGAAGGCTTCCTCGTTACCGATGTCGTTGACCGCTACCTGCGGGGTGGTGGCGGTGGTCTCGGTGCTGCTCGTCATGTGGGAAAGGGCTCCGGTACGGACATTGAAGTCGTAGGTACTGCTTACGCCGGGAGCCCGTTTCGCTCTGATGAAGCCGGACAGCCAAGGAAGCGCCACACAAAACCGCTGGTGGCGCCTCGACAACCGAGGGGACATACAACAGATGCGAGCGCAGCCTGCTACGTCTGAGGTGCGCAGGCCCGCAGCGCAACTTGTAGCATACGGGGGCAGCCGGACAGGGTCAATGCGCGAAGGCGCACACGGGGTGCGGATCGCCGCATTCCCGGCAGAAGAAACGTCCCGGGAGGCCACACGCGGGCCCATGGGACCCCTTCCGCGGCAGACCCCGGCGGGTTGGACGGAAGAGTACGACGAGGGAGCCGATCATCCAAGAGCCGGAACCGTACGACGACGGCAACGCCGTGGATTCCACCTCGGAGGCCACGCGACGTGACGCCGATGTCGCGGAGAGCGCACGGGCCAACCGGGGCTGGTGGGACCGCAACGCGGACGAGTACCAGGTCGAGCACGGCACGTTCCTCGGCGACGACCGCTTCGTGTGGGGCCCCGAGGGCCTGGACGAGATGGAGGCCGAACTGCTCGGCCCGCCGGAGGAGCTGAAGGGCAAGGAGGTCCTGGAGATCGGAGCGGGCGCCGCGCAGTGCGCGCGCTGGCTGGCCGCCCAGGGTGCCCGGCCGGTGGCGCTCGACCTCTCGCACCGCCAGCTCCAGCACGCCCTGCGGATCGGCGGATCGTTTCCCCTCGTCTGCGCGGACGCGGGCGCGCTGCCCTTCGCGGACGGCTCCTTCGACCTGGCGTGCTCCGCGTACGGGGCGCTGCCGTTCGTCGCCGATCCCCGGCTGGTGCTCCGCGAGGTGCGCCGGGTGCTGCGGACGGGCGGCCGGTTCGTCTTCTCGGTGACGCACCCGATCCGCTGGGCGTTCCCGGACGAGCCGGGCCCCGAGGGCCTGTCGGTGTCCTCCTCCTACTTCGACCGCACGCCGTACGTCGAGCAGGACGAGCAGGGCCGCGCGGTCTACGTCGAGCACCACAGGACGCTCGGCGACCGCGTCCGGGACATCGTGGCCTCGGGCTTCCGCCTTGTGGACCTGGTGGAGCCGGAGTGGCCGGCCTGGAACACCGCGGAGTGGGGCGGCTGGTCCCCGCTGCGCGGGAGCCTGATCCCGGGCACGGCGATCTTCGTGTGCGAGCGGGACTGAGCAGGCCGCACGCGCGCGCGTGCGTGACGGGCTGTCTCGCTCCTGGCTCAGGCCCGCGTGAGGGCTACGCGCGGCAACGCACGCGTGGGGACGTCTGACGGCGTACGACACTGGGGGCGTGATCCGTTACGACGCCCTGGACGCGCTGCCCGTGCGCTCCGCCCTGCCCGCCCTGACCGACGCGCTGGCGGCGGCCGGCACCGCCGTCCTCGTGGCGCCGCCCGGCACCGGCAAGACGACGCTGGTGCCGCTGGTGCTGGCGGGGCTGGTCGGGGACGGCCCGGCGCGGCGGGTCGTGGTGGCCGAGCCGCGGCGGATCGCCGCGCGGGCCGCGGCCCGGCGCATGGCGTGGCTGCTCGGCGAGCAGCCGGGCGAGAGCGTGGGCTTCACCGTGCGCGGCGAGCGGGCCGTGGGGCGGCACACGCGCGTGGAGGTCGTGACGACCGGTGTGCTGCTCCAGCGGCTGCAGCGGGACCAGGAACTGGCGGGCGTCGACCTGGTCGTGCTGGACGAGTGCCACGAGCGGCATCTGGACGCCGACACGGCGGCCGCCTTCCTGTGGGACGTGCGGCAGACGCTGCGGCCGGAGCTGCGGCTGGTGGCGGCGTCGGCGACGACGGACGCGCAGGGCTGGGCGCGACTGCTCGGCGGGGCGCCGGTGGTGGAGGCGGCGGGCGTCGCGCATCCCGTGGACGTGGTGTGGGCGCCGCCCGCGCCTCCGGTGCGGCCGCCGCACGGGATGCGGGTCGATCCGGCGCTGCTCGCCCACGTGGCGTCGGTGGTGCGGCGGGCGCTGGCCGAGCGGGCGGGCGACGTGCTGTGCTTCCTGCCCGGCGTCGGCGAGATCGCGCGCGTGGCCGGGCGGCTCGGGGACCTGGGGGACGTCGAGGTGCTCCAGGTGCACGGGCGGGCGCCGGCCACGGCACAGGACGCGGTGCTGGCGGGCGGGGAACGGCGCCGGGTGGTGCTGGCCACGTCGGTCGCCGAGTCGTCGCTGACCGTGCCCGGGGTACGGGTCGTCGTGGACTCGGGGCTGGCGCGGGAACCACGGGTGGATCACGCCCGCGGGCTGAGCGGGCTGACGACGGTACGGGCGTCCCGGGCGGCCGGACGGCAGCGGGCGGGGCGTGCCGGGCGGGAGGCGCCGGGGGTGGTGTACCGGTGCTGGACGCAGGCCGAGGACGGGCGCCTGCCGGCCTTTCCGGCACCGGAGATCAAGCTGGCCGACCTGACCGCGTTCGCCCTTCAGGCGGCCTGCTGGGGCGATCCCGACGCCTCCGGGCTGGCGTTGCTGGATCCGCCGCCGGGCGGTGCGATGGCGGCGGCACGCTCCGCGCTGGCGGCCGTGGGGGCGGTGGACTGTGCCGGGCGGGCGACGCCGGCCGGGGTGCGGTTGGCGCGGCTGGGTGTGCACCCTCGGCTGGGGCGGGCGCTGCTGGACACGTCCGGCCGGGGCGCCGAGGTCGTCGCCCTGCTTTCGGAGGAGGTGCCGCGGGACTACGGTGATGACCTCGCGGGTGCGTTGCGGCTCGCCCGGCGTGGGGGTGACGCCTATGCCGGGCGCTGGGCCGCGGAGGTACGGCGGCTGCGGGCCGTCTCCCGGGAGCTGTCCCCCGAGCCCGCGCCTGACCGTCGGTCAGGAGGCACCGGGCGGGTCGGACCAGGCCCCGGTGATGACAGGCTCGCCGGGCTTGTCGCCGCGCTCGCCTTTCCCGAGCGGGTCGCCCGGCTCGACGGCGGGTCGTATCTGATGGCCTCGGGCACGCGGGCCGAGCTGAATGAGGGATCGGCGTTGCGGGGGGCTCCCTGGATCGTCGTCGCCGTCGCCGATCGGCCCGCGGGGAGAGGGCACGCGCGTGTGCTGCTCGGCGCCGCCGTGGCGCAGGACGTGGCGCTCGAAGCCGCCGGGGCCCTGCTCACCGGGCGGGACGAGGTGCACTGGGCCGACGGGGATGTCGTGGCGCGGCATGTCGAGCGGTTGGGGGCGATCGAGCTGGCCGCGCGGCCCCTGAAGGACGCCGATCCCGCGCTCGTACGCGGCGCTCTGCTCGAAGGGCTGCGGCAGGAAGGCCTCGGGGTGCTGCGATGGACGCCGGAGGCGGAGGTGCTGCGGCGGCGGCTGGCGTTTTTGCGAGAGCGTATCGGGGAGCCGTGGCCGGACGTGTCCGACGATGCGCTGTACGCGCGCGTGGACGAGTGGCTCGAGCCGGAGCTGAGCAGGGCGCGGGGGCGGGCCGATCTCGGCCGGCTCGACGCCGGGCAGGGGCTGGCGCGGTTGCTGCCGTGGGCGAGCGGGGAAGCCGCGCGGCTGGACGAACTCGCGCCGGAGCGGATCGTCGTGCCCAGTGGGTCCAGAATCCGGATCGACTATGCCGACCCCGAGCGACCGGTGCTCGCCGTCAAGCTCCAGGAGATGTTCGGACTGGCCGAGACACCCGCCGTGGCGGGGGTGCCGCTGCTGATACACCTGCTCTCCCCCGCCGGGCGGCCGGCCGCCGTCACGGCCGATCTCGCCTCCTTCTGGAAGGACGGCTACCAGGCCGTACGGGCCGAGCTGCGCGGGCGGTACCCGAAGCATCCGTGGCCCGGGGACCCGGCGACCGCCGAGCCCACCCGGCACACCAACGCACGGCTCAGGCGCTGACCGGCTCGGGTTCCGCCGACCGCGCGGGTGCCGGGTCCCCGGGCCGGCGGGAGCGGGCCTCCAGGCAGAGGGAGAGCGCGAGGAGCAGCAGGCCGAGGATCAGGGAGCCCCAGGGGACGTAGGAGGTGAGCGTCAGCACGAGGCTGCGGTTGTGCTTGACGAGGGCGACCGTGTGCTCGATGTAGTCCTCGCGCATCTTGACGTCGCCGGCGAACGCCGTGACGGCGGCCCGGCCGCCGAGCAGGGTGCCGCCGCGCAGTTCCTCCTTGTGGTCCTCCTCGCCGTAGACGGGCGCGCCGGTGACGGGTTCGACCCAGAACCTGCGCACCGTGCTGTACCAGCGGGTCGTTCCGGTCCTCGCGACCGACTCCGGTGTGATGCCCTGCACGGGCATCGTCTTGGGCATGGGCACCTTGGTCCAGGGGATGGTCTGCTCGAAGTAGTAGACCATCAGCCCCCGGAAGGTCTGGGTGCCCTTGTAGTGGATGGGGCTGGTGGTGCGGGTCTGGGCGTCGAAGTACTCGTAGTCGCGCTTCTGTGTGAGGAAGGGCCATTTGAACTCGATGCCCCGGCGGGTGACCGGGTCGCCGTCGACCATCTCGCCGGTGGCGTGCACGGGGTCCTGGGTGTGGGCGTCGAAGACGTAGCGCTCGGGGACCTTGGAGACCATCTTGCCGTCGGGGCCCTGTACGTAGGACAGGCCGTCCCAGACGACGACCGGCCGCCCCGCCGTCTTCTCGATCTTCCGCGCGGCCCCCACGTCGCCCTTGAGGGTCTGCACGATGGTGACCTCCGGGACCTTCTTCGCCTGCATGGTGCCGTAGTCGAGGAGGGTGGCGTCCTTTGCCTGAAGGACCATGTCCTGGTACTGGTTCGCGGGGATCCTGGCCAGGCGCGGGAAGGCGTACCAGCGCACGAGCGGGGACAGCGCCGCGCAGAAGACGGCGCAGGCGAGCAGGACCAGGCTTGCCGTGCGGCGCATGCGCGGCCTCCCTCCCGGACGGGCGCGACTACGGGTGCGCGGGCACCGTGGTCAGCAGCGGTTTGGGGGACGTCCGACCGGACGGCGAACCCGTCGCGCTGATCGTGAGGACCAGGGCGAACGCGAGGGCGAGACCGGTCGCGGCGGCGATCAGGGCGCGCATACGGGCCTCCCGGCGGACGGTCGCGTCCTGACGGCTCCTGATGGGTCGTCAGGTTCGGCACCGTAGCAACGGCGGGGTGAGATGAGAACAGCGGTGCACGCACGAACGACGGCGCCCTCCCTGTGGGAACGGAAGAGGGCGCCCTGTTCGTTCTTCGGTCGGGATCAGGAGGAGGCGGACGGGCTCGGGGACGGGGACGGACCGGACGAGGTGTCGGCGGCGGCGACCTTGAGCTCGACGGTGAGCGTCGCGCCGCCGGTGGTGGTGATGCGGAGCAGGAAGGTGCCGGTGGTGTCGTCGGCGTACAGCTTGGGCAGGGTGAGCAGACCCTTGGCGTCGGTCTGGAGACCGGTGAGGGTGCGGACGGTCTTGCCCTTGTCGTCCTTGAAGTAGGGGCCCTTGTCGTTCTCGGTGGCGTCCGTGTCCGACTTGATCAGCGTCGCGGTGGCCGCGACCTTGTCCGCGACGGCGCCCTTGTACGTCGCCTTCACCTGGACCTGGTCGGTGAACTCGCCGCCCGGGGTACAGGTCGGCGGGGTGTCGCTGGTGCGGGTCAGGGTGTCGGCGGCGCGCGCGGTGACGGTGGCCTGGTAGTCGACGCCCTTGAGCGAGCGGCCCACGACGGACGCGGTGACCTTGAAGCCGCCGGTCTTCTCGCCCGCCTGGAGCGCGGGGGCGAGGGCGACGCCCTTGGCGTCCGTGGTGACCGTGGCCACGGTCTCGCCGCCGGTGAACGTGGCGTCCGTGTCGCCGCTGATGGTGAACCGGATGCGCACCTTGGCGACGGCATTGCCCAGCTTGGTCGCGGCCCGGGCGGAGATCCGGTCCGTGAAGGCGTCACCGGCCATCGCGGTGAGCGGGCCCGTGCCCGGGTTCTCCAGGTGGTCCACCGTGTCGGTGGGGGTCGGCGGGGCGGGCGGCGTGGGCGGGGTCGGGCTGCCGCTTCCGCCGCCGGGCGTGCCGGGCTTGCTCGGCTTGCTGGGCTCCGGGTCCGGCCTCGGGGAGGGCTGGGACGTGGGCGGGTCCGTCGGCGTCGGCGACTGGGTGTGCCGGGTGCCGTCGTCGCTGCGGTGGCTGGGCAGGCCGCCGGTGCCGTCGGGCACGGAGTAGCTGCCCTTGCGGTAGTACTCCAGCCAGCTCAGGACCGTGTTCAGGTAGTCCTGCGAGTTGTTGTAGCTGAGGATCGCGCTGTGCAGGTCGGCGTCGCGCGAGAGGTCCCAGTCGTTGCGGCACAGGTAGTGGCCGGCGGCCAGGGCGGCGTCGTAGACGTTGTTGGGGTCCTTCTTGCCGTCGCCGTTGCCGTCGCGGCCGGCCCAGGCCCAGGTCGACGGGATGAACTGCATCGGGCCGACGGCCCGGTCGTACTCGGCACTGCCGTCGTACGCCCCGTGGTCGGTGTCCTTGATGAGCGCGAAGCCGTTGCCGTCGAGCACCGGGCCCAGGATCGGGGTCAGCGTGGTGCCGTCGGCGCCGACCCGGCCGCCGTCGGCCTGGCCCGACTCGACCTGGCCGATGGCGGCGAGCAGTTGCCAGGGCAGGTTGCAGCCGGGCTTGGAGGAGCGCAGCTCGGCCTCGGCCTTCTTGTACGCGTCGAGGACCGTCGCCGGTATGCCGGCCTCGCCGTTCCCCCGGACGACCGGGGTGCCGGCGTTCGGCGAGGAGCTGGGGCCCGGGCTGGGGTTGGGGCTGTTCAGCGGCGGAAGGTCCGTGTAGTACGGCGAGTTGCCGGTGGCGCCGCCGTCCGCGCCCGGTACGGGAGCGGAGGCGCCGGCCGCCGTCCGTCTGCCGTGGTCCTCGCCGGTCACTCCCGGAGCCTGGGACGCGGACAGTGCCGCGACCGCTGCCGCGGCCACGGCGGTGGTCGCCGCCCCCTTGCGCAGCCGCCTGCCGAAATGCGCCGCCATAGAGTGAACCCCTCCTGTGGACGCCCCTGCGTCCGTCTCCGTCCGTCGGCCTTGCTCTGGTGTGACGGTTGACCCGGTGCTCCGGTTGCATCTGATGCGCTGTTCCGTCGGTGTGCTGTCCGTGCTCCCGTGCGCCGGTCCGACGCCGCTCGTGACCCTACGACAACTTGCTTGACCCGGGCACCCGTTCACGTCCGGTTTTCACCGGTTGGCCGACTATCGTTCCCGCCCGTGGCCGCTCGGCGAGGTCCCGCGTGCTGAACGGGCCTGATCACCGCCTGCGGCGGCACGGCCGACGACCTTTCGAGGGGCCCTGTTGCCGTTCACACTCAGCCACGCGGCGGCCGTCCTGCCCGCGATGCGCCGGCACGGGGCCGGGCGCGGTCCGCTGGTGCCGGCGCTGCTCGTGGCTGGTTCCTTCGCGCCCGGCATGACCTTCTACGCGGCGAATGTCCCCTCTGAGGGCACGGAGTTCGGCGCGGCCACGCACGCGTTCGCCGGCGTCGTCACGGTCGATGCGCCCGTCACCTGGGCGTGGCACGGCTGTGGCCGGCCGCTCGGCTGCGCCGCGGTGCGCCACGCGCGCGCGTGCGGGCCGCCATGGTGGGGTGGTGGTACGTCTCCGCGGTACTGGGCGCGCCGGCCCATGGGGAGGCGGGACGCTTCACGCAGGAGGGCCGCTGGGGGCGCGCCTGCTTCCGGCCCTCGGGCGGGACCGGCTGGTGGGGGTGCCGGTGTGCGCATGGCTCCCGTACGGCTTCGTCCGAGGCGGGCGCGGCCCTGCTCGCCGTCTGCCTCGCAGGAGTGCCGCGGCGGCTGCCGTGCGGGGGCCCGGCGGGACTGCCGGTGTCCGTGCGGGACAGGTGGGGGCCGGGGCCGTCGTCGGCGGTTGCGCGGCGGCCGGGGCGGTGCAGCGGGCGGCGTGGGAGTGGGCGGCGTGGGCGCTCCTGCCCGGCTGTGGGATGCGGTTCCGGCCCGGTGCTCCGGGGGCGGGGCTCGTCCCCCGGGGCGCTGCTGTACGCCCTCGGGGTCAGGGGGTGCCGTCGAGGCCCGGCGCCGGAGGCTCCCGGTGGTCCCCGTGCGGCGGTCGCCGTGGACCGGGGTCGGCCGCGCGGTCGGTGAGGGAGGCGACGAAGACGGTGAGGGTGTGCCGGGGGCGCGGTCTCGGGACGAGGGCCAGCACGAGGGCGAGGTAGCCGCGGGCCAGGTCGGCCCACTGGCGCCAGTCCGGGATGTGGTCGGCGCGGGCGGTCAGGGCCGCGAGTCTGCGCCGTAGGC
Source organism: Streptomyces sp. NPDC104106 (assembly GCF_055584345.1). Lineage (NCBI taxonomy): Bacteria > Bacillati > Actinomycetota > Actinomycetes > Kitasatosporales > Streptomycetaceae > Streptomyces > Streptomyces sp. NPDC104106. The sequence goes on from NZ_JBVJMF010000001.1 coordinate 223,058, forward strand.
GCCTGACTGCCGTACGGACGCTCTCCGCGAGGTCCACGGGGACGCGGGCGGTGCTGGCGCCGGCCGCGAGGGCCGGGACCGGCGAGGCGGGCAGCCTGTCCTGCGCCGAGGCGGTGACTTCCCAGGTCGCCCGGGTCTCCGCCTCGGGCGTCCGGCGGTGAAGCATGTGTATACCCATGCCCGCAGTGTTGCGGCTGCGGGGGGTGCGGGGCGTTTTGGCGGGGGCCACGTGAGTGACGGACCGGGCCCTTCGGGGGTCGGCCGGCGTCCGTCTGCCGACTCCGGCCGCGTGCTGCCCGCGGCGTGCGGGCGCGGGAGGCCGACCCCGGTTAGGCACCGCCGGACCGTCTCGCCCGAGCGCCATCGGCGACGGGACGGAACCTGTCGCGACGCTCAGCCGAAAGGCGTCCGGCGTCGAGGGCTTGGAGCCGGACCCGGCCGGAGGCGTTGGAGGCAGCCCTGGCTGGTGGTCGGCCAGCCCCGACGGGGTGTTCGGGGCTGCCCTCGTCGGCGACGTGCCGGACTGCTTTGGCGGGCGGCGTCGGAACGACCCCAGGCGGACGGCCAGAGCCCGCCCCGACGGGGGCTGCACTGATCCAGCGTGCTGGAACCGACCCCGGCGGAGGCGCTGCCCCCGTCAGGGGCGTTGGAACTGCTCTGCCCGGCGCATTGGACGCGCCCCCGGCCGGGTGCGGACACCCTGGCGAGGGGTGTTGGGGACTGCCCTGGCCGCCGGCGTCGACTCGACCCCGGCGGGGCGGAGCCGGCCCTGACTAGGGGCGGCACTGCCCTCGCCCAGAGTGTTGCAGCCGACCACGTCAGAGGAAGCCACCCCCGTCAGAGGGAGCCACCCCCGACCGGGGGGGGAGGCGACACCACCCCCCGCCCAGAGTGTCGGAACCGACCCCGACCGGGCGAGCCGACCCCGACCGGGGGTCGGCGCTGCGCTGGTCCAGGGTGATGGAGCCGACCCCGACCCCGGTCAGGGCGTGGGAGCCGACCCCGGCCGGGCGGGGGACACACCCCTGGCCGAGGCGTTCGAGTCGGTCCCGGGTTCGGGACGTTCGAGGTGGTCCCGGTCCGGCCCTGGCCGGGGACGTCCCGGGGCGGAGCCGGCCCTGAGGGGAGGGCGTCGGAGCCCGCCTCGCGGTGGCGCGCCCTCCGCGCTCGCGCCGGAGGGTCAGTGGGCTGCTGACTCCCAGTCCGGGCCCACGCCCACCGAGACGTCCAGGGGGGCCTTCAGGTGGACGGCGCCCGCCATCTCGCGTCGGACGATCTCCTCCGCGGTGTGGCGCTCGCCGGGGGCGATCTCCAGGACGATTTCGTCGTGGACCTGCAGGAGCATGCGGGACTTCAGGTCCGCCGCCCGCAGCGCGCCGTCCACCTTGAGCATGGCGATCTTGACAATGTCGGCCGCCGTGCCCTGGATGGGCGCGTTGAGGGCCATGCGCTCGGCCGCCTCGCGGCGCTGGCGGTTGTCGCTGTTGAGGTCGGGGAGGTAGCGGCGGCGGCCGAAGAGGGTCGCCGTGTAGCCCGTCGCCCGCGCTTCGTCGACCGCGCGGCGGAGGTAGTCGCGGACCCCGCCGAAGCGCTCGAAGTAGGTGTCCATCAGGGCGCGCGCCTCGCCCGCGTCGATGTTCAGCTGCTGGGAGAGCCCGAACGCGGACAGGCCGTAGGCGAGGCCGTACGACATGGCCTTGATCTTGCGGCGCATCTCCGCGTCCACCGCGTCCCGCTCGACGGCGAACACCTGTGAGGCGACCGTGGTGTGCAGGTCCTCACCGGAGGTGAACGCCTCGATCAGGCCCTCGTCCTCGGAGAGGTGAGCCATCACACGCAGCTCGATCTGGCTGTAGTCGGCGGTCATCAGCGACTCGAAGCCCTCGCCGACCACGAAGCCGCGGCGGATCGCCCGGCCCTCGTCCGTGCGCACCGGGATGTTCTGCAGGTTCGGGTCCGTGGAGGACAGCCGACCGGTCGCGGCCACCGTCTGGTTGAAGGTGGTGTGGATACGGCCGTCGCCCGCGACGGTCTTGATCAGGCCCTCGACGGTGACGCGCAGCTTCGCCTGCTCGCGGTGGCGGAGCATGATGACCGGCAGCTCGTTGTCGGTCTGGGTGGCGAGCCAGGCCAGGGCGTCGGCGTCCGTGGTGTAGCCGGTCTTGGTCTTCTTGGTCTTGGGCAGGGCCAGTTCGCCGAAGAGGACCTCCTGCAGCTGCTTGGGCGAGCCCAGGTTGAACTCGTGGCCGGCGGCCGCGTGGGCCTCCTTCACGGCCTGCTGCACGGCGCCCGCGAAGGTCTGCTCCATCGTCTCCAGGTGCGCGCGGTCGGCCGCGATGCCGTGCCGCTCCATGCGGGCGAGCAGGGCGGAGGTGGGCAGCTCCATGTCGCGGAGCAGGTCCGCCGCGCCGACCTCTTCCAGGCGGGCCTCGAAGGCCGTGCCCAGGTCGAGGACCGCGCGGGCCTGGATCATCAGGGCCTCGGCCTCGGCGCCGTCGTCCGCGCCGAACGCGAGCTGGCCGTCGGCCGCGGCGGCGGGTGCCAGCTCGCGGTGCAGGTACTCCAGGGACAGCGCGTCCAGGTCGAAGGAGCGGCGGCCCGGCTTGACCAGGTACGCGGCGAGCGCGGTGTCCATGGTCACGCCCTCGACGCGCCAGCCGTGCTCGGCGAGGACGCGCATGGCGCCCTTGGCGTTGTGGAACACCTTGGGGCGGTCGGCGTCGGCCAGCCAGGCCGCGAACGCGTTCTCGTCGGCCTCGTCCAGCTCGGCCGGGTCGAACCAGACGGCCGCTCCCCCGGCCGCGGCGAGGGCGACCTCGGCGACCGAGCCGGTACCCAGCGCCCAGGTGTCGACGGTGGCCACGCCCAGGGGCTCGGCGCCGTGCCGGGCGAGCCAGGGGGCCAGCTCGCCGGTGGCCAGGACCGTGCCGTCGATCTCCACGCCGTCGGTGGCGACCGGGGTGGCCTCGGCCTCCTGCGCTCCCGGGTCGACGGCGTACAGCCGCTCGCGCAGGGACGGGTTGCGGATCTCCAGGGTGTCCAGGACCATCGCGACGGCCGTGCGGTCGTACGGCGCGCGCTCCAGGTCGGCGACCGTCCTCGGCAGCTCGACCTCGCGCTCCAGCTCGGTCAGGACGCGGTTGAGCTTGACCGACTCCAGGTGGTCGCGGAGGTTCTGCCCCGCCTTGCCCTTGACCTCCTCGACGCGCTCGACGAGTTCGGCGAAGGACCCGAACTGGTTGATCCACTTCGCGGCGGTCTTCTCGCCGACGCCGGGGATGCCGGGGAGGTTGTCGGACGGGTCGCCGCGCAGGGCGGCGAAGTCGGGGTACTGGGCGGGCGTCAAGCCGTACTTCTCGAAAACCTTCTCCGGGGTGAACCGGGTCAGCTCCGAGACGCCCTTCGTGGGGTAGAGCACCGTGATGTTCTCGGTGACCAGCTGGAAGGAGTCGCGGTCGCCGGTGACGATCAGCACCTCGAAGCCGGCGGCCTCGGCCTGGGTGGCGAGGGTGGCGATGACGTCGTCCGCCTCGAAACCGTCGACGGCGAAGCGGGGCGCGTGCATCGCGTCGAGCAGCTCGCCGAGCAGCTCGACCTGGCCCTTGAACTCGTCCGGGGTCTTGGAGCGGTTCGCCTTGTACTCGGTGAAGCGCTCGGAGCGCCAGGTCTTGCGCGAGACGTCGAAGGCCACGGCGAAGTGCGTGGGCTGCTCGTCACGCAGCGTGTTGGCCAGCATCGACGCGAAGCCGTAGATCGCGTTCGTCGGCTGGCCGGTCGCGGTCGTGAAGTTCTCCGCGGGCAGCGCGAAGAACGCGCGATAGGCCAGCGAGTGCCCGTCCATGAGCATCAGCCGGGGACGGGTACCGCCGGGGGTCGTGTCGGTCTGCTTCGATGCTGTCTCTGCCACGTCCCCGATCCTGCCACGCCGCACTGACACTCCGGCCCGGGGCGCAGAGGGTCGCCAGCCGGTCACGTACCGTGGCACCGCCGGTGAACAGGGACGGGCCACGGTCGGCCTCGGCGTTGTCAGCGGCCCGTGGGAGGATCGTCGGCGTACATCTCACATGCAGTCGAAGGGGAGCGTGCGATGGCGACGAAGCCGCCGAAGGGTGATCCGGTCCAGGACGCGCCGCGGGTCGCGGAGCCGAAGCACGCGGCCGCGGGGCTGCCTGCCGTCGGCCACAGCCTGCGCATCGCCCAGCAGCAGATGGGCGTGCGGCGCACCACGCTGACGCTGCTCCAGGTGAACCAGAAGAAGGGCTTCGACTGCCCGGGCTGCGCCTGGCCGGAGCCGGACCACCGGCACGCGCTGGAGTTCTGCGAGAACGGCGCGAAGGCGGTCGCCGAGGAGGCCACGCTGCGCCGGGTCACGCCGGAGTTCTTCGCCGCGCACCCGGTGGCGGATCTGGCGACCCGCAGCGGCTACTGGCTGGGCCAGCAGGGGCGGCTCACGCACCCCATGTACCTCCCCGAGGGCGGCACGCACTACGAGCCGGTGACCTGGGAGCGCGCCTTCGACATCGTCGCCGAGGAGATCGCGGCCCTCTCCTCCCCCGACGAGGCCGTCTTCTACACCTCGGGCCGCACCAGCAACGAGGCCGCGTTCCTGTACCAGCTCTTCGCGCGCGAGCTGGGCACGAACAACCTGCCGGACTGTTCCAACATGTGCCACGAGTCGTCCGGCTCGGCGCTGTCCGAGACCATCGGCATCGGCAAGGGCAGTGTCCTGCTGGAGGACCTCCACCAGGCCGACCTGATCATCGTCGCGGGCCAGAACCCGGGCACGAACCATCCCCGGATGCTCTCCGCGCTGGAGAAGGCGAAGGCGAACGGCGCGAAGATCATCAGCGTCAATCCGCTGCCCGAGGCCGGCCTGGAGCGGTTCAAGAACCCGCAGACCGCGCAGGGCCTGTTGAAGGGCGCCGCCCTCACCGACCTGTTCCTGCAGATCCGCATCGGCGGCGACCAGGCCCTCTTCCGGCTCCTGAACAAGCTCGTCCTGGAGACGGAAGGCGCGGTCGACGAGGGGTTCGTGCGTGAGCACACGCACGGTTTCGAGGAGTTCGCCGCGGCCGCCCGGGCCGCCGACTGGGACGAGACCCTCAGGGCCACGGGCCTCGGCCGCGCGGAGATCGAGCGGGCCCTCGGCATGGTGCTCGCCTCGCAGCGCACCATCGTCTGCTGGGCCATGGGCCTCACCCAGCACAAGCACGCGGTGCCGACCATCCGCGAGGTGGTCAACTTCCTGCTGCTGCGCGGCAACATCGGCCGCCCGGGCGCGGGGGTGTGCCCGGTGCGCGGCCACTCCAACGTGCAGGGCGACCGCACGATGGGCATCTTCGAGCGGCCCGCCCCGGCGTTCCTGGACGCGCTGGAGAAGGAGTTCGGGTTCGCGCCGCCGCGCGAGCACGGCTTCGACGTCGTACGGGCGATCCGCGCGCTGCGCGACGGGGAGGCGAAGGTGTTCTTCGCCATGGGCGGCAACTTCGTCTCCGCCTCTCCCGACACCGAGGTCACCGAGGCCGCGATGCGGCGAGCGCGGCTGACGGTGCATGTGTCGACGAAGCTCAACCGCTCGCACGTGGTCACCGGCGCGCGGGCGCTGATCCTGCCCACGCTGGGTCGCACCGAGCGGGACGTGCAGGCGGGCGGCGAGCAGTTCGTGACCGTCGAGGACTCGATGGGCATGGTGCACGCCTCGCGCGGGCGGCTCGCGCCCGCGAGCCCGCGGCTGCGCTCCGAGCCCGCGATCATCTGCGGCCTCGCGCGCCGTGTGCTCGGCGAGCGGAGCGTCGTGCCGTGGGAAGAGTTCGAGAAGGACTACACGGCGATCCGTGACCGCATCGCGCGCGTGGTGCCCGGTTTCGAGGACTTCAACGCGCGCGTGGCCAGGCCCGGCGGCTTCACGCTGCCGCACGCCCCGCGCGACGAGCGCCGCTTCCCGACCGCCACGGGCAAGGCGAACTTCACGGCGGCGCCGGTGGAGTACCCCGAACTGCCCGAGGGCCGCCTGCTGTTGCAGACGCTGCGTTCGCACGACCAGTACAACACCACGATCTACGGTCTCGACGACCGCTACCGGGGCATCACCGGCGGGCGCCGGGTGGTGCTCGTGCACCCCGAGGACGCCCGTGCGCTCGGATTCGCCGAGGGGGCGTACGTCGATCTCGTCAGCGAGTGGAAGGACGGCGTGGAGCGGCGGGCGCCCGGCTTCCGCGTCGTGCACTACCCGACGACCCGGGGCTGCGCGGCGGCCTACTACCCCGAGACGAACGTCCTGGTCCCGCTCGACGCCACCGCCGACACCAGCAACACCCCGGCCAGCAAGTCCGTCGTCGTACGTCTCGAAGATCACACGGCGGGCACGGCGGGCCGTCTGGAACAATCGGCGACCGACTGAGCGTTTGCTCAGCGAGCAGGAAGCTGTGCGGACAGCTGGACGACGAACGGAGCCGGGCCCATGGGTGAGCAGCAGCAAGTGACGTTCCCGCAGGAGGTCGTCGACGAGTACGCGGCGCTGGGTGTCGACCTGGCCGCCCTGTTCTCGGCCGGACACCTGGGTACGCGCATGGGTGTGCAGATCGTCGAGGCCTGCGCGGACAAGGTCGTCGGGACCATGCCGGTGGAGGGCAACACCCAGCCGTACGGCCTGCTGCACGGCGGCGCCTCCGCGGTGCTGGCGGAGACCCTGGGCTCGGTCGGTGCCATGCTGCACGGCGGCAGCTCGAAGATAGCGGTCGGCGTGGACCTGAACTGCACGCATCACCGCGGGGTCCGCTCCGGCCTGGTGACCGGGGTGGCCACACCCGTGCACCGGGGCCGGTCCACGGCGACGTACGAGATCGTGATCAGTGACGAGGAGGGCCGCCGGGTGTGCAGCGCCCGGCTGACCTGCCTGCTGCGGGATGCCTGAGCAGAGGACCGAGGGCCCGGCAGGGGCCGGAGAAGGGGAGCCATGTCCGCAGGGAAGCACGGGGACCGGCCGGTGCTGGTCTTCGACGTCAACGAGACCCTCAGCGACTTCACCGCGCTCAGCGCCCGCTTCGAGGAGATCGGGGCCCCCGCCGGGCTGATGCCGACGTGGTTCGCGGGGGTGCTGCGGGACGGGTTCGCGCTGACGGCGGCGGGCACGTACGCCGACTTCGCGGCCCTCGCGCTGGACGGTCTGCGCACGCTGCTGCCGGGCGTCCCCGGGTGGACCGGGAACGTCGAGAAGGGCGCCCGGCACGTCCTGGACGGCCTGGCCGAGCTGGAGGTGCACCCCGATGTCCCGGAGGGGGTACGGCGGTTGAGTGACGCCGGGTTCCGGCTGGTGACGATGACCAACGGCGACGCCGGCCTGACCCGGCGGCTGCTCGACCGGGCGGGCGTGGCGGACCGCTTCGAGGCTCTGCTGGACGTGGGCGGCCCCCGCTGCTGGAAGCCGGCCCCGGCCGCGTACCGCTACGCGGTCGAGCAGGTCGCGGTGGCGCCGGAGCAGGCCCTGATGGTCGCCGTGCATCCGTGGGACCTCGAGGGCGCGCAGCAGGCGGGCCTGGGCGGGGCGTGGCTGTGGCGGGACGGTACGCCGGACTATCCGCGCAGCATGTCCCGGCCCGCGTACGCCGTACGGGATCTCCTGGCACTGGCAGAGGCCCTGAAGGCCGCGCGGTAGGCACCCCGCCGCACAGCCCTTCGGCGGCGCCCCACCCGGCCACGGCCTCTCCGCGGCCAGTTACGGCTCCGTGACCGACCACGAGATCTCGCCTCGGCCCCCACCTGCCGCGACCTCACCATGGCCGGCCGCGCCTCCCCGTGACCGCCCCGCCGTCTTCCCGCCTACCACGGCCTCTGTGACCGGCCGCGCCCCGCCATGCCCGGCCACGGCCCCTACCACCGACCGGATCCCTGCCCCCACCCACTCACCACCCGCACGACCGACCGGAACCCTGCCCCCACCCGCTCACGCCCCGCACAGCCGACAGGAACCCCGCCCACACCCGGCCGCGGCTTGCCCGACCGGCCGCGCGCCGCCCCGTCCGGTCGCGGCCGGCGCCATGGCTGACCACGGCGGCCACCACCCCCTTGGCCCTAGCGGTCTCGCCATGGCCGGCCGCGGCCTCCCCTCCCGCCGCAGGCCGGTCGCCGGTCCGCGCCGCCGCGGGGCGGTTGCCTACGGATGGTCCCAGCTCGCCGGTGGCAGGATGCGGTCGATCGGCGCCGTGGTGGCCAGTGCTCCGCGGTGGTCGGTGCGCAGCGGGCCGGCCGGGGGCAGGTCGAGGAGGTGGACGGGGTCCGGCGGCCAGCCGGCGGGGAGATCGCCCGCCGGGCGCAGGGTCGGTCCGGTCGCGTCGAGATGGGCGAAGCGGGCGGCGAGCCCGCGGCCGGCCAGCTTGCTGCCCGCCTCCTTGCGCGTCCACAGCCGGACGAAGGCCGCCGCACGCGCGGCCTGCGGCAGGCGGGCCAGTTCCCGCCGCTCCGCGTCCGTCAGTGCCTTGCGCGCCAGGCGGAGGGCGGTCCGCGGGTCGGGCACGGTGTCGACGTCCACGCCGACGAGGCCCTCGGAGACGACTACGGCCAGCACCCAGTCCCGGGTGTGCGCGACCGAGTAGTCCAGCCGTCCGGCCGCCGCGGGGAACCGGGGCCGTCCGTGTCCGGCTCCGCAGTGCGCGCAGGTGCGGTCGATCCGCAGCCGGTGGGGCGGGGTGCCCAAGTAGTGGCTGCCGAGGGCGCGTTGGAGGCCACGCGAGGTGACGTACGTGGCGCGCGGGGGCCCGGCCGGCAGCGTGTCCGCGCGTGCGGCCTCCTCCTCGGTGAGCAGCGCACGGAACGCGGCGGAGGCGGAGGCGGGCCACGCCCACAGGTGGCAGTCGCCGGGCCGGGGCGGCACACCGGCCGCCGCCGCGCGGGGGCCCGCCCCGGGCGGCGCACCGGCGGGACCGTGCCCGGCACGGACCGCCGCCCGGGGCTCGCTCACCGGCCGACGGACAGCGACGTGCCGGCCGGGTCGGTGCCCTCGGTGTCCGCGGCGGCCGTCCGGGCGCGCCAGCGGTGGATGAGCGCGCGGGAGGTCAGGTACACCAGCAGGCCGTCGCCGAGGTGCCAGACGAAGTGGGTGCCGATGGGCAGCGAGCCGCAGACCCGCTCGTCCAGGGTGCGGGCGGCCAGGGCGACGACGAACACCAGCGTCGACCAGGCGAAGGAGGGGGCGTGGGCGCGCAGTTCGGCGTCGCGCGAGGCGCGCAGGGTCACGGTGATGGCGATGAGCAGCAGCAGGACGGGGACGTATGTGCCGGACCTGTTGGGGATGTACGGGCCCGCCACGGCGATGAACACGGCCAGGAAGACGATGAAGGCGCCGACGCCGAGCACGCACCGCTTCAGGGGCTGGCCGTAGAACCAGAGCAGGAAGCTGCCGAAGTACCACAGGACGTACAGGCCGATCGGTGCGACGTCCAGGACCTGGGCCCAGCGGGTGGCGATGGTGTGGAAGGCGAAGCTGCCCAGGCCGATGCAGACCATCAGCGGGGTGGTGAAGGCGATGCTGACCGGTATCTTCCGGCCGGTGACGCGGTCCGGGGCCAGCATCCGCCAGATTGCCCAGGCGGCGATGAGGAAGGAGACGTTGCTGATCGCGTCGACCGGCTCGGACCAGAAGGCCGATGAGGTCCGTTCGCAGTAGTCGTCGACGTGCTCGTTGAGGTTCATCGGCTGTTTCCTGTCGGTTCCTTGTCGGATTCCCGCTCCGCGCGGGCGCTCGCGCGGTCCTCTCGCGACGGCCGGGACACCTCGTCGGCCGGCTCCGCGGCGACGGCGACGGCGAAGCGCCTGGTGTCCAGCACCGGTCCGGCCATCGCCGTGGTGAGCACGGCCATGACGACCATCATCGAGTAGACGGTGCCGTTGATCAGACGGAGTTCGAGGCCGACCGAGAGGATGACCAGCTCGGTGAGGCCCCGCATGTTCATCAGCGCCGTCAGCGGCAGCGCGAGCCTGTGGTCCAGCCCGGACAGCCGCGCCCCGCCGTACACGCCGGCCGCCTTGCCGGCCACCGCCACGACGAGGATGACGACGAGCGTCAGCAGGGCCGACAGCCCGAAGCCGTTCAGGTCGACCTTCGAACCGGCCACCACGAAGTACAGCGGCAGCAGCAGCGCGCCGACGTGGTTCGCGCCCTCGATCACGTGCAGGCGCAGTTCCTCGAAGCCGCCGCGGGGCATGACGGCACCGAACGCGAACGCGCCGAAGATGTAGTGGACGCCGAGCCATTCCGCGGCCCCGCAGGACATCAGCAGACCCACGATGAGGATCGGGAACAGCGCGAGGGGCGGGGTCCCGCGGTCCGCGCAGCGGCGCAGCAGCCGTCCGAGCAGCGGTCGTACGACGGCCAGGAGGAGCAGGACGTACCCGGGCAGCAGGCTGATCCGCCACTGCGAGGCGGTGCCGAACAGCGCCACCACGCCGGCCAGCGCCACCCAGGCCACCAGGTCGCCGAAGGCCGCGGCGGCGAGGGCGAGGCCGCCGAGCGGGGTGGCGGTCAGCCGGCGGTCCGAGAGCACGCGGGCCAGCACGGGGAAGGCGGTGACGGACATGGCGATGCCGAGGAAGAGGACGAACCCGGCCTTCGGTCCGGGGGCGTACCGCCCGGCGAGCGGCAGTGCCAGGAGCACGCCCAGGGCGAGCGGTACGACGACCGAACCCGTGGCGACGCCGAGCGCGCTGCCCTTCAGGCCGCGCAGCAGGGTGTGCTCCAGCTCGTAACCCACGACGAACATGAACAGGGCGAGGCCCAGCGCGGCGAGCGCGCCCAGCAGGGGCTGGACGTCGGCGGGCATCAGGGTGTGCCGCACCGATGCGGGCAGGACGAGCGGGCCGCAGGCCACGCCCGCGACGATCTCGCCGACGACGGCGGGCTGGCGCACCCTGCGGGCGAGGGCGCCGAAGAGTTTGGCCACCGCCAGCAGGGCGGACAGGCTGAGGAAGTAATGCACGGCCGTTGTGCCGTTCACGGGTTCACCGCCACGGAGGTCGAGGGCTGGGCCTGTGGGGCCGGACGCTCGGCGCGGACGATCAGCGCGGCGACGAGAGCGCCGAGGGCGAGCAGGGCGACGGGCAGGTAGACGGCGTCCGCCAGGGCGCTGCCGAAGGCGGACCGCAGGGCCCTCGGGACGCTGGTACTCCCGTCGGTGCCCGCGGCGACGTCGGCGGGCAGTCCCCGGGCGGCCATCCGGGACGCCACGACGGCGCTCACGGCGGCGCTGCCGAGGACGGAGCCCACCTGGCGCACCGCGTTGTAGACGCCCGCGCCCGCGCCGGCCCGCCCGGCCGGCAGCCGGAGCGTGGCGGCCACGGCGAGCGAGGGCCAGATGCAGGCGTTGGCGGTGCCGGCCAGGGCCGCGCCGACGAGGAAGAGACCGACGGGCGAGTCCGGTGTCATCAGGAGCGCGAACCCGGCGAGCGTGGCCGCGAACAGCGCGAGGCCGGTCACGGGCGCCACGCGCGGATGCAGCCGGTCCCCGAACAGACCGATGACCGGGACGAACACGATGGCCAGCAGGGCCATGGGGGCGAGCAGCAGTCCCGCCTTGGTGCCGGGCAGGTCGCGCACCGACTCCAGGTAGAGGTAGAGCGGCACCATCACGGCGGCCACCGCGGCGGCGGCGAGGCCGACGGCCAGGGCGGCCGCCGCGAAGGCGCGGTCGCGGAAGATGCCGAGCGGCAGCAGCGGGTCTGCGGTGGTACGGGCCTGATGGGCGACGAAGACGGCGAGGAGGGCGACGCCGGCCGCGACCGACCACCAGGTCCAGCCAGGCCGGCCCTGACTGCCGCCCTCCTGGATGCCGAGGACGAGCAGCGACATGCCGACGCTGCTGAGGACGAGGCCGGTCAGGTCGAAGCGGTGGGTGTGCGCGGGCAGCGCCGGTACGTAGCGGACGGCCAGCACGAACCCGGCGACGCCGACGGGGACGTTGACGTAGAAGATCCACTCCCAGCCCGCCCGGTCCACGAGCAGTCCGCCGAGCAGCGGGCCGACCAGGTTGGCGAGCCCGGCGACGGCGCCCCACAGGCTCATCGCGGCGCTGCGCCGCTCGGGCGGGAAGGTCCGGGTGATCACGGCCATCGTCTGCGGGGTCACCAGGGCCGCGCCGACGCCCTGCACCGCGCGGGCGGCGATGAGCGCGCCGATGGAGGGGGCCAGTCCGCAGGCCAGGGAGGCGGCGGTGAACAGGGCGAGGCCGGCGAGGTAGACCCGCTTGGGCCCGAAGTGGTCGCCCAGCCGGCCGGCGGGCAGCAGCAGCGCGGCGAAGGTGAGCAGATAGGCGCTGGTGGCCCAGACGAGGGAGGTGACGTCGGCATGGAGACTGTCCATGATCACCGGGTTGGCGACGGCCACGATGGTCATGTCCAGCACCACCATGAAGTAGCCGACGATCAGCGCGATCAGCGCCGGCCACGGACGGGATCGATCGGCCACGAAAGGTCCTCACAGAAGCGTGACGGCAGGGGTGCCGGAAAACGGGAGTAGGGGGCGTGCGGCTCACAGGAGGCGGCTGACGGCCCGCTTCACCCAGAAGGGGATCGTGCCGAGGCCGTGCACGAGCCGGGTGAGCGCGCCGGGCGGGGAGGTGCGCATGTGGTGGTCGAGCACCGGCCCGAACACGACCTGCCAGTACGGCCAGCGGCGGCCGAGCCGGCCGAGCTGCTCGCCGATGTCGATCGCCATGACGTGCACGGTTTCCTTGCTGTACGGATGCGTCTTGACGATGGGCAGCCGGCGGCCGCCGATCCGCTCGTACGCCGGGACGAGCTTGTCGATGGCGTCCAGCACCAGGTAGCGGCAGTCGAGGTTGAACGCCAGCCGGGCCGTCTCGCGGAACAGCGCGAGGACGACGCCCGCGCCGCGGTGTTCGGGGTCGATGGCCAGCCGGGACACCTCGACGAACCGGCCGCGCCAGATGTGCACGGGCAGTCCGGCGGTGCCGGTCTCGATCTCGCTGAGGCCGCGGTCGCCGCCGTTGACCACGACCCGGCCGGTGCCCACCGGCTTCTCCCCCAGCAGACACAGGAAGGTGACGGCGTGGGCGTCGAGGTCGTCGGCCACCTCGGTGCTGTCCTGCACGCCGGCCAGCCGGCCGAAGCGCTGGTTGCCGGCGAGCCGGACGTCGAGGGCCTGACGGTGTGTCAGCTCGTCGGCCACGGTGCGCACCGACAGGTACCGGGTCATCCGGGACGGCCGCACCCCAGCGTCGCGCAGCTCGGCGAAGCCGAAGTCCGGGTCCGTGCCGACCAGGACGGTCGCGCTGGTGCGCACCGATTCCCGGTCCACGATCCGGAAGCCGAAGCGGGCGCCGTCGGCCTCCTCGCGGCAGTCGGTCAGCTGGGCGGTGAGCCGCCAGTGGCCGAGCCAGGGCAGCCAGGCCTCCAGTGTGACGGCCATGCCGGGCGCCAGGCAGCGGCCGGGGTCGTCGGCCCGGAACTCCCCGTGGTAGGGCGAGAGTCGCAGCAGGTCGACCTCCGCCCGCCGGCCGAACAGCACGGCGCTGTCCAGTCGGGCCGGGATCGGCCGGGGCAGCGGCCGGGTGCGGCCGGCGCCGGCCGGGAAGCGCGCCACGACACGACCGGAGTCCTCGTCGAGGGTGTAGTCGGTGGTGAACACGGGCACCAGCCGTCCCCGGCGCAGCCGCGCGGCGTCGGCCCGGAAGGCGAGGGCCAGCCGTCCGCCGGGCGCGAGGCGGGCCGGCCGGTCCGGCCCGGGGACGGACAGCACGAGGGTGCCGTCGGCGCTCCGCTCCTCCAGTACGGCCGTCACCCGGTGCCGGCCCGTCCAGACCAGCACCTCCGGGCGGTGCAGGTCGGTCTTCCAGTACGCGTACGCGGCCTCGCGTTCGACCGACTCCGCGCGAACAAGTTCCATCGTCTGTCGCTCTCCGCTCAAGCGCTTCGCTGGAAGGGCCGTGCTCGGGAATGCCCCGGGTGCCGGTGTCCAGGCGGTTCCCCACGCCCCGGTGGGGCGCGGGGAACCGTTCCGGTCAGCCCGCGAGGTGGTGCCGGAAGAGGGTCCAGCCCTCTGCCCAGTCGCCCAGGCCCGCCGAGGCGTTGATATGGCCCTTGGGGCCGATGTTCACCAGGGGGGCGCCGTGGCGTTCGGCGACCGCGGCGGCGTGCTCCACGGTGCCGTACGGGTCGTCCTCGCTCGCGACGACGACGACCGGGAAGGGCAGCGCGGCCCGGTACGCGGCGGCGCTGAAGCCCTCCGCGGCGGCGGGGAAGTTCTCCCCGTCGGGGTCCGGGACGGCGACCAGGAAGGCACCGGTCACGTCCCCGGCCTCGCCGGCCTGTTCGCGGGCCCATTCGCCGAGCAGCGTGCAGCCCAGGCTGTGGGCGATGATCACCTTGGGGCCCGGCACCGCGGCGAGCGCGTCGGCCAGGTCCTTCACCCACGTGTCGCGGACGGGACGGTCCCAGGAGTCGTGCTCGACCCACACGCTGTTCTGTGCCTCGCGCTCGTACCACTGGCGCTGCCAGTGGTCGGGGCCGGAGTTGTCGATGCCCGCGAGGAACACGAAGGTCGGATTCTGTGCCACGGTCACACCTCGTACTCGACGCCCACGCCGTCGAAGCGCAGGCGGTCCTGGATGAACACGGGCTCGTCGTTCTTGTCGAACCCGGTGAGCAGCCCCGCCTCCATCAGCCGGATGACGATCTGCGAGCTGAGCTCCTGCCGGCCGAGGTCACCCAGCTGCCGGATGACGTCCTTGTAGGAGACGGTCTCCTTCAGCAGGGTCTCGAAGACCTCGCGGTGGGGCTCCTCCAGCGGCCACTTCACCATGTCCTGGCCGCTCTCGTTGGCCAGCACCTGCTTGGGCTCCAGCCGGAAGCTGAGCGGCTCGATCTTGTAGTACGGCTTGAGCCGGACCTCGGTGCCGTTCCACTGGAGCCGCTTGATGCTGTTGAGCTGCTTGGTCAGCCGGCTGATCCAGCGGACCCGGGCGACGTTCAGCTCGTCGTCGCTGAACTCGTCGCTCAGTTCCTGCCGCTGGTGCCGGCCGATGGCGATCATCGTGGAGGCGCGGTCCCGGAAGTCGGCCACCGACCAGTCGTCGTTCGCGTGGTCGGTCGCCACCAGCCGGTCGAACCAGCTCTTGCGGGTGAGCCGCTCGTCGTCGGCCTCGCTGATCCGGCGTTTGGTCCAGAACTCCGACTCGGGCTCGGTGAAGGAGGCGAACGTGTAGAAGGAGGCGAGGAACTCGTGGTACTGCTCGTAGGTCTCGCGGTAGGTGCGGTTGTACCAGGCGTGCACCTCCTCCCGCTCGTCCTCGTGCGCGGTGATGCGGTCGATCGCCGCGGCGGCGGAGACGGCGGACTGGCTGGCGAGGTGGACGCCCTGCGAGAACAGCGGGTCGGTGAAGCAGGCCGCGTCGCCGCAGAGGAAGAACCGGTCGCGGGAGAAGAGGTCGGACTCGTACGACCAGTCGTGGACGATGCGCACCTCGTCGGCCATCTCGGCGTCGCCCAGCAGGGCCGTGGCCCGCTCGGCCTTGGCGAGGGTCTCGCGGTAGAAGCGCTCCGGGCCCAGCTCCTTGACCTCGGCAGCCTTGGACCGGTCGACCACCAGGCCGACGCTGTACAGGTCGTCCTTGACCGGGATCATCCAGACCCAGCCGTCCTCGAAGGTGATCGAGTACGTGGTGCCCTTCAGGTCGCCGGTGAAGGGGTCCTCCATCCGGAAGTACGACCAGATCGCGAAGTTCTTGTAGAACTCGTCGTAGCGGCGCACCTTGAGCTGGCGGGCCAGCGGGCTGCCCGAGCCACCGGCGTCGATGACGAAGTCGCTGGTGACCGTGCGCGTGGCGTCTCCTTCGCGCACGGTGAGGGTGACCGAGTCGGTCGCCGAGATGTCGACCTGGGTGACCGGGGTGCCCTCGTGCACGAAGATGCCGCGCTCGCGGACCTCGTCCACCAGGAGCTGGTCGAACTCCTCGCGCTTGACCTGGATGGCGTGGTCGAAGACCCACGGCGAGGTGCGGGGCGTGGTGAACGAGAACGTCCACGGCGCCTGGTCCTGACCCCACAGGAAGGTCGCGGACGGCTTCTTCACGTAGTTCCGGGCGTCGATCTTCTCCTGCAGGCCGAGCCGGTTGAGGATCGACAGGGTGCCGGGCAGGAACGATTCGCCGACGCGGTAGCGCGGGAAGTGGTCCCGCTCGAAGACCTCTACGTCATGACCGAGCTTCTGCAGGGTCAGTGCGGCCACACAGCCGGCGGGACCCGCGCCGATGATGGAAACCTTCGCTCGCTTCACTACTGCTCTCCTCGGAGGGCTTCAGGGGACTGGTCAGAGGGCTTCAGAGGGACTTGATGGACTTGATCCGGCTCGGGGCGAGGTACGAGAACCCGCTCGCGGCGTCCTCGAAGAGGCTGAGGCCGGCCTGGAAGCGGCACTCGCCGCCGATCTCCACTCCGGGTGCGACCGTGCAGCTGAGCCCGAAGAAGTTGTCGTCGCCGATCCCGACGCTGTTGCCGCAGTGGAAGTTGGGGGCGACGAAGTTGTTCGACCCGATCCGGGAGTGGTGCCCGAAGCTGCTGCGGTAGTTCACGACGTTGAAGTCGCCGAACGTCGTGTTCACACCCACGTAGTTGTCGGGGCCGATGATGTTGCCGCTCCCGCGCAGCGCCGCGGGCTCGACGCGGGACGACGGGTGGACGATGTTCTCCGCCACCAGGCCGTGTTGGGTCACGACCTCGTCGATCAGCTTCCGGCGCAGGCCGACGTCCGACAGGGCGAGCACGACCCGGGTGCCGGGCTCGGGCGTGAAGCCGGCGAGCGGCACGGTGAGTCCGGCCGGGGCGTGGGCGGGCTCGCCGTCGACCGCCACGTACCGCAGGATGCGGTAGCCGGCCTCCGGGTCGGCGGCGGTGACGTCGTCGACGTACCGGGCCACCTCCAGGGCGAACTTGCCCGCCCCGATGAGGACGAGGTCCCTCACGGCAGGATCCTCCGCTTCTTGAACCGCTCGGAGACGGCGAGTTCCTCGACCACCTGCACCTTGCTGGGGATCTTGAACGGCTCGACCTTGCCGTCGAGGAAGTCCTGGACGTGCCGGCGCGCCTCGGCACGGCTCAGCGCGCCGGTGGGCTTGATGTCGGCACAGACCGACTGTCCGGTGATGGAGTTCGGCCTGCCGTACACCACGCAGTCGGCGATCAGCGGGCTGCCCAGCAGCAGGGACTCCAGCTCCAGTGGGAGTACCTTCTCGCCGCCGACGTTGATGATCTCCTTGGCGCGGCCCTTGACCTTGAGGTAGCCGTCGGCGTTCTCCTCGACCAGGTCGCCGGTGCGGAACCAGCCGTCCTCGGTGAGCGAGTCGCTGGGGTAGTTGAGGTAGCCCATGAACTGG
Organism: Streptomyces sp. NPDC104106; assembly: GCF_055584345.1. Lineage (NCBI taxonomy): Bacteria > Bacillati > Actinomycetota > Actinomycetes > Kitasatosporales > Streptomycetaceae > Streptomyces > Streptomyces sp. NPDC104106. The sequence continues at coordinate 240,436 of NZ_JBVJMF010000001.1, forward strand.
GTCCGGCTCTTCAGCTGCAGTTCTCCGTCGACGATGCGGTAGCGCACGTTCTCGTCGGAGATCTTGAAGTAGGTGCTGCTGGAGGACTCGCTGGTCGTCGTCGAGATGCCGGTCTCGCTGGTGCCGAAGGTCTGCAGCAGCCGGGCGCGCGGGAGCGCCTCGTGCACGCGCCGCAGCAGTTCCTCGGGCATGGGCTCGGTGCCGTAGGTGATCAGCCGCAGGCCGGAGAGGTCGAACTTCTCGGTGTAGCCGCCGATCAGGATGAGGTTGAGGAAGGTGGGGCTCGTGGGCAGCAGCCGGATGCCGTAGGTCTCGACCAGGGCGCAGATCTCGTCCGGCGTGCGCCGCTCGGGGACGACGGCGGTGCCGCCCACCTTGAGGACGCCGAGCAGCGAGTTGATGCCGCCGATGTGGTCGAAGAGCAGGAACATCAGGATGTTCGGCGCCTTGGCGCCCACCCGGGTGCCGGTGCCGACCTTCTCCTCGACCAGGGAGTCGAGGTTGTGCAGGATCGCCTTGGGCGCGCCGGTGCTGCCGCTGCTGAGCAGGACCAGGCCGGCCGCTCCGGCCTCGATCAGGGGCCGGTAGGCGTCGGCTCCGTCGGCCGGGCCGGTCAGGGGCTCGATGGCCGGCTCGCCGTGGCCGTCGTCCCCGTCGGGCTTGAACAGGTGCCGGGGGTGGCAGGATCCGGTCACCGTGGCGAGGGTGCTCTCGGTGAAGGTCACGACCGGCACCACGATGTTCCGGCCCAGATAGAGCGCGAGGAGCGCGGCGATCGAGCGGAAGGAGAAGTCGGCGTTGAGGACGACGACGTCGTGCGGGCGCACCCCGGCCGCGGCCAGCCGCTGCTCGACCCGCCGGATCTCCGCGACCAGGTCGCGGTAGGAGTGGGTGACCCCTCGGTGGATCACGGCCGGGCGGTCCCCGAAGTGATCCAGCTTCTCGATGAGTTGACTGCGCATCAGTTCACTCCGCCCAGGAAGAGCGTCTCGCCGGTGACGAACCCCGACCGCTCGGAGATCAGGAACTCGACGGGCCCGACGAGGTCCGCCATCGTGCACATGCGTTTGATCGCCTGCCGTTCGATCAGGGAGTCGACCATCCCTTCGGGGAGGGTCCGGGTGAGCACGGTCCGCACCGGGGGCAGGCCGAGGCCGTTGACCCGGATGCCGAAACCGGCCAGTTCCTTGCTCATGACCCGCGTCAGCTGCTCCACCGCGGCCTTGCTGGCCGAGTAGACCAGCTGGCCGTCCAGCGCCCAGGGCACCGCGACGGTCGAGACGTTGAGGATCGCCGCCGAGCCGCCGGGACTCTTCTGCAGGAGCTTCGTCCCCTCACGGCAACAGCTGAGCAGCGAGAAGAAGTTGAGGTCGAAGACGTCCCGGGCGACCTTCTCCGGCGTCATCATGAAGTGGTTCATGTTGGACGTGCCGGCGTTGTTCACCAGCGCGTCCAGATGACCGAACTCCCGCCGGATCTCCCGGAACATGGACTTGACCGCGCTCGCGTCGGTGAGGTCCAGCTCGTGGTGCCGGTAGCCGGGACGGTCGAGACCGGCCGGCTTCCTGCTGCATCCGACGACCTGGTGCCCCTGGTCGAGGAAGTGTTCGGCGAGGGCCCTGCCCACACCGGTGCGTGTACCGGTAATCAGAATGATCATGGTCAGTGCAGCCGGTAGCCGACCAGCAGGGGCAGGGTGTACAGCGCGGGACCGATGTCCTGCGCCTTCAGGTCCTTGGACTTGAACTGGGAGGGCACCTCCCGGGTGACGACTCGGGCGAACGCCGGGGTGCCGCGCCGGTGGACGAGGTCCGCCAGCTCGGCGTGGTCGATGACGACGAAGGCGGTCCGCAGGCGCCGGCACAGGTCCAGGCGCAGCCGGTCGACGACGTCCAGCAGCATCGGTTTGTTGCTCGCGTAGAGGATCCGGCCGAACGGGACGTACTTGCGCAACCAGAGCCTCTTGACGACGAGATAGAGGTACTCGGTGCTGCCACGCCGGGTGACGAGGTAGTGGCGGCAGTCGAGATTCTCGTGGTCGAGAAAAATTTTGCGGTCGGCCTCGTCCAGATGCTGGACGATCAGGTGCTTGCGTGTCTCCAGCCGATAGCCCGTGCCAAAGGTACGCGGAGTCGGCACGGGCAGGAACTGCAAGATCTTCGTCTCCAGGTCCTCCCACCCGAACTTCTTGCTGATGTCGTAGACAGTCCGGGTGGGCGTGTAATTGAGCAGCGTGGCCTTCCGGATCGACATCACCGGAAGGAAGAGCTTCATGCTCTCGTTCCGGTACGCATCCTTCACGAACCAGCTGTGGATCTCGCAGAATTTATGGCGGCGTCCATTGATTTCACGTTCGGTGAAGAGCGTTCCGAGGAAGCCGACGACGTCGCCGTCGTCCTCCATGACATAGCCGAAGTAGCCCTCATCACCGCCCCACTGCGGCTGGAACATTCGCTTGCGCGACTCGAAGGGAATCCATGACGAATTGAGCGTCGAATCCCTGAGCAGTGGATAGACCTGATGCAGGTCCTCCGCCACCGCTTTCCGCACCGTCACCGGCACGAGGCACTCCTCCCCCGCCGCCTCGGCGGCTTGCTCAGGCCGCGCTTCCCTGGCCGGACTCGGCGCCGGCCAGGGCCATCTCCTCCTCGATGAACTCGATCAGCTTCCCGACCCGGCTGAACGGGCTGATCCGCCGCGAGACGGCCTTCTCCGAGGTCAGCGAGATCTCGACGTCGTACTCGTCTTCGATCGCCTCCTCGATCAGGGTCAGGAAGTTGACCAGGTGCATGGAGTCGAAGACGCCCGCGTCGCCGTACAGGCTGACGTTCAGCAGATCGTCGGTCGGGATCTTCTCGTCCCGCCGCTCATTGATCTCGGCAACGACGTTGCCGATCAGTGCCAGAAGGCGGTCGTTCACGACACAGTCCTCTCCTGATGGGGTCATACGGAAGGGCTGCCGAGCGTGGCCTCGTGAAGTACCGGGCGCGACACGACGGAATAGTCAAATAATCAACGTCATATACACAACGGCAGTCCCCCGGCCACTCCGTCGTGGCACCCGATCATGCGGGACGAGCGTCCGCACGTTCGATGATCGCATTCTTATACACAGGCGGCCTCCACCACACCGGAGACCCTGTTACGAGAGCGTAAAACTTCTCCACAGAGCTGCACCTGCGACTCGGTGAGCCACCCCCTCCCACCCTCAACGGACGTAACACTCCGTAACGCATGCGCAATATTTCCGGCCAGTGCCGACCGTTCGCGGAGCGCTCTGCGTGCGCCCCTCGGGAGCCGCTCTGCGCCCCTTTACGCCCCCTTTCGATTTCCCTGGAGCGACGTGCACTTTCTCAGTATGTGGACAGCGGAACAGCGTCTTCCGAATTCAGGGACACAGGCCTCGGAAACGACTGAAAACATCCCTTATGACGGGATGGACCCCTCATGTCATAACAACAAAGTCACAAGCCCTCCATCTGCGGTGACCGGTTGCACACCCCAGGCCTAGAGTCGCCGCCAGTCACCGCTCCCACCGGGGGTTCGGTAGCGACGCGGGGCCAACACTGTCCGTTCAGGGGACGTCCCGCCGCGGAAAGGACTGATTGTGCGTCAGCGTTCTCTGGTGATCCTCACCTCGCTCCTCACCACCGGAGCACTCGCGCTCACCGCCTGCGGTTCGCGCGACAACAAGGGCAGCGGCAGCGGCAAGACGACTGTCGTGATCGGCGTGGACGCCCCCTTGACCGGTCAGAACTCCGCCACCGGACTGGGCATCGAGTACGGCGTCAAGATCGCTGCCGACGACGCCAACAAGAACAACACCGTGCCCGGGGTCACCTTCCAGGTGAAGGCGCTGGACGACAAGGCGATTCCGGCCAACGGCCAGCAGAACGCCACCGCGCTGGTCTCCGACAGCAAGGTCCTCGGTGTCGTCGGTCCCCTCAACTCCGGTGTGGCGACCTCCATGCAGCAGGTCTTCGCCACGGCCAACCTGGTCCAGATCTCCCCGTCCAACACCGCCCCGGAGCTGACCCAGGGCAAGAACTGGCAGACCAGCAAGACACGGCCGTACAAGACGTACTTCCGCACCGCCACCACCGACGCCCTCCAGGGCGGCTTCGCGGCCGAGTACGCCTACCAGACGCTGAGCAAGCGCAAGGTCTTCGTCGTGGACGACAAGCAGACCTACGGCGCGGGCCTCGCCAAGCTGTTCACCGCCAACTTCACCAAGCTGGGCGGCAAGGTCGCCGGCTCCGACCACGTCAACACCGGTGACAAGGACTTCCAGACCCTCGTCACCAAGGTCAAGAACTCCGGCGCCGACCTCCTCTACTACGGCGGCCAGTACGACGAGTCGCAGATCCTCACCAAGCAGCTCAAGGCCGCCGGCGCCAAGATCCCGCTGTTCGGCGGCGACGGCATGTTCTCGGACACGTACATCAAGACCGCCGGGGCCGCCGCCGAGGGCGACCTCGCCACCTCCGTGGGCGTGCCGGTCACCACGCTGCCGGCCGCCAAGGACTTCATCGCCACCTACAAGGCCAAGGGCTACCCGGGCGACTACGGCACCTACGGCGGCTACTCCTACGACGCCGCGACGGCGATCATCAAGGCCGTCGGCAAGGTCGTGAAGGACGGCAAGGTGCCCTCCGACGCCCGCCAGCAGATCGTCGCCGCCGTGCAGGCCTCCGACTTCGACGGAGTCGCCGGCCACGTCTCCTTCGACCAGTACGGCGACACCACCAACAAGCAGCTCACCGTGTACCAGGTCAAGGGCGGCAAGTGGGTGGCCGTCAAGAGCGGCACCTACAACCCCTCCTGATCCAAGGACCAGCCGGCGCCCGCCCGGGGCCGTGCGGCCACGACGACCCGTCCGCGCGGCCCCACCCCTCTCCCCAGTTCACGCTCCCACCCATGGAGGCCACGCGGTGAACACGCTGCCGCAACAGCTGGCCAACGGGCTGTTCCTAGGCTCGATGTACGGGCTGATCGCCATCGGCTACACGATGGTGTACGGCATCGTCCAGCTCATCAACTTCGCCCACGGCGAGATATTCATGACCGGCGGCTTCGGCGCCCTCACGGTCTATCTGAACCTGCCCGACGGCACGTCCATGTGGATCGCGCTGCCCGCCATGCTGCTCGGCGGCGTCCTCGTCTCCACCCTCGTCGCCCTCGGCGCCGAACGGTTCGCCTACCGCCCGCTGCGCGGCGCCCCCGTGCTGGCACCGCTCATCACGGCCATCGGCCTCTCCCTCGCCCTCCAGCAAGCCGTCTTCAACTGGTTCCCCAACGCCAAGTCCGCGCGTGTCTTCCCGCAGCTGCCGTTCGGCCCCTACCACCTGGGCTCGATCCGCATCCAGAGCGGCGACCTGTTCCTCATCATCGTGGCGCCCCTGTGCATGGCGGGGCTGGCGCTGTTCGTGCGCCGTTCCCGCACCGGGCACGCGATGCAGGCCACCGCCCAGGACCCGGACACCGCGCAGCTCATGGGCATCGACACCAACCGCATGATCGCCACCGCGTTCGCCATCGGCGGTCTGTTCGCCGGCATCGCGGGTGTCGCCTTCGGCCTCAAGTACGGCTCCGTCCAGTACGACATGGGCTTCCAGGCCGGTCTGCACGCCTTCACCGCGGCCGTGCTCGGCGGCATCGGCAACGTCTACGGTGCCATGCTCGGCGGGCTCGTGCTCGGCCTGGCCGAGGCCATGGCCACCGCGTACATCGCCAACATCCCCGGCATGCAGCAACTCGGCGGACAGGGCTGGGCGTCCGTCTGGGCGTTCGTCCTGCTCATCCTCGTCCTGCTGCTGCGGCCACAGGGCCTGCTCGGCGAACGCGTCGCGGACAGGGCGTGATCCCATGACCGAGACCACGCCCCTGATACCGCTGCCCCGCTCCGCCGCCCGGCTCCTCATCGCCGTCGGCGCCGTCGGGACGATCGCCAGCACCTTCCTGTCGTGGACCTGGACACCCGACTTCCCCGGCGACCTGACCGTCTACGGCTACCCGGCGGGGCTGCAGGTGATCGCGCTCGTCGCCGGCGCGCTCACGCTGCTGTTCTCCCTCACCCTGTGGAACGTGCGCGGGCTGCGCTGGCTCAACCCCGCGGGCGCCACCTCGCCGTACCTGCTGATCACGCTGTCCGGATTCGCGGTCTGCTGGTTCACCGCCATCGCCATCGCCGTCCGCCTCGGCGGCCTGGTCAACCTGGATCCGGGCGGCTACGTGGCCGCCGTCGCCTCCGCGCTGCCGGTGCTCGGCGCGCTCGCCCTGCCCCGGCCGGGCAGCGGTGTGCGCGACTACCTCACCAAGCCGGAACAGCCCGCGCCGGCCCGGCCGCTCACCGGCTGGACCCGGTACGCGGTGATCGTCGCCGGCGTCGCCGTCGGCCTGATCGCCTTCACGTACGGCATCGGCATCAACAACGACGAGAGCGAGACCTTCATCGGGTTCTGCCTCCTCGTCCTCTTCGCGGCCTGGGCGTTCGTGCACGCCGGACTCATGGACCGGTTCTCCGCCGTGTGCGCTCAGCACAAGGGCTTCGCCACCGCCGCCGCCTTCGTCGCCGCCGCGGTCTTCCCCTTCACCCAGAGCGACGACCACAACGCCAACCTCGGCGTGAACATCCTGATCTTCGGCACCGTCGCCCTCGGGCTGAACATCGTGGTCGGCCTCACCGGCCTCCTCGACCTCGGATACGTCGCCTTCCTCGGTGTCGGTGCCTACGCGGCGGCCCTGGTCTCCGGCTCCGAGTACTCCCGGTTCTCCGGCACCCAGTTCCCGTTCTGGGCCGCCGCCCTGGTGGGCATGGGCGCCTCGCTCGTCTTCGGCGTGCTCATCGGCGCGCCGACGCTGCGGCTGCGCGGCGACTACCTGGCCATCGTCACCATCGGCTTCGGAGAGATCTTCCGGATCGCGGTCAACAACATGGACGGCACCTCGGGCCCCGACATCACCAACGGCCCCAACGGCATCCCGTCCATCCCCGACCTGAAGATCTTCGGATTCGACTTCGGCGCGCAGCACGACGTCGCCGGGGCCACCCTCGGCCGGTTCGCCAACTACTTCTTCCTGATGCTGCTCATCACCGCGCTGGTGGTGCTCGTCTTCACGCGCGCCGCGAACTCCCGTATCGGCCGGGCCTGGATCGCCATCCGCGAGGACGAGACCGCCGCCGTCGCCATGGGTATCAACGGCTTCCGGGTCAAGCTCATCGCGTTCGCGCTCGGCGCCTCCCTGGCCGGTCTCGCCGGCACGGTCAGCGCCCACGTCACGTACAACGTCGTACCCAACCCGTACCAGTTCGCCGGCTCCTCACCGCCCAACTCCGCGTTCCTGCTGGCCGCGGTGGTCCTCGGCGGCATGGGCACGGTCAGCGGTCCGCTGATCGGCGCCGCCCTGCTCTACCTGCTGCCGGAGAAGCTCACCTTCCTCCAGCAGTACGAACTGCTCGCCTTCGGCCTCACGCTCGTGCTGCTGATGCGCTTCCGCCCCGAGGGGCTCATCGCCAACCGGCGCCGCCAGCTGGAGTTCCACGAGACCGGCCAGCTGGACGTGCCCGACTCACCGGACCTGCCGGACAGCACGGTCGGCGTCACCAAGGCAGGGGCGTGATCCTGTGACCACCACGGCAACCAGCACGGTCCTTCAGGCCCGGGGCGTCACCATGCGGTTCGGCGGCCTGACCGCCGTGCGCTCGGTCGACCTCACCGTGGGCAGCGGCGAGATCGTGGGCCTCATCGGCCCCAACGGCGCCGGGAAGACGACCTTCTTCAACTGCCTGACGGGGCTGTACGTCCCCACCCAGGGCACCGTCTCCTTCCGGGGCACGGTGCTGCCGCCCAAGCCGCACCTGGTGACGAAGGCGGGCATCGCCCGTACCTTCCAGAACATCCGGCTGTTCGCGAACATGACCGTCCTGGAGAACGTCCTGGTCGGCCGGCACACCCGCACCAAGGAGGGCCTGTGGTCGGCCCTGCTGCGCGGGCCCGGCTTCCGCAAGGCCGAACGGGCCTCCGAGGAACGCGCCATGGAACTCCTGGAGTTCGTCGGCCTCGCCCCCAAGCGCGACCAGCTGGCCCGCAACCTGCCCTACGGCGAACAGCGCAGACTGGAGATCGCGCGGGCGCTGGCCAGCGAGCCGGGCCTGCTGCTGCTCGACGAGCCGACGGCCGGGATGAACCCGCAGGAGACCCGCGCCACCGAGGAACTGGTCTTCGCCATCCGGGACATGGGCATCGCCGTGCTCGTCATCGAGCACGACATGCGCTTCATCTTCAATCTGTGCGACCGCGTGGCCGTCCTCGTCCAGGGGGAGAAGCTCATCGAGGGCACCTCCGACGTCGTCCAGGCCGACGAGCGGGTCGTCGCCGCCTACCTCGGCGAACCCTTCGAGGGCGATCCCGGGGCGGCGGAGGCCGCGGAGGTCGAGGCCGCCGAGGCCGCGGCGGAGACCGCGGACGCCTCCGCCGCGGACGACGCGGAGAGCACCGGCACCACCAAGGGAGAGGCGCAGTGACCGCACTGCTGGAGGTCGAGGACCTCAGGGTGGCCTACGGCAAGATCGAGGCAGTCAAGGGCATCTCGTTCAGCGTCGAGGCCGGTCAGGTCGTCACCCTGATCGGCACCAACGGCGCCGGCAAGACGACCACCCTGCGCACGCTCTCGGGTCTGCTGAAGCCGCGCTCCGGGAAGATCGTCTTCGAGGGCAAGCCGATCACGGGCGTCCCCGCGCACAAGATCGTGGCGCTCGGTCTCGCCCACTCCCCCGAGGGCCGGCACATCTTCCCGCGGCTGAGCATCGCCGAGAACCTCCAGCTCGGCGCCTTCCTGCGGAAGGACAAGCCGGGCATCGAGAAGGACGTCCAGCGCGCCTACGACCTCTTCCCCATCCTCGGGGAGCGCAGGAAGCAGGCGGCGGGCACCCTCTCCGGCGGTGAGCAGCAGATGCTGGCGATGGGCAGGGCGCTGATGTCCCAGCCGAAGCTGCTGATGCTGGACGAGCCGTCGATGGGTCTGTCACCGATCATGATGCAGAAGATCATGGCGACCATCGCCGAGCTGAAGTCCCAGGGCACCACGATCCTGCTCGTCGAGCAGAACGCCCAGGCGGCCCTGTCGCTGGCCGACCAGGGGCATGTCATGGAGGTCGGCACGATCGTGCTGTCCGGGACGGGCCAGGACCTGCTGCACGACGAGTCCGTGCGCAAGGCCTACCTCGGCGAGGACTGAACGCCGGCGGCCCCGCGCCCACAGGGGCGCGGGGCCGCTCTCGCCAGTGCCTGGGGCGACTAGCCCTTCTTCGCCGCCTTCTTCTCCTCGCTGTCCGTGATGACGGCCTCCGCGACCTGCTGCATCGACATGCGGCGGTCCATGGACGTCTTCTGGATCCAGCGGAAGGCGGCCGGCTCGGTCAGGCCGTACTCGGTCTGCAGGATGGACTTCGCGCGGTCGACCAGCTTGCGGGTCTCCAGGCGCTGGGTGAGGTCCGCGACCTCCTTCTCCAGCTGCTTCAGCTCGGTGAAGCGCGAGACGGCCATCTCGATGGCCGGGACGACGTCGCTCTTGCTGAACGGCTTCACCAGGTACGCCATGGCACCGGCGTCCCGGGCGCGCTCCACGAGGTCGCGCTGGGAGAAGGCGGTGAGCATCAGGACCGGCGCGATGGACTCCTCGGCGATCTTCTCGGCCGCCGAGATGCCGTCCAGCTTCGGCATCTTCACATCCAGGATGACCAGGTCCGGCCTGTGCTCGCGGGCCAGCTCGACGGCCTGCTCACCGTCTCCGGCCTCGCCGACGACGGTGTACCCCTCTTCCTCCAGCATCTCTTTCAGGTCGAGCCGGATCAGGGCCTCGTCCTCGGCGATGACGACACGGGTCGTCAGCGGAGGCACGTGCGACTTGTCGTCGTCGGGCGCGTCTACGGGCTGGGGCGACTCGGCGGTCACAGGGGGCTCCTCGTTCAGGCAGGGGTACTGCTGACAAGAGCCTACCTAGCTACGGTATGGTGGACGCGCGGAGGGTCGGGGGAGACCTTGGATTCTGCGAGCCCCGGTAGCCCAATTGGCAGCAGGCAACGGATTCAAAACCCGTACAGTGTCGGTTCGAGTCCGACCCGGGGCACTTTTCCTTGGATTCCAAGGTCGCATACAGAAGGCCCCTCGGGTGAGGGGCCCTTTTTCGTGCGCCCGGTCCGTCACGTCGTCGGGCTGTCGTCCTCACCGATGTGGTGGACCCGGACCATGTTGGTCGAGCCCGAGACGCCGGGGGGCGAGCCGGCCGTGATCACCACGACGTCGCCCTTCGCGCAGCGGCCGTACCTCAGCAGCAGCTCGTCCACCTGGGCGACCATGGCGTCGGTGGAGTCCACGTGCGGGCCGAGGAAGGTCTCCGCGCCCCAGGTGAGGCTGAGCTGGGAGCGGGTGGCCGGCTCCGGGGTGAAGGCGAGCAGCGGGATCGGCGAGCGGTAGCGGGAGAGGCGGCGGGCGGTGTCCCCGGACTGGGTGAACGCCACCAGGAACTTCGCGCCGAGGAAGTCGCCCATCTCCGCCGCCGCGCGGGCGACCGCGCCGCCCTGGGTGCGTGGCTTGCTGCTCTCGGTCAGCGGCGGCAGACCCGCCGCGAGCATGCCCTCCTCGGCCGCCTCGACGATCTTCGCCATGGTGCGCACGGTCTCGACCGGGTAGCTGCCGACGCTGGTCTCGCCGGAGAGCATCACCGCGTCCGTGCCGTCGAGGACGGCGTTGGCCACGTCGGACGCCTCGGCGCGGGTCGGACGGGAGTTGTCGATCATCGAGTCGAGCATCTGGGTGGCGACGATGACCGGCTTGGCGTTGCGCCGGGCGAGCTTGACCGCGCGCTTCTGCACGATCGGCACCTGCTCCAGCGGCATCTCCACGCCCAGGTCGCCGCGCGCGACCATGATGCCGTCGAAGGCGGCGACGATCTCGTCCAGGTTCTCGACGGCCTGCGGCTTCTCGACCTTGGCGATCACCGGGAGCCGGCGGCCCTCCTCGGCCATGATGCGGTGCACGTCCTCGGCGTCCTCGCCGCTGCGCACGAAGGACAGGGCGATGACGTCGAAGCCGGTGCGCAGCGCCCAGCGCAGGTCGTCCTCGTCCTTCTCGGACAGGGCGGGCACGGAGACGGCGACGCCGGGGAGGTTCAGGCCCTTGTGGTCGGAGACCATGCCGCCCTCGACCACGCGGGTGCGCACGCGCGGGCCGTCGACGGCGGTCACCTCCAAACAGACCTTGCCGTCGTCCACGAGGACGCGCTCGCCGGGGGCGACGTCGGCCGCGAGACCGGCGTAGGTGGTGCCGCAGCGGTGACGGTCACCCTCGACGCCCTCCTCGACGGTGATGGTGAACTCGTCGCCGCGTTCAAGGAGTACGGGTCCTTCGCCGAAGTGGCCGAGCCGGATCTTCGGGCCCTGAAGGTCGGCGAGCAGGCCGACGCTGCGGCCGGTCTCGTCGGCCGCCTTGCGCACACGCTGATAGCGCTCCTCGTGCTCGGCGTGCGTCCCGTGGCTGAGGTTGAAGCGGGCGACGTCCATTCCGGCGTCGACCAGTGCCTTGATCTGGTCGTACGAGTCGGTGGCGGGCCCCAAGGTACAGACGATCTTTGCTCGGCGCATACCGTCGAGCCTAGGCCTTACCCACCGGTAGAGAATCGGGCTCACATGACCACTCAACAACCTTTGGGTGAAAGGTCATTGACAAGTGTTGAATTGTGCGACCACTCGCTCCGATGAGCGAATCACATCTCCAGCAGGGTCAGGTCCACGGCGTCGGCGATCGCCTTCGCGCCGGCGTCGTTGACGTGCAGGCCGTCGCCGCCGTCGAACTCGGGGCGGATCCGGTCCGGTGCGGCCGGGTCCGCGACGGCGGCGGCGACGTCCACGAGGCCGTCGAAGGGGTGCGCGCCGCTCAGCAGCCAAGCGTTGACCTCAGCCCGTACGTCCTGCCCGGCCTCGCTGTCGTAGCCGTCGTAGACCGTGCCCCGGTACGGACCGATGGTGGAGCCGATGACGGTCAGTCCGGCCGCGTGCAGCCGGTCGGCGAGGGCGGTGAGCCCCGCGACGAACTCCTCGGCCGCGGGCGGCTGACCGGGCTCGGGGAAGGCGATGTGGCCGGGCAGGCCGAGGTCGTTGAGGCCGATGTGGATCAGGACGTGACTGACGCCCGGCACCGCGAGGACGTCCCGGTCCACGCGGGCGAGGAGGTGCTCGCCGATCTCGTCGGTGAGCAGGCGGTTGCCGGACAGGCCCTGGTTGACGATCCAGCCGCGGGGCAGGCGGCGGCTCAGCTGGGCCGGGAAGCTGTTGTCGAGGCCGGGCGTGGTGGCCGCGCCCTCGATCCAGGAGTCCCCGAAGGCGACCGCGATCCGGGTGCCCTCGGGGGCGCGGACGTCGGCGCCGATCCCGAAGTGGCCGGTGGGCAGCTCCTCGGCGTCCCGCAGGACCTCCGCGCCGAGCTGGTCGCCGGGGGCCGCGTGGCCGATGTCGTACGGCACCGCCGAGTAGGTGGTCAGCCCGGTGCCGACGGGCAGATAGAGGCCGACCGCGAGGACCTGGCCCGCGAGGACGGGCTGTTCGACGGGGTCGGAGACGACGTCCCCGCCCGCCGGGACGGTGACGGACTTGGCGCCGTCGAAGGTGAGCGGGCTGTCGATCCCGTCGCCGCGGACGTGCGCGCCGCCGATCTCCAGGGGCTCCTTGCCGTACCGGTTGCTGAGGGTGATCCGTACCGCCTCACCTCCTCCCGCCAGCCGCAGGGTCTGTCGAACGGTCTGGTCGGCGAAGGCCCGGCTCTGGAAGAGGGCGAAGCCCTCGTGGGGGTCGATGACGGCGGTGCGGTGGGCGGCGATCCATGTCGTGGTCATGGTCATCGCCAACACGGCCGTCGACGGTCTTCTTCCGCCTCCCTCCGGCTTTGCCCGTTTATTGCCTTCCCTCGACGAGCGGGGTCGGCTGCCGGACCTGACCGCCCTGACGGGCCTGCGGCACCCTCGGCCGGACCTCCTGGAGTCCGAAGGTGGTGAAGGCGGTTCGGGCGGGCAGCGGGTAAGGATCCTTCCCGGTGAGCGAGTTGAGGATGGTGGCGCTGCGCCAGGCGGCGAGGCCGAGGTCGGGCGCGCCGACGCCGTGGGTGTGCAGCTCGGCGTTCTGGACGTAGAGGGAGCCGGTGACCGAGGGGTCGAGGACGATCCGGAACTCCTCGTCGATGCGCGGGCGTTCACTGCTGTCGCGGCGCACATAGGGGTCGAGCCCGGCGAGGATGCGGCCGAGCGGGCGTTCCCGGTAGCCGGTGGCGAGGACGACGGCGTCGGTGGTGAGCCGGGAGCGGCTGCCCTGCTGGAGGTGCTCCAGATGCAGTTCGACCTGGGTGGTCGCGATCCGGCCGGCCGTGCGGACCCGGACGCCGGGGGTGAGCACGGCGTCGGGCCAGCCGCCGTGCACGGTACGCCGGTACAGCTCGTCGTGGATGGCGGCGAGGGTGCTCGCGTCGATGCCCTTGTGCAGCTGCCACTGGGCGGCGACCAGCCGGTCCCGGACGGGCTCGGCGAGGGCGTGGAAGTAGCGCGTGTAGTCGGGGGTGAAGTGCTCCAGGCCGAGCTTGGAGTACTCCATGGGCGCGAAGGCCTCGCTGCGCCCGATCCAGTGCAGCCTCTCGCGGCCGGCCGGGCGGTGGCGCAGCAGGTCGAGGAAGACCTCGGCGCCGGACTGCCCGGAGCCGACGACCGTGACGTGCCCGGCGGCCAGCACCTCGGCACGGTGGTCGAGGTAGTCGGCGGCGTGGATGACCGGTACGCCGGGGGCGTCCACCAGCGGCTTGAGCGGGTCGGGCACATGGGGCGCGGTGCCGACGCCGAGGACGATGTTGCGGGTGTAGGTGCGGCCCGGGGACTCGGTCTCGCCCTCGGCGTCGAGCTGGGTGAAGTCCACCTCGAACACGTCCAGTTCGGGGTTCCAGCGGACCGAGTCGACCTGGTGGCCGAAGCACAGGCCCGGCAGGTTCCGCGCGACCCAGCGGCAGTAGGCGTCGTACTCGGCGCGCTGGATGTGGAAGCGCTCGGCGAAGTAGAACGGGAACAGCCGCTCGCGGGAGCGGAGGTAGTTCAGGAAGCTCCAGGCGCTGGTCGGGTCGGCGAGGGTCACCAGGTCGGCGAGGAACGGCACCTGGATGGTGGCGCCCTCGATGAGCAGTCCGGGGTGCCAGTCGAAGCCGGGGCGCTGTTCGTAGAAGACGGCGTCGAGTTCGGCGAGCGGGTGGGCGAGCGCGGCCAGGGAGAGGTTGCAGGGGCCGATGCCGATGCCGACGAGGTCGCGGGGGGAGGCGGGCTCGTGGCGTGGGGGGTTGGTCATGCGGGGGTGCCTTCTTCTGCGGGGGTCGTCACAGGTGCTGCGGGGTGCGCCGCGGGAGCCGTGGCCTGCGTCGCGGGAGCTGGGGGCCGCGTCACGGGCGGCGCGGGGTGCGTCGCCGGGGGCGCGGGATGCGGCGTAGGGGGCGCGGGGTGCGTTGCCGGAGGCGCGGGATGCGGCGTAGGGGCCGCGGATCGCGTTGCCCGAGCCGCGGATCGCGTTGCCCGAGCCGCGGATCGCGTTGCCCGAGCCGCGGGGTGCGTCGCCGGGGCCGCAGGGTGCGTCGCCGGAGGCGCGGCATGCGTCGCCGGAGGCGCGGGAGGCGGCGTAGGAGCCGCGGATCGCGTTGCCGGGGCCGTGGATCGCGGCGTAGGGGCCGCGGGGCTCGTCGGAGGGGTCCGGGCGGGTTCGCCCGGGTGTGCCGCGGTGAGTTCGAGCAGCCGGGCCAGGTCGTCCGGCCCGGTGCGAGGGTTGAGGAGGGTGGCTTTGAGCCAGAGCCGGCCGTCGAGCCGGGCCCGCCCGAGGACCGCCCGGCCCTCGTGCAGCAGCCGGCGCCGTACGGCGGCCACGGCGTCGTCGCTCGCCCGCGCGGGCCGGAACAGCACCGTGCTGATCACGGGCCGGTCGTACAGCTCGAAGCCGGGGTGCGCGTCGACCAGGGCGGCGAACTCGCGGGCGCGGGCGCACACCTGGTCGACCAGGGCACCGAGCCCGGTGCGGCCCAGGGTCCTCAGCGTGACGGCGATCTTGAGGACGTCGGGGCGGCGCGTGGTGCGCAGGGAGCGGCCGAGCAGGTCGGGGATTCCGGCGTCGGTGTCGTCGTCCGCGTTCAGGTAGTCGGCGCGCTGGTGGAGTACGGCGAGTTCGGCGGGGCGCGCGAGGACGAGCAGGCCGGCGGCGACCGGCTGCCAGCCGAGTTTGTGCAGGTCGACGGTGACCGTGTGGGCGGCGTCGAGTCCGGCGAGCCGGTCCCGGTACCGGTCGCTGAACAGCAGGCCCGCGCCGTAGGCGGCGTCGATGTGCAGCCGGGCGCCATGGGCGGCGCACAGGCCGGCGATCTCGGGCAGCGGGTCGATGAGGCCGGCGTCGGTGGTGCCGGCGGTGGCGGCGACCAGCAGCGGGCCGGGGAGCGTGGTGAGGGCCTGGTCCAGGGCGGCCGGGTCGAGGACACCGCTCGGTGCCGGGACGACGACCGGGTCGGGCAGGCCGAGCAGCCAGGCGGCGCGCGGCAGCGAGTGGTGGGCGTTGGCCCCGCAGACCAGCCGGAGGCCGGCGCCGTGCGCCTCGCGGGCGAGCAGCAGGGCGAGGTGGTTGGCCTCGGTGCCGCCGGTGGTGACCAGGGCGTCGGCGAGCCCGGCCGCTCGGGCGAGGGCGCGGGTGACCGCGGCTTCCAGGGCGGAGGCGGCCGGGGCCTGGTCCCAGGAGTCCAGGGACGGGTTGAGGACGCTCGCCGCGAGGTCGGCCGCGGTGGCCACGGCGAGCGGCGGGCAGTGCAGATGGGCCGCGCACAGCGGCTCGGCGGGGTCGGCGGCGCCCTCGGCGAGGACATGGACGAGGGTGCGCAGGGCGTCCGGGTCGCCGTGCTCCGGCAGCGGGTCCCCGAGCGCCTCGGCGACCCGCGCGGCCACCGCCCGCGGCCCTCCTGCGGGCAGCGGCCCGCCCCGCGCCCGGCCCCCGGCCGCGAGCGCGTCGAGCACGGTGCCGAGCAGGGGGCGCAGGGCGTCCGGTCCGTGGGTTCCGCCGGTGACCGAGGCGAGGGCCGCGGCGGGCAGAGAGTCGTCACCACGCATCCGTCGACCTCCGCTCCTGGCCGGCGCTCCTGGGCCGGCCTTCGGCTTCCAGCTTGTACGGGAAGTGGCCCGTCTGTCCCGAAAGAACGTCGATCAGAACCCGAAAGTGGGTACTGCCGTGCGGGGAAAGCGCGTTGGGGTCATGCCTGTCCGTGCGACGGGTCTACGGCCGGCCGCCGAAGTCCTGAACGTGGTCGCGGGCCCACTGGCTGAAGGGGCGGGCCGGGGCGCCGGTGAGCTTCTCCACCGTGTCGTTGATCTCCGGCGTCGCGCCGACGGCGTCCGCGAAGGTTTCGAGGAGCCGTTGCAGCATCTGCGGCGGCACGTACGGGAACAGCTCCGGGCCCGCCTCGCGCGGGTCCACCTCCGTGAACGTCAGTTCCCGGCCGAGGGCCGCGCCGATCGCCGCGACCTGCTCGGCGTTGGTGGCCGCCGCCGGCCCGGTGAGCCGGTGCACGGCGCCCTCGTGTCCGCCGTCGAGCAGGGCCCGTTCGGCGACGGCCGCGATGTCGTCCTCGTGGATGGGCGCGGAGCGGGCACCCGCGTAGACCCCGCGTACGGTGTTCCGGGCGCGGATCTGCGGCGCCCACTGCAGGGCGTTGGTGGCGAAGGCGCCCGGCCGCAGGAAGGTCCAGGTGAGCCCGCTGTCGCGGATGTGCCGCTCGACGGTGGCGTGCATGACGTGGATGGGGTGGGTCTCGTCGGCGCCCTGCGCGATGATGGCGCTGGAGAGCAGGACGACGTGCCGTACCCCGTGGGCGCGGGCGGCCCGGAGCAGCTCGGGCGTGCCGGCCTGCGCGTAGAGGTAGAGGGCGCTCGCCCCGTCGAACAGGGCCGCCGGGTCGTCCGGGTCGAACCGCACGACCTCGGCACCCTCGGGGAGGCCGGCCCCTCGCGGATCACGGGTCAGGGCCCGCACGGGCTGCCCGGCGTCGAGGAGACGGTCGACAAGGGCACGGCCGACGTTGCCGGTCGCTCCGGTCACTACGATCACGGTGCTGCCTCCGAAGGGTCGGTGGAACGCTCGTGACCGACCCTAGGAAGGCGGACGCCCCACCGCATCGTCGGCAGGGCGCAGCCGCGTCCTACGTCTTCGGCCCTACTCCCCCCTACACCTCCCCCGCCTCGCCCGCGTCCTGAGGCTCCTCGTGCGCCTCCCGGGAGTCCCGCTCCTCCTGCCCGCCGCGCACCCGCAGCGCGCGGGAGAGGTCGTCGAGCCGGTCGGCGAGGCCGCGGCGCAGCGCCGGGGTGATGTCGGCGTCGCGCAGACAGGCCTCGCCGAGTGCCAGGTTCTCGGCGTCGACGGCGTGGGCCGGGAAGGCCCAGCGGCCGGCGGCCTGGGCGATGGCGGGGCCGCGGCGGGCACTGACGGCGACCGCGTCCGCGTAGAAGCGCGGCACGTACTCGCGGACGACATCGGCCTGTTCGGGCTGCCAGAAACCCTGCGCGGTGGCCGTGAAGAGGTAGTTGGACAGGTCGTCGCCAGCGAACATCGCCTCCCAGGCCGCGCGCTTGGCCTGCGGATCGGGCAGGGCGGCGCGGCAGCGGGCGGCGCCCTCCTGGCCGGTGGCGCTCGGGTCGCGCTCCAGCTCGGCGGCGATGGCGGCCTCGTCGGTGGCGCCGAGGACGGCCAGGCGGGCGAGTATGCGCCAGCGCAGCTCGGGGTCCAGCTCCGGCCCGCCGGGCACCGTGCCGTCGGCGAGCCAGGCGGCGATGGTCTCGGGGTGGGCGGCGGTGCCGATCAGATGCCGTACGGCGATCAGCCGCAGGCCGGGGTGGTCGCCGTCCTCGGTGCGCCGCAGCAGGTCGCGGCAGAGGGAGGTGAGGGTGGACAGGGCCGCCGGGCGCTCGTCGGCGCTCAGGTACTGGTCGGCGATCTGGCCGGAGGCGAAGGCGAGGACGCCTTGGGCGAGGGCCAGGTCGGTCTCGCGCGGGAGGTGGGCGCGGGCCGTCTCCAGGTAGGCGGCGGGCGGCAGTTCACCGTCGCGCACGGCGTCCCTGAGGGCGTTCCAGACGACCGCGCGGGTGAGCGGGTCCGGCAGGCCGGACAGTCCGTCGCGTACGGCCGCGAAGGACTCGGCGTCGAAGCGGACCTTGGCGTAGGTGAGGTCGCCGTCGTTGAGCAGGAGCAGCGCGGGGCGCTTGCCGATGGGCTGCGGTTCGGTCTGCGGGACGTCGAGGTCGAGGCGCTTGCGCAGCACCAGGCCGCCCTCGTCGGCGAGGTCGTGGTCGTAGAGGCCGACGGCCAGGCGGTGGGGGCGGCTGCCCGCACGGTCGACGGTCAGGGTGCAGGTGCCGTCGGCGGAGGTGATCCGGGGCGTGAGCGTGTCGACACCGGTGGTGCGCAGCCAGTCGTCGGCCCACGCGGGCACGTCGCGGTCGGTGGCGGAGGCGAGGGAGTCGATGAAGTCGGCGAGGGTGGCGTTGCCGAACTTGTGCCGGGCGAAGTGGGTGTTGATGCCGGCGAGGAAGTCCTTCTCGCCGAGCCAGGCGGCCAGCTGGCGCAGCGCGGAGGCGCCCTTGGCGTAGGAGATGCCGTCGAAGTTGAGCAGCGCGGCGGCCGTGTCGTCGACGTTCCCGGGGGCGACCGGGTGGGTGGTGGGCCGCTGGTCGGCGTCGTAGCCCCAGCACTTGCGGGTGACGCCGAACTCGGTCCAGGGGTCGGTGAAGCGGGTGGCCTCGGCGGTGGTCTGGTAGCCCATGTACTCGGCGAAGGACTCGTTCAGCCAGATGTCGTCCCACCACTTGAGTGTGACGAGGTCGCCGAACCACATGTGGGCCATCTCGTGCGCGATGACCATGGCGCGGGTCTGCCGCTCGGTGTCGGTGACGGCCGAGCGGTAGACGAACTCGTCGCGAAAGGTGACCAGGCCGGGGTTCTCCATCGCACCCGCGTTGAACTCGGGGACGAACGCCTGGTCGTAGGAGTCGAAGGGGTACGGCTCCTCGAACTTCTCGTGGTAGCGGTCGAAGCACGCGCGCGTGACGTCGAGGATCTCCTCGGCGTCGGCCTCCAGGTGGGGTGCGAGGGAGCGGCGGCAGTGCAGGCCGAAGGGAAGTCCGCGGTGCTCGGTGCGCACCGAGTACCAGGGGCCGGCGGCGACGGCGACCAGGTACGTCGAGATCGGCGGGGTGGGCGCGGCCCGCCAGTGGCCGTCGGCGCCCTGCTCGGTGACGCCGTTGGCGAGGACGGTCCAGCCCTCGGGCGCCTTGACGGAGACCTCGAAGACGGCCTTCAGGTCGGGCTGGTCGAAGGCGGCGAAGACGCGCTGGACGTCGTCCATGAACATCTGCGTGTAGACGTACGTCTCGCCGTCGCTGGGATCGGTGAAGCGGTGCATGCCCTCGCCGGTGCGGGAGTAGGGCATGGCCGTGTCGACGCGCAGCTCGTGCTTGCCGGCGGTGAGGTTCTTCAGCGGGAGCCGGTCGTCCACGAGCGACTCGGGGTCGAGGGGCTGTCCGTCGAGCGTGACCGTGCGCAGCTCGGCGGGCTTCAGCTCGACGAACGTGTCCCCCGCCGACCGCGCGGTGAAGCGGATGGCGGTGCGGGAGTCGAAGGTCTCGGTCCCGGTGGTCAGGTCCAGTTCGACCGTGTAGCGGTGGACGTCGAGGAGCTGTGCACGGAGCTGCGCTTCGTCGCGCGTGAGTACGGACATGCACGCCATGCTGCCTGATGCCACTGACAGCGCACAGGGGGTGGACTGGTTCACGGCATATGTCCGGCTCATCGAGCGGGTCCGCTCCGGGCACCGGACCGCCCCGCGCCCGGCCCTCGCCGTGCCCGTCGGTCCGGGTCGGGGCCGCCCTGCCGCCCCCGCTCCCCTGGTGCGCTGGTCCGCTGTCCGGCCGCCCTGCCGGACGCCGGGGCCGCGGTCCCGGGACGCCGTCGGCACGGGCCGCGGCGCGGCGCGTCTCCGCGATGCCCCCATGCCCGTACGCCGGCGTCCGAGGCCCGGGCGCGTCCTCGGTCAGCCGTCCGCGGGCTGCGCGTTGGCGGTGTCCTCGGCGATGCGCTCGTGGTGCCGGATGACCTCGGCGATGATGAAGTTCAGGAACTTCTCGGCGAAGGCCGGGTCGAGCTTGGCGTTCTCGGCGAGGCGGCGCAGCCGCTCGATCTGGCGGGCCTCGCGGGCCGGGTCGGCGGGCGGCAGTTGGTGCACGGCCTTGAGCCGGCCCACCTGCTGGGTGGCCTTGAACCGCTCGGCGAGCAGGTGGACGACGGCCGCGTCGATGTTGTCGATGCTGTCGCGCAGCCGCTCCAGCTCCTCGCGGACCTCGGGCTGCACGTCACCGGTGCCGGTGTTGCTGGTGGTCATGGCCGTCCACCCTATGCGGTCGTCGGCCCGCGTCCACGGGGTGTCCGGAGAGTGGATCAGCGGGGGGTCGGCGGGGTCCGGGACGCGGTCGCTCCAGCCGCCGGGGACGGTGCGGGCCTGCTGGGCGCGGAAGCGGACCGGGGCGAGGCCCACGCGGCGCGTGAAGAGCCGGGAGAAGTAGGCGGCGTCGTCGTAGCCGACGCGGCGGGCGACGGCCGCGACCGGCAGTTCGGTGGCGGCGAGGAGTTCCTTGGCGCGGGTGAGGCGGATGCCGAGCAGGTAGTCCTTGGGGCTGCACCCGGCGGCCCGGCGCACGGCGTTGCGCAGCTCGGCGGGGTTCATGCCGTGCACGCGCGCGTGGTCGGCGACGCTCATCGGCGTGCAGGCGTCCCGGGCGAGGGCCTGGAGCACCTGGTCGCCGCCCGGGGCGAGGTCCGCGCGGGCCCGGCGCAGGGCGACGAGCAGCTCGTGCACGGCGGCGCCGGTCTCCACCTCCAGCAGGGGGTTGCCGCGGCGGGCGGCGCGGACGATGCGGGCGACCACCGCGCGGGGTCCGGCGGCGTCGGAGAGCGGGACGACGGGCCGCTCGGGCTCGATGTAGCCGAGGTCGGTGTAGGTCGCGGCGGCGGGCCCCGCGAAGTCGACGAAGCCCTCGTCCCAGCCGGCTCCCGGATCGGGCCCGTAGTGGTGGGGCACGCCGGGCGTGAGCCAGAGCAGCGCGGGCGCGGTGACGGTCGTACGGCGGCCGTCGGCGCTCCGGTACCAGCCGCCGCCCGAGCTGATCACGACGGCCACGTGGTGGTCGAGGGTGCGCGGGCCGACCGTGGGCAGCGCGCCGTGCTGGAGGCCGACGCCGAGGCAGACCAGGCCGAGGCGGTGGTGGGCGGGGCCGGGGCTGAAGAACCGCATCCAGGTCCGGTACATCGGCGCTCCTCCCGGCGTCGGCCACCGCGGACTTCCGTCCGGGCCGCGTTTTGTCCAAGCACCGCTGATCTTCGTCCATGGCGTCATGCCCCGCCAGGGGCAAGGCTGGGCGGCATGAGCGAGTTCTCGGTGGGGGAAAGCGACTTCCTGCTGGACGGGCGTCCGGTACGGCTGCTGTCCGGGGCGCTGCACTACTTCCGGGTGCACGAGGCGCAGTGGCGGCACCGGCTGGCGATGCTGCGGGCGATGGGCCTGAACTGCGTGGAGACGTACGTCCCGTGGAATCTGCACCAGCCGCGCCCCGGCGCCTTCCGGGACGTACCGGCGCTCGGCCGCTTCCTCGACGCGGCCCGGGAGGAGGGCCTGTGGGCGATCGTGCGGCCGGGCCCCTACATCTGCGCCGAGTGGGAGAACGGCGGCCTGCCGGCGTGGCTGACGCACGAAGTGGGCCCACGCGCGCGTACCCGCGACGAACGCTGGATGGTGCATGTGCGCGCCTGGTTCCGCCGGCTGCTGCCGGAGATCGTGCCCCGGCAGGCGGACCGCGGCGGGCCGGTGCTCATGGTGCAGGTCGAGAACGAGTACGGCAGCTACGGCAGCGACACCGGCTACCTGAGCGAG
Source organism: Streptomyces sp. NPDC104106 (assembly GCF_055584345.1). Taxonomy (NCBI): domain Bacteria; kingdom Bacillati; phylum Actinomycetota; class Actinomycetes; order Kitasatosporales; family Streptomycetaceae; genus Streptomyces; species Streptomyces sp. NPDC104106. The sequence goes on from NZ_JBVJMF010000001.1 coordinate 262,455, forward strand.
CTGGCGGCGCTGCTGCGCGCCGAGGGGATCACCGTCCCGCTGTTCACCTCGGACGGGCCGGAGGACCACATGCTGACGGGCGGCTCACTGCCCGGGGTGCTCGCCACGGTGAACTTCGGCTCGCACGCGCGCGTGGCCTTCGACACGCTGCGCCGCCACCGCCCCGTGGGCCCGCTGATGTGCATGGAGTTCTGGTGCGGCTGGTTCGACCACTGGTCCGGCGAGCACGTCGTTCGCGACCCCGACGAGGCCGCCGGGGCGCTGCGGGAGATCCTCGACGCGGGGGCGTCGGTGAACCTGTACATGGCGCACGGCGGCACGAGCTTCGGGGGCTGGGCGGGCGCCAACCGGGGCGGCGGCGAGCTGCACGAGGGCGCGCTGGAGCCGGACGTGACGTCGTACGACTACGACGCGCCCCTCGACGAACAGGGCCTCCCCACCGAGAAGTTCTGGCGCTTCCGCGAGGTCCTCCGCGCGTACCGCTCCGGTCCGCTGCCCGAACTCCCGCCGCGGCCGACGGCGTTGCGCGATCCGGCCGAGGCCGCGCTCTCCGGGTGGGCACCCCTGGACGCCGTCCTGCGGACACTGGGCGGTGAGGAGCGCGTGGCGCCCGTGCCGCCGTCCTTCGCGGAGCTGGGGGTCACCCGGGGCCTGGTGCGCTACGAGGTGGAGGTGCCGGGGCCGCGCCGGCCGTACCCGCTGAGCGTGCGCGGACTGCGGGACCTGGCGGTGGTCCACGTCGACGGCGTGCGGGCCGGGGTGCTCACCGAGGAGGAGCCGCGGCTGAAGGAGCCCGTCGCGGGCCCCGCGCGCGTGGAGCTGTGGGTGGAGTCCCTGGGCCGGGTGAACTACGGACCGCGGCTCGGCGAGGAGAAGGGCCTGACCGGCGGGATCCTGCACGAGCGGCAGTTTCTGCACGGGGTACGCGCGCGTGGGCTTGACCTGGCCGCCTTCGACGCCGGCGTGGACGCGGTGCCGTTCGGGCCGCTGCCGCCGGAGGGCGCGCCGGGGCTGTACCGGGGCGCCCTCACCGTGCGCGGGGCCGGGGACGCCCGGCTGGAGCTGCCCGGCTGGACGCGTGGCTTCGTCTGGATCAACGGATTCGGGCTGGGGCGCTACTGGTCGGTGGGCCCCCAGCGGTCGCTGTACGCCCCGGGGCCGGTGCTGCGGGAGGGCGAGAACGAGCTGTGGGTGCTGGAGCTGCAGGAGACCGGCCCGGACCGGCGGGCGCCCCGTCTCAACCCCGTGTGACCGGCGGCCCCCGCGCCTACAGTGGAGAGGAGTTCCGGTGTCGAGGGGATGCGGACGTGGCGAACGGCGGACCCGTCGAGCACGGCTACCCGCACCTGGAGATGGTGCGGACCGCGGTCAACGCGCTGTACAGGCGGCTGTCCTGCGACACCGTCCAGACGTTCTCGGCCAGTGTGGCCCCCGCCGACGTCGCCTTCTGCGACACCGACGACCTGCACCTGGGGGCGCAGCGCGTGGCCCGCGAGATCGTGCGGCACTTCCGGCTGCCGGACGCGCGGCTGATCGTCGGCTTCCGGGAGATGACCCACGCGGCGAACGTCGAACTGGCGGCGGGCCCCGAGTACTTCGTCGAACTGAACGATCGTTTCCGCACCCATCGCCGGGACATCGGCGCGGCGCTCGCGCACGAGGTGGCGCACGTCTATCTGCACCGTCTGGGGCTTGAGTTCCCGACCACGGCGGACAACGAGATCCTCACGGACACGGTGACGACGTACCTGGGCGCGGGCTGGCTGCTGCTGGACGCCTACCGGGAGGACGCGGTCTCCTCGCAGAAGCTCGGCTATCTCACTCCCGAGGAGTTCGGCTACGTCCTGGCCAAGCGGGCGCTGCTCTTCCAGGAGGACCCGTCGGTGTGGTTCACCAGCCCGCAGGCCTACACCGCCTACGTCAAGGGCATGGCCCAGGCCCGCCGCGACGAGCAGCAGCCCCCGCTGACCGGCGCGGGCTGGGCGGGCCGGCGCCGCTACGCCCACGACCGTCGGCACGCGCCCTCCGTCGCGCCGGGCGCCCCGTACGCCTTCACCCCGGACCCCACCGGCCACCTCCGCGTCACCTTCCCCTGCCCCACCTGCCACCAGCGGATCCGGGTACCGGTGAAAGGCCGCGTCCGCGCGCGGTGCGGGGTGTGCCGGACGGTGCTGGAGTGCGACACGTAGTTCCTCCGCACCCGTCCGCCGCCCACCCGCCACCATGCTCGGGCCGCGCACGAGGGGCCGGCCGTCCCCGGGGGCACCTGTCACCGGAGCCGTCATCTGGGCCCGGGTTCTGGGCGCCCGGCGCGCGAGGGCGCTCGCCCCGGACTCCGTCTCGGAAGACCGCCCCGAAGTCCGTCTTCCGGCGCGGCAGGCAGCTCGGGGGTCCGAGGGGCCGGCCGCGCCCCGTGCAGCGCCACGTACGCCCGCGCCCCGCAGTCCGTCCCCGGCGTCTGCTCCGTCTCGCCACCCACCCGGTCGGCTGGGAGGCGGCGAAAGGGGCGGCGCCCTGTGGTCACCGCCCGCTCGGCGGGCCGCGAGGTCTGCGGGGCGGCCGGGCCGGCCGGGCGTGCGTGCGTGCGGCAGAGGATCTCCGCCCTCGCTCTCCAGCCGTCAGGGTCGCAGGTGTGCGAAGGCCGTCGCCTACGCGCCGTACACCGCGCCCGGCTCCTGGGCCGCCGCCAGGAGCGAGCGGGCCGCCTCTCCCGCCTCGGCCGGGGTCCAGCGGGCGCCCTTGTCGGCGGTGGGGCCGGCCCGCCAGCCCTCCATGACCGTGATCCGGCCGCCCTCCGCCTCGAACACCCGGCCGGTGACCCCCGCGCTCGCGGCCGAGCCGAGCCAGACCACGAGCGGGGAGACGTTCTCGGGCGCCATGGCGTCGAATCCGGTCTCCGGTGCCGCCATCGTCTCGGCGAAGGCGTGTTCCGTCATGCGGGTGCGGGCAGCGGGGGCGACGGCGTTGACCTGGACGCCGTAGCGGGCCAGCTCGGCCGCCGCGACCAGGGTCAGGGCGACGATCCCGGCCTTCGCGGCGCTGTAGTTGCCCTGGCCGACCGAGCCCAGCAGTCCGGCACCGCTGCTGGTGTGGACGACCCGCGCCGCCGGGACGCGCCCGGCCTTGGCCTCGGCCCGCCAGTACGCGGCGGCGTGCCTCAGCGGCAGGAAGTGGCCCTTGAGGTGGACGCGGATCACGGCGTCCCAGTCGTCCTCGTCGAGGTTGACCAGCATCCGGTCGCGCAGGAACCCGGCGTTGCTGACGAGCGTGTCGAGCCGGCCGTACGTCTCGACGGCCGTCCTGATCAGGGACGCGGCGCCCTCGGCCGTGGCGATGTCGCCGCCGTGCGCCACCGCCTCGCCGCCCGCCGCGCGGATCTCGGCCACGACGGCGTCCGCGGGGGTGTGTGCGCCGGGCGTCCTGCCGGCGCCCGGCGTGCCGTTCAGGCCCACGCCCAGGTCGTTGACGACGACCCGTGCGCCCTCGGCCGCGAAGGCGAGGGCATGGGCGCGGCCGAGCCCCCGGCCGGCGCCGCTCACGGCGACGACCCGGCCGTCGCACAGTGCGTTCATCTCACTTCTCCCGGTCGGCGGTTGTGGCGTCGAGGAAGGCGGGCCGCTCCCCACCGCCGTGCACGTGCAGGCTCGCTCCGCTGACGTAGGCGGCCGCGTCGGAGGCGAGGAAGACGGCGGCGGCGCCGACGTCCGCGGGGACGGCGAGCCGGCCGAGCGGGACGGTGCGCGAGACGGCGGCGATGCCGTCCGGGCCGCCGTAGTGCACATGCGACAGCTCGGTGCGGACCATGCCGACCACGAGCGTGTTGACCCGGACCTCGGGCGCCCACTCCACGGCCATGGAGGCGGCCAGGCTGGCCAGGCCCGCCTTGGCGGCGGCGTAGGCGGCCGAGCCGGGCGAGGGCCGGGTGCCGCTGACGCTGCCGACCATGACGACCGAGCCCCGGCTGCGCCGCAGCTGCTCGTACGCGGCGAGGGACGCCGTCAGCGGGGTGATCAGATTCAGCTCGACCACCCTGGCGTGCCGCTCGGCGTCGGCGTGGGCGAGGAGCCGGTACGGGGTGCCCCCGGCGTTGTTCACGAGCACGTCGAGCCGGGACAGCCCCGCGAAGAAGGCCCGTACGGCGGGCGGGTCGCGCAGGTCGAGCGGGGCGAACTCCACGCCTTCCAGGGGCCGTTCGGGAGGCCGGCGGGCGCAGGCCAGGACGCGTGCCCCGGCCTCGGCGAACGCCCGCGCTATCCCGGCGCCGACGCCCCGGGTGCCGCCGGTGACGACGACGGTGGTGCCGCCCGCCGAGGTGCCCCCAGCGTGCGCCGCCGAGTTATCCACAGGCCCTCCCGCTTGTCGGCGGCGGCTGCTAGCTTCGAGACCGTCGCACCTAACAAATGTTTGGTGGAAAGGTAGCTGATGCCGCCATGGGTGTCTCCCGTTCGTCCCCGGAAAAGGGGATTTCCGTGGTCACCGTCGACTTCCCGCCGGTGAACGCGCTGCCGGTGCGCGGCTGGTCCGAGCTGGCCGAGGCGGTGCGCGCGTCGGGCCGCCACACGGACGTCCGGTGCGTCGTCCTGGCCGCCGAGGGGCGGGGGTTCAACGCGGGCGTGGACATCAAGGAGATACAGGTGGCCGGCCGGCAGGCCCTGATCGGCGCCAACCACGGCTGCGCCGAGGCCTTCGCGGCGGTGTACGAGTGCGAGGTCCCGGTGGTCGCGGCGGTGCAGGGTTTCTGTCTGGGCGGCGGGATCGGCCTGGTGGGCAACGCGGACGCGATCGTGGCGAGCGAGGACGCCGTCTTCGGACTGCCCGAGCTGGACCGGGGCGCGCTGGGTGCCGCGACCCATCTGGCCCGGCTGGTCCCGCAGCATCTGATGCGCGCGCTCTACTACACGGGGCGCACGGCGAGCGCCGCCGAGCTGCAGGGGCACGGCTCGGTGTGGCGGGTGGTGCCGCGCCCGGAGCTGCGGACGGCGGCGCTGGCACTGGCGCGCGTGATCGCCGCGAAGGACGGGCGGCTGCTGCGCATGGCGAAGGCCGCGATCAACGGCATCGACCCGGTGGACGTCCGCCGCAGCTACCGCTTCGAACAGGGGTTCACCTTCGAGGCCAACCTCAGCGGACTGGCCGACCGCGTGCGCGACGCCTTCGGGACGAGCGGGGCGCCGGGGAAGGACGAGACGTCAGGAAAGCGCGACACGTCAGGGAAGGAGGGCGCGTAGTGGGTGACAAGACGATGACCGCCGAGGAGGTGGTCTCCCGCCTGGCGAGCGGCATGACGCTCGGCATCGGCGGCTGGGGGTCCAGGCGCAAGCCGATGACGCTGGTCAGAGCCCTGCTGCGGACGGACATCACGGACCTGACGGTCGTGTCGTACGGCGGTCCGGACGTCGGGATGCTCGCCGCGGCCGGCCGGATCCGCAGACTGGTCACCGCCTTCGTCACCCTCGACTCCATCCCGCTCGAACCGCACTACCGGGCGGCGCGTGAGCGGGCCCGGTTCGAGCTGACGGAGGTCGACGAGGGCATGTTCCTGTCGGGCCTGCGCGCGGCGGCGCACCGGCTGCCCTTCCTGCCGGTGCGGGCGGGTCCCGGCTCCGACGTCCCGCGGATCAACCCGGCCCTGAGGACGGTCACTTCGCCGTACGAGGACGGGGAGACGCTCGTGGCCATGCCGGCGCTGCGGATGGACGCGGCCCTGGTGCACGTGGGACGCGCCGACCGGTTGGGCAACGGGCGGTGTCTGGGCCCGGATCCGTACTTCGACGACCTGTTCTGCGCGGCGGCGGATGCGGCCTACGTCTCCTGCGAACGGATCGTGGACACGGCCGAGCTGACCAAGGCGGCGCCGCCCCAGTCCCTGCTGCTCAAGCGCCTCGTGGTGACCGGCGTGGTGGAGGCGCCGGACGGCGCGCACTTCACGTCCTGCGCACCGGACTACGGCAGGGACGAGGAGTTCCAGCGCCTCTACGCCGTCACGCCGTGGCCGGAGTTCGCCGAGCGGTTCCTCGGCCGGGACGAGGAGGCGTACCGGGCGGCGGTGCGGGAATGGCGGAAGGAGCAGACGGGATGAGCGCACCGGAGACGACGGTCACGCGGGCCCCGCTCCCGCCGCCCACCCGCGCCGAGTACTGCGTGATCGCCTGCGCCGAGGCCTGGCGCGGGGCGGGCGAGATCCTGGCGAGCCCGATGGGCCTGATCCCTTCGCTGGGAGCGCGCCTGGCCAGGCTCACCTTCGCGCCGGACCTGCTGCTGACCGACGGCGAGGCGCTGCTGGTCGGCCCGGACGGCACGCCCGAGGGCTGGTTGCCGTACCGCCAGCACCTGGACCTGGTGGCGGGCGGGCGGCGGCACGTGATGATGGGCGCGAGCCAGATCGACCGGTACGGCAACCAGAACATCTCCTGCATCGGCGACTGGGCCCACCCGCGCCGGCAGCTGCTCGGGATGCGCGGTGCGCCGCTCAACACGCTGAACAACCCGACGAGTTACTGGATCCCGAGACACTCCAGCCGGGTGTTCGTGAAGCGGGTGGACGTGGTCTGCGGGGTGGGATACGACCGGGCGGCCGGGCTGGGCCGCGCGGCCCGCTTCCACCGTCTCGGCCGGGTGGTCTCCGATCTCGGCGTCTTCGACTTCGCCACCCCGGACCGGTCGATGCGGCTGGCGTCGCTGCATCCGGGGGTGAGTGCGGAGCGGGTGCGCGAGGCGACCGGATTCGCGCTCGCCGTGCCGGAGGAGGTGCCCCGCACCCGGGAGCCCGAGGCGGCGGAACTGCGGCTGATCCGCGAGGTGCTGGACCCGGACGGGGCACGCGCGCGCGAGGTGCCCGAGGCGGCGAGGGGGTGAGGAGGTGAGGGAGACCGCGCTGACCCGGCTGGTCGGCATACGGCACCCGATCGTGCAGACGGGCATGGGCTGGGTGGCCGGCCCCCGGCTGGTCTCTGCGGCGGCGGAGGCGGGCGCGCTCGGCATCCTGGCCTCGGCGACGATGACACCGGACCGGCTGCGCGAGGCGATACGGGAGGTGCGGTCGCGCACCGACGCGCCGTTCGGGGTGAACCTGCGGGCGGACGCGGGCGACGCGGCCGACCGGGTGCGGATCATGCTGGAGGAGGGAGTGCGGGTGGCCTCCTTCGCGCTCGCGCCCTCGCCCGAGCTGATCGGCCGGCTGAAGGAGGCGGGCGTGGTCGTCATCCCGTCCGTGGGAGCGCGCCGGCATGCCGAGAAGGTCGCCGCGTGGGGTGCGGACGCGGTCATCGTGCAGGGCGGCGAGGGCGGCGGGCACACCGGCGAGGTGGCGACGAGCGTGCTGCTGCCGCAGGTGGTGGACGCGGTGGACATACCGGTGGTCGCGGCGGGCGGCTTCTTCGACGGGCGGGGCCTGGTGGCGGCGCTGGCCTACGGGGCGGCGGGGGTGGCGATGGGCACGCGCTTCCTGCTCACCTCGGACTCGACGGTGCCGGACGCGGTGAAGGCCCGGTATCTGGCCGCGACGGTCCGGGACGTCACGGTCACCCGGGCGGTGGACGGCCTGCCGCACCGGATGCTGCGCACGGATCTGGTCGACGCGCTGGAGCGGTCGGGCCGGCTCCGGTCCCTGGCCCATGCCCTGCGCAAGGCGGCCGGTTTCCGGCGGCTGTCGGGGCTCGGCTGGACGGACCTGGTCCGGGACGGCCTGGCCATGAGACACGGAAAGGAGCTGAGCTGGAGTCAGGTGGTGCTGGCGGCGAACACGCCGATGCTGCTGCGCTCCGCGATGGTGGACGGCCGTACGGATCTCGGGGTGATGGCGTCCGGGCAGGTCGCCGGGGTGATCGACGACCTGCCGTCGTGCGCGGAGCTGGTGGAGCGGATCGTGACGCAGGCGCAGGAGGTGCTGGCCCGGCTGGAGGGAGTGCGGGGCTGACCTGCCCGTGCGGGCTCAGGGGCACCGGCGGTGGCCGCGTTCACGTGGCCCGCAGGCCCCGGCCGCTCGACGACGGTCGGCCGGCCCGCCCGCCGGTCACAGCCGCATCGCCGACGATCGGCCGGCCCGGCCACCGGTCACAACCGCTCGATGATCGTCACGTTGGCCTGGCCGCCGCCCTCGCACATGGTCTGGAGGCCGTAGCGGCCGGCGGTTCGCTCCAGTTCGTGGAGGAGGGTCGTCATCAGGCGGACGCCGGTCGCGCCGAGGGGGTGGCCGAGGGCGATCGCGCCGCCGTTGACGTTGACCTTGGCGGGGTCGGCGCCGGTCTCCTTCAGCCAGGCGAGGACGACCGGTGCGAAGGCCTCGTTGATCTCCACGAGGTCGATGGCGTCCAGCCTCAGGCCGGTCTTCTTCAGGGCGTGGGCGGTGGCCGGGATCGGGGCGGAGAGCATCCGGATCGGATCCTCGCCGCGCACGGAGAGGTGGTGGACGCGGGCGCGGGGGCGCAGGCCGTGATCGCGGACGGCGCGCTCGGAGGCGAGCAGCAGGGCCGCGGCGCCGTCGGAGACCTGGGAGGAACAAGCCGCGGTGATGGTGCCGCCGTCGAGGACGGGCCTCAGCGCGGCCATCTTCTCCAGCGAGGTGTCCCGACGGGGGCCCTCGTCCACGGTGACCTCACCGTAGGGGACGGTCTCGCGGTCGAAGCGGCCGGTGTCGAGGGCGTGGAGGGCGCGCCGGTGCGAGCCCAGGGCGAACTCCTCCTGTTCCGCGCGGCTGATGCCCCACTGGGCGGCGATCATCTCGGCGCCGGCGAACTGGTTGACGGACTGATCGCCGTAGCGGGCGCGCCAGCCGGTGCTGCCGAGGAAGGGGCCGTCGGTCAGGCCGAGGGGCTCGGCGGCCTGGCGGGAGGCGAAGGCGATGGGGATCTGGGACATGTTCTGCACACCGCCGGCGATCACCAGGTCCTGGGTGCCGGAGAGCACGGCCTGCGCGGCGAAGTGCACGGCCTGCTGGGAGGACCCGCACTGCCGGTCGACGGTCACGCCCGGTACCTCCTCGGGCAGCCCGGCGGCCAGCCAGCAGGTGCGGGCGATGTCCCCGGCCTGCGGCCCCACCGTGTCCAGGCAGCCGAAGACCACGTCCTCCACGCCGGCCGGGTCGACCCCGGCCCGCTTCACCAGGGCGGTGAGCACGTGCGCGCCCAGGTCGGCCGGATGGACCGCGCTGAGCCCTCCCCCGCGCCGCCCGACGGGCGTGCGGACCGCTTCGACGATGTAGGCCTCGGCCATGGTGACTCCCTCACAGGAAAAGGGCGTGATGCGATGCCGGCGGTGTCACTCGCGTACGGCGATCCCGTCCAGCACCATCGACAGGTACTGGCGGGCGATCTCGTCGGGGCTGTGCTGTCCGCCGGGCCGGTACCAGGAGGCGGCGACCCAGACGGTGTCGCGGACGAACCGGTAGGTCAGGCGGACGTCGAGGTCGGCGCGGAAGACGTGCTCGGCCACGCCCCGCTCCAGGGTGGACAGCCAGGCCTTCTCGAACCGGCGCTGGGACTCGGCGAGGAACGCGAACCGGTCCTGGGCGACGAGCTGCCGGCTCTCCTTCTGGTAGATGGCGACGGCCGCGCGGTGCCGGTCGATCTCCCGGAAGGACTCGGTGACCAGCGCCTCCAGCGTCTCGCGGGGCCCGAGCCCGGAGGCGAGGACGGTGTCGTAGCCGTCCCACAGCTCGTCGAGGAAGGTCCGCAGGATCTCCTCGAGCATCGACTCCTTGGAGTCGAAGTGGTAGTACAGGCTGCCCGCGAGCATCCCGGCGTGGTCGGCGATCTTGCGGACGGTGGTGGCGTTGTAGCCGTGCTCGGCGAAGACCTCGGCGGCGGTGGTCAGGAGTTCGCCGCGCCGGGCCGCTGCCGGGGTCACCTGGGGCTTCTTGTTGGTCGGCACGGACCCATTCTGGTACCGGGCCCGGCCGGCCTAGGCATGCTGGCTGCTGACGGAGACGACCTCGCCGGTCAGGTACGAGGAGTAGCCGGACGCCAGGAAGACGATCACGTTGGCGACTTCCCAGGGCTCGGCCCCGCGCCCGAAGGCCTCCCGCCCGGTCAGCTCCCGAAGCAGCTCGGCGGAGGTGGCCTTCGCCAGGTGGGGGTGCATGGCGAGGCTGGGGGCGACGGCGTTGACCCGGACGCCGAAGGCGGCGGCCTCGATCGCCGCGCACCGGGTCAGCGCCATCACGCCCGCCTTGGCGGCGGCGTAGTGCGCCTGCCCGGCCTGGGCGCGCCAGCCGACGACGGAGGCGTTGTTGACGATCACCCCTCCGCCGGTCTCCCGCAGGGCCCGCAGGGCGGCGCGCGTGCAGCGGAAGGTGCCGTTCAAGGTGATGTCCAGGACGCGGGACCACTGCTCGTCGGTCATGTCGACGAGGTCCGAAGTGCCGCCGAGGCCCGCGTTGTTGACGACGATGTCGAGCTTTCCGTGCTCGGCGACGGCCGTCTCGAACAGGGCCCGTACCTGTGTCTCGTCGGTGACGTCGCACGGCAGCGCCGCCACCCGGCCCGGGAAGACGCGGCCCAGGGCGGCCTCGTGCTCCTCCAGCCGGCGGGTGTGGGCGTCGCTGATCAGCACGCGCGCGCCCTCCTCCAGGAAGCGGCGCGCGGTCGCTCCGCCGATGCCGGCGCCGGCCGCCGCGGTGATGACGGCGGTGCGCCCCCTGAGCAGTCCGTGCCCGACGACGTAGGCCGGGCTCTCGACGCCTGTCATAGGGCCACGCTAACCTACCAAACACTTGTTAGGGAAGGATCGAGGCACGGCGACGGAAGGAAGGCGACGGCGGTGGACCTGACGCTCTCTGCGGCCGACGAGGAGTTCCGCGCGCAGGCCCGCGCCTGGCTCGCGGCGCATGTGCCGCGCACGCCGCTGCCGTCCCTGGAGACGGCGGAGGGCTTCGCCGCCCACCGCGCCTGGGAGGCCGAACTGGCCGCGGACCGCTGGTCGGTGGTGTCCTGGCCGGAGCGGTACGGCGGCCGGGACGCCGGCCTGCTGCGCTGGCTGGTCTTCGAGGAGGAGTACTGGGCGGCGGGCGCGCCTGGCCGCGTCGTCCAGAACGGCGTCAGCCTGCTCGCGCCGACGCTCTTCGACCACGGCACGCGGGAGCAACGCGCGCGCGTCCTGCCCCCGATGGCCACCGGCGAGGCGGTCTGGGCCCAGGCATGGTCCGAGCCGGAGGCGGGCTCCGACCTGGCCTCCCTGGCCTCCCGGGCGGTCCGGACGGACGGCGGCTGGCGCCTGAGCGGACAGAAGACCTGGTCCTCGCGGGCGGCCTTCGCCGACCGGGCCTTCGGGCTGTTCCGCAGCGACCCGGACACCCCGAAGCCCCACCAGGGGCTCACCTACCTGATGTTCGACCTGCGCGCGCCCGGTGTGACGGTCCGGCCCATCGGCCGCCTGGACGGCAGACCGGCCTTCGCGGAGCTGTTCCTGGACGAGGTGTTCGTCCCCGACGAGGACGTGATCGGCGAGCCCGGGCAGGGCTGGCGGATCGCGATGTCCACGGCGGGCAACGAACGGGGGCTCACGCTGCGCTCCCCTGGCCGCTTCCTCGCCGCGGCCGGCCGGCTGGCGGGGCTGTGGCGGGAGCGTGGCTGTCCCGGGCACGCCCGCGCGCGCGTGGCCGACGCCCTGATCGGCGCCCGCGCCTACCAGCTGTTCACCTATGCGGCCGCCTCCCGCTTCCTGGAGGGCGAGCGGCTCGGTCCCGAGTCGAGCATGAACAAGCTCTTCTGGTCAGAGCTGGACCTCGCGCTGCACGAGACGGCGCTCGACCTCCTCGGCGCGGAAGGCGAGTCGGCGGACTCCGTGTGGTCCGAGGGGTACGTGTTCGCACTCGCCGGGCCCATCTACGCCGGGACGAACGAGATCCAGCGTGACATCGTCGCCGAGCGGCTGCTCGGCCTGCCGAAGGGACGCCGCTGATGCGCTTCCTGCCCGATGCCGACCAGCGCGCCTTCACCGGCTCGCTGCACGCGATGCTGACCGCCGCGGACACCCCGGCGGTGATCCGCGACTGGGGCCGGGGCGAGCGTGCGCGCGGGCGAGCGCTGTGGCGCCGGGTCGCGGACGCGGGGGTGTTCGGGCTGGCGGTCCCGGAGGAGCACGGCGGGCTGGGCCGGCATCCGGTGGAACTGGCCCTGGCCTTCGTGGAACTGGGGCGGCACGCGGTGCCGGGTCCGCTGGTGGAGACGGTCGCGGCGGCGGTCCTCCTCGCCGAACGCCCGCTCGCGCGGCGGTTCATGCCGGGGCTCCTGTCCGGCACGGACCTCGCGACCGTCGCGCCCTTCGCCGGCCCCGCCCCCGACCCCGGTGCCGTCCCCCGCTCCGGGGCCACCAGCGCCGCCGAGACAGCCGCCCGCGCCAGGACCGCCGCCGGTCCCCGCGGCGCCCCGCTCGCCCTCGACGCCGACGCGGCCGCCGTCCGCCTCGCGCTCGCCCCCGGCGGGCTGCACCTGGCATCCGTCGCGGGCCCGGCGCGCCGCTCCCTCGATCCCGCCCGCCGGCTGATCCCGCTCGCCCCGGACCGCGAACTCCTCACCGCTCACCCGCCGTACGGCCCCGCCCTCGCCTGGGCCCGGCTGGCCGCCGCCGCCCAGGCCCTCGGGGTCGGGCTCGCCCTGCTCGACCGCACGGTGGACTACGTCCGCCGGCGCACCCAGTTCGGGGTCCCCGTCGGCTCCTTCCAGGCGGTCAAGCACCGCCTGGCCGACGCCGCGACGGCCCTGGAGTTCGCGCGCCCGCTGGTCCTCGGCGCGGCGATGTCCCTGCGCCCCGCGGAGGTGGCCGCCGCCAAGCTCAGCGCGTGCGAGGCGGCGTACGCGACCGCCCGTACGGCGCTGCATCTGCACGGCGCGATCGGCTACACGGCGGAGTACGACCTGTCGCTGTGGCTGACCAGGGCCCGCGCGCTGCGGGCGGCGTGGGGCACCCCCGAGGAGTGCCGGGAGGTGTTTCTCGCGGACGTCCTCACGGGACCGGCAGGCGCGTGAGGGAGGTGCGGGCGCCCTCCGGGCGGGCGATGCGCTCCTTGATGCCCTGGAGCCGCTCCCGCAGTATCCGGCGAGCGGTTCCAGCGGATCGACGCCGGGTGTGGGTCAGGCCAGCTGCCGTACGATCCCGGCGGCGCGGGCGGCCGCCAGCCACTCCGGAAACCCGCCGACGAGCCGGTCGTACAGCTCGGTGTCGGACAGGCGCCGCAGGTCCTGCCCGGCGTGGAAGAAGCCGGCGTTGTCCACGATCCGCCTGCCGGGCACGGCCGGCTCGTCCAGCCTCCGAAGGAAGCCGAACTGCCGGCTGCCGGGGTCGCCGAAGCCGACGAACTGCCAGAACAGCGGGAGTCTCGCCGCCTTGCACAGACAGCGCTCGGCGGCGGGCCGGCCGACCGGGCCGCCGTCGGTCTGGAGGACGACCAGGGCGGGGGCGGTGGCGCCGCTGTCCAGGTAGTGGTCGGTGACGGCGTCCATCGCCGCTTGGTAGCTGGTCCTCCCCCTGTGCCCGAGCCCGGCCGCGGTCCGTTCGACGCCGCCCGCGTGGCGGTCGAGGCGGATGTCGGTGACCGCGTCGATGTCCGTCGAGAAGAACACGGGCGGGTGCGCGGACAGGCCCAGCACCCGGTCGGCGAGCGCCTGCACGCATGCCGTCCCGGTAGTACGGTCGCATGGTCCCGGAGTGGTCGAGCACCAGGCAGACGGCGGCGCGCAGCCCGTCAAGCCCGTGCGTGCGCCGGGACACTCCGGCGCTCTTGTACAGGCTGACCGGCGCGGGCGCGGTCTCCTCCACCGTGCGCAGCGGTGCGGACATGCAACGACGCCTGCCCGGCGTCCGGTCGGGGACAGGGCAGGCGTCGTCAGTGTTCCGCACGCCGTTGTACGGGACGTCTGTGGGGGACCCGAGGGTCCCGGGTCAGACCGCCAGGGCGCGGTCCGTCGGGCGGATCGGGGCCGGCAGGTCGCTGGCACCGGTCAGGTGGCGGTCGACTCCGCGGGCCGCCGAACGTCCTTCCGCGATGGCCCACACGATGAGGGACTGCCCGCGGCCGGCGTCACCGGCGACGAACACACCCGGCACGTTGGTCTGGAAGTCGGCGTCGCGGGCGATGTTACCCCGCTCATCGAGGTCTAGACCAAACTGCTCCACCAGGCCGTTCTCCCGGTCGGTGCCGGTGAAGCCCATGGCGAGGGTGACCAGCTGGGCCGGGATCTTGCGCTCGGTGCCCGGCTTGGAGGTCAGCTTGCCGTCGACGAACTCCACCTCGGCGAGGTGCAGCCACTGCACGTTGCCGTCCTCGTCGCCCTCGAAGTGGGTGGTGGAGGCGGAGTAGATCCGCTCGCCGCCCTCCTCGTGGGCCGAGGTGACCTTGTACAGGATCGGGAAGGTCGGCCAGGGCTGGTTGGTCGGGTGCCGCTCGTCGTTCGGGCGGGGCATGATCTCCAGCTGGGTGACGGAGGCCGCGCCCTGCCGGTGGGCGGTGCCCACGCAGTCCGCGCCGGTGTCACCGCCGCCGATGACGACGACGTGCTTGCCCTCGGCCGAGACCGGGGGGGTGACGTAGTCGCCCTCCTGGACCTTGTTGGCCAGGGGCAGGTACTCCATCGCCTGGTAGACGCCCTTCAGCTCGCGGCCGGGGACGGGCAGGTCACGGGCGGTCGTGGCACCGGCGGCGATCACGATCGCGTCGTAGCGCTTCTTCAGGTCGCGGGCGTTGATGTCGCGGCCGATCTCCACGCCGGTGCGGAAGCGGGTGCCCTCCGCGCGCATCTGCTCGATACGGCGGTTGATGTGCCGCTTCTCCATCTTGAACTCGGGGATGCCGTACCGGAGGAGGCCTCCGATGCGGTCCGCGCGCTCGTAGACGGCGACCGTGTGGCCGGCCCGGGTGAGCTGCTGGGCGGCGGCGAGACCCGCCGGGCCCGAGCCGATCACCGCGACCGTCTTGCCGGACAGGCGCTCGGGGATCTGCGGGGCGACGTCCCCGGTCTCCCACGCCTTGTCGATGATCGAGACCTCGACGTTCTTGATGGTGACCGGCTGCTGGTTGATGCCGAGCACGCACGCCGACTCGCAGGGGGCCGGGCAGAGGCGACCGGTGAACTCCGGGAAGTTGTTGGTCGCGTGCAGGCGCTCGGAGGCGGCGCCCCAGTCCCCGCGGTAGGCGTAGTCGTTCCACTCGGGGATCAGGTTTCCGAGTGGACAGCCGTTGTGGCAGAACGGGATGCCGCAGTCCATGCAGCGGCTGGCCTGCTTGCTGATGATCGGCAGCAGGGAGCCGGGGACGTAGACCTCGTTCCAGTCCCTGACGCGCTCACCGACGGGACGGGTCTTGGCGACCTCGCGGCCGTGGTTCAGGAAGCCCTTCGGGTCAGCCATTGATCGCCGCCTCCATCATCTTCTCGGTGATCTCGGTCTCGGAGAGACCCGCTCGCTCGGCGGCGTCCTTGGCGGCGAGCACTGCCTTGTACGTGCTGGGGATGATCTTGCTGAACCGGGCCGCGGCCGCGTCCCAGTCGGCGAGCAGCCTCTCGGCGACCGTCGAGCCGGTCTCCTCGGCGTGGCGGCGCACCACGTCGTGCAGCCACTGCTTGTCGGCGTCGTCCAGCGCCTCGACCGATCCGGCGTTGCCGGCGTTGACGTTGTCGCGGTCGAGGTCGATGACGTAGGCGATGCCGCCGGACATGCCCGCCGCGAAGTTGCGGCCGGTCGGGCCGAGGACGACCGCGTGACCGCCGGTCATGTACTCGCAGCCGTGGTCGCCCACGCCCTCGGAGACGACCAGCGCGCCGGAGTTGCGCACGCAGAACCGCTCACCGGTGCGGCCGCGCAGGAACAGCTCGCCGCCGGTGGCGCCGTAGCCGATGGTGTTGCCGGCGATGGTCGAGTACTCGGCGAGGTGGTCGGCCGCACGGTCCGGGCGGACGACGATACGGCCGCCCGACAGGCCCTTGCCGACGTAGTCGTTGGCGTCGCCCTCCAGGCGCAGCGTGACGCCGCGCGGCAGGAACGCGCCGAAGGACTGGCCGGCCGAGCCGGTGAAGGTGATGTCGATGGTGTCGTCGGGCAGGCCCGCGCCGCCGAACTTCTTCGTCACCTCGTGGCCGAGCATGGTGCCGACCGTGCGGTTGATGTTGCGGATGGCGACCTGGGCCCGCACCGGCTGCGCCTCGGTGGCGTCACCGGCGGCCAGGGCGTCGGCGGCGAGCTTGATCAGCTCGTTGTCCAGCGCCTTCTCCAGGCCGTGGTCCTGGGCGGTCAGCTGGTGGCGGACCGCGCCCTCGGGCAGGTCGGGCACGTGGAACAGCGGCTCCAGGTCCAGGCCCTGCGCCTTCCAGTGGTCGACGGCACGCTCGACGTCCAGCACCTCGGCGTGGCCGACGGCCTCCTCGATGGAGCGGAAGCCCAGCTCGGCCAGCAGCTCGCGGACCTCCTCGGCGATGAACCGGAAGAAGTTCACGACGTACTCGGCCTTGCCGGCGAAGCGGTCGCGCAGCACCGGGTTCTGGGTGGCGATGCCGACCGGGCAGGTGTCCAGGTGGCAGACACGCATCATCACGCAGCCGGAGACGACAAGCGGAGCGGTCGCGAATCCGAATTCCTCGGCGCCGAGCAGCGCGGCGATGACCACGTCGCGGCCGGTCTTCAGCTGGCCGTCCGTCTGGACCACGATGCGGTCGCGCAGGCCGTTGAGCAGCAGGGTCTGCTGGGTCTCGGCGAGGCCCAGCTCCCAGGGGCCGCCCGCGTGCTTCAGCGAGGTCAGCGGGGAGGCACCCGTGCCGCCGTCGTGGCCCGAGATGAGCACGACGTCCGCGTGCGCCTTGGAGACACCCGCGGCCACCGTGCCGACGCCGACCTCGGACACCAGCTTCACGTGGATGCGTGCCGCCGGGTTGGCGTTCTTGAGGTCGTGGATCAGCTGGGCCAGGTCCTCGATGGAGTAGATGTCGTGGTGCGGCGGCGGGGAGATGAGCCCCACGCCCGGCGTCGAGTGCCGGGTCTTGGCCACCCACGGGTAGACCTTGTGGCCGGGCAGCTGGCCGCCCTCGCCGGGCTTGGCGCCCTGGGCCATCTTGATCTGGATGTCGTCCGCGTTGACCAGGTACTCGGAGGTCACGCCGAACCGGCCGGAGGCGACCTGCTTGATGGCGGACCGGCGGGCCGGGTCGTACAGGCGCTCCGGGTCCTCGCCGCCCTCACCGGTGTTGGACTTGCCGCCCAGCTGGTTCATGGCGATGGCGAGGGTCTCGTGCGCCTCCTTGGAGATGGAGCCGTACGACATGGCGCCCGTCGAGAACCGCTTGACGATCTCGCCGGCCGGCTCGACCTCGTCGATGGAGATCGGCTGCCGGCCGGACTTGAAGCCGAAGAGCCCGCGGAGCGTCATGAGCCGCTCGGACTGCTCGTTCACCCGGGACGTGTACTTCTTGAAGATGTCGTAGCGGCCCGTGCGCGTGGAGTGCTGGAGGCGGAAGACCGTGTCCGGGTCGAACAGGTGCGGCTCGCCCTCGCGGCGCCACTGGTACTCGCCGCCGATCTCCAGCGCGCGGTGCGCCGGGGCGATGCCGGAGGCGGGGTAGGCCTTGGCGTGGCGGGCGGCGACCTCCTGGGCGATGACGTCGATGCCGACGCCGCCGATCTTGGTGGCGGTGCCGTCGAAGTACTTCTCGACGAAGGCCTCGTCCAGGCCGACGGCCTCGAAGACCTGGGCGCCGCGGTAGGAGGCGACGGTGGAGATGCCCATCTTCGACATGACCTTCAGCACGCCCTTGCCGAGGGCGTAGATCAGGTTCTTGATGGCCTGCTCCGGCTCGATGCCGTTCAGGAAGGTGCCGGCGCGCAGCAGGTCCTCGACCGACTCCATCGCCAGGTACGGGTTGACGGCGGCGGCGCCGTAGCCGATCAGCAGGGCGACGTGGTGGACCTCGCGGACGTCGCCGGCCTCGACCAGCAGGCCCACGTGGGTGCGCTGCTTGGTGCGGATGAGGTGGTGGTGGACGGCCGCGGTGAGCAGGAGCGACGGGATCGGCGCGTGCTCGGCGTCGGAGTGCCGGTCGGACAGGACGATGAGCCGGGCGCCGTTGTCGATGGCGGCGTCGGCCTCCGCGCAGATCTCCTCGATGCGCGCGGCCAGGGCGCCACCGCCGCCGGAGACCCGGTACAGGCCGGAGAGGGTCGCGGCCTTGAAGCCGGGCATGTCGCCGTCGGCGTTGATGTGGATGAGCTTGGCCAGCTCGTCGTTGTCGATCACCGGGAAGGGCAGCACGACGGACCGGCAGGAGGCGGCGGTCGGGTCGAGCAGGTTGCCCTGCGGGCCCAGCGAGGAGCGCAGGGACGTGACCAGCTCCTCGCGGATCGCGTCCAGCGGCGGATTGGTGACCTGGGCGAACAGCTGGGTGAAGTAGTCGAAGAGCAGCCGCGGGCGCTCGGACAGGGCCGCGATCGGCGAGTCCGTGCCCATGGAGCCGATCGGCTCGGCGCCGGCGCGGGCCATCGGCGCGAGGATGACGCGCAGCTCCTCCTCGGTGTAGCCGAAGGTCTGCTGGCGGCGGGTGACCGAGGCGTGGGTGTGCACGATGTGCTCGCGCTCGGGCAGGTCGCCCAGCTCGATCTCGCCGGCCTCCAGCCATTCGGCGTACGGCTGCTCGGCGGCGAGGGTCGCCTTGATCTCGTCGTCCTCGATGATGCGGTGCTCGGCGGTGTCGACGAGGAACATCTTGCCGGGCTGCAGGCGGCCCTTGCGGACGACCTTGGCGGGGTCGATGTCGAGGACGCCGACCTCGGAGCCGAGGACGACCAGGCCGTCGTCGGTGACCCAGTAGCGGCCGGGGCGCAGACCGTTGCGGTCGAGCACGGCGCCGACCTGGGTGCCGTCGGTGAAGGAGACGCAGGCGGGGCCGTCCCAGGGCTCCATCATCGTGGAGTGGAAGCCGTAGAAGGCGCGCCGGGCCGGGTCCATGGAGTCGTGGTTCTCCCACGCCTCCGGGATCATCATCAGCACGGAGTGCGGCAGCGAACGGCCGCCGAGGTGCAGCAGCTCCAGGACCTCGTCGAAGGAGGCGGAGTCGGAGGCGTCCGGCGTGCAGACCGGGAAGATGCGGTCCAGCTTGTCCTGCGGGCCGAACAGGTCCGAGACCAGCTGGGACTCGCGGGCGCGCATCCAGTTGCGGTTGCCCTTGACGGTGTTGATCTCACCGTTGTGCGCGACGAACCGGTACGGGTGCGCGAGCGGCCACGACGGGAAGGTGTTCGTGGAGAAGCGGGAGTGGACGAGCGCGATCGCGGAGCCGAAGCGGCGGTCGGACAGGTCCGGGAAGAAGGGCTCCAGCTGGCCGGTGGTCAGCATGCCCTTGTAGACGATCGTGCGGGCGGACAGCGACGGGAAGTAGACCCCGGCCTCGCGCTCGGCACGCTTGCGCAGCACGAAGGCCTTGCGGTCCAGCGCGATGCCCTCGCTGGCGCCGTCGGTCACGAAGAGCTGCCGGAAGACGGGCATGGTGGAGCGGGCGGTGGCGCCGAGCAGCTCGGGGGCGACGGGAACCGCGCGCCAGCCGAGGACCGTCAGGCCCTCCTCACCGGCGATCTTCTCAATACGTGAGACGGCGTCCTCGGTGCCCTCCTCCGGCAGGAACGCGATGCCTACCGCATAGGAGCCCGCCTCGGGAAGGTCGAATCCGGCCACCTCACGGAAGAAGGTGTCGGGCACCTGGGAGAGGATGCCGGCGCCGTCGCCCGAGTCCGGCTCGGAGCCGGTGGCGCCGCGGTGCTCCAGGTTGCGCAGGACGGTGAGGGCCTGCTCAACCAGCGTGTGGGACGCCTCGCCGGTGAGAGTGGCGACGAAACCGACACCGCAGGCGTCGTGTTCGTTGCGGGGGTCGTACATACCCTGCGCAGCAGGGCGAGCATCCATGAAGGACCAGTTCTGGCCATTCGCAGAGTGCTGGGACGGCTGGCGCGGCGTACGCATCGGCTCTCCCGTCGTCGTCATGTGGCATGTGGCAGGTGCCGAGGGACGACGTTGGCCCTCTGCGAGATCTCTATGTGAGATCAAAATTTCGTGCAGGTTACATGATGGAGCGGTTCTCGGGAACCGGATACTGCGTTCCAGCATGCGGACGCCACGGGGTACATGGCAGAGGTGCCGCACGGTGACGGCAGGGGCGCCGCGCGGGGGCGGCGGTGCCGCACGGGGCGGCCGATGTGGTGAGGGGGACCGGCGCGGACAGGATCGGTCGGATCGGCGTCCGGCGGCCCACGGGGGGCGGGGAGAGCGTCTTCACTCGCCCCATGGGGGTACGGCAGGCGTCATTGCCCGCGGCGCTTACGGCTCATGCCCGGTGGTTCCGCATTCGAAACCAGCGAGTAACGGCTACTTATGCGGCCCAACGCATACGTCCCGGTCGCGCTATCCTACGGCCGTTCCGAACAGGCTGCCCAGGGCGTACGTCACACCGGCCGCCGCACCGCCGAGCGCGAGCTGCCGCAGACCGCTGAACCACCAGCTCCGCGCGGTCACCCGGGCCACGACGGCACCGCAGCCGAAGAGCCCGACGAGCGCCACCAGCAGGGCGGGCCACAGCACGGTCGCGCCGAGCAGGAACGGCAGCACGGGCAGCAGGGCGCCGAGGGCGAAGGACCCGAACGACGAGACGGCCGCGACCAGCGGCGACGGCAGATCCCCGGGGTCGATCCCCAGCTCTTCCCGGGCATGGATCTCCAGGGCCTGCTCGGGGTCCTTGGACAGCTGCCGGGCGACCTCACGGGCCAGCTCGGGCTCGACGCCCCGCGAGACGTAGAGTGCCGCCAGCTCCTCCTCCTCGTCCTCCGGGTGCTTGCGCAGCTCGCGGCGCTCGACATCCAGTTCGGCCTCGACCAGCTCGCGCTGGGAGGCGACGGAGGTGTACTCACCGGCGGCCATCGAGAAGGCACCGGCGGCGAGCCCGGCCAGCCCGGTGATGACGATCGTCTGATGGCCGACGGATCCGCCGGCCACGCCGGTCAGCAGCGCGAGGTTGGAGACCAGGCCGTCCATGGCACCGAAGACGGCGGGGCGCAGCCAGCCGCCGTTGACGTCGCGGTGCGTGTGGTTGTCGCGGTGCGCCTCGTGCAGCGCGGCCTCGGTTTCGATGATGGCCATCGGAGCCCCCGGGATAGCTTAGCCAAAGCTAACTTTGGACGAGTTCTACTTTTCGACACCACTGAAGGTACGCGTATCCTCCCCCGCTCGCCAGCAAGGAAAGGCTGGGCTAACCTGCAGCTTTACCTCCCTTTGCTCATGCGTGCGAGAAATTGCTCAGATGCCAAGAGGGTGATGTGCGGGCACCGGACGCACAGGCGGCGCCGACGTGGGGGACAGATCCGCAAAGGATCCGCGCAGCGAGGGCGGCCTGGCCGACGGGCGCACGCGCCCCCTCGGCCACAACCCTCTTTGCGCCACACGCCGTGCGAGCCACATGACCTGTGGACCACGACTGTGGACCACGACCCGTGCGACCGACGACCTGCGCCGCACCCGCCCTGCGCCGGCCACGGCTAGGGGCGCCATGCCCCCATGCGCCGACTACCTCGGAAGGCACGACCTGGGGAGGCATGAACCTGTCCGGCCCACGCCCCGGAGCATCACGACCCGTGCCGCCACGACCGCCCCCGACCTGGAGAACCGTGGCCTGTGCGGCCCACCACCTGGCCGACCACGCCCGTACGGCCACCCCTGGCCGACCACGCCCGTACGGCCACCCCTGGGGAACCACGACCTGTCCGGCCCACCCCCTGGGGAACCACGACCTGTCCGGCCCGCGGCGTGCACAGCCCACCGACGGACCCCGCCGAGCGCCACACACGGCGGTGGGCGGTCCGCTCCTGGGGGACCGACGGCCTGGAGGACGCACCGGGTCCGCGTGGTCCCGCCGGGGTTCGCGCGCACGGGCCGGGTCCTCATGCCCCGCCGAAGGAGACCATCCGTGGCATCGATCGCCTGCACTCCCCCCGTCCCGGCGCCCGGTGACGCCGCCGGACCGCGTGAACGGGCGCGCGGTGCGCTGCTCGGCCTCGCCGTGGGCGATGCGCTGGGCGCGCCCGCGGAGAACCTGAAGCCCTCCGAGATCCGCGCCCGCTGGGGCCGCATCACGGGGTACGTCACCGATCAGCCCTGCGGCACGGACGACACCGAGTACGCGGTCTTCTCGGGTCTGCTGCTCGCCCGGCACGGTTCGGCGCTGACCCCGGCGCATGTGGAGGCGGCCTGGCACGAGTGGATCGCCGACCAGGCCGAGGGCCCCTTCCGAGGCGCCGGCTTCAGCGAACGCGGCACGCTGGAGAACCTGCGCCGTGGCCTGACGGCCCCCGTCTCCGCCCAGCACCGCCACGCGTGGAGCGACGGTCTGGCGATGCGGGCGGCGGTGTTCGGCGTCTTCGCGGCGGGCCGGCCCACGGAGGCGGCCCGCCTGGCGGCGATCGACGGCTCCGTGAGCCACGAGGGCGAGGGCATCCACGGCGGCCAGGCGGTGGCGGCGGGAGTGGCGGCGGCGATGACCGGCGCCCCGGTTCCGGTGGTGATCGCGGCGGCCCTCGCGGTCGTACCGGACGACTCCTGGACGGCGAGGTCACTGCGGCGCGCGGTGGCGGTCGCCCACCGCGGGGAACGCGCGGTCCGCTCCGCGGTGGTCATCGGCGGCTACCCCTGGACCGATCTGGCCCCCGAGGCGGTCGCGCTCGCCTTCGGCGCCTACGCGGCGGCCGACGGAGACGTACGGGAGTCGGTGCTGACCGCCGTCAACATGGGCCGCGACGCGGACACGACGGCGGCCCTGGCAGGCGCCCTGTCCGGCGCGACCCGGGGCATCGCGTCGATCCCGGCCGACTGGGCCGCCGCGATCGGGCCGTGCCGGGGCCGCTGTCTGCCGTCGATGGCCGGACATCACGTCCTGGAGGTGGCCGACCTGCTGCTCCCCACCTCCACCGCCCCCGTACCGCGGACGACGGCGCCGCAACACCCGCCGGATCTCCCCCGCCTCCCGGCCGGGGGCGCACGGTGCAAAGCCCCCTGGTTGGGGCGGGGGACGCCGGGCACCCGGGAAGGAGAGGGGATGTCATGACAGTGCGCCGTATCGAGGGACTGCTGCTGGGGCTGGCCGCGGGCGACGCCGCCGGCTGGCCTGCCGGCCGGCACCGGGCCGGCCGTATGCCGGAGTGGACCCGCCGCCTCACCCGCGAGCTGGACACCTTCGCCGAGCAGAACGCCCTCACCACCCTCCCGGTGCCGCTGGCGCTCAACCAGCCCCCCGAGCCGCTGCGCCTCGGCCCCTCCGACGACGCCGAGTGGGCGGCCTTCGCCGCGGAGGCGGTGCTGCGGGCCGGTGACGACGACGCCCTCGGCGACCTGAGCCGGGAGCGCCGTACCCGCGCCGCCATCGATCTCACCTGGACCGCGGTGGCCGCGGAGGTCGCCGCCGCCACGGACCGCGCGCCCGAGATCGAGTCCGCCGTCCTTCCCCTGCGCGCCCGCATCTCGGTCCGCGCCGGCCTCGGCAACCTCGCCGCCGGACTGCGTCCGCCCGCCAGCGGCCACGACAACCCGCACTACTTCGACGACGCCGCCTGCGTCCGCGCCTGCGTCCTGGCCGTCGCACACCCCGGCGATCCCGAACGCGCCGCCGCGCTCGCCGAGTTCGACGCCCGCTACACCCAGGACGGCGACGGCGTGCACGGCGCCCGTGCCATGGCCGCGGCCCTCGCGCTCGCCCTCGCCGGCGCCGACACGGACACGTGCGTGTCCGCCGCGCTCGGCGAACTCCCCGCCTCCTCGGAGATCGGCCGCAACGCCCGCCAGGCCCTCGCCCTGGCGCGGGACAGCGAGTCCGCCTTCGCCCTCGTCCCGCTGCTGGAGCACCAGATCGTCGACCACGTCTACAGCTACGGCATCGCGGCCGCCGAGACCGTCCCGGTCGCCCTCGCCCTGGCCACCGCCGCCGCCGGCCGGATCGGCGCGGCCGTACCCGCTGCCGTCTGCCTCTCCCGCGTCGCCGACTCCGCCCCCGCCCTCGCGGGCGCCCTCACCGGAGCCCTCGGCGGCGCCGCCGCCATCCCGCAGACCTGGCGGGACGCCTGCCGCGTCCTGGCCGGCTGCGCCCTGCCCCGCCTCACCGGCACCGACCTCGTGGAACTCGCCGGACTCCTGGAAGCCGCGCAACCGGCCCGTCCAGGAGGATGATTCGGGGCATGACGCCCAAGAGTTCACATGCACCACCAGAAGAGCCGAATACCGCCCCACGTGAACCGAACGGCGAAGCACCCTCGCACAGCCTCGCCGAACGCATCACCGGCGCCCTCGTCGGCGCGGCCGTCGGCGACGCCCTCGGCGGTCCGGTCGAGGGGTACTCGCCCGAGCAGATCGCCGAGCGGCACGGCGGCCGGGTGCACGGCGTCGTCGGCCCCTGGCACGGCGACGCCTGGCGCACCGCCCGCCCGATCGCGCCCTACCACAAGGGCGACGGTCATGTCACCGACGACACCCTGATGACCCACGCCCTGGTCAGGGTCTACGACCTGGTCCGCGACCACCTCGACGCGTACGCCGTGGCCGAGCACCTGGTGCCGGACCTGATGACCGCACCCCGCTGGATCCCGGAGCTGGAGGCCGAGGCCCTGCCGCTGCACCGCCTCTTCCTCGCCGAGAAGTGGCTGGTGGCCCGGCTCGCCTACGGTCACGCCGACCCGCGGGAAGCGGGCGTCGGCAACATCGTCAACTGCGGTGCCGCGATGTACATGGCCCCCGTCGGACTGGTCAACGCCGCCAACCCGGCGGCCGCGTACGCCGAGGCGCTGGACGTCGCCGGCGCGCACCAGTCGTCGTACGGCCGTGAGGCGGCCGGTGTGCTCGCCGCGGCCGTCGCCGCGGCCGCGGCCCCGGGCGCCACCCCCGACTCCGTGGTCACCGCCTGTCTGACCCTGGCGAAGGACGGCACGCGCGAGGCGATCGAGAAGGTCTGCGAAGTGGCCTGCGGGCACAGCGACTTCGAGTCGGCGCTCCGGCCCCTGCGCGCGGCGGTCGCTCCGTACGACACCGTCGGCCCGGACTACCGCGCCCCCTGCCTCGCCGCCCGCCGACCGTCCCGGGTGCACGCCGTCGAGGAACTGCCCGTCGCGCTCGGCATGGTGCTGGTCGCGGGCGGCGACTACCGGCACGCGGTGCTCGGCGCGGTCAACTACGGCCGTGACTGCGACTCGATCGCCACGATGGCCGGTGCCCTCGCGGGTGCCCTCGGCTCACCCGTCCCCGAGGAGTGGGCGAAGACGGTGGGGCAGGCCAGCCGGCTCGACCTGCGGGCGCCGGCCCGCACGCTCACCGAGGTCGCGCGGGAGGTCTTCGCGGCGGACGTACGGCGCCGCCGCGCACACGAGCGGGCCTTCACCGCACTCGGAGGCGCCGCATGCTCCGACTGACCTGGGTGCAGCCCGAGGACCTGCTCGGTCACGAACTGCGCCAAGCCCGCCTCGACGGGCGCGAGCCGTCGGCGATCGAGGCCCGCTGGCGTGCGGCGGGCGGCCCGGACGCGCCGGAACGCGCCGGCGCGTCCCCCCACCGGGTGTCCCGGTACCTGCGCCTGCTGGCGGAGGACCTCCTGGACGAACTGGCCGACCTGCCCAGCGCGTTGGCCGACGACGAGCCGACGGACCTCGCCCGCATCACGGCCCTGTGCCCGAACTGGCCGGCACCGCCGGGCGGCGGCCGACCGTCCTCGCACGAGCACGAGCACGAGCACGGGCAGGGGCACGGGCACGGGCAGGGGCACGGGCACGGGCAGGGGCACGGGCACGGGCAGGGGCACGGGCACGGGCAGGGGCACGAGGACGAGAACGACAGGGACGACGACGAGCGCAGGGACAAGCGCAGGCACGAACGCGACCACGCTGCGGCCGGCCACGCCGTTCCCGGCGCCCCTTCGCGGCGTCTCGGCGCCGCGCTCGAAGCCGCCTGGCTCGGCCGGGCCGTCGGCTGCCTCCTCGGCAAACCGGTCGAGAAGCTCCCCCTCGACGGCATCCGCGCCCTGGCCCGGGCCACCGGCAACTGGCCCCTCAGCGGCTACTTCACCGCCGCCGGCGTCCCGGCCGACCTCCTCGCCGCCCATCCCTGGAACCGCCGTTCGGCCACCACCTCCCTCGCCGAGAACATCGACGGGATGCCCGAGGACGACGACCTCGACTACGCCCTGCTCAACCTGCTGCTCCTGCAGCGCCACGGAAAGGCCTTCACCACCACGGACGTGGCCCGGCTCTGGCTGGACGAACTCCCGCCCGGCCGCACGTTCACCGCCGAGCGCCTCGCCTACCGCAACCTGCTGACCGGCGTCGAGCCCCCGCACACGGCCCGGCACCGCAACCCCTTCCGCGAGTGGATCGGCGCCCTGATCCGCGCCGACGTGCACGGCTGGACCAACCCCGGCGACCCGGCCGCCGCTGCCGAACAGGCGTACCGGGACGCGACGTTGACCCACACCGCCAACGGTGTCTACGCGGCGATGTTCACCGCGGCCGTCATCGCCGCCGCGGCCACCGGCGCCCACGACGTGCACGCCTGCCTGCGCGCCGGCCGCAGCGTGGTCCCGCCCCGCTCACGGCTGGCGCGGGCGGTCGACCACGCCGTCGCACTGGCCCGGCACCACACGGACTTCGACACCGTCGTGGACGAACTGCACGCCCGCTACGCCCCCACCCACCACTGGGTGCACGCCGTCCCCAACACCGCCCTGGTCGCCGCCGCCCTGACCCACGCGGACGGCGACTTCACCGGCTCCATCCGCCGTGCGGTGTCCGGCGGTTGGGACACCGACTCGGCCGGTGCCACGGCCGGCAGCGTCGCCGGACTCCTCGCGGGCCGCCCCGAGGCACTCCCCGACCACTGGCGCGCCCCGCTGAAGAACCGGCTCGCCACCACCGTCGCCGACTTCGACGGCACCGGCTTCGACACCCTCGCCCACCTCACCCTTGTGGAGACGACCCGCTCATGACCCACATCGTCGTCCTCGGCAGCACGAACATGGACCTCGTCACGTACGTCACCAAGGCTCCGCAGCGCGGCGAGACCGTGACGGGCCGGGAGTTCCTCACGATCCCCGGCGGCAAGGGCGCCAACCAGGCCATCGCCGCGGCCCGGGCCGGCGCCACCGTCTCGATGATCGGCGCGGTCGGCAACGACGCCTTCGGGCTGCGGATGCGCGACACCCTCGAACACTCGGGCGTGGACACCGACTTCCTGCGCACGGTGGAGGGCGCGTCCGGTACCGCGCACATCGTGGTGGACGACGAGGGCGGCAACGCGATCGTCGTCATCCCCGGCGCGAACGGCACCGTCGACCATCTCTCCCCCGGTGACGAGGGGCTGATCGCCTCCGCCGACGCGCTATTGCTCCAGCTGGAGATCCCGCTGGCCGCCGTCGTCGCGGGCGCCGAGGCGGCCCGTCGGCACGGGGTCCGTACGGTCCTCACCCCGTCCCCCGTCCAGCCGCTGCCCCCCGAGCTGCTCGCGGCGACCGGTCTTCTGGTGCCCAACGAGTACGAGGCGGTCACCCTGACGGGCCGCGCCGACCCGCGCGAGGCCGCCCTCGCCCTCCTCGACCTGGTGCCGGAGGTCGTCGTCACGCTGGGCGCGACCGGCTGTCTGTACCGGGCCCGGGGCGCCGAACCCCTCGTGGTCCCCGCGCCCGCGGTGACCGCCGTCGACTCCACGGGCGCCGGGGACACCTTCGTCGGCGCGCTCGCTGTGGCCCTCGCCGAGGAGAAACCGGTGCGCGAGGCCCTTTCCTGGGCGGCCGCCGCCGCGGCGATCTCCGTCCAGCGGACGGGGGCGTCGGCCTCGATGCCGTACCGGCCCGAGATCGACGCCCAGTACCACCCGTGACCTCTTCGCCGGTCCACGGGGCGGTCCCGCGCGTCACGGGCCGCCGACGGGAGCTGACCGGCGGTGGTCAGCTCTTCGCCGTCCCCGACTCGGCCTCGTCCTTCACCGTCGCATCCGCGGCCACATCCGCATCCGCGTCCGGCTCGGTCCTGCCCTCCGCCTCGGTCGTGGCAGCGGCTGCCTCGGCGTCGCCGGCGGCCCCGGCGCCCTCGGCCGAACCGTCGACGACACCGGGTTCGACCACGGCCTCCCTGCCGGGCCGCAGCTTCGACGACACCACCATGTAGGCCACCGCCAGCAGGAACACGAGGAGCGCGGTCCAGTCGTTGAGGCGGAGGCCCAGGATGTGGTGGGCGTCGTCCACGCGCATGTACTCGATCCAGCCGCGGCCCACGCAGTACGCGGCGACGTACAGGGCGAACGCCCGGCCGTGGCCCAGCTTGAAGCGGCGGTCGGCCCAGATCACCAGGAATCCCACGCCGATGCACCACAGGGACTCGTAGAGGAAGGTCGGGTGGTAGTAGCCCGGCACCCGGCCGCCCTCGGAGGAGGTGATGTGCAGTGCCCAGGGAACATGCGTCTCGCGGCCGTACAGCTCCTGGTTGAACCAGTTGCCCCAGCGGCCGATGGCCTGCGCGAACGCGATGCCGGGCGCGACGGCGTCGGCGTACGCCGGCATCGGGATGCCCCGGCGCCGCGCGCCGATCCACGCCCCGAGCGCGCCGAGCGCGATCGCACCCCAGATGCCCAGGCCGCCGTTCCACACCTTGAAGGCGTCGACCCAGTCACGGCCCGGACTGAAGTACAGCTCGTAGTCCGTGATCACGTGGTACAGCCGGCCGCCGACCAGGCCGAACGGAACGGCCCACACCGCGATGTCGGCGACCGTGCCGGCCCGCCCGCCGCGGGCGACCCAGCGCTTGTTGCCGAGCCAGACGGCGACGAAGACGCCGATGATGATGCAGAAGGCGTAGCCGCGCAGCGGGATCGGGCCGAGGTACAGCACCCCGCGCGACGGGCTGGGAATGTAGGCAAGTTCCATGGCAGGTCCGACGCTACCCTGCCGGGCCCCGGGGACGGCAAGCAGCCCGGCTACGGGTCCATAACGGGGGCGGGCGGAAAAGGCGGCTGTCCAGGGACTATCCGCGGTTGGCGGCCTCGACCATCTGCTTGAGTCTGGCCGGCGTCATGGTCTGGTCCTGGTAGATGTTCTTCCCGCCCAGCAGGACCGTGGGCGTGCCGGTGAAGCCGCCGGACTGGAAGGCCTGGTGGGACT
Source organism: Streptomyces sp. NPDC104106 (assembly GCF_055584345.1). Classification (NCBI taxonomy): domain Bacteria; kingdom Bacillati; phylum Actinomycetota; class Actinomycetes; order Kitasatosporales; family Streptomycetaceae; genus Streptomyces; species Streptomyces sp. NPDC104106. The sequence goes on from NZ_JBVJMF010000001.1 coordinate 291,587, forward strand.
TGTCCACCCAGGCGTCGTGGGTGCCGTCGTTCACGCACCGGCGGAAGGCGGCGTTGTCCAGACCGCTGACCTTGCCGGCGAGCTGGATCAGCTTGGCGTTGCTCGCGAAGGCGTCGTCGGTCTCCTTCGGCTGATTGGTGTACAGCACGTCGTGGTAGTCGCGGAACTTTGCGGCGTCCTGGGCGCAGGCCGCGGCGTTGGCCGCGCGCAGGGAGCCGGTGCCGCCGAGGTTGCCGTCGATCAGCCGGACCAGGTGGTACTCGATTCTGAGCTTGCCGGCGTCGGCCAGTTCGTGGAGCGTGGGACGGTACGCGATCTCGAAGGCCTGGCAGGCCGGGCAGCGCATGTCCTCCCAGACGGTGAGCGTCGACCTGGCGCTGTCCTTGCCGACCGGGATCGCGAGGCTGTCCTTGCCCTGCGCGCCCGAGGGCGCCACGACCGGGCCCGCCTTGCTGCTCTTCTTCCCGCTGTTAGCGGCGACGACGCCGATCACCGCCGCGAGGCCGAGGACGCAGACGACGCTCCCGCCCACGATCAGCGTGCGCCGCCGCTTGTGCGCGGCCTTCTGCTTCTCGCGCTCGACCGCCAGCCGCTCCCGGGCCGTGCGCTTTCCGTCACGGTTGTTCTCGCTCACACCCCCAGAACGAACCGGGGAGGCGCAGCGCGCCTCCCCGGCCCGAGGTCCACCCGTTCGGGTGAGCGGACGGTCACGCCTGTCGGCGCACGCCCCGCGCGAGTTCCCCGGCCAGCTCACGCACCGCCGTGAGGCCCGAGGCGTCGTCGGGGGCGTCCAGCATCCGCTTCACGAACGCCGAGCCGACGATCACGCCGTCGGCGAAGCCGGCGACCTCGGCGGCCTGGGCGCCGTTGGAGACGCCGAGGCCGACGCAGACGGGCAGCTCGGTGGCGGTGGCCCGGGTGCGCTCGACCAGGTTCCGGGCCTGCGCGCCGACCGACTCGCGGGTGCCGGTGACCCCCATGAGCGAGGCGGCGTAGACGAAGCCGCTGCCCGCGGCGGTGATCTGCGCGAGCCGCTCGTCCTTGCTGCTCGGCGCCACGACGAAGACCGTCGCGAGGCCGTGCTTCTCCGCGTGCTGCCGCCACAGCGCCGATTCCTGGACCGGCAGGTCGGGCAGGATGCAGCCCGCGCCGCCCGCCTCGGCCAGTTCGGCGGTGAAGCGCTCGACGCCGTAGCGGTCGATCGGGTTCCAGTACGTCATGACGAGGACCGGCTTGCCGGTGGCCGCGTGGGCCTCCCTGACCGTCCGCATCACGTCCGCGATCTTGACGCCGCCGCGCAGGGCGATGTCGTCGGCGGTCTGGATGACCGGGCCGTCGAGGACGGGGTCGCTGTGCGGCAGACCGACCTCCACGACGTCCGCGCCGCCGTCGAAGACGGCCTTGATCGCCTCGATGCCGCCGTCCACGGTCGGGAAGCCGGCCGGGAGGTAGGCGATGAGCGCGGCCCTGCCCTCGGCCTTGGCGGCCGCGAGCGTGTCCGACAGCAGCTGGATCTTCCCGCTCACTTGGCGTCCCCCTCGATCTCGGCGGTGTCGGCTTCGTCGGCGGCGACCTCGGCGTCGGTGTCGTACAGGCCGAAGTAGCGCGCGGCGGTGTCCATGTCCTTGTCGCCTCGCCCGGAGAGGTTGACGACGATCAGGCCGTCCTCGCCCAGCTCCCTGCCGACCTCCAGGGCGCCGGCGAGGGCGTGGGCGCTCTCGATGGCCGGGATGATGCCCTCGGTGCGCGACAGCAGGCGCAGGGCCTGCATGGCGGCGTCGTCGGTGACCGCGCGGTACTCCCCGCGGCCGGAGTCCTTCAGGTAGGAGTGCTCGGGCCCGATGCCGGGGTAGTCCAGACCGGCCGAGATCGAGTACGGCTCGGTGATCTGGCCCTCCTCGTCCTGCAGGACGTACGACCGCGAGCCGTGCAGGATGCCGGGCTCGCCGGCGGTGAGGGTGGCCGCGTGCTCGCCGGTCTCGATGCCGTGCCCCGCCGGTTCGCAGCCGATGAGGCGGACGGAGGTGTCCGGGATGAAGGCGTGGAAGAGGCCGATGGCGTTGGAGCCGCCGCCGACGCAGGCGATCGCGGCGTCGGGCAGGCGGCCGGCGCGCTCCAGCAGCTGGCGGCGGGCCTCGACGCCGATCACGCGGTGGAAGTCGCGGACCATGGCCGGGAAGGGGTGCGGTCCGGCGACCGTACCGAAGAGGTAGTGCGTGTGGTCGACGTTGGCGACCCAGTCGCGGAACGCCTCGTTGATCGCGTCCTTCAGGGTGCGGCTGCCTGACTTCACGGCGACGACCTCGGCGCCGAGCATGCGCATGCGGGCCACGTTCAGCGCCTGGCGCCGGGTGTCGATCTCGCCCATGTAGATGGTGCAGTCGAGGCCGAACAGGGCGCAGGCGGTGGCGGTCGCGACGCCGTGCTGGCCGGCGCCGGTCTCGGCGATGACCCGGGTCTTGCCCATCCGCTTGGTGAGCAGGGCCTGGCCGAGGACGTTGTTGATCTTGTGGGAGCCGGTGTGGTTGAGGTCCTCGCGCTTGAGGAACACCCGGGCGCCGCCCGCGTGCTCGGCGAAGCGGGGCACCTCGGTCAGGGCGCTGGGCCGGCCGGTGTAGTTGACCAGCAGGTCGTCGAGCTCGCGGGCGAACTCGGGGTCCTGCTTGGCCTTGTCGTACTCGACGGCGACCTCGTCCACGGCGGCGACGAGGGCCTCCGGGATGAACTTGCCGCCGAACGCGCCGAAGTAGCCCTCGGCGCTGGGGACGTGACCCTCCGGGTCGGGGAAGAAGAAGTTGCTGGGCATGCCGGAACCTCACGGTGAGTGCGTGGAAAGACACTGTTCGCCGTGGGGGCGGGGACTCGTCGTCGGCTGCGCGGCCGTCAGTGGCCGAGCGCGCCCGCGCGGCGGTGGCCGCACATCGGACGGAGCCCCGCGCCCCTCGCGGGGCGCTGCCATCGCATGCCGTTGACCTGCCCGGGCTCATCGCCGATGACGTACCGCACACGACGGCCGTGGACGCGCCGCGCCGGGGCGCGGCAGCCGCGCGGGCGGCAGCCGCGCGCCAGGCGGGCGTAGCGGTCCACGGTCGTCATGGCGGGAGTCATCGGGGTGAGCCTAGCGGGTCAGCTCCGGCCGTGCCGCAGTGCGGGGTGTTCGCCCGCGGCGACCAGGTCGGCGACGGCGGTCTTCGGGTCGCGGCCGGTGACGAGGGACTCGCCGACCAGGACCGCGTCGGCGCCGGCGTTGGCGTAGGCGATCAGGTCGTGCGGGCCGCGCACGCCGGACTCGGCGACCTTGACGAGGTGGTCCGGGATCTCCGGGGCGACCCGCTCGAAGGTGGAGCGGTCGACCTCCAGCGTCTTCAGGTTGCGCGCGTTGACGCCGATCACCTTGGCGCCGGCGTCCACGGCGCGCTCGACCTCGTCCTCGTCGTGCACCTCGACCAGCGGGGTGAGGCCGATGGAGACGGCGCGCTCGATCAGGGACTCCAGGGCGGACTGCTCCAGGGCGGCCACGATCAGCAGCGCGAGGTCGGCGCCGTAGGCGCGGGCCTCCCACAGCTGGTACGAGGTGACGATGAAGTCCTTGCGCAGCACCGGAATGTCCACGCGCGCGCGGACGGCCTCCAGGTCGGCCAGCGAGCCGCCGAAGCGGCGCTGTTCGGTGAGGACGGAGATGACGGCCGCGCCGCCCGCCTCGTAGTCCGCGGCGAGCGCGGCCGGGTCGGCGATCGCGGCCAGCGCGCCCTTGGAGGGGCTGGAGCGCTTGACCTCGCAGATGACCTTGACGCCGTCGCCCTTGAGCGCGGCCACCCCGTCCTTGGCGGCGGGTGCCTTGGCCGCGCGCTCCTTGAGCTCGTCGAGGCTGACGCGTGCCTGCCGCTCGGCGAGGTCGGCACGGACTCCGTCGATGATCTCGTCGAGGACACTCACGCGAGCGGCCCCCTTCCAGACGGTGGTTCCTTCGGGGTCTTCAGGTTCTGAAAACCCGTGGTCAATGCGATGGTATCCGCAGCGGGCCGGTGCCTTCGCATCCGGTGGACGCCGGTCCCAGTACCTGGACATTCCCTTGGTGATCAAGGGTGCAACCAGCTGCCCGCGGGCAGGTTCCGCACAGCCGTGAAGACCAGCAGCACGAGGCCGATGGCCCACAGGTGCGCCCGGCCGAGGGCCGGGGGGCGTGGTGGGCGGCCGCGCAGCGCGCGGACCGTCCAGGCGGTCCACAGCAGCGCGAGGCCCAGGCAGCCGGCCACGCCGAGCGCGTTGTCGCGCAGGGCGGTGAGCAGGTCGCCGTGGACGAGGGCGTGCGCGCCGCGCAGTCCGCCGCAGCCGGGGCAGTACAGGCCGGTGAGCCGGTACAGCGGGCAGACGGGGTAGTGGCCGGGCTCGTCGGGGTCGACGGCACCGACGTACGCGTAGGCCCCGGCGACGACCGCGAACAGCGCGCCCGGGGCGGCGAGCCGCCGTGCGAGCGGTGCGGTGAGCGGTGTCGCGGGGAGGGCCCCGCGGCTGTCGGCGTTCACCCTGGCATTGTGCCGCGCGCCCGGCCCGCACGCGCGGCGCGGCGGGCGTGCGCGGGCCCGCGGCGCCGCGGGCTTGTCCGGGCCCACCCGGGAAAGCCGCACGCGGGTGCGGCAAGAACCGAGGGGCGGGGGGGGCCCCCCCCCCGGGGGGGGGGGGGCCCCCCCGCCGGGGGGGGGCCCCCCCCCGCCCCTCCAGGCGGTGCTCAGCGGCCGCGCTCGGGGAGCGGCGCCGCGCCGGGCTCAGCTCTCCGCGGTCGCCGGCTCACGGCTCGCGAGGGGGGCGCCGGCCATCTTCAGGGGCTTGGCGTTCTGGCCGAGACCCATGGCGCGCATGATGCCGCCGACCACCGCGCCGCCGAGGATGAGCGCCATGCCGGCCCAGAAGCCCACGGGCTGGGCCATCACCATGAAGGCGCCCGCGACCAGGAAGCCGATGAAGGAAATGATGACGCCGGTCCAGGCGGCCGGGGTGTGACCGTGGCCGTGGCTGCTGCCCGCCATGTCTGTGCTCCTCGTTGCTGTGTACGTGTCCCAGGGAGCGGCGTACGTCTCGTACGGCTCCGAGCCCGCCCGTCGGTGTCCGAGCCGGACGCTCACCGCCATTGTCCCGTACGCGTGCGCGGGCCGGACGCGGGGGTGGCGTCTGGTTCGCCACACCGGACGCGCCGGTATCGCCTTTGACCGGGCGTTGACCTGGGGTTGACCGGGGCTCAGGCGCCGGTGGGGTCCTCGCCGCGGTCCAGGGCCTTCCACATCTCCTCGGGCCGCTCGGGGTCGACCGGGCGGGCCGTGCGGCGCGGACGGCCGGCGCCGCGCTCGTAGCGCCCGGACATGGCGGGCCACAGGGTGCCGTAGCGCAGGGCGAGCAGGCCGGCGAGCAGGATCAGCGCGCCGCCGACGGCCGCGACGTAGGGCCAGCCGGTGTGGCTGAGCGCGGCGACCGTGGCGGAGGTGTCGCCGCTGGCCTGGGCCGCCTTGTCGTCCAGCGCGGAGTTGTCGGAGGCGGACACGAGGGCGGCGGCCATGATCCCGGCGCCGGACAGCGCGAGCAGCCCGGCGACGACGAGGCGGCCGGCCCGGCGGACGGCGAAGACGGCGACGAGCGCGGCGAGGCCCACTATGGCGAGGGCCGCGGGGACGCCCGTGACGTCGCTGCCCTTGGCGGTCAGCGGGAAGGCGCCGCCGGCCACCGTCGCGGTGCCCTCCGCCCAGCGCTGCCGGGTCGCGAGCAGCACCACGGCCGCGCCGAGCGCACCGCACAGGAGGGCCAGGGCGAGGCTCCGCCGACCGGACCGGGCGGGCGCGGCGGCTTCGGAACGGGGGTGAGGTACGGCAGTCACGTACTCCACTATCGCCTGAACCCCGCGAGAACCGTCACCCAGGGTCCGTCAACCCATGCACGGCCCAGTCTTCGATCATGTCCACGCCAGGAACAGCACATGAACGGCCCAGGAAGGGCAAAGCGATGTTCTCGCTTCAATCTTCCCCCTGTTGACGGGGACCCGACATCCGTAGGTTCTGCGCCACTCCGGCTCACACCACGCGCCGGGGTGGCCCCGCGCACCCCCCACAGCCCTTCCCGAAACACCCACCTCGTGGAGGAGTACGTTGCGCAGAACCGCTTCCCTCGCCGCCGTGGCCGCCCTCGCCACGGCCGCCCTCGCTCTGGCCGCCCCCGTCGGCCAGGCCGCCCAGGCCACCGTCTCGCCGTCCCACGGCGTCAGCGTCGCCCGCGCCTGCGCGGCCCCGACGAAGAAGGACGAGGTGGCCTGCAACGCCCTGCAGGTCACCGCGGGCACCCCGGCCTCGGCACACGCCGAGAGCGCGCTGACGGCCGCCGCCGCCCCCTCCGGCTACGGTCCCGCCTCGCTCCAGTCGGCCTACAACCTGCCCTCCGCGACCGGCGGTTCGGGCCAGACCGTGGCCATCGTCGACGCCTACGACGACCCCCACGCCGAGTCCGACCTCGCCGCCTACCGCTCCCAGTACGGGCTGCCCGCCTGCACCACCGCGGGCGGCTGCTTCCGGAAGGTGAACCAGAGCGGCGGCACCTCGTACCCGCGCGGCAACTCCGGCTGGGCCGAGGAGATCTCCCTCGACCTCGACATGGTCAGCGCGGCCTGCCCGAACTGCAAGATCCTGCTGGTGGAGGCCAGTTCGACCAGCATGACCAACCTGGGCACGGCCGTGAACACCGCCGTGAAGCTGGGCGCGAAGTTCGTCTCCAACAGCTACGGCGGCTCCGAGTCCTCCAGCGACGCCGGGTACGACTCCAGCTACTTCGACCACCCCGGCGTCGCCATCACCGTCTCCTCCGGCGACAACGGCTACGGGGTCGAGTACCCGGCCGCGTCGAAGTACGTGACGGCGGTGGGCGGTACGTCCCTCAAGACGTCCTCCACCACGCGCGGCTGGAGCGACACGGTGTGGAGCGGGGCCGGCTCCGGCTGCTCCGCGTACGACGCCAAGCCCAGCTGGCAGAAGGACTCCGGCTGCGCGAACCGCACGGTCGCGGACGTCTCGGCGGTCGCCGACCCGAACACCGGGGTCGCGGTCTACGACACCTACGGGCAGGGCACCGGCTGGATGGTGTTCGGCGGGACCAGTGCCGCCTCCCCGCTGATCGCGGCGACGTACGCGCTGGCCGGCGCCCCGTCCTCCGGCTCGTCCCCGTCGTCCTTCCCGTACGCGCACACCTCGGCGCTGAACGACGTCGCCAGCGGCTCCAACGGCAGCTGCGGCGGCTCGTACCTGTGCACCGGCACCACCGGCTACGACGGGCCGTCCGGGCTCGGCACCCCGAACGGCACCGCCGCGTTCACCGGCTGAACCCTCCTACGAGCTGAGCCGGTTGGCCGTGTGCACCGCGCGGAGGACCGCCGCCGCCTTGTTGCGGCACTCCTGGTCCTCCGCCACCGGGTCGGAGTCGGCGACGATGCCGGCTCCGGCCTGCACATAGGCCGTGCCGTCGCGCAGCAGGGCCGTACGGATGGCGATGGCCGTGTCGGAGTCGCCCGCGAAGTCGAGGTAGCCGACACAGCCGCCGTACAGGCCGCGGCGCGACGGCTCCAGCTCGTCGATGATCTGCATCGCGCGGGGCTTGGGCGCGCCGGAGAGGGTGCCCGCCGGGAAGCAGGCGGTGAGCACGTCGAAGGCCGTGCGGCCCGGGGAGACGCGGCCGGTGACGGTCGAGACGATGTGCATCACGTGCGAGTACCGCTCGATGGACATGAAGTCGACCACCTCGACCGAGCCGGGCTCGCAGACCCGGCCGAGGTCGTTGCGCCCGAGGTCGACCAGCATCAGGTGCTCGGCGCGCTCCTTGGGGTCGGCGAGCAGTTCCTCGGCGAGGGCCTGGTCCTCCTGCGGGGTGGTCCCGCGCGGGCGGGTGCCGGCGATGGGGTGCACCATGGCCCGCCCGTCCTCGACCTTCACCAGCGCCTCGGGCGAGGAGCCGACGACGTCGAAGCCGTCGAAGCGGAACAGGTACATGTACGGCGAGGGGTTCGTGGCGCGCAGCACCCGGTAGACGTCCAGCGCGCTCGCCGTGCAGGGGGTCTCGAAGCGCTGGGAGGGCACGACCTGGAAGGCCTCGCCCGCGCGGATGCGCTCCTTGACGTCCTCGACGGCCGCCTGGAAGTCGGGGCCGCCCCACAACGCGGTGTACTCGGGCAGTTCCGAGGGCGGCAGCACGGCCGGCGGCTGGGCCACCGCGCGCGTGAGGTCGGCCTCCATCGCGTCGAGGCGGGCCACGGCGTCGGCGTAGGCCTCGTCGACCCCGGTGTCGAGGTCGTTGTGGTTGATCGCGTTGGCGATCAGCAGGACCGATCCCTCCCAGTGGTCCATCACCGCGAGATCGCTGGTCAGGAGCATGGTCAGCTCGGGCAGCCGCAGGTCGTCACGCTCGCCGGGGCCGATCTTCTCCAGGCGGCGGACGATGTCGTATCCGAGATAGCCGACCATGCCGCCGGTGAAGGGCGGCAGGCCCTCCTGGTTCGGGGTGTGGAGGGCCTGGAGCGTGGCACGCAGCACCTGCAGCGGGTCGCCGTCGACGGGCACGCCGACGGGCGGGGCCCCCTGCCAGTGGGCCTGGCCGTCGCGCGTGGTGAGCGTGGCGGCGCTGCGGACGCCCACGAAGGAGTACCGGGACCAGGAGCGGCCGTTCTCCGCGGACTCCAGGAGGAAGGTGCCGGCGCGCTCGGCGGCGAGCTTGCGGTAGAGCGCGACCGGGGTGTCGCCGTCGGCGAGGAGCTTGCGCGTGACCGGGATGACGCGCCGGTCGGCGGCGAGCTTGCGGAAGGTCTCGAGGTCCATGGCCGCTGACCTTACTGACCGGAGCCGGTCGGGCCGGAATCGGCGTCCTTGAGCAGCACGTCCTCGTCGAAGCAGGTGCGCGCGCCGGTGTGGCAGGCGGCGCCGACCTGGTCGACCTGGACGAGCACGGTGTCGGCGTCGCAGTCCAGCGCGACGGACTTCACCCACTGGAAGTGGCCCGAGGTGTCGCCCTTGACCCAGTACTCCCGGCGGCTGCGCGACCAGTAGGTGCAGCGGCCGGTGGTGAGCGTGCGGTGCAGCGCCTCGTCGTCCATCCAGCCCAGCATGAGCACCTCTCCGGTGTCGTACTGCTGGGCGATGGCGGGCAGGAGTCCGTCGGGGCTGCGCTTGAGGCGCGCGGCGATCTCCGGGTCGAGGCTGCTGGGCCGGGGCGTGCCGGTCGTGCTGGTCATGGGTGCCATTGTGCCGCGCGGCACCGACAACGGGAGGGGCGCGTCCATCGAATGAGCGCTTCGGCGCGATGGGGTGTCCCTGAGGGGGAGCCTCGACGAGGGGTGGTGGCCGGGCGACGGGTGGGCGGACCTCACGCCCGGTAATAGGCTGGCTGGCATGTCGACCTTCGCCAAGCGTGAACGGCTGCTGCTCGCGGACCTGCTGGAGACCGTCGGCCCGGACGCCGAGACCCTCTGCGAGGGCTGGCGGACCCGGGACCTGGCCGCGCATGTGATCGTGCGCGAGCGCCGGCCGGACGCGGCTGGCGGCACGCTCCTCAAACAGCTCGCGCCGCGCCTGGAGAAGGTGACGGCGGAGTACACCGCGAAGCCGTACAAGGAGCTGATCCAGCTGATCCGCACCGGTCCGCCGCGCTTCTCGCCGTTCCAGCTGAAGCAGGTCGACGAGGCGGCCAACATCGTCGAGTTCTACGTCCACACCGAGGACGTGCGCCGGGCCCAGCCGGACTGGAGCCCGCGCGAGCTGGACCCGGTCTTCCAGGACGCGCTGTGGTCCCGGCTGGAGCGCACCGCGCGGCTGCTGGGCCGGGGGGTGCCGACGGGGCTGGTGCTGCGCCGCCCGGACGGGCAGACGGCGGTGGCGCACCGGGGCACGCCGGTGGTGACGGTGACCGGTGAGCCGTCGGAGCTGCTGATGTTCGCCTTCGGCCGGCAGAACGCGGCCCGGGTGGACCTGGAGGGCGACGCGGACGCCATCGAGAAGGTGCACGAGACCAGGCAGCTGGGCATCTGAGAGGAGCCCGTCCCGTGATCAGGGTCGCGATGACCGGCGTGTACGTGGACGACGTGGCGCGGGCGCACGCCTTCTACACGGACGTGCTGGGCTTCGAGACCCGGACCCGGCTGGACCGCGGGGACGGCACGCTGTTCGTCACGGTCGGGGCCGGCCGGGGCGCCCAGCCCGATCTGGAGCTGCTGCTGGAGCCGGGCGAGGGGCCGATCGCGGAGCCGTACCGCCGGGCACTGTACGAGGCGGGCATCCCGTGCATCGTCTTCTGCGTGGACGACCTGCCGGCGGAGTACGAACGGCTGCGGGGCCTGGGGGTCCGGTTCCCGCACAAGCCGCAGCGGCAGGGCCCGACGCTGGCGGCGGTGTTCGACGACACCGTGGGCAACCTGGTGCAACTGGTTCAACCGAAGGGGTGAACCGGGGGTGCGGGGCGGCGCGCGGTCTCAGCGGGGCAGCTCGGCGGCGCGCAGGGCCGGTACGGTGAGGGCGACGACCCCGCCGAGCCCGCAGACGGCGGCGCTGACGACGTAGACCGGGCGCAGCCCCCACGTCCCGATCGCGGCGGCCGCGAACGGCATGCTCAGCGGGGTGAGGCCGAGGCTGACCAGGCTGGAGGCGGCGGTGACCCGGCCCAGGTAGGCGGGGTCGGACTGGGTCTGGAGCAGGGCCCCGCACAGTGCGCCGCTGAGCCCGGTGAGCAGGCCCACGACCACGGCGGTGCCGGCGGCCGCGGCCAGGGCGGGTACGAAGGCGAGGGCGCCGACGGCCACGGCCCCCACCGCACATGCCCACCCGGTGACCAGCCCGGCGCGCGGCAGCCGCCCCCGGACCGTCAGCAGCAGCGAGGCGGCTCCCGCGCCGGCGCCGAACCCGGCCAGCACCCAGCCCATGCCGGAGGCGCCCCAGCCGCGTCGGTCGGCCAGCAGGGCCAGCCCGACGTTCAGCGGGCCGACGAAGCCGAGGTCGCCGAGGGCGATGGCCAGCATCAGCGGGGCGAGGACGCGGTGGCGGCGGATGTAGCGCAGGCCGGCGCCGAGATCGCTCCAGGCGGTGCTGCCGTTTCCGGGGCCGGGCAGGTCCCGTATCCGCACCGAGAGCAGCAGCGGCACCGAGACGGCGATGAGCAGCCCGGCGAGGGCGAACGCGCCCGGAGCGCCGCCGAAGGCCACGGCGAACCCGCCGAGCGGGGCGCCGACCACGTTGGAGAAACGGATGGCGAGGCCGCGCATGCCCTGGACCCGGGCGAGCTGGTCCCTGTCGGTGAGGCGGGCCGGCAGGGCGCCCACGGCGGGCATGAAGACGGCGTCCACCGTCCCGAAGACCAGCGCCAGCAGGGCGAGCGGCCACAGCCCCGGGCTGGTGAGGGCCAGCAGGGCGGCCGCGGCGAGGACGGCCGCGCAGCGTACGGCGTCGCTGCCGATGACGACCCGGCGCGGCCCGAACCGGTCGGCGATCACTCCGCCGCCCAGCATCAGCACCGCTCTGGGCAACGCGCCGGCCGACATCACCAGACCGGCCTGAGCCGGGGTTCCGGCCCGGACGGCGGCCCAGGACAGGGCGAGGTAGTAGACGCTGTCGCCGAGCGTCGAGGAGGTGTAGGCGGCGAGCCAGCGCCGGATATCGGGGTCGCGGTGAGCCCGCGGCGCGGTCGCCGACGGTATGAGCGTGGCGGGCACGGAAGGAGTGTCCTCTCAGACGCGGAACGGGAAGCCGTACACGTGCAGCGCGACGTTCTCGCGCCCTTCGGTGGCGCCGGCGGCCTCACGGGCGCGCCCCTGCTCGTCGTAGCGTGTGAGCAGGTCGCGCAGGTCCTTCTTCAGCTCCGCGAGCTCCTCGGCGGTCAGCCTCAGCAACGACTCGGAGTCGTGGGCGGCCTCGTTCCACTCAGACCCCCAGTGGGCGCGCTGGTCGAGGTATCCGCGGTACATCTCGGCCCGCTGTTCCAGGAACATCCGCGAGGCGGCGAGGTGGGCCGCCACCTTCTCGGGGGCGTCCTGGAAGTCCTTGTCGCGGATGGAGACGCCTTCGGAGGACGGCTGCCACCAGCGCTCGCGGGCGTCCGCGCTGCGCGGCTCGGCCTCCTCCACCAGGCCGTGCTCGGCGAGCTTGCGCAGGTGGTAGCTGACCAGCGAGACGGCTTCGCCGACCTGTTCGGCGAGGTGTGAGGCGGTGGCCGCCTCGGCGACGAACAGCAGGCGGTAGAGCTTCATGCGCAGGGGATGCGCGAGCGCCTTCAGGGTGCCCACGTCGGTGATCCGGCGTTCCTCGACCCTAGATACGAAAGAAAAGTTGCACAACATATTTTGCGCAACTTCCCTTTCATGTCCGCCGAAGCCTGGCGGGCGTCAGCGCACGGGGTGTCCCGCCGCCCGGAGCGTCTGCTTCACCTCGCCGATTCGCAGATCCCCGAAGTGGAACACCGAGGCGGCCAGCACCGCGTCCGCGCCCGCCGCGACGGCCGGCGGGAAGTCGGCCAGCTTGCCCGCGCCGCCGGAGGCGATCACCGGGACGGTGACGTGCTTGCGGACGGCGGCGATCATCTCCAGGTCGTAGCCGTCCTTGGTGCCGTCGGCGTCCATGGAGTTCAGCAGGATCTCGCCCGCGCCCAGCTCGGCGGCCCGGTGCGCCCACTCCACGGCGTCGATCCCGGTGCCCCTGCGGCCGCCGTGGGTGGTGACCTCGAAAGAACCCGAAGCGGTGCGGCGGGCGTCCACCGACAGGACCAGCACCTGGCGGCCGAAGCGCTCGGCGATCTCACGGATCAGGTCCGGGCGGGCGATCGCGGCGGTGTTCACGCCCACCTTGTCGGCGCCCGCCCGCAGCAGCCGGTCCACGTCCTCGGCCGTACGGACGCCGCCGCCCACGGTCAGCGGGATGAACACCTGCTCGGCGGTGCGGCGCACCACGTCGTACGTCGTCTCGCGGTTGCCCGAGGACGCGGTGATGTCCAGGAACGTCAGCTCGTCGGCGCCCTCGGCGTCGTACACCTTCGCCATCTCGACGGGGTCGCCCGCGTCGCGCAGGTTCTGGAAGTTGACGCCCTTGACGACCCGGCCGTCGTCCACGTCCAGGCAGGGGATGACTCGGACCGCCAGGGTCATGACTGCTCAGGCTCCTCTGAATGCTTCAAGCTCTACTTCGACCAGGATGCGCGGATCGACGAAGCCCTCGACCACCAGCAGGGTCGAGCACGGGCGCACGGAGTCGAACAGCTCCTTGTGGGCCCGTCCCGCCTCGTCGACGTCGCGCACGTGGCTCAGGTACATACGGGTGCGGATCACGGACTCGACGCCGAGCCCGAACTCCTTCAGCGCCTCCAGCGCGTTGCCGAAGGCGACCTTGGTCTGCTCGTACGGGTCGCCTTCGCCGTACAGCACCGTGCCCTTGAAGGACGTGGTGCCCCCGACGGACACCCGGTCCCCCGCCGCGACGGCGCGCGCGAACCCGAAACTCTCTTCCCAGGGACTTCCGCTCTGCACACGCCGCACGGCATCACTCATGACACGGCATCCTTTTCACGATGTGGCCCGCAAGGCCTCTTCCAGGGTGAACGCCTTCGCGTACAGGGCCTTCCCGACGATGGCGCCCTCGACACCGAGGGGTACCAGCCCGGCGATGGCGCGCAGGTCCTCCAGCGACGACACGCCGCCGGACGCCACGACCGGCCGGTCCGTCGCCGCGCACACGTTCTTCAGCAGCTCCAGGTTCGGGCCCTGGAGCGTGCCGTCCTTGGCGATGTCGGTGACGACGTAGCGGGCGCAGCCCTCCTTGTTCAGGCGCTCCAGCGTCTCGTACAGGTCGCCGCCGTCGCGGGTCCAGCCGCGGCCGCGCAGGGTCGTGCCACGCACGTCCAGGCCGACCGCGATCTTGTCACCGTGCTCGGCGATGACCTTGGCGACCCACTCGGGGCTCTCCAGGGCGGCCGTGCCGAGGTTCACCCGGGTGCAGCCGGTGGCCAGGGCGGCGGCCAGCGAGGCGTCGTCGCGGATGCCGCCGGACAGCTCCACCTTGATGTCCATCGCCCGCGCGACCTCGGCGATCAGCTCGCGGTTGTCGCCGGTGCCGAACGCGGCGTCCAGGTCGACCAGGTGCAGCCACTCGGCGCCGGAGCGCTGCCAGGCGAGAGCGGCCTGAAGCGGGGAGCCGTAGGAGGTCTCGGTACCGGACTCGCCGTGCACGAGGCGGACGGCCTGGCCGTCCCGGACGTCGACGGCGGGGAGGAGTTCGAGCTTGGCCATGTCTCTACAGGGTTCCGATCCAGTTGGTGAGGAGCTGGGCGCCGGCGTCGCCGGACTTCTCGGGGTGGAACTGGGTGGCCCACAGAGCGCCGTTCTCCACCGCGGCCACGAACGGCTTGCCGTGCGTCGACCAGGTGACCTTGGGCGCCGAGATCACCGGGTTGTTCGTCTCCAGCTGCCAGTCGTGGACGGCGTAGGAGTGCACGAAGTAGAAGCGGGCGTCGGCGTCCAGCCCGGCGAACAGCTCCGAGTCTGCGGGGGCCTCGACGGTGTTCCAGCCCATGTGGGGCACGACGTCGGCCTGGAGCGGCGCGACCGTGCCGGGCCACTCGTCCAGGCCCTCGGCCTCCACGCCGTGCTCGATGCCGCGCGCGAAGAGGATCTGCATGCCGACGCAGATGCCCAGCACGGGCCGCCCACCGGAGAGCCGGCGATCGACCACCCAGTCGCCGCGGGCGGCCCGCAGCCCCTGCATGCAGGCGGCGAACGCGCCGACGCCCGGCACCAGCAGGCCGTCGGCGTTCATGGCCTTGTCGAAGTCACGGGTGATCTCGACGTCGGCGCCCACGCGCGCGAGGGCGCGTTCGGCGGAGCGGACGTTGCCGAAGCCGTAGTCGAAGACGACGACCTTCTGGGAAGCGCTCAACTCCACACCCCCAGTCGCATGACGCCCGCGACCAGGCACATGCCCGCGCCGATGGAGAGCAGCACGATCAGGCTCCTGGGCATCTTCTGCTTGACGAAGGAGATGATGCCGCCGAGCAGGAAGAGACCGACGACGATCAGCAGGGTCGACAGACCGTTCATGGGGTTACAGCGCGCCCTTCGTGGAGGGGAGGATGCCGGCCGCGCGCGGGTCGCGCTCGGAGGCATAGCGCAGCGCCCGGGCGAGGGCCTTGAACTGGCACTCCACGATGTGGTGCGCGTTGCGCCCGTACGGCACGTGCACGTGCAGCGCGATCTGCGCCTGGGCGACGAAGGACTCCAGGATGTGCCGGGTCATCGTCGTGTCGTACTCGCCGATCATCGGCGCCATGTTCTCGGGCTCGGTGTGCACGAGGTACGGGCGGCCGGACAGGTCGACGGTGACCTGGGCGAGGGACTCGTCCAGCGGAACCGTGCAGTTGCCGAAGCGGTAGATGCCCACCTTGTCGCCGAGGGCCTGCCTGAAGGCGGCGCCGAGCGCGAGGGCGGTGTCCTCGATGGTGTGGTGGGAGTCGATGTGCAGGTCGCCGTCGGTCTTCACGGTCAGGTCGAACAGACCGTGCCGGCCGAGCTGGTCCAGCATGTGGTCGTAGAAGCCGACGCCGGTGGCGATGTCGGTTCTGCCGGTCCCGTCGAGGTCGATCTCGACGAGCACCGAGGTCTCCTTGGTGGCGCGCTCCACGCGCCCAACGCGGCTCATGCCTGGGGCTCCTTCTTCAACTCACGGACCGCGTCGAGGAACGCGTCGTTCTCCTGCGGGGTGCCGGCGGAGACCCGCAGCCACCCCGGTACGCCGTTGTCCCGGACCAGGACGCCCCGGTCGAGGATCTTCTGCCAGGCCGTGTGGGCGTCCGGGAACCGGCCGAACTGCACGAAGTTGGCGTCGGACTCGACGACCTCGTAGCCGCTCGCGCGCAGCTCGGCGACCAGCCGGTCCCGCTCCGACTTCAGCTGCTCGACGTACTTCAGCAGCGTGTCGGTGTGCTCCAGGGCGGCCAGGGCGGTCGCCTGGGTGATCGCCGACAGGTGGTACGGCAGCCGGACAAGCTGGACGGCGTCCACGACCGCCGGGTCGGCGGCGAGGTAGCCGAGGCGCAGCCCCGCCGCGCCGAAGGCCTTCGACATCGTGCGGGAGACGACCAGGTGCGGGCGGCCTTCCAGCAGCGGCAGCAGCGAGTCGCCGTGGCTGAACTCGATGTAGGCCTCGTCCACGATCACCATCGAGGGCTTGGCCGCCTGGGCCGCCTCGTACAGCGCGAGGACCGTCTCGGGCGGGACCGCGTTGCCCGTGGGGTTGTTGGGGGTGGTGATGAAGACGACGTCGGGCCGGTGCTCGGCGATCGCCTTCTCGGCGGCGGCGAGGTCGATGGTGAAGTCCTCGCCCCGGGGACCGGAGATCCAGCCGGTGCCCGTGCCACGCGCGATGAGCGCGTGCATCGAGTACGACGGCTCGAAGCCGATCGCCGTGCGGCCCGGTCCGCCGAAGGTCTGCAGCAGCTGCTGGATGACCTCGTTGGAGCCGTTGGCCGCCCAGACGTTGGCGATACCGAGGGGGTACCTGCCGGTCTTCGTCAGGTAGGCGGCCAGCTCGGTGCGCAGCTGGACCGCGTCCCGGTCGGGGTAGCGGTTCAGGTCGCGGGCCGCCTCCCGCACCCGCTGCGTGATCCGCTCGACCAGCGGCTCGGGCAGCGGGTAGGGGTTCTCGTTGGTGTTCAGCCGTACGGGGACGTCCAACTGGGGCGCGCCGTAAGGGGACTTGCCGCGCAGTTCGTCGCGTACGGGGAGATCGTCGATCCTCACGTCGCTCACTTGCTCTCGGGTACCTTCCAGCCGAACCTCGCCTTGACCGCCGCGCCGTGCGCCGGCAGGTCCTCCGCCTCCGCCAGCGTCACCACGTGATGGGCGACCTCGGCGAGCGCGTCCTTCGTGTAGTCCACGATGTGGATGCCGCGCAGGAAGGACTGGACGGACAGGCCCGAGGAGTGGCAGGCGCAGCCGCCGGTGGGCAGGACGTGGTTGGACCCGGCCGCGTAGTCGCCGAGCGAGACCGGCGCCCAGGGGCCGATGAAGATCGCGCCCGCGTTCTTCACCCGGTCGGCCACCGCGGCGGCGTCCGCGGTCTGGATCTCCAGGTGCTCGGCGCCGTAGGCGTCGACGACCCGCAGGCCCTCCTCGATGCCGTCGACCAGCACGATCGCGGACTGCCTGCCCTTCAGCGCGGGCACGATCCGGTCCTCGACGTGCTTGGTGGCGGCGACCTGCGGCTGGAGCTCCTTCTCCACCGCCTCGGCAAGCTCGACGGAGTCGGTGACGAGGACGGCCGCGGCGAGCGGGTCGTGCTCGGCCTGGCTGATCAGGTCCGCGGCCACGTGCGCCGGGTCGGCGGTGTCGTCGGCGAGGATCGCGATCTCGGTGGGGCCGGCCTCGGCGTCGATGCCGATCCGGCCGGTGAAGAAGCGCTTGGCGGCGGCGACCCAGATGTTGCCGGGGCCGGTGACCATGTTGGCCGGGGCGCAGGACTCGGTGCCGTACGCGAACATGGCGACGGCGGTCGCGCCGCCCGCGGCGTAGACCTCGTCCACGCCGAGCAGTGCGCAGGCGGCGAGGATCGTCGGGTGCGGCAGCCCGCCGAACTCGGCCTGGGGCGGGGAGGCGAGCGCGATCGACTCGACCCCGGCCTCCTGGGCCGGTACGGCGTTCATGATCACGGAGGAGGGGTACACCGAGCGGCCGCCCGGCGCGTACAGCCCGACGCGCTCCACCGGCACCCACTTCTCGGTCACCGAGCCGCCGGGCACGACCTGGGTGGTGTGCGTGCCGCGGCGCTGCTCGCGGTGGACCAGGCGGGCGCGGCGGATGGACTCCTCCAGCGCCGCGCGCACGGCCGGGTCGAGCGCGGCCGGCGCGTCGGCGAGCGCCTGGGCCGGCACCCGGACGGATTCCAGCCGTACTCCGTCGAACTTCTCGGCGAAGTCGATCAGCGCCGCGTCGCCACGATGATGCACGGCCTCGCAGATCGGACGCACCTTCTCCAGGGCGGCCGCCACGTCGAAGTCGGCTCGGGGCAGCAGGTCGCGCAGGGCGGGGCCCTCGGGAAGGGCGTCGCCGCGCAGATCGATTCGGGAGATCACGGACTCAATTCTCTCAGACCGGGATCCCAGACCGTGCGCGCGTATCAATGGCTGATACAGAACGTGGCCGGATTCGGAAGATCGCCTTCACGTCCGGTGTTCCACCCGTCACCCAGCGGGCATGAACGGCTGTACGAAAAGAGATGCGCGAGGGAGAGAGAAGGAACGGGCGGTGACCGAGGGGCCCGGCTTCGTCGCCGGGGACGTGCCGGACGAGCTGACCGCGATCGAGGCGGGCATGTGGCAGGCCTTCCGCAACGGCAGCGTGTACGACCTGACCAGCGGGGACGCCGTCGTGGACGATCCGCACGGCGGTCATCCGTGGGGGCCGGAGCGGACCGTACGGGCCCGGGTCGTGTGCTGGCTGCTGCTGGACGGCCCGCCGGCGCTCACGGGCCGGGTGTCCGCGCTGAAGCTCGCCGGTGTGCGTGTGACCGGCACGATGGACCTGGCGGGCGGCCAGGTCACGCCGTACGTGGAGCTGCGCGGCTGCCGCTTCGACGAGGAGGTGCGGCTGCCGGAGGCCCGGTTCACGACCCTGCGCCTGGTGGACTGCGCGGTGCCGCGCCTGGAGGCGGCCCGGGTGCACACCGAGGGCGATCTGCATCTGCCGCGCTGCCGCTTCCAGAACGGGGTCCGGCTGACCGACGCGCACATCGGCACCGATCTGCTGCTCAACCAGTCGATCGTCCAGCGCGACCGCAGCGGGCGGTCGATCGCGGCGGACGGCCTGACCGTCGGCCAGGACTTCCAGGCGGAGCTGCTGGAGTCGTACGGCGAGCTGAGCCTGCGCGGCGCCCAGATCGGCGTGTCGCTGAGCCTGCGGGGCGCGAAACTGGCCAATCCCTACGCCCGGCTCGCCCTGAACGCACCGCAGCTGACCGTCGAGCGCACCCTGTACCTGACCCCGGCCGGCGTGGGCAGCCCGCTGCTGAGCGGCACGACACCCGCGCGCGGGACACGCATCCAGCGCTTCGAGTGCCACGGCGGTCTGCGCCTGGACGACGGGCGGTTCGGGGACGCCGTCGACCTGGAGCGGGCCCGGTTCACCCTCACGGACGACCAGGAGCTGTCGCTGCGCCGGGTGCACGCGCCCGAGCTGCGCTTCCTCGGGGACCGTCCGCAGCACGGCAAGGTCGTGCTGTCCGGGGCGCGGATCGTCAACCTGGTGGACCGCGCGAGCGCCTGGCCGAGCGCCGGGAACCTGCACATGGCCGGGTTCACCTACGAGAACCTGGTGCCGCAGGGGCCCTTCCCGCTGAGCCGGCGCCTGGACTGGGTCGCGGCGGCCACCGCGGAGTACGCCCCGGAGCCGTACGAGCGGCTGGCTGCGGTGCTGCGCGCGGCCGGCGAGGACGAGGACGCGCGCGAGGTGCTGCTCGCCAAGCAGCGCAGGCGCCGCGAGACGCTGCCGCCGGCCGCCAAGGTACTCGGGTACGTCCAGGACTGGACGGTCGCCTACGGCTACCGTCCGGGCCGGGCCGCGGTGTGGATGGCGGTGCTGTGGGCGGCGGGCACGCTCGCCTTCGCCCACGCCGGCCACCAGCCCGCCAACCACGACGAGCATCCCTACTGGAGCCCGGCCCTGTTCACGCTGGACCTGCTGCTGCCGGTGATCGACCTCGGGCAGGTCGGCGAATGGCAGCTGCACGGCCTGTGGGAGTGGCTGAAGGTCACGATGATCCTGCTCGGCTGGATACTGGCGACGACGGTGGCGGCGGGGGCCACGCGGCTGCTGCGGCGGAGCTGAACGCGAGTGCCCTCCCGGGGCGGCGGCCGAGCCCCGCCTTTACCGCTCCTTGACCCCCTGCCGTACAACTTTCCATGACTTGCCCGAACCCCCTGGCGCGCTCCCGACCTGCGGACTTTCAATGGTCAGCACCATGGCTCAGCTGTCCTCGCTCATCCGCCGCATGCGGATGGGCAAACGCTCCGAGCGCCCGGCCGGCCGGCCCGAGACCGGGGACGAGGTCGTGCTCGACGCGCCCGACGACCGCCTCTCCCCCGCGCTGGTCGCGGCCGGCCGCGGCGAGTACGACCTGGCCGCCGCCCTGCTGGCGGCCACCCGTGCCGCGGCCGCCTGGGAGAACCACGACCGCTATGTCCGGCACCTGGCCGCCTTCGCCCGCTCGCGCCCCGAGTGGTTCGAGGCCTGGCGCACGGCCGCCCCGCACGACCCCGGCGTGCTGCTGATCGGCGCGCAGCTGGCGGTGGACCGCGCCTGGCCCTCGCCGGCCCGCGCCGAACTGCTGCGCGAGGTGAGCCCGCTGATCACCGCCGCCGCCCGCGCCGACGACAGCGATCCGGTGCCCTGGCGGATCGCGCTGGACCACGCGCGCGGCTCCCGGGCCGGGCACCGCTATGTCGAGGAGCTGTGGGAGGCCGCCGTACGGCGGGCCCCGCACCACCACGGCTGCCATGTCGCCGCCCTGCGCTACCTGGCCGCCTCCTGGCCCGGCGCGCACGGCGAATGCCTGGACTTCGCCGACCGGGCCGCGCAGGACGCGCCCGCCGACTCGCTGGTCCAGGCGCTGCCGGCCCGCGCCGCTTTCGGCTATCTGACCGACGGCCGCGGCCCCGAGGTGCCGCGCGCCCGGCTGGACGCGGCGGCCGACCGCGCCCTCGCCCTGTCCGCCCGTCTCCCGGCGGCCGACCCCTGGGCCGCCGGCATCCGCAACAAACTCCTGTACGTCCTCCTGCGCCTGGATCGCTGGCAGGACGCCCGCGCGCAACTGGGCCTGATCGGGCCGTACGCGACCTCCTTCCCCTGGGACCGCTTCTCGGACGATCCGCTGGGCCACTTCCTGCGGCTGCGCGAGGACCTGCTGGCGCCCGGTCCCCGACCCGTTCCGGCGGGGCTGTCTGCGCTGCTCCCGGCCCCGCTCGGCGAGCGCGGCGGACACAGCCGCGCCGCCGACCACTAGGCTGGGGCGCCGTGACCACCGTCCGTCTCCCGCTCTTCCCGCTGAACACGGTGCTGTTCCCCGGGCTCGTGCTGCCGCTGAACGTCTTCGAGGAGCGCTATCGCGCCATGATGCGGGCGTTGCTCAAGACGCCCGAGGACGAACCGCGCCGGTTCGCCGTCGTGGCGATCCGCGACGGCTACGAGGTGGCACCGAGCGCGCCCGGCATGCCGGATGCCACCGCGCAGCCGGAGCGGGGGCCCGCCGCGGGCTTCGGCCCGGATCCGCTGAAGTCCTTCCACTCCGTGGGCTGCGTGGCCGACGCGGCGACGATCCGGGAGCGGGCCGACGGCACCTTCGAGGTGCTGGCCACGGGCACGACCCGGGTCCGCCTGCTGTCGGTCGACGCCTCGGGCCCCTTCCTGACGGCCGAACTGGAGGAACTGCCGGAGGAACCCGGCGACGAGGCGGGCGCGCTGGCCGAGGGGGTGCTGCGCTCCTTCCGGCAGTACCAGAAGCGTCTGGCCGGGGCGCGCGAGCGCTCGCTGTCCTCGGGCGCGGAGCTGCCGGACGATCCGAGCGTGGTGTCGTATCTGGTGGCGGCGGCGATGGTCCACGACACGCCGACCAAGCAGCGGCTCCTGCAGGCTCCGGACACCGCCTCGCGCCTGCGCGACGAGCTGAAACTCCTTCGCGCCGAGACGTCGATCATCCGTAGCCTGCCGTCGCTGCCCGCGTTCGAGCTGACACGGGCGCCGACGAGTCTGAACTGAGGAAGCCGGATGGCGAAGAAGCAGAAGAAGCAGCAGTCCGGGGGCACACCGGCGACGGTCGCGCTGACCTCGGCCGGCGTGGACTTCACGGTCCACTCCTACGACCACGACCCCGCCCACCCGTCCTACGGCGAGGAGGCGGCGGAGGCGATGGGCGTCAGCCCCGACCGCGTCTTCAAGACCCTCGTCGCGGACATCGACGGCGCCCTGACGGTGGCCGTGGTCCCGGTCTCCGGCTCCCTCGACCTCAAGGCCCTCGCGGCGGCGGTCGGCGGCAAGCGAGCCATCATGGCCGACCCCGCCCTCGCGGAACGCACCACCGGCTACGTCCGCGGCGGCATCTCCCCCCTGGGCCAGCGCAAACGCCTGCCGACGGTCCTGGACGTCTCGGCGGAGACGCACGAAACGATCTGCGTCTCGGCCGGCCGCCGAGGCCTGGAGGTCGAACTGTCCCCGGGCACCCTGGCCGAACTGACGGCCGCGGTCCTGGCCCCGATCGGCCGAACCTGACGAACGCGACGGCGGGCTGCCTGGCGCGCTCGCGGGAGACCGGCGCCGGGGCCGGGCCGGCCGGCATGGGCCGGGGGTCTGGGAGAGCGGCAGTGGAATGCCGCGCACGCCCGATCAAGCGAGTAGGGCGGTGAGACGCCGGACCCGGCACGAGTGAAACCGACCGAGGCCGTACCGTCACCGGCCGAAGAAACCGGCGGTGGGAGACCAGCAGCTGGGACGCCGCTCGCGGAACGAGCGAGTACGGCCGTGAGACGCCGGACACGGGCGGGGACAGACCGGCGGCGTGGGGACCGGCGCGGACGGAGCGAGGCCGACGGCGGCCGCACGGACGCGGGCCGGCGGTGGGATGCCCCGCCGTGCCCCGCCACACGGGACGAAGCCGATCGGCAGGTACCGGCAACCGGGCGAGGCCTGCGGGCGCCGCACCCCGCCGGCACTGGTGGTCCGGTTACGCGAGCGGTGGCTCGGGGTCGCGGGGGCCGAAGGCCGCCGTGAGCCCGAGATGCACCAGCAACGCGCCCAGCGGCCACGCCAGCAACGCCCCCTTCGCCCCCAGCTTCAGCGGTGCCGAGAAGGTGACCCCCTTCCCCGCCTGCTTCGCGTGCGCGATCACGTCCGAGGTGGGCCCGAGCCACGCCCCGAGCCGCCACGCCAGCAGCGACCCGAGCAGCGCGCCCACGCCCAGTGCCACCACGGCCGGCACACCCCCGCGCCGCCGCCACAGGAACACGGCCGACCCGCTGACCAGCCCGAAACCCAGTGCCAGCAACGTGAACGTGCCGTCCACCCCGATGGCCTGTTCCCCCTCGCTGTCCTTGAGGTAGACCACCCAGCTGTTGTCCGTCTGGTCACCGATCAGCGGCACGTGCGGAGCCAGCCACCACCACAGCAGCCCCAGCAGCACCCCGCCCAGCGCCACGGCCACCGTGATCACGGCGGCCTCCCGCAACTCGGTCTTCATCCCGGGCCCGTCCTGTTCGTACCTGCCCGCACCCGGCGCCCCGGCAGGCGGAACCTGCCAGACCTGGTGCGCGGAGTCGTCGTGCGGCGGCTGCGGAGTCAACGGTGCGGTCACCCTGACATCGTGCCAGGTCGCGCTGTGCGCCGCGTCACCGGACGGCGGCCCTGCGGTACGCCCGGGTCGCCACGGCCAGCGAGACCACCCCGACCCCGGCGCACACGCCCAGGTCGGCGAGGACGACGGCCCAGTCCGGGTGGGCCGCGAACGTACGGGCGTACGCCTCCACGCCGTACGTCGACGGCAGCAGATCGCGCGCCAGCCGGATGATCTCCGGCATCCGGTCCGCGGGCAGCACACCGAGCAGCAGTGCCGCCGACATGCCCAGCTGGCCGAGCAGCGTCGCCAGCTCCGGCCGGGGCGCGAGCAGCCCGCAGGCGGCGCCGAGTCCGGACAGGGCGGCGCCGGCGAGCGGGATCACCGCCAGCAGGATCCACAGATTGGTCAGCGGCAGCCCGAACAGCACGCACCCGAAGACGGCCGTGACCAGCGTCCCGGGCACGGTGAAGGAGGCGTAGGCGGCCGCCGCGCCGAGTACCACCGCGGCCGGGGGCACCGGCAGCGTGGCGTAGTGGTCCAGGCCGCCGCTCGCCCGCAGCTGCCCGAAGTACTGCGACAGCAGGTTCAGCGCGACGTACGCGACGACCAGCACCGACGACCCCGCCACCACGGACTGGGCCTCACCGCCGCCGTCCACGACCCCGCGCATCATCACCGCGATGCCGACGGACTGGAAGGTCGCCACGAACAGCAGCGGGATCCGGGCCACCCGGGCCCGGGACAACTGCGCCCGGTAGACGGCCGCCAGCGACGGCCACAGCCGTGCGGGCGGACCGAGTCCGTCCGTGTCCCGTGCCGTCTCGGGCACGGCCGGGGCACCGCCCGGCAGAACCTGGGCGGGTACGACACTCACGTCGAGCTGCTCCTCTTCCCTGCGGCCGTCGCGCACACCCCGTGCACCCCGACGTCCGATACGCGTTCCGCGGCCCGTTCGCTCACGCCTTCACCAGCCCCTGCCGGGCCGCGCCGCCGAGCGCCAGGTAGACGTCCTCCAGGCTGGGCGTGGCGAGGGTGAAGTCGTCCAGGGCGGCGAAGGCGGCCCCGCCGGTCACGGTGGCCACGGCGGCCCGGGCCTCCTGGGGCGCGAGCCGCATCGTCCAGCGCCGGCCGGACTCCACCGCGCGCTCACGCAGCGCGGCGACCTCGGGCACCTCCAGCGGCGCCCGCTCCCGCCACACCAGCTCCACCCGCACCTCGCCGGAGACCTGCTCCTTCAGTCCGGCCGGCGTGTCGCAGGCGATGACCCGGCCCCGGTCGATGACGGCGACCCGGTCCAGGACGGTCTCGGCCTCGATGACGTTGTGGGTGACCAGCAGCACGGTCGTACCGCGCTCGGCGCGCCGCCGGTCCACGGCCGCCCACACCGCGCGCCGGGCCACCGGGTCCATGCCGGTGGTCGGCTCGTCCAGCACGAGCAGCGGGCGCTCCCCGACGAGGGCGGCGGCGAAGCAGGCGAGCCGCCGCTGGCCGCCGGAGAGCTTCTTCAGCGCCCGCCCGGCGATCGGCGTGAGCCCCAGCTCCTCCAGTACGGCGTCCCGCTCCGCCCGTGCCCGCCGTACGTCGAGGCCGCGCAGGCGTCCGGTGGTCTCGGCGGCGAGGGAGACGGTCAGCTCGTCCAGCGCGGACGACTCCTGGCCGAGGTAGGCGAGCAGGCGGGCGGCGCGCTCGGGGTGCTTCACGATGTCGTGGCCGAGGATCTCGACGCTGCCGGAGTCCGGCCGCATCAGCCCGGTGAGCTGCCGTACGAGGGTGGACTTGCCGGCGCCGTTCGGTCCGAGCAGCCCGAAGACCTCGCCGCGCCGGACCGTCAGCTCGATCCCGTCGGTGGCCCGCACCTCGGGGGTGCCGGGGGCGCCGCGCCGTGCCTTGACGGCCCGGTAGGTCTTGGCGAGCCCGCGCACGCGTACGACCTCGTCCTTGCCGAGGGCCTGTACCGCGCGCGTGTTCACAAGGGACGAGGGTACGGGGTCCGGGGCCTTTACTCGTCTTTGGGGCCGCCTACGGGGTTCCGCCCGGGTTCAGTCCCCCGGCGGGCGCGGGCTCCGGCGCGGCGGGCACGTCGATCTCCCGCCAGAAGCCCGCCCGGATGGCGTAACGGTCGTGCTCGTCGATCTGGTCGTCCTTGTGGGCGAGCAGCCCGAACCGGGCGGCGTAGCGCAGCAGCTCGCCGTCGATGCGGTGCGGGATGCGCGGGTACATCTGCGAGAGCTTGTGCAGATGGCCCTGGTCGCCGAGGCGGGAGATCCAGCGCCGGGCGAAGACCTGGCCCACCTCGTAGGGGTCGCCGCCGACCGTGGTGATGTCCTCCTCCCGGTCGGCCCAGCGCTGCTCGGCCGTGGTGAGCTGGGCCAGCGTGGGCATGGCTGCGGCCTCGGGCGGCTCGGTGGCGACGCCCGGGCGGTCCACCCAGCCCTTGTCGGAGGACCAGCGCAGGGTCGCGGTCGCGGGGTGCTGGACGGGCTGGGTGCCGGGGGCGCGCAGGGCGGCGAGGTCCTTGGGGGTGGGTACGCCCTTGGGGGCGGCGGTCCGTTCCTGGGTGCCGCCGGCCGTCGCGGCGGCGGTCGGCGGTGCGCCCTGCTCGGCCGGGCGCTCGGAGGCGGCGAGCGCGGACTCGGGCAGCGGCGCGGAGAGGATCGCGGCGATCTCGGGGCGGGGCGCGGGCGGCGGGGCGCACACGCCGGTCAGCTCCTTGGCGCGGACGGCCTGGATGATCCAGGCCCGGTCCAGCACGCGCCGCTCGTCGGCCTCGGCGACCAGGTCCTCGGACTGGTTGTAGTCGCCGTCGGCGGCCTGGACGGCCCACAGGTGGACGGCGACGCCGTGCTCCTTGGCGGCCATCATGCCCGGCAGCAGGTCGCCGTCGCCGGTGACGAGGACGATGTCGGAGCAGGCGCGGTTGCGGGCCAGCTCGGTCAGCTCGGCGTGCATGGCCGCGTCCACGCCCTTCTGGGCCCACCGTCCGTCACTGCGGGTGAGGGCGCCGAGCCGGACGGTGACCCGGGGCATCACGCGCAGTCGCCGGTGCTCCGGCTGGGGTACGCGGTCGGGGGCGCCGTCGAACCAGTAGATGCGCAGCAGCGGGCGCTCGGTCTCGGCCTCGGCGCGCTCGCGCAACGCCTGGATCAGCGCGGTGTGGTCGACGGTGATCCGGGATCGCGAGGGCTCACCGGCGAGGAGGCTGGCGGCTGCGCCCAGCAGATAACCGGCGTCCACCAGGACGATGCAGCGGTCCACGCGACTCACCCTCTTCCCGGGAGGCTTTGCTCAGTGACTTCCTTCGAGTCTGCCCGACCACGCGGAGGTTAACGGCCGGAACTGGATCTTCGGCGTGGCGTTTCCGGGCCGCGCGCACCCACCACCCCTGTCACGCACGGTAATTATCCGACATGCGAGGGATGTCGGCGTATGTGAATCTGAATCCGGCCCTGGCCCCTAGATCCCCCACAGGAGGCAGATCCCCATGGCCAAGAACAAGAACCGCAAGCAGGCCGGCCCGCAGAACCGCGCGTCGCAGAGCGAGCCGATGCGCGAGCACACGCAGCGCTCGTCGGAGGACCACGAGTCTGCCGTGTCGCAGATACAGGGCGGCCCTGCGGATGCTGCCGGCAAGAAGCGGAAGAGCTTCGGCCACAACTAAAGGGCAGTTGAAGCCCGGGCACACAGAAGGGGCGCACCCGTCGAGGGTGCGCCCCTTCGCCCGTCGTCGGCTCAACCGCGTGAACCGCGCCTCATCGGCTCAGCCGGCCAGGCACGACGGGCCGAGCAGCACCTTCAGGTCGCCGAACAGGGCCGGGTCGGGCTTGACCCGGTGCCGGTCCAGGCGCAGCACCGTGGTCTTGCGCGGGCCCTGGAGCTTGATCCGGACCTCGCTGTCACCCTTGTGGTGGCTGAGGATCTCGCCGAGGCGGCTGACCATGGGCGGGGTGACCCTGGTGGCCGGGATGGTGAGGATCACCGGTGCGTTGGTGCCCGCGTTGGACAGGTCCGGGACCATCAGCTCCATGGCGACGAGCCGGGGCACGTCCTCGCGCTTGTCGAGGCGGCCCTTGACGAACACCACGGCGTCCTCGACGAGTTGGGTCGACACGAGCTGGTAGGTCGCCGGGAAGAACATGCACTCGATGGATCCGGCGAGGTCCTCGACGGTGGCGATGGCCCAGGCGTTGCCCTGCTTGGTCATCTTGCGCTGCAGGCCCGAGATGATGCCGCCGATGGTGACGACCGCGCCGTCCGCGTGCTCGCCACCGGTGAGCTGGGCGATGCCCGCGTCGGCCTTGTCGGACAGCACGTGCTCCAGGCCGAAGAGGGGGTGGTCGGAGACGTACAGACCGAGCATCTCCCGCTCCTGGGCGAGCAGGTAGGTCTTGTCCCACTCGTCGTCCGTGAACTGCACGTCGAGTCCGAAGCCGGGCTCGCTGCTGGTCTCCTCGCCCATGCCGCCGAAGAGGTCGAACTGCCCCTCGGCCTCCTTGCGTTTGACGGCCACGACGTTGTCGATCATCGGCTCGTACTGCGCCGTGAGGCCCTTGCGGGTGTGCCCCATGGTGTCGAAGGCGCCGGCCTTGATCAGCGATTCGGTGGTGCGCTTGTTGCAGACCACCGCCTCGACCTTGTCGAGGTAGTCGGGGAAGCTCGTGTACTTCCCCTTCGCCTTGCGGCACTTGATGATCGACTCGACGACGTTGGTGCCGACGTTGCGGACGGCGGAGAGGCCGAAGAGGATCACGTCGTCGCCCTGGGCGGCGAAGTTGGCCTCGGACTCGTTGACGTTCGGCGGGAGCACCCGGATGCCCATGCGGCGGCACTCGTTGAGGTAGACGGCCGACTTGTCCTTGTCGTCCTTGACGGACGTGAGGAGGGCGGCCATGTACTCGGCGGGGTGGTTCGCCTTGAGGTAGGCCGTCCAGTACGACACCAGGCCGTACGCGGCGGAGTGGGCCTTGTTGAAGGCGTAGCCGGCGAAGGGGACCAGCACGTCCCACAGGGCCTGGATCGCCTCGTCGCTGTAGCCGTTCTTGCGGGCGCCGGCCTGGAAGATGGTGAAGTTCTTCGCCAGTTCCTCGGGCTTCTTCTTGCCCATGACGCGGCGGAGGATGTCGGCCTCGCCGAGCGAGTAGCCGGCGATGATCTGGGCGGCCTTCTGCACCTGCTCCTGGTAGACGATCAGGCCGTAGGTGACGTCGAGGACCTCCTTGAGCGGCGCCTCCAGCTCGGGGTGGATCGGCGTGATCTCCTGCTGCCCGTTCTTGCGCAGCGCGTAGTTCGTGTGGGAGTTCATGCCCATCGGGCCCGGGCGGTACAGGGCCGAGACGGCGGAGATGTCTTCGAAGTTGTCGGGCTTCATCAGCCGCAGCAGCGAGCGCATGGGGCCGCCGTCGAACTGGAAGACGCCGAGGGTGT
Organism: Streptomyces sp. NPDC104106; assembly: GCF_055584345.1. Lineage (NCBI taxonomy): Bacteria > Bacillati > Actinomycetota > Actinomycetes > Kitasatosporales > Streptomycetaceae > Streptomyces > Streptomyces sp. NPDC104106. The sequence continues at coordinate 320,371 of NZ_JBVJMF010000001.1, forward strand.
CGCCGCGCTGGAGCAGGTCGAAGGTCGTGGGGTCGTCCAGCGGCAGGGAGAGCAGGTCGATGTCCAGGCCCTTGTTGGCCTTCACCATCTTGACCGCGTCGTCCATGATCGTGAGGTTGCGCAGGCCCAGGAAGTCCATCTTCAGCAGGCCGAGCGACTCACAGCTCGGGTAGTCCCACTGCGTGATGGTCACGCCGTCGGTGTGCCTGACCCAGACCGGGACGTGCTCGGTGATGGTCTCACTGGACATGATCACGCCGGCCGCGTGCACACCCATCTGCCGGACCAGGCCCTCGACACCGCGCGCGGTGTCGATGACCTTCTTCACGTCCGGCTCGTTCTCGTACATCGAGCGGACCTCGCCGGCCTCCGAGTACCGGGGGTGCTCGGGGTCGGTGATGCCGGACAGCGGGATGCCCTTGCCGAGGACGTCGGCGGGCATGGCCTTGGTGATGCGGTCGCCCATCGCGTACGGGTAGCCGAGCACGCGCGCGGAGTCCTTGATCGCGTTCTTGGCCTTGATGGTGCCGTAGGTGCCGATCATGGCGACCTTGTCGGCGCCGTACTTCTCGGTCACGTACCGGATCACCTCGACGCGCCGGCGCTCGTCGAAGTCGATGTCGACATCGGGCATCGAGATGCGCTCGGGGTTGAGGAAGCGCTCGAAGATCAGGCCGTGCGGGATCGGGTCGAGGTCGGTGATGCCCATCGCGTAGGCGACGATCGAGCCCGCCGCGGAGCCTCGGCCGGGGCCGACGGCGATGCCGTTGTTCTTGGCCCACATGATGAAGTCGGCGACGACGAGGAAGTAGCCGGGGAAGCCCATCGAGATGATGACGTCCATCTCGTAGTCCGCCTGCTTCTGGCGGTCCTCGGGGATGCCGCCCGGGTAGCGGCGCTCCATGCCGCGGCGGACCTCCTCCTTGAACCAGGTGACCTCGGTGTAGCCCTCGGGGATGTCGAACTTGGGCATGAGGTCGCGCTTCTCGAACATGCCGGTGGTGTCCACCATCTCGGCCACGAGGAGCGTGTTGGCGCAGCCCTCCTGCCAGGCGTCCGAGGAGTCGATGGCGTACATCTCGTCCGTGGACTTCAGGTAGTAGCCGGTGCCGTCGAACTTGAAGCGGTCGGGGTCGGAGAGGTTCTTGCCGGTCTGGATGCACAGCAGGGCGTCGTGGGCGCCGGCCTCGTGCGCGTACGTGTAGTGCGAGTCGTTGGTGACCAGCGGGGGGATGCCGAGCTTCTTGCCGATGTCGAGGAGGCCCTGGCGGACCCGGTGCTCGATCTCGATGCCGTGGTCCATCAGCTCCAGGAAGTACTTGTCCTTGCCGAAGATGTCCTGGTACTCGGCGGCCGCCTTCAGGGCCTCCTCCTCCTGACCGAGGCGCAGCCGGGTCTGGACCTCGCCGGAGGGGCAGCCGGTGGAGGCGACGATGCCCTCGGACCACTGGGCGATGGTCTCCTTGTCCATCCGGGGCCACTTCTGCAGCCAGCCCTCGGCGTAGGCGTCCGAGGAGAGCCGGAAGAGGTTGTGCAGGCCGGTCCTGTTCACGGCCCACATCGTCTTGTGGGTGTAACCACCCGAACCGGAGACGTCGTCCCGCTTCTGGTGCGGCTGGCCCCAGAGGATCTTGCGCTTGTTGCGCCGGGACTCGGGGGCGACATACGCCTCGATCCCGATGATCGGGGTGATTCCGGCCTTCTTCGCGGAGTGGAAGAAGTCGTACGCCCCGTGGAGGTTGCCGTGGTCGGACATGGCGATGTGCGTCATGCCCATCTCGTTGCACGCGTTGAACATGTCCTTGAGCCGCGCGGCACCGTCCAGCAGCGAGTACTGGGTGTGGACGTGCAGGTGCGTGAAGGGCGGCTTTGACACGGTATGGCCTCCGACGGAAAACACGTGGCTTGGGGCGGACGGGCAGTTCTGGGGTCAGCGGGAAGTCTATGCCCCGCCACTGACACCGGCGGCGCTTCCTTGCGTACCTTCGGGCGGAACCGGGCACTCCCGTGTGGCGTCGCCCGTTGGAGACGACAGAAACCCTGTCGTACAGGTCATGCACGCAAAAGCACCAGGAGGCACCCAGCGATGTCGGTCCACCGGCTCAGCGACGAGCAGCGCGGCGAGGAGATCCTCGCCGTCTTCGACACCGCCTTCGGCCGGCTCCTGGCCGCCGACCCGGCCGCGTTCCGCGTGAAGTTCCGGAAGATGGCGGCCTCGGCCTTCGCGTTCTACCGGGGCACGGCGTGCCTCTTCTACCACGACCTGGACGCGGACAAGCGCGGTGGTCCGTTTCTGGACGACCGCACCTCGCGCGTGTGGATCCACGGCGACCTGCACGCGGAGAACTTCGGCACGTACATGGATTCCAACGGCCGCCTGGTCTTCAACGTCAACGACTTCGACGAGGCCTACGTGGGCCCCTTCACCTGGGACCTGAAGCGCTTCTCGGCCTCGATCGCGCTCATCGGGTACGCGAAGGCGTTCAGTGACGAGCAGATCACCGAGCTGGTGCGGATCTACGCGGGCGCGTACCGCGAACGGGTCCACGCCCTGGCCACGGGCGCCAAGAGCGACGAGGTCCCGCCGTTCACGCTGGACACGGCGGAGGGCCCGCTGCTGGGCGCCCTGCGCGCCGCCCGGTCGCTGACCCGCTTCGAGCTGCTGGACTCGATGACGGAGATCCGTGACTTCGAGCGCCGCTTCGCGCCGGACGGCGGCTCGGTCGAGCTGGACGCCGCGACGCGCTACAAGGTCCTGGCCGCCTTCGACGGCTATCTGGAGACGCTGCCGGACTCCTCGCTGGCCCGGCCCGACTCCTACCGTGTGAAGGACGTCGTCGGCCGCCGGGGCATCGGCATCGGCTCGGCCGGCCTGCCGTCGTACAACATCCTCCTGGAGGGCCACAGCGACGCCCTGGAGAACGACGTCGTGATCTACGTCAAGCAGGCCCAGACCCCGGCCGTCTCCCGGCACATCACGGATCCGGCCATCGCGGGCTACTTCCAGCACGAGGGCCACCGCACGGTGATCTCCCAGCGTGCCCTGCAGGCGCACGCCGACCCGTGGCTGGGCTGGACGGAGCTGGACGGCGCGGGCCAGCTGGTCGCCGAGGTCTCGCCGTACGCCGTCGACCTGGACTGGGGCGACATCGACGATCCGGAGGAGATCGCCCAGGTCGTCGCCGACCTGGGCCGGGCCACGGCGGCGATGCACGCGGCGGCGGACGACCAGTCCGGGGAGTCCCTGGTGCCGTTCTCCACCGAGCGGGCCATCGACGCGGCGATCGCGGCCGACGAGGACGGCTTCGCGCCCCTGCTGGTGGACTTCGCGCACGGCTACGGCGCACGCGCGCGTGCCGACCACCAGATCTTCGTCGACCTGTTCCGCAACGGCCGGATTCCGGGGCTGTAACCTTCGCGCACTCACAGGCACTCTTTAGGGGTCCCTTACTCGCGTACGTGACAGACTCTCCTCTCGCTATGGACATATCCGGGACCCAGCTCAGAGCCGTACGCGCGGCGCTGTTCACGGCCTTCGTCGTGACGCTCAGCACCGCGTCGCACGTGCTGCTGTCCAGGGCACCGCTGCCGGTGGGCGCGGTCCTGGCGGTCTGCGCCGGTGTGTTCACCGCCGCGTACGCGCTGGCGGCCCGCGAGCGCGGCTTCGGCCGGATCGCGGCCCTGCTGATCCCGCTGGAGCTGACCGCCGACACGGTGTTCACCACGGGCCAGCACGCCTGCTACGGCCGGGCCGGCGGCCCGGTCGCGGGTCCGCTGCGCGCCTTCGGCTTCGACGTGCTGTGCCAGGGCGGTGCCGTCGGCACCCCGCTCACCCGGATGACCGGGGTCCAGGGCCGCCCGGAGACGCTGCTCGCGCACGCCAGCCCCGCGGCCGCCTGGCTGCTGCTCGCCGCGCACGTCGGCGTGGGGCTGCTCGCCGCCGCCTGGCTGCGCCGCGGCGAGCGGGCGCTGGTGCAGCTGCTGCGCGCGGTCGCCGCGACGACCTTCCGGCCGCTGCTGCTGGCGGTGGCCTCGGTCACCGCGCGGCCCGCCCCGGCCCGCCGGCTGCCGCGTACGGTTCCGCGCCGGGCCGCCGCCCGTGACCGGCTCCTCGTGCACTCCCTGGGACGGCGTGGACCGCCGTGCTCCCCCGCCCTCGCCGCCGTCTCCTGAGCGACGCGCCTTACGCAACGGCGTCCGGGCGACGACGGCTGAGCACACCCAGTCCCCCACACGTATCCCGCGTACGACCTGTGCGCGTCCCACATGGAGATCACCAACATGAGCAAGCGGAACAGCCAGGCGGCGAAGACGGCGGCCCGTGAGCGGCTGCGCCAGGAGCGCGAGCGGCAGGCCAAGCGCGACAAGGCCAGGCGGCAGGTCATCGTCGCCGCCTCGGTCGTGGCCGTGCTGGCCGCGGCGGGCGGCATAGGCTACGCCGTCGTCCAGGCCAACAAGCCCGGTCACTGGGAGAGCATGAAGACGGCCAAGGTCGTCGCGCCGGCCCACACGACGGGCACGGACGGCACCACCGTCGTCATCGGCAAGGACAGCGCCAAGAAGACCCTCAAGATGTACGAGGACCCGCGCTGCCCGGTGTGCGCCCAGTTCGAGCAGACCGTCGGTCCGACCCTGAAGAAGGACATCGACGACGGCAAGTTCAAGTACCAGTACGTCGGCGCCACGTTCATCGACTCCCACGACAACGGCGAGGGCTCCAAGACCGCCCTGAGCGCCCTCGGCGCCGCGCTGAACGTCAGCCCCGAGGCGTTCCTGGAGTACAAGTCCGCGCTCTACTCCGCGAAGTGGCACCCGGACGAGCAGACCGACAAGTTCAAGGACGACAGCTACCTGATCCAGGTCGCCGACACGGTCCCCGCGCTGAAGAACAACACGGCCTTCCAGAGCGCGGTCAAGAACGGCACCTACGACGCCTGGGCCATGGCGATGTCGAAGACCTTCGACAGCAACAAGGACGGTGTGACCGGCACGCCGGGCTTCGTCATGGACGGCAAGCAGCTCAACGGCGGCAAGGTGATCCTGACGGTGGACGACTTCGACAAGGCGATCGACGCGGCGCTGAAGGGCTGACGTCCCGCCGCGGGACGACCGCCAGGTCAGGGGCGGGCGAACGCTTCCGCGTGCGCCCGCCCTCTCCTTCCGGGCGGAGGCGCGGCCACGCCGCGGGTGCGGTCCGGCCTATGCCGTCCGCAGGTCGTCGAGGAAACCGAGCGCCACCCGCCAGGTGGCCTCGGCGGCCTCGGCGTCGTAGTCGGGCAGCGCGGGGTCGGTGTACAGGTGCCCGGCGCCCGCGTACCGGTAGATCTCCACGTCCGCTCCGGTCCGGCCCATCTGGAGGTACCACGCGCTCAGCCAGTCGTCCGTCTCGAACGGGTCCGGCTCGGCCACGTGCAGCTGCACCGGGAGCGACTCCGCCCGCGCGCCCGGCGCGATGTCCGACGTACCGTGCAGGAGCAGCAGCCCGCGCGCCTTGTCGTCGCCGAGGGCGAGGGTCTGGGCGATGGAAGCGCCGAGCGAGAACCCCGCGTACACGAGCCCGCGCTCGGAGTACGGTGCCGCCGCGAGCACCGCCCGCTTCAGCAGCTCGTCCTTGCCGATCTGCTCCTTGTACTCCATGCCCTCCTCGACGGTGTCGAACGTGCGCCCTTCGAAGAGGTCCGGCGTCCACACCTCGTGGTCCGCCGCGCGCAGCCGGTCCGCGGCCTCACGCACCGCGGGCCTGAGCCCGTAGGTCGAATGAAAGAGCATGATGTTCATGAGGCCATGGTGCCAGCCGGTGCGAAGCCGCCGGAGCCGCCGTTTCCCGGCCCGCGCCCGAACTCACACGTTCATGCCCGCCGCGCACCGGTAAGGAGCGCAGGCATGGAAACCGCACTCCGCCCTGTGATCGTGATCGGTGGCTCCGTGCTGATCACCCTGGCCATCGGGTGGGCCACCGACCGGCTGCTGCGCACGGCCGACGCCCGCAACCACGACTCGCCGTTGTGGGGGCTGCTGCGCCGCGGCCGCATCCCCTACCAGCTCGTGCTGTGCGTCGCGCTGCTGCGCGGCTCCTACGACCAGGCTAAGGTGCTGGAGCGGCACCAGACCGGCATCGGCCGGTCCCTGACGCTGGTACTGATCGGCTCCACCGCCTGGCTGGTGATCCGGATCGCCGCCGCCGTCGTCGAGACCACCTACAGCCGCTACGCCCGCGCCCACCGGGACCCGGCCCGGGTCCGCCGGGTGCGCACCCAGGTGGAGCTGATCATGCGGGTGGTGTCCGCGATCGTCATCGTCGTGGCGATCGCGTCCATGCTGCTGACGTTCCCCGCGATGCGCGCGGCCGGCACCTCGCTGCTGGCCTCGGCGGGCATCGTGGCGGCCGTCGCCGGTGTGGCCGCCCAGTCGACGCTGTCCAACATGTTCGCCGGGCTGCAGATCGCCTTCGGCGACATGGTGCGCATCGGCGACACCGTCGTCGTGAACGGCGAGTGGGGCACCGTCGAGGAGATCACCCTGACCTTTCTGACCGTACGGACCTGGGACGAGCGGCGGATCACCATGCCGGTGTCGTACTTCACCTCCAAACCCTTCGAGAACTGGTCGCGGGGCACCCCCCAGATGACCGGCACCGTCTTCTGGCACCTCGACCACAGCGCGCCCCTCGAGGCGATGCGCGAGAAGCTGCGCGACATCCTGCGCGAGAACCCGGCGTGGGACGGCCGCGCCTACAACCTGGTGGTGACGGACAGCACGCCGACCACCTTGCAGGTGCGCGCCCTGATGACCGCGAAGGACTCCGACGACATCTGGAACATACGCGTGGCCGTCCGCGAGCAGATGATCACCTGGCTGGCACGGGAGCACCCCTACGCGCTGCCCAGGGTCAGCACCTCCGACGCCGTGCTCCCGCCGCAGCGCCTGCCGTCCCCCGACGGCTCCGGGCGCCGCGCGGACGGCGTTGTCCCGCGCGGCCGCCGGGACTGACAGGGCGGGTCAATGACCGCGCTCGGCACCGCCGTTGACCTGGATGATCTGGGAGGTGACATGCCCGGCGGCGGCCGAGGCCAGCCAGTGCAGCGTCGCTGCCACGTCTCCTGGTATCCCGGCGCGGCCGAGCGCCGTCTCACCGACGAGCCGCGCCCGCCGGGCCGCGTCCATAGTGTCGCCGAAGAACTCGGTGTCCTCGACGAACCCCGGCGCGACCACGTTCACGGTGATGCCGCGCGGGCCCAGCTGCCGTGCCAGGTCGTGCGCGTACGGGTGCAGGCCGGCTTTGGCCGCCGCGTAGGCGCCGGTGCCCGAACCGCGGTAGGCGGCGATGGAGCTGACGAAGAGCACCCGTCCGCCGGGCTCGGCGAGGCGGTTCTTCAGCGCTTCGGTGAGGAGCGCGGCCGTCAGCGCGTTCTGTCTGAAGTTGAGAGTCCAGTCATGGGCCACCCGGTCCAGGGGGTCGTCGCTGCCGGACGGCGGCTCCAGCTGCCCGGCGCCGCCGGCGCCGTGCACCAGCACGTCGACCGTGCCCAGCTCGTCGGCGACGAAGCGGGCCACCCCCCGCACCTGGTCGGGCTCGGCGAGGTCCGCCGCATGGGTGAGCGCCCCGGGCACGCCGGCCTTCTCCAGCACCTCGGCCCGCCGCCCGAGGAGCAGCACCCGGTCCCCGTCCGCGGCGAACACCTGAGCCGTGGCCAGCCCGATGCCCGTACCGCCACCACTGATCACAATGTTCCGCGTCATGATCAGAGCGTAGGCACGGACCGCCGGACGGCGCTGGACTTTTCCACAGGCACCACACATTCGTATGACTATTACCGCAAGCTACGCACGTCCAGATGCCGCAACACCCGGTCCACGATCTCCGGGTCCGCGCCGGGCTCGCTGCGCGCCGCCAGCACCTCGTGCCGGGCCGCGCTCATCATCTCGTTCTGGATGCGCCGGATGCGCTTGAGCCGCCTGGCCCGCTGGTGCTGGGCCTCGCGCCGCTCCTCCTCGCCCATGTCCGGGCTGATCCGGATGCCGATGTCGAAGGCGCGCCGCAGCATCTGCTCGGACAGGTCCTCGGGCAGGTCCTCCACCTGCTCGATCTCCCGCAGCCTCCGCTTCGCCGCCCGCGCCGCGCGCACCGCCAGCTCCTTCTCGAACTCCTTCTCCCGCTCGGAGTCGGCCCGCACCCCGAGCCGCTTGACCAGCCAGGGCAGGGTGAGCCCCTGGAGCACCAGGGTCACGATGATGACCCCGAAGGCGATGAAGACGATCTCGTTCCGGTCGGGGAACGGCGAGCCGTTGTCCGTCGTCAGCGGGACGGCCAGCGCGAGCGCCACCGAGGCCACCCCGCGCATCCCCGACCACCACATCACGACGGTCTCGCGCCAGCTGACCGGGATCTCCTCGTCGATGTCCCGCCGCGCGTGCAGCCGCTTGGTCAGCCAGGTCGCGGGCAGCAGCCAGACCAGCCGTACGACTGTCACCACGCCCACGACGGCGGCGGACCAGCCGAGCAGTTCGCCCCAGCGGCCCTGGGCCGTGCGGATGGCGTTGTGCAGCTCCAGCCCGATGAGCCCGAAGGCCACGCCCGTGACGAGGGTGTCGATGATGTCCCAGAAGGTGTGCCCGGCCAGTCGGGTCATCACGTCGTCGGCGTCGGTGGCGTACTCGGCCAGGAAGAGCGCCGTGGTGAGCACGGCGAGCACCCCGGAGCCGTGCAGCCGCTCCGCGAGGACGTAGGAGGCGTACGGCACCAGCAGGGTCATGCCGATCTGGAGGGTCGGATCGCCCAGCAGGTCCATCAGCTTGTTGGACCCCCAGCCGAGTACCAGGCCGACGGCCAGCGCGACGACGGCGGACAGCACCAGGTCCAGACCGGCCTGCCAGGCCGAGAAGGTGCCGCTCACGACAGCGGCGATCGCCACGTGGTACAGCACGATGGCGGTGACGTCGTTGAACAGCCCCTCGCCCTCCAGGATGGACACCAGGCGGCGCGGCAGCCCGAGCTGGCCGGCGACGCTCGTCGCGGCGACCGGGTCGGGCGGGGCGATCAGTGCCCCGAGGGCGAAGGCGGCGGCGATCGGCAGCCCGGGCACGATCGCGTTGGCGACGAACGCCACGCACACCATCGTGACGAGCACCAGGGCGACGGCGAGCAGCAGGATCGGCCGGACGTTGGCCGCGAACTGCCGCCAGGAGGTGCGGCGTACCGCGGCGTAGAGCAGCGGCGGCAGCAGTCCCGGCAGGATCAGCTCGGGCGGGATGTTGACATTGGGCACGAAGTCGGCCACCGCGAGCAGCCCGCCGAACACCGTCATCAGCACCGGCGCCGGCAGCCCCAACCGGTCCCCCACCGGCACGCTCACCAGGGCCCCGAGCAACAGGACGAACAACAGGGCCAACTGATCCACGGGCGGCGCTCCGGGGGTCGACGATCACACAGCTGGCCTCAAGCCTGCCATCCGCCCGCCGGGAACGCGCGCTGCCCCAGGGCACGGCGCATCGCCCGGTGCGGTATCCCGGCGTCCGGGAACTCCGGGCCGTAGGCCGCGTAGCCGAGGCGCTCGTAGAAGGCCAGGGCGTGGGTCTGGGCGTGCAGGTCCACCGCGGTGAGGCCGCGCGCGAGTGCCGCGTCCTCGATGGCCCGCACCAGGGCCGCGCCGACGCCGAGCCCGCGTGCGGCGCGGGAGACGGCGAGCCGCCCCAGGGAGCCCACGCAGGCGTCGGCGCCGGTCTTGGCCACGGCCGCCTCGCCGTACAGCAGCCGTCCGGTGCCGAGCGGTACGCCGTCCGCGCGGACCGCCAGCACATGTACGGCGTCCGCGTCGTGGGCGTCGTACTCCAGGTTCTCGGGGACGCCCTGCTCGCGGACGAAGACCTCCTTGCGGACCGCGAAGCAGGCCTCCCGGTCGGCGAAGTCATGGGCGACCCGGACGGTGTACGGCACGCTCACGCGTAGGTCTCCTCGCGGACCTGGTCCAGGGCCTTCTGGAGATCCTCGGGGTAGTCGCTGCGGAACTCCGCCCACTGCCCGTCGGCGGGGTGCTCGAAGCCGAGCCGCACCGCGTGCAGCCACTGCCGGGTCAGGCGCAGCCGCTTGGCGAGGGTCGGGTCGGCGCCGTAGGTGAGGTCGCCGACGCAGGGGTGGCGGTGGGCGGCCATGTGGACGCGGATCTGGTGCGTGCGGCCGGTCTCCAGCTTCACGTCCAGCAGGGAGGCGGCGCGGAAGGCCTCGATGAGGTCGTAGTGCGTCACGGAGGGCTTGCCGTCGGCCGTGACCGCCCACTTGTAGTCGTGCTGGGGGTGGCGGCCGATGGGCGCGTCGATCGTGCCGCTCGTCGGGTCCGGGTGGCCCTGGACCAGGGTGTGGTAGCGCTTGTCGACCGTGCGCTCCTTGAACTGGCGCTTGAGCGAGGTGTACGCCCGCTCCGACTTCGCGACCACCATCAGGCCCGAGGTGCCGACGTCCAGGCGGTGCACGATGCCCTGGCGCTCGGCGGCGCCGGACGTCGAGATCCGGTAGCCCGCCGCGGCGAGGCCGCCGATGACGGTCGGGCCGCTCCAGCCCGGCGAGGGGTGCGCGGCCACGCCGACCGGCTTGACGATCACGACGACGTCCTCGTCGTCGTGCACGATCTCCATGCCCTCGACCGGCTCGGCGACCACCTGCACCGGCGCGGGCGCCTGCGGCATCTCGACCTCCAGCCAGGCGCCGCCGCGCACCCGCTCGGACTTGCCGACCACCGCGCCGTCGACCTGGACCTTGCCGGCCGCGGCCAGCTCCGCCGCCTTCGTGCGGGAGAAGCCGAACATGCGGGAGATGGCGGCGTCGACGCGCTCGCCCTCCAGGCCGTCGGGCACGGGCAGGGTACGGATCTCGGGAATCGTGCTCACCCGTCGAGTATGCCGGACCGGCCGGACCCCCCCGAACGGGCCTGTGGATAACTCGGGGCAACTCCCGCGAGGTCAGTCCTTGTGGACCGTGCCGTCCGGGTCCAGGCCGCGGAAGGACAGCAGCACGATCAGGATGCCGCCGCACACGATCGCCGAGTCGGCCAGGTTGAACACCGCGAAGCCCTTCGGGGCGATGAAGTCCACGACCTCGCCCTCGAAGATCCCGGGCGAGCGGAAGATCCGGTCGGTCAGGTTGCCGAGCGCGCCGCCGAGCAGCAGGCCGAGGGCGACCGCCCAGGGGAAGCTGTAGAGCTTGCGGGCGAGCCGGATGATCACCACGATCACGGCCGCGGCGATCAGCGTGAAGATCACCGTGAACGCGGCCCCGAAGCCGAAGGCGGCCCCAGGATTGCGGATGGCGTGCAGCTCCAGCAGGTCCCCGACCAGCCTGATCGGCTCGTGGCCCTCCAGCTTGGCGACCACGAGCGTCTTGCTGATCAGGTCGAGGGCGTACGCGAACGCGGCCACCGCGAACAGCACGGCGATCCGGCGCCCGCGGCCCGCGCGCGTCTGCGCCCGCTGCCCGTCGGTCCCGGACGCACCGGCCGCCGCCGTGTGCTCGCCGCGGTCGTCCGGGGTGTCCGGCGTACCGATGATGCGCTCCGCCTCTGCCACGTGAGTCCCTCAACCTAGGTGCCTGACTGAGGACGAGACTACGGCACGGCCGCCGGGCGCCCCACGCTCAGGAGCGACGTTCCTGCTTCTGCTTGCACTCCACGCAGAGGGTGGCCCTCGGGAAGGCCTGCATGCGTGCCTTGCCGATGGGATTTCCGCAGTTCTCGCACAGGCCGTACGTGCCCGCGTCCAGCCGTTCCAGGGCGTGCTCGTTCTGGGTCAGCATCTCGCGCGCGTTGGCGGCGAGCGCCATCTCGTGCTCGCGCGTGATGTTCTTCGTCCCGGTGTCGGCCTGGTCGTCGCCCGCGCCGTCCCCGGAGTCCCGCATCAGGCCCACGAGGGACGCCTCGGAGGAGCTGATCTCGGCCCGCAGCCGCTCCACCTCGGACAGCAGCTCGGCACGGGCGTCGGTGACCTCTTCCGGGGTCCAGGGGTCCTCTCCGGGACGCACCGCCAGCTCGCCGGGCTCCGCCGCGGCGAGCCGTGCCTTGGGAACGGCGGTCTGCTCGGCCGTCGCCGTGCCAGGAGTCTTCTTCGCAACCACTGTCGTGGCTCCCGTCTGCTTCGCGGCCCGCGCCGCGCCCGCTTTCTTGGCCGTGCTCTTCCCGGGCTCCTCGGTGGAGACGCCCGCGGCGGCCGCCTTCCCGGCGCCGGCCTTCTTCGCCGCTGCCTCCTCGACGGCCTCCTTCCCGACCGCCACCCCCTTCGCCGCGGCCTTCGCGGCCTTCTTCCCTGCCTTCCCGGCCGTCTTCCGGGCCGCTTTCCCGACCCTCGCCTCGGCCACCGGCTTCTTCGCGGCCTCCTGCGTGTCCTTGGCGGCCTTCCCGGCCGCCGCCTTCGCGGGCTTCGCCGGTGCCGTCCCGACGGCGGCCTCGTCGGCCGGAGCCCCGGGCGCGGCAGCCCTGCCGGCCGACTCCTTCCGGGCCGGCACTTTCCTTGCCGGGACCGTCCTCGCGACCGCCTTCTTCCCGTCCGCCTTCCTGACCGCGGCCTTCCCGGCGGCCGTCTTCCCGGCTGCCTCGGCGGCCGTCTTCTTCGCGGCCGCGCCCCCGGTCCGGCCGGTCGCCGGCTGCTCTACGGCGGTCTTCTTCGCCACCATGGCCGCGACCCCTTCACATATTGTGATCTTGCTCGCGAATCGTGCTGGGACGATAAATCGACTTGAGTCCCGCGGCAACGGGGCACACCGCCCGATTCGCCCGCCCGCACCCCCGAGCAGCGGGCCTGCATCCGTTGTGCCCAGCTCCCCGCCGGGTAATCCGCCCCGGCGGGGACGATGGGACGCAGGCGCGCGTGCCCTCGCCATTCGGGTCATCCCGGCCGGCCGCCGGGGGCGCGGCGAGGCCCCGCGGAGGACCGGTGCGCGGAAAACCGGTCCGCCGCTGTCCGCGGGGCGCCGTACACTGGGCGGAGCGAGAAGCGTGGATGGGGACGAGTAGCGGCGTACGCAGCCCAGAGCGACCCGGGGACGGTGTGAGCCCGGGGGCGAGCGCGACGTGAAGATCACCCCGGAGCCGCCGGAAGAAAGCCGCAGCCGAGAGGCCCGGGCGAGTAGAACCGGCTTCGCGACCCAATGAGGGGGCTCACCGGGGCGCACAGCGCACCGGAGGGCCAAGGAGGGTGGTACCGCGGGAGCGCGCCGCACACGGCGTAGACAGGATCGAAGGCTCTCGTCCCTCCGACGGAAGGAAGCAAGTCCGTTGGAGGATGCTCGCAGATGACAGCGCCGACGTACCGCCAGGTGCCCGCCCAGGTCGACCTGCCCGCTCTTGAGCACGCCGTGCTCGACTTCTGGCGCGAGCAGAAGATCTTCGCCAAGAGCCTGGAGCAGTCCGGGGGCCGCCCGGAGTGGGTGTTCTACGAGGGCCCGCCGACCGCGAACGGCATGCCCGGCGCCCACCACATCGAGGCGCGCGTCTTCAAGGACGTCTTCCCCCGCTTCCGCACGATGCGCGGCTACCACGTGGCCCGCAAGGCCGGCTGGGACTGCCACGGCCTGCCCGTGGAGCTGGCGGTCGAGAAGGAGCTGGGCTTCTCCGGCAAGCAGGACATCGAGGCGTACGGCATCGCCGAGTTCAACGCCAAGTGCCGCGAGTCGGTGACCCGGCACACCGACGCCTTCGCCGAGCTGACGACCCGCATGGGCTACTGGGTCGACATGGACGACGCCTACCGCACCATGGACCCCGAGTACGTGGAGTCGGTCTGGTGGTCGCTGAAGGAGATCTTCGGCAAGGGGCTGCTGGTCCAGGACCACCGCGTCGCCCCCTGGTGCCCGCGCTGCGGCACCGGCCTGTCCGACCACGAGCTGGCGCAGGGCTACGAGACGGTCGTCGACCCGTCCGTGTACGTCCGTTTCCCGCTCACCTCCGGTCCGCTCGCCGGCGAGGCCGCGCTCCTGGTGTGGACGACGACTCCCTGGACCCTGGTGTCCAACACGGCGGTCGCCGCGCACCCCGAGGTCACCTACGTCGTCGCCACCGACGGCGCGGAGAAGCTCGTCGTCGCCGAGCCGCTGCTGGCCAAGGCGCTCGGCGAGGGCTGGGAGAGCACGGGCCAGACCTTCACCGGCGCCGAGATGGAGCGCTGGACCTACCGACGTCCCTTCGAGCTGGTGGAGTTCCCGGAGCCGGCGCACTTCGTGGTCAACGCCGACTACGTGACGACCGAGGACGGTACGGGCCTGGTCCACCAGTCCCCCGCCTTCGGTGAGGACGACCTCAAGGTCTGCCGCGCCTACGGTCTGCCGCTGGTCAACCCCGTCCGCCAGGACGGCACCTTCGAGGCGGACGTGCCGCTGGTCGGCGGCGTCTTCTTCAAGAAGGCGGACGAGAAGCTCACCGAGGACCTCCAGCAGCGTGGCCTGCTCTTCCGGCACATCCCGTACGAGCACAGCTACCCGCACTGCTGGCGCTGCCACACCGCGCTGCTCTACTACGCGCAGCCCTCCTGGTACATCCGCACGACGGCGGTCAAGGACCGCCTCCTGCAGGAGAACGAGGAGACCAACTGGTTCCCGGAGACGGTCAAGCACGGCCGCTACGGCGACTGGCTGAACAACAACATCGACTGGGCGCTGTCCCGCAACCGCTACTGGGGCACCCCGCTGCCGATCTGGCGCTGCGCGGAGGACCACCTCACCTGCGTCGGCTCCCGCGCGGAGCTGACCGAGCTGTCGGGCACCGACCAGTCGAACCTGGACCCGCACCGGCCGTACATCGACGAGGTCACCTTCGCCTGCCCCCACGAGGGCTGCGGCGCGACGGCTACGCGCGTGCCGGAGGTCATCGACGCCTGGTACGACTCGGGCTCGATGCCGTTCGCGCAGTGGGGCTACCCGTACAAGAACAAGGAGCTGTTCGAGGCCCGCTACCCGGCCCAGTTCATCTGTGAGGCGATCGACCAGACCCGCGGCTGGTTCTACACGCTGATGGCCATCGGCACGCTCGTCTTCGACAAGTCCTCGTACGAGAACGTCGTCTGCCTCGGCCACATCCTGGCCGAGGACGGCCGCAAGATGTCCAAGCACCTGGGCAACATCCTGCAGCCCATCCCGCTGATGGACGCCAACGGCGCGGACGCGGTGCGCTGGTTCATGGCGGCCGGCGGCTCCCCGTGGGCGGCGCGCCGCGTGGGTCACGGCACCATCCAGGAGGTCGTCCGCAAGACCCTGCTGACGTACTGGAACACGGTCGCCTTCCAGGCGCTGTACGCCCGTACGTCGGCCTGGGCGCCGAGCGCGGCGGACCCGGCGCCGGCCGAGCGCCCGTTGATCGACCGCTGGCTGCTGTCCGAGCTGCACGCCCTCACCGACCAGGTGACCCAGGCGATGGAGGGGTTCGACACCCAGCGTGCGGGCAAGCTGCTGTCCGCGTTCGTCGACGACCTGTCCAACTGGTACGTCCGCCGCTCGCGCCGTCGCTTCTGGCAGGGCGACAAGGCGGCGCTGCGCACGCTGCACGAGGTGCTGGAGACGGTCACCAAGCTGATGGCGCCGATCGTCCCGTTCATCACCGAGCGGGTGTGGCAGGACCTGGTCGTGCCGGTGACGCCGGGAGCCCCGGAGTCGGTGCACCTGGCCGCCTGGCCGGAGGCGGACCTGTCCGCGATCGACCCGGAGCTGTCGAAGCAGATGGTCCTGGTCCGCCGGCTGGTGGAGCTGGGCCGCGCCACGCGCGCGGAGTCGGGCGTCAAGACGCGGCAGCCGCTGTCTCGCGCGCTGATCGCGGCGACCGGCTTCGAGACCCTGGACGCGGAGCTGCACACGCAGATCACCGAGGAGCTGAACGTCTCCGCGCTGGCCTCGCTCTCCGAGGTGGGCGGTTCGCTGGTGGACACCACGGCGAAGGCCAACTTCCGTGCGCTGGGCAAGCGGTTCGGCAAGCGGGTGCAGGACGTGGCGAAGGCGATCGCGAACGCCGACGCGGCCGCGCTGTCGCTGGCCCTGCGCGAGGGCACGGCGTCGGTGGAGGTCGACGGTGAGACGGTGCCGCTCGCCCCGGACGAGGTGATCATCACCGAGACCCCGCGCGAGGGCTGGTCGGTGGCGTCCGACTCCGGTGCCACGGTGGCGCTGGACCTGGAGATCACCGAGGAGCTGCGGCAGGCGGGCCTGGCCCGTGACGCGATCCGGCTGATCCAGGAGGCCCGCAAGAACAGCGGCCTGGACGTGGCCGACCGGATCGCCCTGCGCTGGGCGTCGACGGACCCGGCAGTGAGCGCGGCTCTCGCCGAGCACTCCGGGCTGATCGCGGAGGAAGTCCTGGCGACCGACTTCCAGCAGGGCGAGGCCGACGACAGCTTCGGCGAGCCGTTCACCGACGAGGGGCTGTCCCTGGCCTTCCGGCTGCGGAAGGCGTAAGCAGCGAGCGGTTCACGAAGGGCCCGGTCTCCCTGGCGGAGGCCGGGCCCTTCCGTACGAGGCGGAACCTTTTCAACCCGCGTAAATAGGGCGGGCCCCCTGGACCGAAGTCCAGGGGGCCCGCCCTATTGAGCGCTGCCGACGCCGTTGTCGTACTAGTGCCCGGTGCTCAGTTGTCGTCCTCGTCGATCAGGAACCCGCGCATCGGCGAGGGCGCCTGGCCCATCGGGGACGGACCCTGCGGACGGACCGGGGCCATGGGCTGGGTCATGGCCGGGGTCATCTGCTGCTGACCGCCGTAGGACGGGCCGGACGGAGCGGGGTTGCCGCCCATCGTCTGGTTGCCGCCGTAGGACGGGGCGCTCGCGCCGGCCGGGGCCATGGAGGGAGCCGGGGACGGCGGCAGGGAGGCGGTGGCCGGCGTACGCGGCGGGGCCAGGGAGTCGTCGGCCTGAGTCTCCAGCTGGCGCAGCTGGGACTCCAGGTACGACTTCAGGCGCGTGCGGTACTCGCGCTCGAAGCCGCGCAGGTCCTCGACCTTGCGCTCCAGCGTGGCGCGGGCGGACTCCAGGGAGCCCATCGCGACGCGGTGCTTCTCCTGCGCGTCCCGCTCCAAGGCGTCGGCCTTGGCACGGGCGTCACGCTCCAGACCCTCGGCGCGGCTGCGGGCCTCGCCGACGATCTTGTTGGCCTCGGAGCGGGCCTCGGCGATCGCCTGGTCGGCGGTCTGCTGGGCCAGCGAGAGGACACGGGCGGCGCTGTCGCCACCGGGGCCCTGACCGGGGCCGCCCATCGGACCGCCCATGGGGCCGCCCATCGGACCGCCCATCTGCTGCTGCATGGGAGGCTGACCGCCCATCGGGCCCTGACCCATGGGGCCCTGACCCATCGGACCCTGGCCCATGGGGCCCTGGCCCATCGGACCACCCTGACCACCGCCGGGGCCGGCGGGCAGCTGCGGGGCACCGCTCGGCAGCTGGGGCGGACCACCCATGGGGCCACCCATCTGCTGCTGCGGCGGGCCCGATATGCCGGCGGGCACCGGCGCGCCGGGACCTCGCATGCCCTGCTGCTGGGGATGCTGCTGCTGGTCCTGCTCCGGCGGGCCCTTGCGCATGTTCTGCTGGTTCTGCGCGGCCGCACGGGTCGCCGCGGCCAGCTTGGCGCGCAGGTCCTCGTTCTCGCGGAGCAGACGGGTCAGTTCGGCTTCGACCTCGTCGAGGAAGGCATCGACCTCGTCCTCGTCATAGCCTTCTCGGAGGCGGACGGTCGTGAACTGCTTGTTCCGCACGTCCTCGGGGGTCAACGGCATCTCTTCACCTCAACGTAGTCATCGGCAGTCGGCAAGACCGTATCGTCCATCCTCATCCCCCAAAGCTCGCCGTGACGGACAGGAGGATGTAGACGATGATCATCAGTACGAAGAAGGACAGGTCGAGCGCCACGCCCCCGAGACGCAGCGGCGGGATGAACCGCCGCAGAAGCTTCAGCGGTGGATCGGTGACAGTGTAGGTGGCCTCCAGTACGACCACCATGGCCTTGCCGGGTTGCCACGAGCGGGCGAACTGGAACACGTAATCCATGACCAGCCGGAAGATGAGCACGGCGAGGAACACCAGTAGCGCGGTGTGGACCACCGTGACGAACACGCTCATGGCCTGCGCTTCCCTCTCCCCTGCTCCGTGCTCTTCCGAACGTCGATCCGGTTGTGCGTCTCAGCTCTGGTTGAAGAACCCGCCCTCTGCGATGCGGGCCTTGTCCTCCGCCGTGACATCGACGTTAGCAGGAGACAACAGGAACACCTTCTGCGTCACCCGCTCGATGCTGCCGTGAAGACCAAACACCAATCCGGCCGCAAAGTCGACAAGTCGCTTCGCGTCTGTGTCATCCATCTCAGTCAGATTCATGATCACCGGGGTGCCCTCACGGAAGTGTTCCCCGATGGTACGGGCCTCGTTGTAGGTCCGAGGGTGAAGTGTGGTGATCCGGTACGGCTCTCGTTCGGACACGACCTTGGGCATGATCACCGGCGCGTTCTTCTCCAGGGACTGACGTTCTTGTGTGATGGATGCCACGGGCGCGATGCGCGCCGGACGTCCGGATTCCGCGGCGAGCGAAGTCGAACGGGCCACCGGCTCGCGGGGCGCGGGCGGTTGGGCGATTCGCACCTCTTCGTCCCTTTGGGACTGATGTGCGCTGTGCGACTGGTGTGACGGTTCGTGCCGTCGGTGGTCCCGCTCGGGCTCCGGGTCCAACTCGGGCTCGAAGTCGTCGTCGGGGTCGAATCCGCGGCCGTCGTACCCATCGTCCTCCACGAGGCCGAGGTAGACCGCCATCTTGCGCATCGCGCCGGCCATGCTCTGAGTCCTCCGCTCTGTGGTGGATCGACTGACGACTGCCAAGTGCCCGCGATCCACGTGGTCGTTGTGCCCGCCTGAACAGGCATTGACCATATTTTCTGCTGTGGTCCGACTTCCTGGCGACGTTACCCGAGCCTGGGGCGGACTCCGAGTACCGCAGTGCCGACGCGCACATGTGTCGCCCCGGCGGCCACGGCCTGTTCGAGGTCCGCACTCATCCCTGCCGACACCATGGTTGCAGCCGGATGGGCTCGGCGCAGGTCGGTCGACAAATCCATGAGCCGCTCGAACGCCGCCTGTTCGCGTCCCGCGTACTCCCCGGTGAGCGGGGCGACGGTCATCAGCCCGTCGAGCCGCAGCCCCGCCGAGGCGGCGACGAGGTCGGCCAACTCTTCGATTCCGCCGGGCGCGAGTCCCCCACGCTCCCCCCTGCCGCTCACGCCCGCGTCCAGCGCGACCTGGATGAGGCAGCCCACCTCGCGCCCCGCCCGCACCGCTTCCCTCGACAGGGCGGTGACGAGCCTGGAACGATCCACGGACTGCACGACATCGGCGTAACCGACCACGGAACGCACCTTGTTGGTCTGCAACTGACCGACAAAATGCCACTTAAGAGGCAGATCCGCGCATGCGGCCGCCTTCGGGGCCGCGTCCTGGTCGCGGTTCTCGGCGACGTGGCGCACACCGAGTTCCGACAGGATCCGCACATCGCTCGCCGGGTAGGTCTTGGTGACCACGATCAGGGTCACCTCGTCCCGGCTCCGCCCGGCCGCCGCGCACGCCGCGGCGATGCGCTCCTCCACCTTCGCCAGATTCGCGGCGAGTTCGGTCTTACGGTCCGTCATGCCCCATCAGTCCAGCCAGACGTAGCCCGCGAGCCGCCCGGTGGTGCGGTCGCGGCGGTATGAGAAGTGGTCCCCCGACTCCAGCGTGCACTCCGGCGCCTGCGCCCGGTCGCGCACCCCGAGCCGGTCGAGCTGCGCGTGCACTCCGGCGCTCACGTCGACCGCCGGTGTGCCCCAGCTCGTCTCCGCGTGCGCCGCCGGCTCGACCGCCGCCACCTCGGCGCGCATCACCTCCGGCACCTCGTAGCACCGGCCGCACACGGCCGGTCCGGTGCGGGCGACGATCCGGCCCGGCTCGGCGCCGAGTTCGGCCATGGCCCTTACGGTGGCGGGGACGACGCCCTCGACCATGCCGGGCCGGCCCGCGTGGGCCGCCGCGACGACCCCGGCGACGGGGTCGGCCAGCAGGACCGGCACGCAGTCGGCGGTGAGGACGGCGAGGGCGAGCCCGCGGCGGGCGGTGACGAGCGCGTCGACCTCCGGTACGGCGCGCTCGCCCCACGGCGCGTCCACGACGGCCACATCGGCGCCGTGCACCTGGTTCATCCAGACGACCCGGTCGGGCGCAAGGCCGAGCGACTTGGCGGCGACGTCCCGGTTGGTCCGTACGGCCTCCGGGTCGTCGCCGACCGCGCCGCCGAGGTTCAGCTCCTCATACGGAGCGGCGCTCACCCCGCCCCACCGGTCGGTGAAGGCGAAGTGCGCGCCGCTCACGCTCTCGCGCCGTCCTATCACTTGAGGAAGTCCGGTACGTCCAGTTCCTCGGCCGCACTGTCCGCGTACGTGCGGGGCGCCGGCGTGACCGGCGGGGCGGGCGGGATGTCGGCCACCGGCTCGGGCAGCGGCTCCGGCTCCTCCTTCGGCGTCACGCTGCCGAGCGAGCCGAAGGTCGGCCGGCTGGGCTCGGACTGCCGTACCGCGCTGGGCTCGTCGCGGCGGCTGGACGTCGACGCCGAGGCCGAGCCGATGACGGTGTCCCGGCGGGCCGGGGGCTGTCCGCCGTCGAAGCCGGCCGCGATCACGGTGACCCGGACCTCGTCGCCGAGGGCGTCGTCGATGACCGCGCCGAAGATGATGTTGGCCTCGGGGTGGGCGGCCTCGCTGACCAGCTGGGCGGCCTCGTTGATCTCGAACAGGCCCAGGTCGGAGCCGCCGGAGATGGACAGGAGGACGCCGCGGGCGCCGTCGATGGACGCCTCCAGCAGCGGCGAGGAGATCGCCATCTCGGCCGCGGCCACCGCGCGGTCGTCGCCGCGGGCCGAGCCGATGCCCATGAGGGCCGAACCGGCCTCGGACATGACCGACTTGACGTCGGCGAAGTCGAGGTTGATCAGACCGGGGGTGGTGATGAGGTCGGTGATGCCCTGGACACCGGAGAGCAGGACCTGGTCGGCGGACTTGAAGGCGTCCAGGACCGAGACCTGGCGGTCCGAGATGGACAGCAGCCGGTCGTTGGGGATGACGATGAGGGTGTCGACCTCTTCGCGCAGTTCGGCGATGCCGTCCTCGGCCTGGTTCGCGCGGCGCCGTCCCTCGAAGGTGAACGGGCGCGTGACCACGCCGATGGTGAGGGCGCCGAGCGAGCGCGCGATGTTGGCCACGACGGGCGCGCCGCCGGTGCCGGTGCCGCCGCCTTCACCGGCCGTCACGAAGACCATGTCGGCCCCCTTGAGGACCTCCTCGATCTCCTCACGGTGGTCCTCGGCGGCCTTGCGGCCGACCGCCGGGTTGGCGCCGGCGCCGAGTCCGCGGGTGAGTTCACGGCCGACGTCGAGCTTGACGTCGGCGTCGCTCATCAACAGCGCCTGCGCGTCGGTGTTGATGGCGATGAACTCGACGCCCTTGAGACCGACCTCGATCATCCGGTTGATGGCATTGACACCACCGCCGCCGACACCGATGACCTTGATGACTGCGAGGTAGTTCTGCGGTGCTGCCACGTCGAAGGCCTCTCGCCTCGAATTACGTTGCCGTCACCGTGCGGTGCCCCGCGCCGGGACGGCAGATGCCGAATGGGACGGTCCGTAGCGCCGACCCGAACCCTAACCCTGAAGTTTAGGGTTACCAGTGTGCCTGTTCCCTGAAGTCTTCTGAACAGGACACTAAGTCGACAAGTGGCGCCCGTTCAACGAACACGCCGAACCTCCCGTTTTTCTTTTCACCCTATGTGATCAGCCGTAGCAGTGCCCAACCAGGGTGCTGGCCTGCGCTGATGTGCGTCAACTCCCTGATGACGCAGGGGCGGTGGGAACGCTGACATCGAAGTGCCGCGCGCCGGGAGCTGCTTTCATGAGAGCTGTGAGGGCCCGCGCCTTGGCGGCGCCGCTCTCGCCGCTCCCCCACGCCACCGAGCGCCCGCCACCCAGCTCCAGCGAGATGTCGTCGTAGGAACGGACTTGGACGGTCCGGGTGTTCCTGGCGACGGCGGACGGCAGGTCGCCGGCGATCCCGACCGCCTCGCGCACGAGCCGGTCGGTGCCGAAGCGCCTGAGGCTGGCGCCCGTGGAACCCGTACGGGACAGGGAGAGTTCCAGAACCGGAACGGCTTTCGGCGCCTGGGAAACGGTGGCGAATCGGACACCTTGGCCGTCGACTTCGTCGAAGTTCCGGCCATTTCGGACAAGCAGCACCGGAGTGCGCTCGACCACTTTCAGGCCGATTCCGCCGGGCCAGGCACGCACCACGTCAACCGTGCCAATTCGGGGCAATTTCCGGCGAAGTCTGGCCTCGATTCCGTCCGTGTCGACGGAAATCATCGGCGCCCCGACCGGTACGGCCGCCGCGTCGAGCACCTCGGCGGAGGTGAGAACCCGGGTGCCGGAGACCGAGACGTGCTCGACACGCAGCCAGGGCGAGCCGTACAACACCCAGACGGAAGCGGAGCCGAGGAGCACCACGAGGATCGCCGGGATGACGATCGTACGAAGGCGCGGTCTTCTCAGCCGCCGGGCGGGCGACGGGCCGGACGACCCCTGCTGGCGTTTCCCGCGCTCGGCGGTCGTCGGTCCGGCCACGCTCACTGCCCTTTCGTCATACGGTCCTAACGGCGCGAGGCGATCGCCTCGTACACCATGCCGACGAGCAGCTCGTCGGCGTCCCGGCGGCCGAACTCGCTTGCCGCGCGCGACATCTCGTACAGCCGGTGCGGATCGGCGAGTACGGGCAGGACGTTCTGCTGCACCCACTCCGGAGTCAGTTCCGCGTCGTCCACGAGGAGGCCGCCGCCCGCCTTCACCACCGGCTGGGCGTTGAGCCGCTGTTCGCCGTTGCCGATGGGCAGCGGGACGTAGGCGGCCGGCAGTCCGACGGCGGAGAGTTCGGCGACGGTCATCGCGCCCGCGCGGCAGAGCATCATGTCGGCCGCGGCGTACGCGAGGTCCATCCGGTCCAGGTAACTTACCGGGATATAGGGGGGCATTCCCGGCATCTGGTGCACCTGCGGCAGTTCGTTCTTCGGGCCGACCGCGTGCAGGATCTGGATGCCGGCCTGCTGGAGCCAGGGCGCGACCTGCTGGACGACCTCGTTGAGGCGGCGGGCACCCTGCGAGCCGCCGGAGACCAGCAGCGTGGGCAGGTTGGGGTCGAGCCCGAAGCGGTGGCGGGCCTCGGGGCGCGCGGCGGCCCGGTCCAGGGTGGCGATGGAGCGGCGCAGCGGGATGCCGATGTAGCGCGCGTCACGCAGCTTGCTGTCCGGAGTGGAGACGGCGACCCGGGCCGCGTACCGCGAGCCGATCTTGTTGGCCAGGCCGGGACGGGCGTTGGCCTCGTGGATCACGATCGGCACGCCGAGGCGCTTGGCGGCCAGATAGCCGGGCAGGGCGACATAGCCGCCGAAACCCACCACCGCGTCCGCCTTGGTGCGCTCCAGGATCTGCTCGGCGGCCTTGATCGTGCCGCGCAGCCGGCCCGGGACGGTGATCAGCTCGGGCGTGGGCTTTCGGGGCAGCGGCACGGCCGGGATCAGCGCCAGCTCATAGCCCCGCTCGGGGACGAGCCGGGTCTCCAGGCCGCGCTCCGTGCCCAGGGCCGTGATCCCCACGGTCGGGTCCTGCCTGCGCAGGGCGTCCGCGAGGGCGAGCGCGGGCTCGATGTGGCCGGCGGTCCCCCCACCGGCGAGTACGACATGCACCGAAATTCACCGCTCTCCGGACGAGCGCGCCGCCGAGGCACGCCGTCGCATCGTGTTCCATCTCCGGGGGGATCCGGCCGGCTGCTTGGTCCGGGCAGAGCCCCCAGTCCCCCGCTTTCTACCAAAGCGAGGTTGCCGCATCGCAAGCGCCGCCCGCGCAGCGGGCTCATCGCGCGCGAAGGCGATCAGCAGCCCGATGGCGAACATGGTCGGCAGCAGGGCGGACCCCCCGTAGGAGAACAGCGGGAGGGGGACGCCGGCGATCGGCAGCAGACCGAGCACCGCACCGATGTTGATCACCGCCTGAGCGGTGATCCAGGTGGTCACGCCTCCCGCGGCGTACCTCACGAAGGGGTCCTCCGTGCGTCCGGCCACGCGGATACCCGCATAGCCTAGAGCCGCGAACAGGGCGAGCACCGACAGCGTCCCCGCGAGACCCAGCTCCTCACCGGTGACCGCGAAGATGAAGTCGGTGTGCGCTTCCGGCAGTTGGCCCCATTTTTCCACACTTGCGCCGAGACCGGAGCCGAAGAGTCCGCCGGAGGCGAGGGCGTAGATGCCGTGCGCGCCCTGCCAGCACATGTCGTTCGGGCCGGGGTCGGTGGCGGCGATGCAGCTGAGCCGGTTCAGGCGGTGCGGGCTGGTCTCGATGGCGATGGCGGCGAGGACGAACGCGACGGACAGCACCCCGGAGAACAGCCGGGTCGGCGCCCCCGCGAGCCACAGCAGCCCGAACAGGATCGCCGTCAGGATGATCGTCGTACCCATGTCGCCGCCGAGCATGATCAGCCCGAGCAGCAGGAAGGCGACCGGCACCAGCGGTACCAGCATGTGCTTCCACTGCGTGAGCAGCTTCTTCTCCTGCTTGCGCGCGATCAGGTCCGCGCCCCACAGCACCAGGGCCAGTTTGCCGAACTCGCTGGGCTGGATCTGGAAGGAGCCGCCGAGCGAGATCCAGTTCTGGTTGCCGTTGACCGACATCCCTATCCCGGGCACCTGCACCAGGACCATCAGGAAGACGGCGCCGGCGAGGATCGGGTACGCCAGCGCCCGGTGCAGCTTCACCGGCATCCGGGAGGCCACCAGCAGCAGGACACCGCCGATCACCGCGGCCAGCAGCTGCTTGCGGAAGAAGTAGGAGCCCGGCAGGGACATCTGCAGGGCGGTGATCTGGGAGGCCGAGTAGACCATCACCAGACCGAGCACGGTGATCAGCAGACTGCCGCCGACGATCAGGTAGTAGGCGGTCAGCGGCCGGTCCCAGGCCTTGCGCGCGCGCGTGGAGAACCGTTGGAACGGGTTCTCGCGCGGCAGCCGGGGGGCCGAGGGCCTCCTGGCCGCGCGCTGAACCGGTGGACGGCCCGCACGGCTACTGGGCATCACCAGCTCCTCGCACCCGTCGGCCAAACCCGAGCCACTTTCGCCTCACGTGTCCCTCCAAGGGTCCCGAAGCACCCCAGGTGGCCGAGACCCGCCGTCAGGCGCCCGCGCCGAGTTCGCGGACCGCTGCCGCGAACGCGTCACCGCGCTGGTTGTAGTTGGTGAACATGTCCATGGAGGCGCAGGCCGGGGCAAGGAGCACCGTGTCACCGGGCTGGGCAAGCCGCTTCGCTTCCGTCACCGCCTGGAGCATCGCCCCAGTGTCGGTCCGGTCGAGGTCGACGACGGGTACTTCCGGGGCGTGTCGCGCGAGGGCGTCGCGGATCAGCGCACGGTCGGCGCCGATGAGGACCGCCGCGCGCAGCCGCTTCGCCGAGGTGGCGACCAGCTCGTCGAAGGTCGCGCCCTTCGCCAGACCGCCCGCAATCCATACGATCGGTTCATATGCCGCCAAACTGGCTTCGGCTGCATGGGTGTTGGTGGCCTTGGAGTCGTCCACGTACGCGACGCCGTCGAGGTCGGCGACGTGCTCGATGCGGTGGGCGTCGGGGCGGAAGGCGCGCAGGCCGTCGCGCACGGCCGTGGCGGGCACCCCGAAGGCGCGCGCGAGGGCCGCCGCGGCAAGGGCGTTGGCGATGTTGTGCGGCGCCGGCGGGTTGACGTCCCGGACCTCGGCCAGCTCCTGCGCGTTCTTGTGCCGGTTCTCGACGAAGGCGCGGTCCACGAGGATGCCGTCCACGACACCGAGTTGGGAGGGGGCCGGGGCGCCGAGGGTGAACCCGACGGCCCGGCAGCCCTCCTCGACGTCGGCCTCGCGGACCAGGTCCTCGGTGGCCTTGTCCGCGACGTTGTAGACGCAGGCGACCCGATTGCCCTCGTAGATACGGCCCTTGTCCCGCGCGTACGCCTCCATGGAGCCGTGCCAGTCGAGGTGGTCCGGCGCGAGGTTCAGCACGGCGGCGGAGTGGGCGCGCAGGGACGGCGACCAGTGCAGCTGGTAGCTGGACAGCTCGACGGCGAGGACGTCGTACTCCTCCTCGCCGAGGACCACGTCCAACAGGGAGACGCCGATGTTGCCGACGGCGGCCGTGCGCAGGCCCGCGGCGGTGAGGATGGAGGCGAGCATCCGCACGGTGGTGGTCTTGCCGTTGGTGCCCGTGACCGCCAGCCAGGGGGCGGCGTCGGGACCGCGCAGGCGCCAGGCCAGCTCGACGTCGCCCCACACGGGCACGCCGGCCCGCTCGGCGGCGAGGAACAGCGGCTTGTCCGGCCGCCAGCCGGGCGTGGTGACGATCAGCTCGGTGCCCTCCGGCAGGGTCGCCCCGTCGCCGAGGCGCACGGTGATGCCGAGCGCCCGGAGTGCGGCGGCCTGCTCACGCGCGCGTGCGTCGTCGCCGTCGTTGACGACCGTGACGACGGCCCCGCGCGCGTGCAGCACCTTGGCCGCCGGGACGCCGGAGACACCGAGTCCGGCGACGGTGACGTGCATGCCCTGGAAGTCGAAGGGCTCCGAGGTGGAGGTCACTTGTCCGCTGCCCATCCTGCGTAGAAGAGGCCCAGTCCGACGATCACACAGATGCCCTGGATGATCCAGAATCGGACCACCACCAGGACTTCGGACCAGCCCTTGAGTTCGAAGTGGTGCTGGAGCGGTGCCATCCGGAAGACGCGCTTGCCGGTGAGCCGGAAGGAGCCGACCTGGATGACGACCGACATGGTGATGAGGACGAACAGGCCGCCCATGATGGCCAGCAGCAGCTCCGTGCGGGAGAGGATGGCCAGTCCGGTGAGCACACCGCCGAGGGCGAGCGAGCCGGTGTCGCCCATGAAGATCTTCGCCGGCGAGGTGTTCCACCACAGGAAGCCCAGGCAGGCGCCCATCAGCGCGGAGGCGATCACGGCGAGGTCGAGCGGGTCGCGCACCTCGTAGCAGGCGGCCGGGTTGGTCAGGGTCTGCGCGTTGGCGCAGGACTCCTGGAACTGCCAGACGCCGATGAAGGTGTAGGCGCCGAAGACGAGCACGGAGGCGCCGGTGGCGAGGCCGTCCAGACCGTCGGTGAGGTTCACGCCGTTCGACATCGCGAGGATCATGAACAGCGCCCAGACGACGAACAGCACCGGGCCGATCGTCCAGCCGAAGTCCGTGATGAACGACAGCTTGGTGGAGGCCGGGGTGTTGCCGCGCGCGTCGGCGAACTGGAGCGACAGCACGGCGAAGGCGATGCCGACGATCAGCTGGCCGGCCATCTTCGCCTTGGCGCGCAGGCCCAGCGAACGCCGCTTGACGATCTTGATGTAGTCGTCGAGGAAGCCGACCAGGCCCATGCCGGACATCAGGCCGAGGACCAGCAGGCCGGAGTAGGTGGGCGGGTAACCGGTGATGAGCTTGCTCAGGAAGTACGCGGCGATCGTCGCCAGGATGAAGGCGATACCGCCCATGGTCGGCGTACCGCGCTTGCTGGCGTGCTCGCGCGGGCCGTCGTCACGGATGTACTGGCCGTAGCCCTTGCGGGCGAGGAGCTTGATCAGCAGCGGGGTGCCGATCAGCGTCAGGAAGAGGCCAATGACTCCTGAGAACAGGATCTGCTTCATCATCGGGCGGCAACCTCGCCCTCGGCACCGGCCTCGAGCAGCGCCTGGGCCACGCTCTCCAGCCCCACCGAACGGGACGCCTTCACGAGTACGACGTCCCCCGGGCGCAACTCGCTGCGCAACAGGTCGATCGCCGCCTGTGCGTCGGACACGTGCACCGACTCCTCACCCCACGAACCCTCGTTATATGCGCCCAGTTGCAGCCAGGAGGCCTCAATCCCCCCGACGGCGACGAGCTTGCTGACGTTGAGCCGGACGGCGAGCCGTCCGACGGCGTCGTGCTCGGCGAGCGCCTCGTCCCCCAGCTCGGCCATCTTGCCGAGCACCGCCCAGGTGCGCCGCCCCCTGCCCATGGCCGCGAGCGCCCGCAGGGCGGCCCGCATGGACTCGGGGTTGGCGTTGTAGGCGTCGTTGACGATGGTCACGCCGTCCGGGCGCTCGGTGACCTCCATGCGCCAGCGGGAGAGGGAGCCCGCCTCGGAGAGCGCGGTGGCGATCTCTTCCGCGGACATGCCCAGCTCATGGGCGACGGCGGCCGCGGCGAGCGCGTTCGACACGTGGTGCTCACCGTACAGGCGCATGGTCACATCACATGCACCGGAGGGTGTGTGAAGCCTGAAGGAAGGGCGTCCGCTGTCCGTGAGTCGCACGTTCTCGGCGCGTACGTCCGCTTCGGCCGACTCTCCGAAAAGGACCACCTTCGCCTTGGTACGGGCGGCCATGGCGCGCACCAGCGGGTCGTCGGCGTTGAGGATCGCCGCGCCGTCCTCGGGGAGCGCCTCGACGAGTTCGCCCTTGGCCTCGGCGATCTGCTCGCGGCCGCCGAACTCGCCGATGTGGGCGGTGCCGACGTTGAGGACGAGGCCGATCCTCGGCGGGGTGAGACCGGCCAGGTAGCGGATGTGCCCGATGCCGCGGGCGCCCATCTCCAGTACGAGGAACCGGGTCTCCTCGGTGGCGGACAGGGCGGTCAGCGGCAGCCCGATCTCGTTGTTGAGCGAGCCGGGCGTGAACACCGTCGGGGCCTTGCGCCGGAGCACCTGGGCGATCAGGTCCTTGGTGCTGGTCTTGCCCGCGGAGCCGGTCAGGGCGACGAGGGTCGCGCCGAGCCGGCGTACGACGTGCCGGGCGAGGGCGCCGAGGGCGCTCTGCACGTCCTCGACCACGATCGCGGGCACGCCGACCGGGCGCGACGCCAGTACGGCGACCGCGCCCGCCTCGACGACCTGCGCGGCGAAGTCGTGGCCGTCCACGCGCTCGCCGACGAAGGCGACGAACAGGCTGCCGGGGACCACCTCGCGGGAGTCCCGGACGACCGGGCCCGTGACCTGGACCGACGGATCCGGTATGTCGTGCGTCTGCCCGCCGACGACGCTTACGATCTCGGCGAGGGAGAGGGCGATCACAAGTTCATCCCCTGGGTCTTCTGGATTTTCATCCCTGGGTCTTCTGGATGGCTTCGCGGAGCACCTGGCGGTCGTCGAAGGGACGGACCACACCGGCGATGTCCTGGCCCTGCTCGTGACCCTTGCCCGCGACCAGCACGGTGTCGCCGGGGGCGGCACGGCCGACGGCGGCCTCGATGGCGGCGGCCCGGTCCTCGAAGAGGAGCACCTCGCCGCGCTCGTGCGCGGGCACACCGGCCGCGCCCTGGAGCATGGTCGCGAGGATCGCGAGCGGGTCCTCGGAGCGGGGGTTGTCGGAGGTCAGTACGGCCGTGTCGGCGAGCCGGGCCGCGGCGGCGCCCATCGGGGCGCGCTTGGTCCGGTCGCGGTCGCCGCCGCAGCCGAGGACGACGTGCAGCCGTCCCTTGGTGACCTTGCGCAGCGCCTTGAGCACGGACTCGACCGCGTCGGTCTTGTGGGCGTAGTCGACGACCGCGAGGTAGGGCTGCCCGGCGTCCACGCGCTCCAGGCGGCCGGGGACGCCCGGTACGGCGGCGATGCCGTCGGCGGCGCCCTGCGGGTCGAGACCGGCGGCGGCGAGGGCGACGACGGCGGCGAGGGTGTTCGCCACGTTGAAGGGGCCGGCGATGGGCGAGCGGGCGTGGATCCGCTCGCCGTTCGGGCCGACGACGGTGAACGTCGAGTCCATCGGGCCGACCTGGACGTCCTCGGCACGCCAGTCGGCGTCGGGGTGGCCCTCGGCGGAGAAGGTGACGACCGGGACGGTGGCCTCCTTCGCGAGCCGGCGGCCGTACTCGTCGTCGGCGTTGACGACCCCGAGCCTGCTGCGGGCGGGCGTGAACAGCTGCGCCTTGGCCCGGAAGTAGTCCTCCATGCCGGAGTGGAACTCCATGTGTTCCGGGCTGAGGTTCGTGAACACGGCGATGTCGAAGACGCAGCCGTCGACCCGGCCGAGTACCAGCGCGTGACTGGAGACCTCCATGGCTACCGCCTCGACACCGCGTTCGCGCATGACGGCGAACAGGGCCTGGAGGTCGGTGGCCTCGGGGGTGGTGCGCTCGGACTTGATGCGCTCGTCACCGATGCGCATCTCGACGGTGCCGACGAGACCGGTGGACTTCGCGGTGCGCAAGCCCCCCTCGACCAGGTAGGCGGTGGTGGTCTTGCCGGAGGTGCCGGTGATGCCGATCTGGAGCAGGTCGCGGCCCGGCCGGCCGTAGATCGTCGCCGCCAGTTCGCCCATCCGCGCGCGCGGGTCCTCGACGACCAGGACCGGCAGTCCGGTCGCGGCGGCGCGCTCGGCGCCGGTCGGGTCGGTGAGCACGGCGGCCGCGCCGAGACCGGCGGCCTGGGTGACGAAGTCGGCGCCGTGCAGGCGGGCGCCCGGGAGGGCGGCGTACAGGTCGCCGGGGCGGACGGCGCGCGAGTCATGGGTGATCCCCGTGATCTCGGCGGCGGCGTCCGGGGCGGCGGCACCCAGCTGATCGGCCAGTTCCGCGAGGGGTGTGGCGGAGACCTCGACCGGTCGCGGCGGTCCCGGATATGTCACGGAAGCGCCCTTCTGGGTGGTTTGGGACTGATCAGCGTGTGGCACGGCGGTGAGCGTACCGGGCGCACCCGCTCCGGGGCGAAGCGAGGCCCCGGACGTGCTGTGGTTCCCGGGATCGGGGGTGATCGTTGTCACGGGCTGGTTCCTGGTGTTCCGGTGCCGATCAGGGCTTGTAGTCGACGGGCAGGTTGGCGGCCGGCGCTCCGGTCGGCGGGACCTGGAGGGTCTTGAGAGCGAACTCCATCACCTGCTTGTAGATGGGTCCGCAGATCTGGCCGCCGAAGTAGCTGCCGGAGGTGGCGTTCTGGATGGCGCAGTAGACGGTGATGCGGGGGTTGTCCGCGGGTGCGAAGCCGGCGAACGACGAGGTGTAGCCGTGGTACTTGCCGGTGGCCGGATCCACACGGTTGGCCGTACCGGTCTTGCCCGCGACGTTGTAGCCGGGGATGCGGGCCTTGATGCCGGTGCCCTGCTCGTCGTCCACGACGGACTCCAGCATCTGGGCGAGCGCCTTCGCCGTCTTCTCGCTGACGACGCGGGTCTCCTTGGGCTTGGGCGCCGGGGTGAAGCGCCCGTCGGCGCCCTTCGCGCCGCGCACCAGGGTCGGTTCGACGCGCACTCCGCCGTTGGCGATGGTCGAGTACACGGAGGCGGCCTGCATCGCGTTGATCGAGAAGCCCTGGCCGAAAGGAATCGTGTACTGCTGCGAAGTGGACCACTTCTGGTACGGCGCGAGGATGCCCGGTGTCTCGCCGGGGAAGCCGAGCCCGGTGTAGCCGCCGATGCCGAACTTGCGCAGGTACGAGTAGAGGACCTTGTCGGCCTCCGCTTGCGTCTTGCCGAGCTGGCCGGTGGCCAGGATGGTGCCGATGTTGCTCGACTTGGCGAGGACGCCGTTCAGCGTGAGGTACCAGGTGCCGTGGTCGACGTCGTCGGAGAAGAGCCGGTCGCCGCGGTGCAGGCGGTTCGGTACGACGACGTGGGTCAGCGGGGTGGCCGCGTTCTCCTCGAGCACGGCCGCCATGGACATCACCTTCGCCGTGGAGCCGGGTTCGAAGGCGTCCTGCATCGCCGCGTTGCCCATGGCGGCGGGGTCCGCCTTGGACAGGTCGTTGGGATCGAAGCCGGGTGCGTCGGCCATGGCGAGGATCTGCCCGGTGCGGGTGTCCTGGACGACGACGTAGCCGCGGTCGGCCTTGGACTTCTGCACCTGCTCGGTGATGGCGTTCTGCGCGGCCCACTGGATGTCGCGGTCGATGGTCAGCTCGACGTCGGAGCCGGGTACGGCGGGCGTCTGCGTCGATCCCGCGGTGGGCACCTCGCGCCCGCCGGCCTGGGCGTAGCGGATCTCACCGTCCTTGCCCGCCAGCTGCTTGTTCAGCTCCTGCTCGATGCCGCCGGCACCCTGGCCGTCGGCGTTGACCCAGCCCAGTATCCCGGCGGCGAGATCGCCGTTGGGGTACACGCGCTGGCTGCTGGGGTCGGCGAAGACGCCCGCGAGCACGTTGACGCTGTTCTTGTCCTTCTCCGCCTTCTTGGCGAGGGCGCTCCTGAGGTCCTTGATCTGCTTCCAGACCTGCGGGGTCTGCCGGGTGGCGAGCCGGGTGTAGCGGGACTTCCTGTTGGCGGGCCGCAGCTTCTTCACGAGCGTGGCCTGGTCCTGCCCGAGGATCGGCGCGAGCAGTGCGGCGGCCTGCTCCGGACCGTCGTCGATCTTCAGCTGCCCGGGGCTGAACATCGTCGGGTCGGCCGTGATGTCGTACGCGTCCTCGCTGACGGCCAGGGCCACGCCGTTGCGGTCGGTGATCCCGCCGCGCTCGGCGGCCAGGGTGTGCACGACGTACCGGTTCACGTCGGCCCGGGCCGAGTAGGTGCTCGCGTCGACGGCCTGGACCTGGAACAGCCGTACGACGAAGGCCATCAGCACCAGGGTCAGGGTGAGGCTGACCAGGCGCAGCCGGGGCCGCGGACTGCCGAGCCGGAGCGGGCGCTGAGCGGGGGGCCGCGCGCCGCTGGGCCGGCGCGCCGGCCGGGCATCGGGGCCGGCCTGCCGCCGCACGGCGCTCCCGGTCCGGGCCGGCCTGGCGGGACCGGGCACACGACGGCGCGGCGGTTGCCTGTCGGACACTTCCGTCACCTGCCGGGGGTCGGGGTGGAGGCGAGCTGGGGGCTGGGGGGCGGGGGTACCGCTGCCGACGGCAGCGAGGGGGCGGGGATGCCCGGGGTGCTCAGAGGGAAGATCTGCGGAGCCGCGGGGGCCGGGCCGGTCGGCGGCAGGGAGGTGGCCGGGGGCAGCGAGGCGGCGCCCGGGGTCATGACCTCGGGGGCCCTCGGTTCGGCGAAGGCGGCCGACTCCGGGGTGGCGGCGCTCGGGACGCCCTTGACCGTGCCGTCGGGGTTGAGGAAGGCCGGGTCGCCGCCGGGGACCATGCCGAGTTCACGGGCGCGGCGCTGGAGGGCGTCCGGTGAGGAGTAGGCGTCGATGTCCCGCTGGAGGGCCTGTTCCTCGTCGGTGAGGCTCTTGGTCCGCTTCTGGAGGTCGGCGAGTTCGAAGGCGCCTTCGCTGAGGGCGGAGTTCAGCACCAGCAGTCCGATGAGGCCACCGCCGAGGAGGAGGACGACGAGGAGGACGAACGGGGTACGGGCCGCCCGGGCGCGGCCGGCCGGGATGAGCCGGGCGAGCCGCGCCGCACGCCCCCTCAGTTCGGGCTTCCTCCTCACTGCTCCCCCCGGTGAGTTCGGGAATCCAATCGACCGTCCTGGTGGGTCCGGGAATCCAACCGACCCGTCTCGCTCACTCGTCCTCCCTGATGCGCTCGGCGCCGCGCAGCCTGGCCGGCGCGGCCCGGCGGTTCTCGGCGACCTCTTCCTCGGTGGGAAGTTCGGCACCCCGGGTGAGCAGCTTGAGCCGCGGCTGGTAGCGCTCGGGCACGACCGGCAGGCCGGGCGGCGCGGTGGACGCGGCACCGGCCGCGAACACCTGCTTCACCAGCCGGTCCTCCAGCGAGTGGTACGACAGCACGGCGACGCGCCCGCCGACGTCGAGGGCCTTCACCGCGGCCGGGATCGCCCGCTCAAGGACGGACAGTTCGCCGTTGACCTCGATGCGCAGCGCCTGGAAGGTGCGCTTGGCCGGGTTGCCGCCGGTGCGCTTGGCGGCCTGCGGCAGGGCGTCGCGGATCAGCTCCACGAGCCGGGCGCTGTTGGTGAACGGCTCCTTCTCGCGCTCGCGGACGATCGCGGCCACGATCCGCCTGGCCTGCTTCTCCTCGCCGTACGCGCGCAGGATGCGCACGAGTTCGCCCGGCGGGTAGGTGTTGAGCACCTCGGCGGCGCTGACGCCGGTCGTCTGGTCCATGCGCATGTCCAAGGGCGCGTCCTGGGCGTAGGCGAAGCCGCGGTCGGCCTCGTCCAGTTGCATGGAGGAGACGCCCAGGTCGAACAGGACGCCCTGCACGCGCGCGATGCCGAGCCGGCTCAGGACATCGGGCAGTTCGTCGTACACGGCGTGCACGAGGGTGGCGCGCTCGCCGAAGGGCGCGAGCCGCTCACCGGACAGCCGCAGAGCCTCCTTGTCCCGGTCGAGGCCGATCAGCCGGGCCTCGGGGAAGCGGGTCAGCAGCGCCTCGCTGTGGCCGCCGAGGCCGAGGGTGCAGTCGACGACCACCGCTCCCGGCCGCTCCAGGGCGGGCGCCAGCAGATCCAGGCACCGCTGGAGCATCACCGGGACGTGTCGACTCTGGCTCAAGGGGGCCTCTCAGATCCGCCGGCCGTGCCGCACCGCAGGGCCCTGTCCTGCTCGTGAGGAGGAAGGCCCGCCGGCGCCGGAAGCGTCAGCCGACCGGGAGCGGGAGGAGGCCGAGCCGTACGTACGCGCCGCGCACGTGGGGAGACGGTCCGGATGTTCGCCGGGGTCTCCTGGGTTTTCACCAGCGGAGAGAGCCGCGTCTCCCGCTTCGCGTCACTTTAGTCCACGGTGTCTCGCGGTCAATCAACCGGCCTGCGCGTCGCGTACCGCATCGCTGCCGACCCCGCAATGCGAGGGGTTTCACCCGTTCGGACATGTTTCGCGGTCCGTGTGGGTTAGCTCACAACAAGCCACCATGGCGTTCTTTGTCCGCTCTCACAGCGGGCCGAGACCAGGGGTGACCAGTAACGTCATGAGTATGACGACTTCCGCAGCAGCTCACACTGGATCCGAAGGCGCCATAAGCACGGGCGGGCGGGTGACCGACCGTCTGGTGGAGGCCAACCAGCGGTACGCCGCCGAGTTCACCGACCCCGGCATGGACGCGCGCCCCGTCCTCAACGTCGCGGTCGTGGCCTGTATGGACGCCCGTCTCGACCTGCACAAGGCGCTCGGCCTGCAGCTCGGCGACTGCCACACCATCCGCAACGCGGGCGGCGTCGTCACCGACGACGTGATCCGCTCGCTGACCATCAGCCAGCGCGCGCTCGGCACCCGCAGCGTCGTGCTCATCCACCACACCGGATGCGGCATGGAGTCCCTCACCGAGGACTTCCGCCACGACCTGGAGATGGAGGTGGGCCAGCGCCCGGCGTGGGCGGTGGAGGCCTTCCGGGACGTCGACCAGGACGTGCGCCAGTCCATGCAGCGCGTGCGCACCTCGCCGTTCCTGGTGCACACCGACGACGTGCGCGGCTTCGTGTTCGACGTGCGCACGGGCCTGCTGCGCGAGGTCGACCCCGCCTGACCGGGCCCGACCGGCCGGCCGCCCCGGAAAGCCCGGCGCCTTCTTCGCCGTCCTTGTGCCGAAACAGGGTCGAAAGAGCCGTAAGACCGACATCGTGCGGGCAGTTGTCCACAGGCGAGTGACACGAATCGGTAACGGCAGCAAGAATGCGGGGTGTGACGGCACGCGGAACTTTTCCCGCGTGGTGTCCGTGTTTCGGGGTGGGCCGGTTTCGCACGCAGCGCCGGCCCGGAAAGAACGGGCCGAGGAGGGCCGGGTGACGACCTATGACGATCGACAGAGCCTCACTGATCTGACCGCCACGGTGGAGCGGGTGCGCGGTTCGGTGGAGGGTGTGATCGAGGGCAAACCCGAGGTCGTACGGCTCGCGCTGACCGTGCTGCTCGCCGAGGGCCATCTGCTGATCGAGGACGTCCCCGGAGTGGGCAAGACGATGCTCGCCAAGGCGCTCGCGCGGTCCATCGACTGCTCGGTGCGGCGCATCCAGTTCACGCCCGACCTGCTGCCCTCGGACATCACGGGCGTGTCCATCTGGGACCAGCAGCGCCGGGACTTCGAGTTCAAGCCGGGCGCCATCTTCGCGCAGATCGTGATCGGCGACGAGATCAACCGCGCCTCGCCCAAGACCCAGTCGGCGCTGCTGGAGTCCATGGAGGAGCGCCAGGTCACCATCGACGGGCAGACCTACGAACTGCCCAGCCCCTTCATGGTGGTGGCCACGCAGAACCCGGTCGAGATGGAGGGCACCTACCCGCTGCCCGAGGCCCAGCGCGACCGCTTCATGGCCCGCGTCTCCGTCGGCTACCCGAGCGTGGAGGCCGAACTGCAGATGCTCGACGTCCACGGCGGGGTGAGCCCGCTGGATGACATGCAGCCGGTGGCGCACGCGCACGATGTCGTCAAGCTGGTCGAGGCGGTGCGCGGGGTGCACGTCTCCGAGCCGGTGCGGCGCTACGCCGTGGAGCTGGTCGCCGCCACCCGCACCCACCCCGACCTCAGACTCGGCGCCTCCCCGCGCGCGACGCTGCACCTGCTGCGCGCGGCGAAGGCGACCGCCGCCCTGGCCGGGCGGGAGTACGCGCTGCCGGACGACGTCCAGGCGCTCGCCGTCGCCGTCCTCGCCCACCGTCTGCTGCCCACGGCCCAGGCCCAGCTGGGCCGCCGTACGGCCGAGCAGGTCGTGCGGGAGATCCTCCAGCACACCCCGGTGCCCGCGGCGCAGGGCCTGCAAGGCGGCCTCGGCGGCCTGGGCCGCTCCGTCCCGGCCTATCCCCAGCAGCCCCCGCGGAGCCTGTGATGAGCGCCGGGGGGACCGGGCAGGCGGAGGGCGACCACGGGGAGACGGGCGGGGTCCGTACGGCCCTTGCGGGGCTGACGACCCGCGGCCGCTCC
Source organism: Streptomyces sp. NPDC104106 (assembly GCF_055584345.1). NCBI lineage: Bacteria > Bacillati > Actinomycetota > Actinomycetes > Kitasatosporales > Streptomycetaceae > Streptomyces > Streptomyces sp. NPDC104106. Next base: position 357,156 of record NZ_JBVJMF010000001.1, read on the forward strand.
TTCCTCGCGGCCGGGATCGCCGCCGCGATCTGCGCGTACGTGCTGGGCCAGAGCGATCTGCTCCGGGTCGGCCTGCTGCTCGCCGTACTGCCCCTGCTCTGCGCGACCGTCCTGTACCGCACGCGCTACCGGGTGGCCGGCACCCGCCGGCTCGCCCCCGGGCGCGTGCCGGCCGGCAGCGAGGCCCGGGTGCACCTGCGGATGGACAACGTCTCCCGGCTGCCCACCGGCCTGCTGATGCTCCAGGACCGGGTGCCCTACGTCCTCGGGCCGCGCCCCCGGTTCGTGCTGGACCGCGTGGAGCCGGGCGGCCGCCGCGAGGTGTCCTACCGCGTCCGCTCCGACCTGCGCGGCCGCTATCCGCTGGGCCCGCTCCAGCTGCGGCTCACCGACCCCTTCGGGATGTGCGAACTGACCCGCTCCTTCGCGGCGTTCGACACGCTCACGGTCGTCCCGCGCGTGGAGCCGCTCGCCCCGGTCCGCTTCAGCGGCGAGGCCAAGGGCTACGGTGACGGGCGGCAGCGCTCGCTGGCCCTGGCGGGCGAGGACGACGCGATCCCGCGCGGCTACCGCTACGGCGACGACCTGCGCCGGGTGCACTGGCGCTCCACCGCGCGCTACGGCGAGCTGATGGTCCGCCGCGAGGAGCAGCCCCGGCGCTCACGCTGCACCGTCCTGCTGGACACCCGGGGCGGCGCCTACGAGGGCGCGGGCCCCGACTCGGCCTTCGAGTGGGCCGTCTCCGGCACCGCCTCGGTGCTGGTGCACATGCTCGAACGCGGCTTCTCGGTACGGCTGCTGACCGACACCGGCAGCGCGGTGCCCGGCGAGGGCGGTGACGGCTTCGCGGGCAGCGGCGCGGAGACGGCGGACGCGGCCGGGCTGATGATGGACACCCTCGCGGTGGTCGACCACTCCGACGGCACCGGCCTGTCCCGCGCGTACGACGTGCTGCGCGGCGGCAACGAGGGGCTGCTGGTGGCCTTCCTGGGCGACCTGGACGAGGAGCAGGCCGCGACGGTCGCCAAGATGAGCCGGCGTACCGGCGGCGCCGTCGCCTTCGTGCTCGACCCGGACACCTGGACCCGGGAGGCGACCGACGTGCCGCGCCCCGGCGCCCGGCACAGCGAGCGGCTGCGCATGCTGCGCGAGGCGGGCTGGACGGCGTTGAGCGTGCCGCGCGGGGGCTCGCTGAACGCCCTGTGGCAGCAGGCCGACCGGGAGCGTTCGGGGCTGGCCGGGGTGAGCGGGGAGGCGGCGGGATGAGCGGGCGGGCACGACTGGCGCTGAGCGCCGCGGCGGCCACGCTGATGGCCTCCTGCGCGCTGCTGCCGCTGGTGGCCGAACCGACCTGGCTGCTGCAGCTGGTGCCGCTGGTGGCCGTGCAGAGCGGGGTCGGCGCGGCGGCCCGCCGGGTGCCGCTGGGCCGGCCGCTGACCGTGGCCGCGCAGGCGCTGGCCACACTGCTCATGCTGACGGTGGTCTTCGCCCGGCAGCACGCGCTTTTCGGGCTGATCCCCGGCCCCGGCACCTTCCGGTACCTCGCCGACCTGCTCCAGCAGGGCTCCACCGACGTCAGCGACTACGCGATACCGGCGCCGCTCACCGGCGGCATCAAGCTGATGCTGATCGGGGGTGTCCTGGTCATCGGTCTGCTGGTGGACACCCTCGCGGTGACCTTCCGCAGCGCGGCCCCGGCCGGGCTGCCGCTGCTCGCGCTGTACTCGGTGGCTGCGGGACTGTCCCACGGCGGGGCCGACTGGCTGTGGTTCCTGGTGGCGGCGGCCGGCTATCTGATGCTGCTGCTCGCCGAGGGCCGCGAGCGCCTCGCGCAGTGGGGCCGGGTCTTCGGCGGCGGCCCCCGCTCCCCCGGGGCGGTCCCGGGCGGCGGCGCGGTCGCGCCGGTGCGCACCGGGCGCCGGATCGGCGCGGTCGCGCTGGGCGTGGCCCTGCTGGTGCCGCTCGCCCTGCCCGCGATGAGCGGCGGCCTGCTGGCCGCCGCGGGCACCGGCGTGGGTGAGGGCAACGGCGACGGGGGCACGATCTCTGCGGTCAACCCGCTGGTGTCACTGCGCGACAGTCTCAACACGAACAACGACCGCCAGGTGCTGTCCGTGAAGACCAGCTCGGACGACCTGTCGGACCTGTATCTGCGGATCGTCTCCCTGGACGACTTCGACGGCACCACCTGGAAGCCCGCCCAGCGGCACATCGTCGGGGTGCCGGACACGTTCCCGACGCCCATCGGCCTGAGCCCGTACGTCAAGCGGGGTACGGTGACGACGACGATCTCGGCGGCGGACTGGTACGCCCAGGACTGGCTGCCGATGCCGTACCCGCCGAGCGGAGTGAAGATCGCAGGCCGCTGGCGCTACGAGCCGGTCGGCATGACCCTCGTCGGTGACCACGGCCAGAACACCCGCGGTGAGACGTACCAGGTGAGCAGCCTGGACGTGCAGCCGACCGCCGATCAGCTGGCCGCCGCGCCGGAGCCGCCCGCGGCCCTGGAGCGCGCGTACACCCAGGTGCCGTCGTCGGTGCCGAAGGTGGTGGCGCAGACGGCGAAGCAGATCACCGCGGGCGCGCGCAACCACTACGAGGAAGCGGTCAAGCTCCAGGACTACTTCGCGGTCACGGGCGGCTTCCAGTACGACACCCAGGTGGAGGTCGGCCGGGGGCCGAACGCCATCGCGACCTTCCTGAAGAAGAAGCAGGGCTTCTGCGTCCACTTCTCCTTCGCCATGGCGGCGATGGCCCGCACCCTCGGCATCCCGGCCCGGGTGGCGGTGGGCTTCGCCCCGGGCACCGCGCAGGCGGACGGCACGGTCGCGGTGACTCAGAGGGACGCGCACGCCTGGCCGGAGCTGTACTTCGAGGGCGTGGGCTGGACCCGCTTCGAGCCGACCCCGACCCGGGGCACCACACCGTCGTACACGGTGTCGGACACGCCCGGCACCTCGCTGCCCGACCAGGGCCTGCCCTCGCGCGGGACGTCCTCGGCGCCGTCGACGGCGGCCTCGCCGAGCCAGAGCTGCACCCCCCAGCTGATCAAGCTCCAGGGCTGCGACTCGGCGTCCGCGGTGGCCGCCCCGCACACCGGGGGTGGGGACGCGGGCCCGTGGTGGGCGGTGCTGACCGGGCTGGCGGCGCTCGTGGTACTCGCCGTTCCGCTGTCGCCGTTGCTGTGGCGGGCGCGGGTGCGCGCGGCGCGGCTCGGGGCCCACGCCCGGACCGAGGAGGGCGGGGCGGCGCACATCCTGGCGGCCTGGCGGGAGCTGACGGACAGCGCCTGGGACTACGGCGTCACACCGGACGAGTCGCTGACGCCGCGCGGTGCGGCCGACCGCATCGTCCGGCTCGGCGAGTTGGACCCGGCGGCCGGTGCCGCGGTGCACCGGGTCGCGGACGCGGTGGAGCAGGTGCTGTACGCGCCGCGGCCGCGCCCGGCGGCGGGTGCCGCGCAGGATGTGCGCCGGGCGATCGAGGGGCTGCGCGGCGCGGTGGGTACGGGTGCGCGGCTGCGGGCGCGGTTCCTGCCGCGCTCGTCGGTGCGGGTGCTGTGGGCCGTCTCGGCCCGCTGGTCGGCGCTCACGGCGCGGGTGCGCGCGGCCCGGCCGAACCTCGGCCGGCCGTCGGAGCAGCGGAGCTGAGAAGGCGGGAAAGAATGAGGGGCGACCACCTGGAGGTGGTCGCCCCTCACCCGTTGTCGTCGGGGCCGGCGGAGCCCGCCGGATGTCGCTACCGGCCCTGTTCGTCCCGGCGGCGCTGCCAGCGCTCCTCGATCCGGTCCATCATGGAGCGCTTCGGGCGGGCCTGCCGGCGCACGGCGCCCGCGGGCTGCTCGCCCGGCTTCGGGGCCTTGCGCCAGCCGGTGACCGCGAGTACGGCACAGCCGAGCATGACGAGGAAGCCCACCACGCTGACCCAGATCAGCTGCGCGACCATTCCGGCCATGAGGAGCGCGATTCCCACGAGGAAGCCTGCGACCGCCTGGTAGACCCGACGCCGGGTGTACGTGCGCAGCCCGCTTCCCTCAAGCGCCGACGCGAACTTGGGATCTTCGGCGTACAGCGCTCGCTCCATCTGCTCGAGCATGCGCTGCTCGTGCTCCGAGAGCGGCACGGAGTCCTCCTCATCGTGCAGTCGCCGGGGCGACCCGGGGGGTCCCTTCAGGATAGGCAGGGAATCGCCCCCGTGAAACCCGCCCCTCTACGCCAATTGGCCAACCGGGCCGTCATGGCCGTCCCGGCTCGCTGAGGCTTCCATTCCCCTGCGGCCGTCCCGTCATGCCGGGTGGTGCACCTCGATCATACGGCGCAAACCCCTCGATCGGGGGTCCTGTGTCGTACTCCATTCGCCGTGGAGGCCCTGATCAGCCCCGGGTCCCGGCAGGGCGCTCAGGCTCCGGCGGCACCCGGTGTCTCACCGAGCACGTGCAGCTGGGTGGCGACGGAGTGGAACGCCGGCAACTCGGCCGCCGCGGCCTCCAGCTTCAGCAGGGCGTCCAGGGCGCCGGGCTCGGTGTCCACCAGGACGCCGGGGACCAGGTCGGCGAAGACCCGTACGCCGTGCACGGCGCCGACGGTCAGGCCCGCGCCCTCGACCAGCGCGGTCAGCTGCTCGGCGGTGAACCGGCGCGGCATCGGGTCGCCGGCGCCCCAGCGGCCGTCGGGGTCCGCCAGCGCCTGGCGGGCCTCGGTGAAGTGGCCGGCGAGGGCGCGGGCGAGCACGGCGCCGCCGAGTCCGGCGGCGAGCAGGCTGAGGACGCCTTCCGGGCGCAGGGCGGCGACGGCGTTGCGCACGCCCTCGGCCGGGTCGTCGACGTACTCCAGGACGCCGTGGCACAGCACCGCGTCGTAGCCGCCGCGCTCGACCACCTCGAACAGGCCGTGCGCGTCGCCCTGGACGCCCCGGACCCGCTCGGCGACGCCGGCCTCGGCGGCCCGGCGCTCCAGCGCGAACAGCGCGTTCGGGCTGGGGTCGACCACGGTGACGCGGTGGCCGAGCCGGGCGAGGGGCACCGCGAAGTTGCCGCTGCCGCCTCCGGTGTCGAGGACGTCGAGCGAGTCCCGGCCCGTGGCCTTGACCCGGCGGTCGAGGGCGTCCTGGAGGACCTCCCAGACCACGGCGGTACGGAGAGAGGCGCGGGGGCGCGTCGGGTCCGACACGGCAGTTGACTCCTCGGCAAGGCGGAACGCTTCAGGCGACCTCCACCCTATTGCCTCCACCGCCCTGCCGGTCACCGCGGGCGGGCAGGCCGCGCAGCGTCCCGCACGGCGGACGGCCCTCCCGTGACCTGCGCCCGCGGAGCGGTGCGCCGGGGGCCCGCGGAGCGCTGCTGCCCACGCCCGCGGAGCGCTGTGCGGGCGCCGCTCCGCCCCCCTACGGCCCGCCGCTGTCCGCGATCAACTCGCGTCCGAAAGGTCGCCCGGGGCGCCCGGCCCCGGCGGCTGCCCCGCGTCGCCGCGGGGCTGCGGCAGGACGGGCTGGAGGACGAGCATCCGCTCCACGATGCGCAGGAACATCCCGACGTCACGTATCAGGTCGTCGGCGTCACGCTGCCCGGCCGCGCCCTGGATGCCGGCCTCGGCACGGGCGCGGCGGGCGGCGCCGGAGGCGAACAGCGCGCTCCACTCGGTCAGTTCGGGAGCGATCTCGGGCAGCACCTCCCAGGCGCTGCGGATGCGGGCGCGGCGGCGGGGGTTGGTCTCGGGCCGACCCCGGGCGGCGAGCACGGCGGCGGCGGTGCGCAGGGCGGCCAGGTGGGCCGTCGCGTAGCGCTCGTTCGGCGTTTCCAGGACGGCGGCATCCGCCAGTCCGGCACGGGCCTGGGCGAGCAGGTCGAGGGCGGCGGGCGGGGCCGTGGTCCGGCGGAGCACGGGGTGGACGTCGCTCGCCGGGCCGGTCAGTGAGGGGGCAGGGCCGGTGGCGCGGCGCCGACGGGCGGCAGCGGACGGGTTGGCCATGACGAACCTCCTGTCGTCTGGGTGACGGCACGCCCTCACGCGAGGTGCGCCGTATGTGCCCCATCGTGGGGTATGCCACTGACAATCCGTTCTGACCTGGGCTTTTGCCTCGCTCGAAGGTTCGGGCGTATTTTTGGACTGACCAGTCAGTGCAAAAATACGGCGATCAGGCAAGGGGGGCGTGTGGACGGCGTGGACGGCGTGGCTGTCACGGCCGCGGGGCTCGGGCTCAGGGGACCACGGGGGTGGGCCTTCCGCGGCATCACCCTCGACGCGAAGCCCGGCTCGCTCATCGCGATCGAGGGACCGTCCGGCTCCGGCCGCACGTGTCTGCTGCTCGCGCTCACCGGGCGTATGAAGACCACCGAGGGAACGGCCGCCGCCGGCGGGCTGGCCCTTCCCCGGCGCATGGCCGCGCTGCGCCGGATCAGCGCGGTGGCCAACGTGTCCGGGGTGACCGACCTGGAGCCGGCCCTGACCGTCGGCGAGCACCTGCGGGAACGGGCGCTGCTGCAGAGCCGGTTCGGCGACTCCCTGCGCGAGCTGCTGCGGCCCCGCGCCCAGCGCCTGCACGAGGCCCGCCTGCGCGTGGACGCGGCCCTGGCCGCCGCCGGGCTCGACCCGCAGGCGCTGCCCAAGGGCTCCCGCACGGCCGTACGCGACCTGGAGCGACTCCAGGAACTGCGCCTGTCCCTCGCCCTCGCCCTCCTCGGCCGGCCCGGGCTGATCGGCGTCGACGACATCGACCTCAAGCTCTCCGACGCCGAGCGCGGCGAGGTGTGGAACCTGCTGCGCTCCCTCACGCGCGCGGGGACGACGGTCCTGGCGGTCTGCCGTACCGCGCCCGAGGACTGCGTGACGGTACGGACCGGGGCGCAGGACACCGGCGGCGCGGCCGCCGGGGGCGGCGAAGGCGCCGGCCCGAAGGAGGACGCCGATGCGCACGCCTAGGCTCGCCGCGCTCGAACTGCGGCGCTTCGGACGCGGGAAGCTGCCCCGCGCCGCCCTCGTCGCGCTGCTCCTGCTGCCCCTGCTGTACGGCGCCCTGTACCTGTGGTCCTTCTGGGACCCCTACGGCCGCCTGGACCGCATCCCAGTGGCCCTGGTCAACGACGACAAGGGGGCCACGGCGGACGGGAAGAAGATCACCGCGGGGGACGACATCGTCGGCGGGCTGCGCCGCAGCCGGACCTTCGACTGGCACGAGGTGAGCGACGAGGAGGCCCGCGAGGGCGTCGAGAACGGCACGTACTACCTGTCGCTGACCATGCCCGCCGACTTCAGCGCCCGGATCGCGTCCAGCTCGGGGGACGCCCCCGAGACCGGCGCCCTGCAGGTGCGGACCAACGACGCGAACAACTACATCGTCGGCCAGATCTCCCGGACCGTCTTCAACGAGGTCCGCTCGGCCGCCTCCACCAAGGCCTCCCGCACGTTCCTGGACAAGATCTTCGTCTCCTTCTCCGACATCCACGGCAAGACCGTCACGGCCGCCGAGGGCGCCGACAAGCTGAACACGGGCATCGGCAAGGCGGAGAAGGGCTCCAAGGACCTCGCCGACGGGCTGCGGGACGCCAAGACCGGCAGCGGGAAGCTGGCCAAGGGCCTCAAGAAGCTGAACACCGGCGCCGGGGACCTCCAGGACGGGTCCCGGCAGGTCGCCGACGGCACCCGGACGCTCGCCGACAAGGTCAACGGCGTCTACGACCAGGCCGGTCCGTTCCTGAAGACCAATGGCAGGACCATCGGGGACACCGCCCGCCTGGTCTCCGACTCGGCGAAGACGGTCAAGGACAACCTCGACGTCCTGATGAAGCTCGCGCCCGTCGCCGACAAGACCGCGCACGACTCCTCCGCCGTCATGGCCGCGATCTACCGGGCACGCTGCGAGGACGCGCCCGTGCCCGACCCCGCCTGCCCGGACCTGAAGCGTGCGAAGACGGCCGCCGCCGAGGTGGCGGGCGTCGCGGACGACCTCGGCACGCTGGTCGCCGACCAGAACGGCGACCTGAGGACGATGCGCGCCAACCTCGACGCGCTCCAGAAGCAGGCCGACGCCCTCGCCGCGCGGGCGCCGCGTCTGTCGCAGGACGTCGACGACGCCGTCAAGAAGATCAACGCGCTGAACGACGGCGCGCAGAAGGTCGCCGCCGGCGCCGAGAAGCTGCACACCGGGCTCGGCACCGCCCAGAGCGGCGCGGACACCCTGGACCAGGGCATCGGTACGGCCGCCACGGGCGCCCAGACGCTGGACGGCGGCCTGTACAAGCTGTCCGACGGCTCCGGCAGGCTCGCCGGCGGGCTGCACGACGGCGCCAAGAAGATCCCGGACTACGACAAGCGGCAGCGCGACGCGCGCACCGGCGTGATGGCCGACCCGGTCCAGCTGGCCTCCCACGACCTGCACAGGGCGCCGAACTACGGCACCGGGTTCGCCCCGTACTTCATCCCGCTGTCCCTGTGGGTGGGCGCGATGGTGGCCTACATGCTGATCCCGCCGCTCAACCGGCGTGCCCTAGCGGCCGGTTCGCCGGCCTGGCGGATCGCCCTCGCAGGCTGGCTGCCGGTGGTCGCGGTGGGCGTGCTGCAGGTGGCCGCGCTGATGGCCGTACTGCGCTGGGGGATCGGTCTGCGGATGCTCCGCGCGGCCGGCACGATCGGCTTCCTGTTCCTGGTCACGGCGTGCTTCGCGGCGATCGTGCAGTGGCTGAACGCCCGCTTCGGCGCGGCGGGCCGGATCCTGGTGCTGGCGCTGCTGATGCTCCAGCTGACCTCGGCGGGCGGCACATACCCGGTGCAGACCAGCCCGCACTTCTTCAACGCCATCCACCCGCTGCTGCCGATGAGCTACGTCGTGGAGGCGCTGCGCCGGCTGATCACCGGCGGCGGGCTCGGCCCGGTCTGGCAGGCGTGCGCCGTGCTGGCCGCGTTCACCGCGGGCGCGCTCGCGCTGACCGCGCTCACGGCCCGGCGCCGGCAGGTGTGGACGCTCGACCGGCTGCACCCGGAGCTGAGCCTGTGATCCCGGGCGGCGCTCCGCACGCGCGCGTACCTGTGAGAATCAGGGCCATGGAAAGCAGCAGCACCAGGTCCGGCGGCAGCACGCGCCGCGAGGCCACCCGGCAGAAGCTCTACGAGGCGGCCGTCACGCTCATCGCCGAGCAGGGGTTCTCCGCGACCACGGTGGACGAGATCGCCGAGCGGGCCGGGGTCGCGAAAGGCACGGTGTACTACAACTTCGCGAGCAAGTCGGTCCTCTTCGAGGAGCTGCTGCGGCACGGGGTGGGCCTGCTCACCGCCTCTTTGCAGGAGGCCGCGGAGCACACCGCGCGCGTGGGCGGCGGGAAGGTGGACGCGCTGGACGCGATGATCCGCGCGGGCCTGGAGTTCATCGACCGCTACCCGGCCTTCACCCAGCTGTACGTGGCCGAGCTGTGGCGCACCAACCGGGCCTGGCAGTCCACGCTGATGGTGGTCCGGCAGGAGGCCGTCGCGGTGGTCGAGGGGGTGCTGCGCGAGGGTGTGGCGGCCGGGGAGTTCAGCGACGAGATCGACATCCCGCTGACGGCGGCCGCACTGGTCGGCATGGTCCTGGTGGCCGCGCTGGACTGGAAGTCCTTCCAGCCCGAGCGCTCCCTGGACGACGTCCACGCGGCCCTGTCCCGGCTGCTGCAGGGACGGGTGAGCGGACGGGGCTGAGGGCCCTCGCCGCGCACGTCGAAGGCACTTGCCCCGCGCATGCCGGGAGGGCGCCGGTCCGCTGTGGACCGGCGCCCTCCCGTTCCCCCTTGCTCCCCGTACTCCCCCGTACGGTTCCCCCGTGGGTGGTCGTTCCCCCGGGCCCCCGTCTCGCTTCCGCCGACGGATCGGCGGAAGGAGCGGCCAGGCGGCGGGCGCCGTTCCGCCGCCCCGTGTCGGCGGTGCCGGGCCGCGCCCCCTTGCCGTGCCTCCACTGTCCCGTCCGCGCGGGTCGCGGCCCATCCGCGCGGGTACTCATCTCGCCGGCTAGGTACGGATACTCAGGCATGCGCACGCGTGCCCACTCCGGCGGCGGCCTGTGCGGGACCGCCCGTGGCGGGACTGTCAGTGGCGGTCGATAAAGTCGCGGGCATGGCACGGATTGTGGTGATCGGCGCCGGGATGGGCGCGATGGCGGCCGCCGCCCGGCTGGCCGTCGCGGGCCACCGGGTGACGGTGTACGAGCGGACGGACACGTACGGCGGCGCGGTGCGCCGCTTCGAGCGGGACGGGTTCGGCTTCGACACCGGCCCCGGCCTGCTGACGCTGCCCGCGGTGTACCGCGATCTGTTCGTCAAGACCGGCAAGGAGCCGCTGGAGGACCGCGTCGAGCTGGTCCAGGTGGACCCGTCCGCGCGGCACCTCTTCGCGGACGGCACGGAGGTGTCGGTGCCGAACGCCTCGCGCGCCGGTGTGGTCTCGGCCCTGGACGAGGCGCTGGGCGCGGGCGCGGGCGAGCGCTGGGGCGACTTCCTGGTGCGGGCCCGGGAGGCCTGGGACCGCACCCGCAGGCCGCTGCTGGAGGAGCCGCTGTGGCCCGACTGGCGGGTGCTGACGCAGAAGGAGCCGTATCCGGCGGTCCCGCACAGGCGCCTGCTGCGCACGCGCCGGGCGGGCACGCTGGCCGAGGTCGGCGCGTGGGAGCTGCGCGATCCGCGCCTGGTGGCGCTGCTGGAGGCCCACGCGCTCGCGTACGGGCTCGATCCGGGTACGGCTCCGGCGAGCGCGGCCGTGCTGCCGTACATGGAGCATGCCTTCGGCACCTGGTATGTACGCGGCGGGATAAGGGAGTTGGCGCGCGCGGTGTACGAGCGATGCGTCGCGCGGCGCGTCGAGTTCGTCTTCGGCGCCGAGGTCGCGAGGGTCCTGGAGAAGGACGGCCGCGCGGCGGGCGTGGAGCTGGCGGACGGGACGGCGGCCGAGGCGGACGTGGTGGTGGGCACGGGTCCCTGGCGGCTGGGCGCCATGACGGCCGGGAAGCCGTACGGGCAGCAGGACGTGCGGCCCCGGCCCGAGGGGCGCCACCCGGGGCGGGTGGTGGTGTGCCTGGCGCTGCGTGGCGCGCGGGAGCCGGGCGCTGCGCACCGCACCGTGGTGCACTCGGCCGACGGCGAGGGCGATCTGGACCTGCTCCGGCACGGGGAGCTGCCCGACCTGCCGACGGTCCTCGTCGACCGCCCGGACGACCCGGTCCTGCGCCCCGACGGCGGCCACGAGGCGATGGTGCTGACGGCGACGGTGCCGTCCGCGGCGGAGTACGACTGGGCGGCACCCGGCGCCGCCGACGCCTTCGCCGACCGTATGGTCGCCGCCGCCGAGCGCGCCGTGCCGGGGCTGCGTGAGCGGGCGCTGTGGCGCGAGGTCCGTACGCCGCTGGACACCGAGCGGGAGACGGGCGCCGCGGGCGGTGCGGTTCCGCCGCCCGCGCTGGCGGGACCGGAGGGGCTGCTGCACCCGGCCAACTCCACTGCGGTACCGGGGCTGTTCACGGTCGGCGGCTGGTCCCACCCCGGCGGCGGCCTGCCGCACGCGGGCATGTCGGGGGCGCTGGTGGCGGGGCTGATCGTGGAGGGCCCGGAGTTCCGCGGCTCCCAGTGAGCCGGCCCCGGGGCGCCCTGGCGGCCTTGAGGGGCCGGGCGCCTCAGAAGCGGTAGTGCTCGTCGTACCCGGCGCCGGGCTGCGGCTGCTGCGCGGAACCGTGCGCCTGGCCCTGGTACGGATACGCCTGCTCCTGCGGGAGTTCGCCGCCGTAGCCCTCGTCGGTGCGCTGCTGCGGCATCCACACCCCGCCGGGCGGGGTCTCGCCGTAGCCGCCGCCGGCGTACTGGTCCTGCGGGTAGCCCTGCTGGCCGTACTGCCCGGAGTAGCCCGCGTCGTACCCGCCGCCGTAGGACTGGCTGCCGATGTACGGGTCGGAGTAGTTGGCGTACTGGTCGCCGGCGTCGTAGCCGTAGCCCTGCTGGCCGTAGCCGGAATAGTCGTAGGCGTAGGCCTGCTGGCCGGTGCCCTGGGCGGCCGTCGCGTGCGTGGCGGTGTCGCTGTAGACGCCGTAGGAGCCGGTGTCCTCGGGCAGGGGCTGCGGCTCGTAGACGGCGGCCGCCGGGTCGACGGTCCGGGCCGGGGTGAAGACGTCGTCGCGGTCGTAGTCGTCGTAGTCGTCATGGCCCTGGGCGTGGGCGCCCCCGTCGGGCTCGTGCTCGGTCGCGGGGGCGGCGGGCTCCGGCCCTGAGACCTCCGGCACGGGGTCCTGGCGGTCCGCCCTGCCGCGGCGGCGCTTGCTGCCCCCGCCGGTCGCGCCGCTCTCCGCGTCGGGGCGCTTGACCGCCCAGCCGGCGGCGAAGCCGCGGCGGAAGGACAGCGTGACGTACGTCTGGCCGACGGCGAAGGCGATGGCACCCGCGCCGATCACGATCACGGACGGCATCAGCACGCCGACCACGACACCGAGGAAGCCGGTGAAGGCGAGCAGCCGCCAGCGCAGCCGCGCCTTGTACTGCAGCAGCACCTCGCCCAGCAGCCACAGCGCGACGGCGCCGAACGCGATGTAGAGGACCGTCCAGCCCATGTACGCCCCTCTCCCAGTGGCCGCTACGCAGTGTGTCGTATCACGATGCGGCCGGTCTAGGCCTGCGGCGGGTGGTGCAGGCCCAGGTTCTCGTAGATTTCCAGGGTCGCCGTGGAGTTATTGAGCGTGATGAAGTGCAGTCCGGGCACCCCTTCGGCGAGCAGCCGAGCGCAGAACTCCGTGGCGAAGTCGATACCGATGGAGCGTACCGCCGCCGGATCGTCCTTGGCTGTGAGGATCCGCTCTTTCAGGGCATCCGGGAAGACGGCGTTGCTGAGTTTGGGCAACCGTTCCAGCATCTTCACGCTGGTGACCGGCAGGACCTCCGGAATCACCGGGGTGTCACAGCCCGCGGCCGCCACCCGGTCGCGCAGCCGGAGATACGACTCCGGCTGGAAGAACATCTGCGTGATGGCGTAGTCGGCGCCCGCGCGGCACTTGTCCACGAAGTGCGCCACGTCGGTGTCCCAGTCCGCGGAGCGCGGGTGCATCTCCGGGAAGGCGGCGACGCCGACGCAGAAGTCGCCCGACTCCTTGATGAGCCGGACGAGTTCGGCCGCGTAGGTCAGTCCCTTGGGGTGCGCGATCCAGTCGCCCATGGGATCGCCGGGCGGGTCGCCGCGCACGGCCAGCATGTTGCGGATGCCGGCGTCCGCGTACTGGCCGATGATGTTGCGCAGTTCGGCGATGGAGTGGTCGACCGCGGTGAGGTGGGCGACGGGGGTGAGCGTGGTGTCGGCGACGATCTGCTGGGTCTCCTTGACCGTGCCCGCGCGGGTGGAGCCGCCGGCGCCGTAGGTCACCGAGACGAAGTCGGGGGCGACCGCCTCGACCCGCCGGAGCGCGCTCCACAGGTTCCGCTCGCCCTTGGGGGTCTTCGGCGCCGAGAACTCGAACGAGTACGTCGTCTTGCCGGTGGCGAGGATGTCGCGCACGGTCCGTGCGCGATCAGTCCTGGTGGATGCGGTTCCGAGGGCCATACGGGCAGGTTAGCCAGGGGTGGGCGGTCCCCCAACCGGACGAAGGCGATTTGCCCGATTTGTCGCGCTCGTGTCCACCCCTTGGACACATCCCCGGACAGAACCGGTCACAAGGACGCCGGGCCGTCGGCAGCGGACGGCCGGCCCTCAGGCCTGCCGCAGCCGCTTGGCGAACTCCGCCGCCGCGGCTCCCGGGTCGTCGGCCTCGGTGATCGCACGGACGACGACCACCCGGCGGGCGCCGGCCTCCAGCACCTCGTCGAGGTTGGTCAGGTCGATGCCGCCGATGGCGAACCAGGGGCGCTCGGTGCCCAGGGCGGCCGTGTACCGCACCAGGTCGAGGCCGGGGGCGTGGCGGCCGGGCTTGGTGGGGGTGGGCCAGCAGGGGCCGGTGCAGAAGTAGTCCACGCCGTCCTGCGCGGCGGCCGCGGCGGCCTCGGACCCGGCGTGTGTGGAGCGCCCGATCAGCACCTCGTCGCCGAGGACGGCCCGGGCCGCGGGGACCGGCAGGTCGCCCTGGCCGAGGTGGAGCACGTCGGCGCGGGCGGCGTGGGCGACGTCCGCGCGGTCGTTGACGGCGAGGAGCCTGCCGTGGCGGGCACAGGCGTCGGCGAAGACCTCCAGGTGCGCCAGCTCCTCGGCGGCCTCCATGCCCTTGTCGCGCAGCTGCACGATGTCGACACCGCCGGCCAGGACCGCGTCCAGGAACTCGGGCAGGTCGCCCTGGCGCCTGCGCGCGTCCGTGCACAGGTACAGGCGGGCACCGGCGAGCGCGGTGCGTGCGGCGTCGGACATGCGTGGGTCCCCCTGGTGGGTGTCGCTGGCGGCTGTCGCGGACGGCGTACGGGCTACGACGGCCCGCACGCCACCCCTCGTGGTGCGGGTTCGGTTCAGACGGCGAGCGCCTGGGCGCGGCGCTTCACCTCCGTGCCGCGATTCTCGCTCAGGGCCTGCGCGGGCGTACCCGGCAGGGTCGGGTCGGGGGTGAAGAGCCACTCGATCATCTCTTCGACCGTGAAGCCGTCGTCCCGCAGGAGCGTCAGGGTCCCGGCAAGGCCCTTGACGACCTTGTCCCCGTCGATGAAGGCGGCGGGGACGTGCAGCGCCCGGTTCTCCCCTCGGCGTACGGCGATGAGCTGGCCCTCCTTGACCAGCTGCCGCACGCGCGTCACCTCGACGTCGAGCATCTCGGCGATGTCGGGCAGGGTGAGCCAGGCGGGGACGAGAGCATCGATCTTTGCGTCAATCTCGGTCACATGGACAAGCGTAGGCGCTCCGCCGGACCGGTAGCGATGAGGTGGGCGCCGGGCGGTGTCGTCCCCGGGGGCGCACCTCAGTCGGCCGTGGCGTCCTTCAGCGCTCTGCCGGGGTCCGCCAGTGCCGCCGCGTCCATGCCGCGGCCCGCCTCGATCAGCCGCCGTCCCTGTGCCAGATCACGCGGGCGGCCCACGGCCAGGAGGGCGACCAGGCGGTCCTCGCGCAGCCAGCACACCGTCCAGGCCGCTCCCGCCGGGTCGCCGCGCCAGACCAGGCGGTCGGCGGCCGCGTGATGGCCGGCGTACTGCACGAACCGGCCGAACTGCTCGGACCAGAAGTACGGCACCGGGTCGTACCGCGTCGGGGTCTCGCCCATGATGTTCGCCGCGACCGTGCGCGGGCCCTGCAGGGCGTTGTCCCAGTGGTGCACGAGCAGCCGTTCCCCGTAGCGGTCCGAGGGGAAGGAGGCGCAGTCGCCGACGGCGTACACGTCCTCGGCGCTGGTGCGCAGCCGGGCGTCGGCGACGACCTCGCCGTACGCGCCCAGCGCGATGCCGGATCCGGCCAACCAGCCGGTGGCCGGGCGTGCGCCGACGCCGACGACGACGGCGCCCGCGGGCAGCCGCGTGCCGTCGGCGAGCACCACCGCACCGGGTTCGACGCGCTCCACGCGCGCGTGGGTGAGCAGGGAGGCGCCCGCGTCGGCGTACCAGGCGGCCATCGGCGCCGCGACCTCGGCGGGCAGGGCGCCGGCGAGCGGCCGGTCGGCGGCCTCGACGACGGTGACCGCGCAGCCCGCCTCGCGCGCGGCGGTGGCGAACTCCGCGCCGATCCAGCCGGCGCCGACCACGACGATCTCGTGCTGCTGCCCCAGCACCGGCCGCAGCCGGTGGGCGTCGTCCAGCGTGCGCAGCAGGTGCACACCGGGCACGCCCTCGGTGCCCGGCAGGGTGACCGGCTCGGCGCCGGTGGCCAGGACCAGCACGTCGTACGGCACCGGGCCCGCCTCGGTGTCCAGCTCGCGCGCGGCGAGGCGCACGCCCCGCGCCTCGCAGCCGAGCCGCAGCTCGACGCCGAGCGACTCGAAGTCCACGTCGAAGGCGGAGTCCTCGGCCTTGCCGAGCAGCACGGCCTTGGACAGCGGCGGCCGGTCGTAGGGCTGGTGCGGCTCGGCGCCGATCAGCGTGACGGTGTCCTTGAAGCCCTGCTCGCGCAGGGCGACCGCGGTCTGCACCCCGGCCATGCCCGCGCCGACGACGACCACGCGCCGCCCCGGTGACGTGCGCTCTTGCGCTGTCTGCTCGCTCACCCGATCACCATAGACAGGTGACGATCCGTCGGTCAGGGGGCGTGCTCGGTGACCTGCTCCACACCACTCGGCCACCGGGCCGCGCGGAGGGGCTGTCTTACGGGCGGGAGGGCGGCGGGCTAGGGTGGCGACCGTACACGCACTCGCGGGAGCCCGGACGCACCGGGCTGAGAGGGAGGCTGGCGGCCTCCGACCGTACGAACCTGATCCGGGTCATGCCGGCGAAGGGAGGGGCTGGACGCCCATGTCGTCACGTACGTCCGACGTCCTCGTCATCGGGGGCGGAATCATCGGCCTGGTCACGGCCTGGCGCGCGGCGCAGCGCGGGCTCGCCACGGCCGTGGTGGACCCCGAGCCCGGCACAGGGGCCGCGCGGGTCGCGGCCGGGATGCTGGCCGCGGTCACCGAACTGCACTACGGCGAGGAGACCCTGCTCGCCCTGAACCTGGAGTCGGCCCGCCGCTACCCGCGGTTCGCGGCCGAGCTGACCGAGCTGACGGGGCACGACCTCGGCTACCGCCGCTGCGGCACCCTCCAGGTCGCGCTCGACGCCGACGACCGCGCCTACCTGCGCGATCTGCACGCCCTCCAGCAGCGCTCGGGCCTTGAGTGCGAGTGGCTGTCCGGGCGGGAGTGCCGGCGGCTGGAGCCGATGCTGGCGCCCGGGGTGCGCGGCGGACTGCGGGTCGACGGCGACCACCAGATCGACCCGCGGCGGCTGGCCGCCGCCCTGGTGGCCGCGTGCGAGCGCTCCGGGGTCGTCTTGCACCGGGTGTGGGCCGAGCGGCTGGACGTCGTAGGGGGCCGGGCCGCCGGGGTCACCACGGCCGACGGCACCGAACTGCGCGCGGGGCAGGTGGTGCTCGCGGCCGGGAGCCTGAGCGGGCGCCTCGCGGGCGTGCCCGAGGCGCTGCTGCCGCCGGTGCGGCCGGTGAAGGGGCAGGTGCTGCGGCTGACCGTGCCGCGCGCGTACGCGCCGTTCCTGAGCCGTACCGTGCGGGCCGTCGTGCGCGGCGGGCACCTGTACCTGGTGCCCCGGGAGAACGGTGAGCTGGTCGTCGGCGCGACCAGCGAGGAGCTGGGCTGGGACACGACGGTCACCGCGGGCGGCGTCTACGAGCTGCTGCGCGACGCCCATGAGCTGGTGCCGGGCATCACCGAGCTGCCGCTCACCGAGACCCGGGCCGGGCTGCGCCCCGGCTCCCCCGACAACGCGCCGCTGCTCGGCCCGTCCGGGCTCGACGGGCTGGTGCTCGCCACCGGGCACCACCGCAACGGGGTGCTGCTCACGCCGGTCACCGGCGATGTGCTGGCCGGGCTGCTGGCCGACGGAGAACTGCCGGAAGAAGCCCGTCCGTTCACGCCGCAGCGTTTCGGCGCCGTCCTTCAGGAGCAGTCCGCATGAGCATGCCCGCCACCGTGTCCATCTCCGTCAACGGCGAGCGCCGGGAGATCGTTCCGGGCACCGCGCTCGACTCCGTCGTGCGCTCTCTGGTCGCCGCGCCCTCCGGTGTGGCCGCGGCCGTCAACGAAACCGTCGTCCCGCGCGCGCAGTGGACGAGCACACCGCTGGGCGAAGGCGATCGCGTGGAAGTCCTCACCGCCGTGCAGGGGGGCTGAGCCATGGCCGACGATTCCCTGGTCCTCGGGGGTACGGCGTTCTCGTCGCGGCTGATCATGGGTACGGGCGGTGCGCCCAGCCTGGAGGTGCTGGAGCGGGCGCTGGTCGCCTCCGGCACGGAGCTGACGACGGTCGCGATGCGGCGGGTGGACGCGTCCGTGCACGGCTCGGTGCTGTCGGTGCTGGGCAGGCTGGGCATCCGGGTGCTGCCGAACACGGCGGGCTGCTTCACCGCCGGGGAGGCGGTGCTGACCGCGCGGCTGGCGCGGGAGGCGCTGGGCACGGACCTGGTCAAGCTGGAGGTCATCGCCGACGAGCGGACGCTGCTGCCGGACCCGGTGGAGCTGCTGGAGGCGGCGGAGACGCTGGTGGACGACGGGTTCACGGTGCTGCCGTACACCAATGACGATCCCGTGCTGGCCCAAAAGCTCCAGGACGTGGGCTGCGCCGCCGTCATGCCGCTGGGCTCGCCCATCGGGTCCGGGCTCGGCATCCGCAACCCGCACAACTTCCAGCTGATCGTCGAGCACGCGCGCGTGCCGGTGATCCTGGACGCGGGGGCCGGTACGGCCTCGGACGTGGCGCTGGCGATGGAGCTGGGGTGTGCCGGGGTGATGCTGGCCTCGGCGGTGACGCGGGCGCAGGAGCCGGAGCTGATGGCGGCCGCGATGCGGCACGCCGTGGAGGGGGGCCGGCTGGCCCGGCTGGCCGGGCGGATTCCGCGCCGGTATCTCGCGGAGGCGTCCTCGCCCACGGAGGGGATGGCCCGGCTGGATCCCGAGCGGCCCGCGTTCTAGTGCCCGGGCAGGCGACGTTCGCCCCGTCGCGACGCCCGGCACGCTCCCCCGCTGCGCGGGAGGTGCCCTCACTCGCCGCACCGGCCGAAAGCCCACGTACGCCCAGTACGAGGACTTCCGGCCGGCACGCCGACAGCACGCACCGGACGCCGCTCCCTGACGGGCAAACGTCGCCTGCCGGGGCACTGGTCCCGCCGGCCCCGTCCGCTCCCCCGCCCGCGCGCCGTCCGCCGCCGCCCGCGGGTGGTGTGGGAAGCGTTACAGGTCGGCTTCAGTGCCTGCGGGAAAGCGGTCTCGGCCGGGGAAGTGTCGGTGCGTCCTCGTAGACTCCCCTGTCGTGGATACGACCCTTCAGGACCCTCTCGTCGGGCAGGTGCTCGACGGCCGCTATCGCGTCGACGCGCGGATCGCCGTCGGCGGGATGGCGACGGTGTACCGGGCCCTGGACACCCGGCTGGACCGCGTCCTCGCGCTGAAGGTGATGCACCCGACGCTCGCGGCCGACGGCAGCTTCGTCGAGCGGTTCATCCGGGAGGCGAAGTCGGTCGCGCGGCTGGCGCACCCGAACGTGGTGCAGGTCTTCGACCAGGGGACCGACGGGTCGTACGTGTACCTGGCGATGGAGTACGTCGCCGGCTGCACCCTGCGGGACGTGCTGCGCGAGCGCGGGGCGCTGCAGCCCCGCGCGGCCCTCGACATCCTCGAACCCGTCCTCGCCGCGCTCGGCGCCGCGCACCGGGCCGGGTTCGTGCACCGGGACATGAAGCCCGAGAACGTGCTGATAGGCGACGACGGGCGGGTCAAGGTCGCCGACTTCGGGCTCGTGCGGTCCGTGGACACCGTGACCAGCACCACGGGCGCCGTGCTCGGGACCGTGTCCTACCTCGCGCCCGAGCAGATCGAGCAGGGCACCGCCGACCCCCGCGTCGACGTGTACGCGTGCGGTGTCGTGCTCTACGAGATGCTGACGGGCGGCAAGCCGCACTCCGGTGACTCCCCCGCGCAGGTGCTCTACAAGCACATCCACGAGGACGTGCCGCCGCCCTCGGCGCTGGTGCCGGGGCTCGCGCGGCAGCTGGACGAGCTGGTCGCGGCGGCCACCGCGCGCACCCCCGAGGTCCGGCCGCAGGACGCCGTGGCCCTGCTCGCCCGGGTGCGCGAGGCGCGCCGGGCACTGGGCGACGAGCAGTTGGACGCGATGCCGCCGCAGGCGCTGTCCGCGCAGCACGACAACGCCGGCGACCGCA
This sequence comes from Streptomyces sp. NPDC104106, assembly GCF_055584345.1. NCBI lineage: Bacteria > Bacillati > Actinomycetota > Actinomycetes > Kitasatosporales > Streptomycetaceae > Streptomyces > Streptomyces sp. NPDC104106. The sequence goes on from NZ_JBVJMF010000001.1 coordinate 376,916, forward strand.
CGAGCGTGATCCCGCGCTCCCTGACCGTGCCCCGTCCGCTTCCCGTCGACGACGAGGCGAGCGGCGGCCCGGTCCAGCACACCAGCCGGCTCCAGGCGCCCCCCGTGCCGCCCCGCCGGCGCCCGAAGCGCCTGCTGCTGAGCGTCATCGCCGCCGTGCTGGTGGTCTTCGGCGCCGGCGCGGGGGTCTGGTACATCAACTCCGGCCAGTTCACGAAGGTCCCGCCGCTGCTGTCGAAGACCGAGGCACAGGCCCGTGAGCGGCTGAGGGCAGCCGGGCTCGACGTAGGGCAGGTCAAGCGCGCCTACAACGACACCGTCCAGCGCGGCACGGTGATCAGCACGGACCCGGCGCCCGGCGCCCGCATCCGCGGCCATGACGCGGTGAACCTCACCGTCTCCCTGGGCCCGGAGACGGTGGACGTGCCGGACGTGACGGGCCGGCCGCTGGCCGAGGCCCGCAGAGTGCTGAAGGCGGACGGACTGGAGCCGGGCATGGTCACCCGGCAGTTCAGCGGGGACGTCGCCGAGGGCTCGGTGATCGGCACGACCCCGCAGGCGGGCACCAGGCGGCACGCGGGCTCGGCGATCGCGCTGACCGTCAGCAGGGGCAGCCCGATCGACGTCCCGGACGTCACCGGCGACGATCCGGCGAACGCCCGGCAGCAGCTGACGGACGCCGGACTGAAGGTCGTGATCGCGCCCGACCGGGTCAACTCCGAGTACGACAAGGGCAAGGTGGCCCAGCAGAGCCCCGGGAACGGGACTCAGGCCGCCGCGGGCGACACGGTGACGCTGACGCTGTCCAAGGGCCCGGAGATGGTCCAGGTGCCGGACGTGACCGGCGACAGCGTGTCCGACGCCCACAAGGCGCTCCAGGCCGCGGGCTTCCAGGTGAGCGACGACCGCGGGCTGCTCGGGCTGTTCGGGGACACCGTGAAGCAGCAGTCGGTCAAGGGCGGCGACATGGCGCCCAAGGGCTCGACGATCACGATCACCATCCGCTGAGGCCGCCTCGGTGACCGGGGTCACCGAGGCCGTGGTCCGGCAGCCGGGGCGGGCATGACACCCTGAACGGGTGAGCCCAGATCCGTCCTCCCCGCCGTCGTCCGGTACGCAGTCCCTCCCGCCCGCGGTGCCGCGCAACCCCGTCGGCGGTCATGTCCCCGTGGCCGGCGGCCTGCACACGGTGGGACTCACGTACGCCCGTGCGCTGAAGGCGGAGACCGTGCAGGTCTTCGTGGCCAATCCGCGCGGCTGGGCCACGCCCGCCGGCAACCCCCGGCAGGACGAGGCGTTCCGCGCCGCCTGCGCCGAGGAGTCGATCCCGGCGTACGTCCACGCCCCGTATCTGATCAACTTCGGTTCCCACACCGAGGCGACCGTGGAGCGGTCTGTGGAGTCGCTGCGGCACTCGCTGCGGCGCGGGCGGGAGATCGGCGCGCTGGGCGTGGTCGTGCACACCGGGAGCGCGACCGGCGGGCGCGAGCGGGCCGTGGCACTGCGGCAGGTGCGCGCGCACCTGCTGCCGCTGCTGGACGAGCTGACCCACGACGACGACCCGTTCCTGCTGCTGGAGTCGACGGCCGGGCAGGGAGCCTCGCTGTGCTCGCGGACCTGGGACTTCGGACCGTACTTCGAGGCGCTGGACGCCCATCCGAAGCTCGGTGTGTGCCTGGACACGTGCCACGTCTTCGCCGCCGGTCACGACCTGACCGGCCCGAGCGGCATGCACCAGACGCTGGACCTGCTGGTGGACACCGTCGGCGAGGGCCGGCTGAAGCTGATCCACGCCAACGACTCCAAGGACGTGGTGGGCGCGCACAAGGACCGGCACGAGAACATCGGCGCCGGCCACATCGGCGAGGACCCCTTCCGCGCCCTGATGACGCACCCCGCGACCGAGGGCGTCCCGCTGGTCATCGAGACCCCGGGCGGCCAGGCGGGGCACGCGGCGGACGTGGAGCGACTGAAGAAGCTGCGCGACGGCTGACCCCGCCGTGGCGCAGCGGGCGCTACAGCTCCGGGCCCTCCCCCGGTTCCTCCTGGTAGGAGTAGCGCTGTTCCTTCCAGGGGTCGCCGATGTTGTGGTAGCCGCGTTCCTCCCAGAAGCCGCGGCGGTCGGCGGTCATGTACTCCACGCCCCGGACCCACTTGGGGCCCTTCCAGGCGTACAGGTGGGGGACGATCAGGCGGACCGGGAAGCCGTGCTCGGCGGTGAGGAGTTCGCCGTCCTTGTGGGTGGCGAAGATCGTGCGGTCGGAGGCGAAGTCCACGAGGCGCAGGTTGGAGCTGAAGCCGTACTCCGCCCAGACCATCACATGGGTGACGTCCGGCGCGGGCGGGGCCAGGTCCAGGATCGCGGCGGCCGGGACGCCGCCCCACTCGGCGCCGATCATGCTGAACTTGGTCACGCAGTGCAGATCGGCCACCACGGTGGTGTACGGCAGGGCCGTGAACTCCTCGTGGCCCCAGGTGTGCTTGTCACCGTCGGCGGTGGCGCCGAAGACCCGGAACTCCCAGCGCTCGGGGCGGAACTTGGGTACGGGGCCGTAGTGCGTGACCGGCCAGCCACGCTGGAGCCGCTGACCCGGCGGAAGCTCGGACCCTGCCGCTGCTCCAGACGCTCGCTCCACCGGATGACCCATGTATCCATCCTGACAGACCTCGGGCGGTGCCCTTGACCACCCTCCCCCGAATCGGACAACACCTTCCAACTCGTCCCTTATTTACTAAGTACGCACTTACTGGACGATCTTCCCGTCCGGTGCAATCATGCGCCGCACACCTCCCCGTGTCCCCCCCTGGAAGGAGCCGTTTCGATGCAGGGCGACCCCGAGGTCATCGAGTTCCTCAACGAGCAGCTCACCGGCGAGCTGACCGCGATCAACCAGTACTTCCTGCACGCGAAGATGCAGGAGAACTTCGGCTGGTACAAGCTCGCCAAGTACACCCGGCGCGAGTCGTTCGACGAGATGAAGCACGCGGAGGTGCTGACCGACCGGATCCTGTTCCTGGAGGGGCTGCCGAACTACCAGCGGCTGTTCCACGTGCGCGTCGGACAGACCGTGCGGGAGATGTTCGAGGCGGACCGCCAGATCGAGGTGGAGGCGATCGACCGGCTCCGGCGCGGCATCAAGGTCATGCGCGAGAAGGGCGACATCACGTCCGCGAACATCTTCGAGGACATCCTCGCCGACGAGGAGCACCACATCGACTACCTCGACACCCAGCTGGAACTGCTGGAGAAGCTCGGCGAGGCGCTCTACCTCGCGCAGGTCGTCGAGCAGCCGGAGAGCTAGGCCGCCTCGTCCAGCGCCGTCAGCACCGGCCTGCCCTGGTCGGCCAGCTCGCGCCGGGGGCAGGCGCCACGGCCGAGGAGGGCCTGGATACGGCGGACGCACGAGCCGCAGTCCGTACCCGCCTTGCAGGCGGAGGCGATCTGGCGGGGAGTGCAGGCGCCGTCCTCCGCGTGCCGCTTGACCTGGTCCTCGGTGATGCCGAAGCAGCTGCACACGTACACGCGGGTTCACCTCCCGATGGGATGTTCTGTCAGGCGCCATCCCGCTTTTCCGGTGAGGCAAACCTAACCTTACCCATCGCCCGGGGCCCGCAAAAGAGGAAGGGGCGCGGATCCTGTGTGATCCGCGCCCCAGAGGCTCACCGGCGCCGGTGCCGGCTCACTGGTCCCGGTACATCTCCGCGACCAGGAACGCCAGGTCCAGCGACTGGCTGCGGTTCAGACGCGGGTCGCAGGCCGTCTCGTAGCGCTGGTGCAGGTCGTCGACGAAGATCTCGTCGCCGCCGCCCACGCACTCGGTGACGTCGTCGCCGGTCAGCTCCACGTGGATGCCGCCCGGGTGGGTGCCGAGGGCCTTGTGGACCTCGAAGAAGCCCTTGACCTCGTCGAGCACGTCGTCGAAGCGGCGGGTCTTGTGCCCGGAGGCCGCCTCGAAGGTGTTGCCGTGCATCGGGTCGGTCACCCAGGCCACCGTCGCGCCGGACGCCGTGACCTTCTCGACCAGCTCGGGGAGCTTGTCGCGGATCTTGTCGGCGCCCATGCGGACGATGAAGGTCAGCCGGCCCGGCTCCCGCTCGGGGTCGAGGCGGTCGACGTACTTCAGCGCCTCCTCGGCCGTCGTCGACGGGCCGAGCTTGATGCCGATCGGGTTGCGGATCCGCGAGGCGAACTCGATGTGGGCGTGGTCCAGTTGGCGGGTGCGCTCACCGATCCACACCATGTGCGCCGAGACGTCGTACAGCTTGCCGGTGCGGGAGTCGACCCGGGTCAGGGCGGACTCGTAGTCCAGCAGCAGCGCCTCGTGCGAGGAGTACAGCTCGACGGTCTTGAACTCCTCCGGGTCCGTGCCGCAGGCCCGCATGAAGTTCAGCGCGTTGTCGATCTCCCGGGCGAGCTGCTCGTAGCGCTGGCCCGACGGCGAGGTCCGCACGAAGTCCTGGTTCCAGGCGTGCACCTGGCGCAGGTCCGCGTAGCCGCCGGTGGTGAAGGCGCGCACCAGGTTCAGCGTGGAGGCCGAGGCGTGGTACATGCGCTTCAGCCGCTCGGGGTCCGGGATCCGGGAGGCCTCGGTGAAGTCGAAGCCGTTGACGGAGTCGCCCCGGTACACCGGGAGCGTCACGCCGTCGCGGGTCTCGGTCGGCTTGGAGCGCGGCTTGGAGTACTGCCCGGCGATGCGGCCGACCTTCACCACGGGCACGGCGGCCGCGTAGGTGAGGACGGCGCCCATCTGGAGCAGCGTCTTGATCTTGTTGCGGATGTGGTCGGCGGACACCGCGTCGAAGGCCTCGGCGCAGTCGCCGCCCTGGAGGAGGAACGCCTCTCCCTTGGCGACGGCCGCCATCCGGGCGCGCAGCTGGTCGCACTCGCCCGCGAAGACGAGCGGCGGATACGACTCGAGGTCCGCGATCACTGCGCGCAGAGCCTCGGCGTCGGGGTACTCGGGCTGCTGCGCCGCGGGCAGGTTTCGCCAGGTGTTGCCAGCGTCAGGGCTGGTCTTAGCGTTCACGGTCACCCTCTACACATTACGGGGTGATGTCACCACCCCCCCGCATGCGCTCATCAAGTGAGACGAGCGGTGGACGGACGCCGGCACCTCGGCCGCGCTCCCCCGCATCCCAGGGCATCCCGGACAACGCGAACGGGCCCCCGTGCGCGGGGGCCCGTTCCCGGCGGCGGTCAGCCGCAGTTGTGTGCCGCGGACGCGGCGGACGCGACGACCACGTCCACGCCGGGGGCGCTCAGGTGGACGGCGTCGACCGTGAGGCCGCCGTCCGCCGTCCTGACCTGCTCGTTCACCACGAGCTTGGTGCCCACGACACCGAGATCGACGGTCTGGTTCACGCTGCCGTCGAGCGTGACCGGGACGCCGGCCACGGTGAGCGTGAGGTCCGTGGCGCCGGAGACCGCGTCGCACGTGCTGGTCGAGACGGCCTTGATCCCGGACAGCTTCAGGACGGGCAGCCCCGGCAGGCCGATGGTGGCCTCCTCCAGGGACGCCGTGGAGGTGGCGCCGCCGGGCCCGGTCCTGGTGTCGACCCGGGCGCACAGCGTCTTCGAGGTGAGGACGACCGCGTCGACGTCCACCGTGCAGGGCGGGGCCGTGGTGCTCGCGCCCGCGGTGCGCACGGTGCCCGTGTCGGGCGTCGGCGGTACGGACACCACCGGCAGGCCGAGCAGCGAGACGTCGGCCGACAGGCCGTACGCCCGCCCGGTGACGTACCGCAGCTTCACGGTGCCGGTGGCCTCCGCGGGCAGGTAGCCGTCGTCGCCGGCGAAGGACACCTTGACCGGGACGGTCGCGTCGGCGTTCAGCGGGGCGTCGACCGAGGCGATGGCGCACGTCGCCACGCCCTGGGCGTCCGTCGTGCCGTCGCAGGTCTGGGTGCCCAGCGCGAAGCTCACCTTCTTGCCGGCGACGGGTGCGCCGCTGTCGGTGGTGAGGGTCGCGGACAGCGTGGCCGGGGAGCCGTCGGAGACGGTCTTCGGGCCGGTGTAGGCGAGCTTGGTGGCCTGCTTCTGCGGCGGCGGGGGCGTACCGCCGGTGCCGACGTCCAGGAAGTCGCGGTCGATGCCGATCCGGACGCCGCCGTGGGTCTCGTACAGATCACCCGCGTACTGGTGGACGCGCTGGTGGCCGGCCCAGAGGTTCGCCGGGATCGCCGGGTCGTCGGTGGTCGCCCGGTCGTCCCAGCGGGCGGTGTCGAGCACGTCCGGCACGGTGATCGAGCCGACCGCCGCGACGAGGTCGGGGATCAGGGACGCCCCGCCGCCGTAGGCGCCGGAGCGGTAGCCCAGCTGGTGCAGTCGCTTGGTCCAGGCGTCGAGGTAGCTCATCACCCGCGGGGTGTTGGTGCCGCCCCGCGGGTAGTTCTCCACGTTCTCGTAGAGCACGGAGCCTTCCCCGAGCCCCAGCGCCTTCGCCCGGGCGACCGCGTCGTCGGCGGCGGCGGTGCCCTGCGGCACCGGGTCGGTGATGACCGAGCAGCTGCCGTTGCAGCTGCCCGAGTCGGCGGTGGCCTGCTTGCCCACGTAGATCGGCATGAACCGCCAGCCGCCCGCGTACTGGGCCTGCACCCACTGCGCGCCGAGGTTCGACTGGTCGCAGCCGCGGTTCTCGCCGCCGATGTAGACGCCCACGGCGCCGTAGCCGGAGCTGCCCTTCCAGGCGTCCATCGCCGCCTGGCTCGGGGCGGCGCAGGCGTCGAAGCCCTGGCCCCGGTACGAGGTCGCGTCGGCCGGGACGGCGAGCGCGGCCGGCGCGGCGGCCGGCGCGGCCGTGCGCGCCGCGGCGACCGGCAGCCCGGCGCTGCCCAGGACCCTGCGGATCTCGGCGCGGTCCGTGCCGTAGCCGGCCGTGACGGCGATGCCGTCGGCGGTCGCCCGGTAGGTGCGGGCGGCGGGGTCCTCGGTGACGGCGGTCCGGGCGGCGCCCGAGGGCCGGACGAGCAGCGCCTCGGTGCGGCCCGTCACGTCGGCGGGGCAGTTCTGCCGGGTGCCGGGTGTGCCCAGGTACACCGCGTGCCGGTCGAAGCGGACACAGGTGGCCGGGCGCTTGTCGAGGTCGATGACCTGCCAGTCGGCGGGGACGGTGAAGGTGTGCCCCCGGTAGTGGACGGCGGTGGTGGTGCCGGTGGCGGACCGGGCGGTGGCCGCCTGTGCGGTGGCGAGCGGTGCGGCGCCGAGCGCGGCCGCCGCGGTGAGGACGGTCAGCGCCCGTGCGGCGCGCCGTCTGGGCCACGGCCGCGACCGTGGTGACAGTGACGTGGAAATGACTTTCTCCTCCCCCGTGGGACGAAAGCGGTCCGGGGGAAGACTGGGATTCAGATCGTGTACGCGTCAATAAATAGCGCTCAATTGCCGGTTCTTTCGGCCTACTTCCGCTTGCGGAGCCTCCGCACGGCTGGCGTGAGGGCCGTGTGGGCACGGCGTGAAGCAGCGGGTCGCCGCACGCGCGCGGGGCGCCGGAAAGCCTGCGGGAGGCGAATGTCGGGCGGATGAACCCGCCGAGGGTTGGCCGGATCGGGTAGGGTGCTGGACGTGTTCGCGCACTCTCCCATGAACCAGAACTGGTGGTGGACCGCTCCTTCGGCGGCCCACTGACTGCGCGTACCCAGACTTCGCGAAGGCCGCCCGAGGGCGGCCTTCGGCGTATCCGCGGCCGTTCCTCGACATCGACGAAAAAGACGAGGAACCACAGCCATGGACCTGTCACAACTCCTGGACGACGACCGCCCCTTCGCCCTGCTGCGCCGTCGCGCCCCGGGCCGCGACGAGCACCCCGTCGAGCTGCTGCTCGGCCCGGTGACCCGCCGGGAACGGCTGGCCGACCTGCCCGCCGAGGGCCTCGCGCTGGTGCCGTTCCGGCAGATCCGCGAGCGCGGCTTCGACGTCCGCGACGACGGCACCCCGCTGCTGGTGCTCACCCCCGAGGAGTCGCAGGAGATCCCGCTGGAGCAGGCGCTGGAGCAGCTCCCCGGACACGAAGTCCGGGTCGAGGACGGCGGGTTCGACATCGAGGACGAGGAGTACGCCGGGATCGTCGGGCGGGTGCTGGCGGAGGAGATCGGCCGGGGCGAGGGCGCGAACTTCGTGATCCGGCGCACGTACGAGGGGCGGATCCCGGGCTTCGGGCGCGCGGACGCGCTGGCGCTGTTCCGGCGGCTGCTGGCGGGCGAGCGGGGCGCGTACTGGACGTTCGTGGTGCACACCGGGGACCGCACCCTGGTGGGCGCGAGCCCCGAGGTGCATGTGCGGATGTCCGGCGGCACGGTCGTGATGAACCCGATCAGCGGGACGTACCGCTACCCCGCCGAGGGCCCGACTCCCGAGCACCTGCTGTCGTTCCTCGCCGACGGCAAGGAGATCGAGGAGCTGTCGATGGTCGTGGACGAGGAGCTGAAGATGATGTGCACCGTCGGCGACATGGGCGGGGTCGTCGTCGGACCGCGGCTGAAGGAGATGGCGCACCTCGCGCACACCGAGTACGAACTGCGCGGGAAGTCCTCCCTGGACGCGCGCGAGGTGCTGCGGGAGACGATGTTCGCGGCGACCGTCACCGGCTCTCCGGTGCAGAACGCTTGCCGGGTGATCGAGCGGTACGAGCCCGGCGGGCGCGGTTACTACGCGGGCGCGCTGGCGCTGCTCGGCCGGGATTCCGGGGGCGCGCAGACCCTGGACTCCCCCATCCTGATCCGCACGGCCGACATCGGCGCGGACGGCCGGCTGCGGGTGGGGGTCGGCGCGACGCTGGTGCGCGGCTCGGATCCGGTGAGCGAGGTCGCGGAGACCCACGCGAAGGCGGCCGGCGTGCTGGCGGCGCTCGGGGTGGGGCCGGCCCGGCCGGGCGCGCAGCGGGAGCGGCCCCGGCTCGCGGACGATCCCCGGGTGCGGGCCGCGCTGGACGGGCGGCGGTCCTCGCTCGCCCCGTTCTGGCTGCGGATGCAGGAGCGGTCCCCGGAACTGGCGGGACACGCCCTGGTCGTGGACGGCGAGGACACCTTCACGGCGATGCTGGCGCACGTGCTGCGCTCGGGCGGCCTTCAGGTGAGCGTACGGCGCTACGACGAGCCGGGACTGCGGGCGGCCCTGCTCGCGCACGAGGGCCCCGTGGTGCTCGGCCCCGGACCGGGCGACCCGGCGGACCTGGCCGACCCGAAGATGCGGCTCCTGCGCGAGCTGACCGCCGCCGTGGTGCGCGAGCACCGGCACGGGGTGCTGGGCGTCTGCCTCGGGCATGAGCTGATCGCGGCCGAGCTGGGTCTCGACATCGTCCGCAAGGAAGTGCCGTACCAGGGGGCGCAGACCACGATCGACCTGTTCGGACGGGCCGAGACGGTCGGCTTCTACAACAGCTTCGTCGCCCGCTGCGACGACGAGGCGGCCCGGGAGCTGGCCGCGCACGGCGTCGAGGTGAGCCGGTCGGCAGGCGGCGAGGTGCACGCGCTGCGCGGGCCGGGCTTCGCAGGTCTGCAGTTCCACCCGGAGTCGGTGCTGAGCCTCAACGGGGCCGCGATCGTACGGGAGTTGACCGGCCGGCTCGCCGGGGCGAGCAGGTACGGCGAGCGGCGGCCCGCGGTGTAGGGCCGCCGGGTGCGGCCCTCGCGCGGGTCGGCGAGGGCCGTGGTACCGGTCAGGTCTCCCTTCAGCCGAAGAAGACCCCGACCTCCGCGTACAGCTTCGGGTCCACCGTCTTCAGCTTGGCGGTGGCCTGCGCCAGGGGGACGCGGACGATGTCCGTGGCGCGCAGGGCGACCATCGTGCCGTAGTCGCCGTCGTGGACGCAGTCGATGGCGTGCAGGCCGAAGCGGGTGGCGAGCCAGCGGTCGAAGGCGCTGGGCGTGCCGCCGCGCTGGACGTGGCCGAGGACCGTGGTCCGGGCCTCCTTGCCGGTGCGCCGCTCGATCTCCTTGGCCAGCCACTCGCCGACCCCGGAGAGCCGGACGTGCCCGAAGGAGTCCTGCGAGCCGTCCTTGAGCACCATGTCGCCGCCCTTGGGCATGGCGCCCTCGGCGACGACGACGATCGGCGCGTACGACGCCCGGAAGCGGGAGTGCACCCAGGCGCAGACCTGCTCGACGTCGAAGCGCTGCTCGGGGATGAGGATGACGTTGGCGCCGCCCGCGAGGCCCGAGTGCAGGGCGATCCAGCCCGCGTGCCGGCCCATCACCTCCACGACCAGGACCCGCATGTGGGACTCGGCGGTGGTGTGCAGCCGGTCGATGGCCTCGGTGGCGATGTTGACGGCGGTGTCGAAGCCGAAGGTGTAGTCGGTGGCCGACAGGTCGTTGTCTATGGTCTTGGGCACCCCGACACAGGGCACCCCGAACTCGTCGGACAGCCGCGCGGCCACGCCCAGGGTGTCCTCGCCGCCGATCGCGATGAGTGCCTGCACGTCCAGCTTGGCCAGGTTGTCCTTGATCCGGCGGACGCCGTTCTCCGCGGTGAACGGGTTGGTCCGCGAGGAGCCGAGGATGGTGCCGCCGCGGGGCAGGATGCCGCGCACGGCGGGGATGTCGAGGCGGACGGTGTCGCCTTCCAGCGGACCGCGCCAGCCGTCCCGGAAGCCGGTGAAGTCATAGCCGTACTCCTGCACGCCCTTGCGGACGATGCCCCGGATGACGGCGTTGAGCCCGGGGCAGTCGCCGCCTCCGGTCAGTACTCCGACCCGCATGGAAAAGTCCCTTCGCCGCAGGTTCCCTGACACTCGGTCACGGACACCGTCACGCTAACGGTGACCCATGTCACATCGGGAGGGGCGGGACGGGTGATTCCGGAGCACGGGACGGGGACGCGCTACGCGTCGTCGAGACCGCGCTCGATGGCGTAGCGCACCAGCTCGACACGGTTGTGCAGCTGGAGCTTGCCGAGGGTGTTCTGGACGTGGTTCTGCACCGTGCGGTGGGAGATGACGAGGCGTTCGGCGATCTGCTTGTAGCTCAGGCCCTTGGCGACCAGCCGCAGCACCTCGGTCTCCCGGTCGGTCAGCCGGGGCGCGCCCGGCTCGTCGGTGTCGGGGGCGGGAGCCGGTTCGGCGGCCAGCCGACGGTACTCGCCGAGGACCAGTCCGGCGAGGCCGGGCGTGAACACCGGGTCGCCCACGGCGGTGCGGGCGACGGCGTCGAGCAGTTCCCCGGTGGAGGCCGACTTCAGCAGATAGCCGGTGGCGCCGGACTTCACGGCCTCCAGGACGTCGGCGTGCTCGCCGCTCGCGGAGAGCACGAGGACCCGCAGCGCCGGGTTGTGGGCGACCAGTTCCTTGCACACCTGGGCGCCGGGCTTGGCCGGCAGGTTGAGGTCCAGGACGAGGACGTCGGGGGCGGCGGCCTTGGCGCGGCGCACCGCCTGCTCGCCGTCGCCGGCGGTGGCGACCACCTGGAAGCCGGACTCGGCCAGGTCCCGCGCGACCGCGTCGCGCCACATGGGGTGGTCGTCCACCACCATGACCTTGATCGGATCCCGCTGATCGCTCATGGACGGCCTGCCTTCGTGTGCTTCGGTACTTTCAGTTCGACCTCCGTGCCCTGCCCGGGGACGGAGATGAGGTCGGCGCTGCCGCCGAGGTCGCGCAGCCGGCCGCGGATCGACTGGGCGACGCCGAGCCGGCCCTCGCTCTCGGCCTGGGCGAGCCGGCCCTCGGGGATGCCGGGGCCGTCGTCGCGGACGGTGACGACGATCCCGTCCGGCTCGTCCTCGACCAGGATCCAGGCCCGGGCGTCCTCGCCCGCGTGCCGGCGCACGTTGTCCAGGGCGGCGCCGACCGCCGCGGCCAGTTCCCGCGCCGCCGCGGGCGGCAGCGGCACCGGGGCACCGGGCTCGGCGAGGCTGACCCGGCCGCAGGCGTACGGCGCGAGCAGGGAGCGCAGATCGACGGGACCGTCGTCCTCCGGCTCCTCCACCGCCCGTACGACGGCCCCGGCGGCCGCGTCCTGCGACACCCGGGACACCGGCAGCAGCCCGCCGGAGACCAGCGTGCGCAGCGCCACCTCCTGCTCCCCCGCCAGCCGGCCCAGCTCGGCCGCCTCGCCGCCGAGGGCCGTGCCCCGGCGCTTCACCATCGCCAGCACCTGGAGCACCCCGTCGTGGATGTCCCGGGCGAGCCGCTCCCGCTCCCGGGTCGCGGCCTCGATCTCCAGGGCGCGGGCGAGGGTGCGCTCGGAGGCGCGGGCGACCTCCACGACGTAGCCGATGGCGATGGAGGCCACCCAGACGAGGATCACGTTGTGCACGGTGTCGCGGGCGGGACGGCCGCGCTCGACCAGGTTGGCGGCGGCCACGGCGGTGGAGGCGACGGCCGCCCAGCGCCAGCCGCCCTTGATGGCGAAGGCCAGCACCGAGCCGGCGGTCCATATCGACGGCAGCGTGGGGCCGCCGCTCGCGATCCGCTCGTGGTTGTCGGCGAGCGGGGTGAGCAGGATGCCGGCGAGCGCGACGGCGAGGTCTGCGGCCAGGAAGCGCCTGGTGCAGGCGGCCTCGTTCGCCACCTTCGGCAGCGTGGCGAGGGTCCACACGGCCAGCACCGCGTAGTAGGCGACGGCGACCCAGGGCCGCGTGAAGCGGGAGAACGCGGTGGCGCACAGGCCGATGGCGTACAGCATGGTCAGCACGCGGTACCCGGCGAGCGCGCGCCACAGCGGCAGCTCGACCGACATCCGCATGACGCGCACGCGTCTGGGCATCTCCCCCTGGCCCCCCAGCCCCTCGATCAGCTCTTCGGCCGGCTCTCCTGAGCCCCTGCCTTCTGAGCCTCAGCCTTCTTCTCGGCCTTCTCCGCTTCCCTGGCCTCCTTGGCCGCCTTCGCCGCCTCCGCGATCTGCCGCTTGGCGGCGGTCGCGTACATGTCGACGTACTCCTGGCCGGAGAGCTTCATGATCTCGTACATGACCTCGTCGGTCAGCGCGCGCAGGACGAAGCGGTCGTGCTCCATGCCGGCGTAGCGGCTGAAGTCCAGCGGCTTACCGATCCGGATGCCGGGCCGCATCAGCTTCGGCATCACCTTGCCGGGCGGCTGGATCTTCTCCGTGTCGATCATCGCCACGGGGATCACCGGCGCGCCGGTGGCGAGCGCCACGCGCGCGAGGCCGCCGGGCTTGCCCCGGTAGAGCCGGCCGTCGGGCGAGCGGGTGCCCTCGGGGTAGATGCCGAACAGCTCGCCGCGCTCCAGCACCTCTATGCCGCTCTTGATCGCGGCCTCGCCGGCGCCGCGCGCCCCGGAGCGGTCCACCGGGAGCTGTCCGACGCCCTTGAAGAAGGCCGCCGTCAGCCGGCCCTTCACGCCCGGCGTGGTGAAGTACTCGGCCTTCGCGATGAAGGTGACCTTGCGGTCCAGCACCGCGGGCAGGAAGAACGAGTCCGAGAAGGACAGATGATTGCTCGCCAGGATGGCCGGGCCCTCGGCCGGGATGTTCTCAAGCCCCTCCACCCAAGGCCTGAAGGCGACCTTCAGCGGTCCCCCGATGGCGACCTTCATCGTGCCGTACAACACCCGTGTGCCTCCCGTTTCCGTCGAACAGACCTTAACCCGGAGGACCGTCAATGGCCCCGACGACCCTGGTCGGTGTCAGTGCGGTCGCGTACGGTGAAGCACATCCACGCGTTTTGGCACGCCTCCGCCGGCCCGTCGGGCCGCCGGAGCCCATCCCAAGGAACAGGAGAGTCGAAGGTGCCGGTTCTCCCCGGAGCCGAGCCGTACCGCCACGAGGGCGGGGAGGTGGGGGTCCTCCTCTGCCACGGCTTCACCGGCTCGCCCCAGTCGCTGCGCCCCTGGGCGGAGCACCACGCGGCCCACGGCCTGACCGTGTCCCTGCCGCTGCTGCCCGGCCACGGCACCCGCTGGGAGGACATGCAGGTCACGGGCTGGCAGGACTGGTACGCGGAGGTGGACCGCGAGCTGCGGCTGCTCTCCGAGCGCTGCTCGCGGGTGTTCGTCCTCGGCCTGTCGATGGGCGGCGCGCTGGCCCTGCGGCTCGCGGCGCTGCACGGCGCGCGGGTCACGGGCGCGGTGGTGGTCAACCCGGCGAACAGGGTGCACGGCCTGTCGGCGTACGCCCTTCCGGTGGCCCGGCATCTCGTGCGCACCACGAAGGGCATCGCCAGCGACATCGCCAAGGAGGGCGCCGCCGAACTGGGTTACGACCGGGTACCGCTGCACGCGGCGCACTCCCTGCGGGTGTTCCTGCGCCGACTGGACGGCGAGCTGCCCCAGGTCACCCAGCCGTTGCTGCTGCTGCGCAGCGCGCAGGACCACGTCGTCCCGGCCGCCGACTCGGCCCGCGTGCTGAGCCGGGTGTCGTCCACGGACGTGACGGAGATCGTGCTGGAACAGAGCTACCACGTCGCGACGTTGGACGAGGACGCGGACCGGATCTTCGAGGAGAGCCTCGCCTTCGTCACCCGGCTCGCGCCCGGTGCCGTGACGGACGGCGCCGTCGGGGACGGTGCCCGCACGCACGGCACGGAAGGGACGGCCTCAGTTGGCTGAGCACGACTCGGGCCGTGAGGGCCACGAGCCGGACGAGCAGGGGGTGCCCTTCGACGAGGAGGCCGCCTGGCGGGCCATCGTCGCCGGGTACGGCGAGGAGCCGCCGGACCCGCCGGGCGCGAGGCCCTTCAAGCCGGTGCGGGATCTCGCGCTGCCCGAGAAGGACGTCGAGCCGGCCGAGACGGACGGCGCGAAGGACGGCGAGAGCGGCCCGGAGAGCGAGCGGGACGGCGCCGCCGGTGCGCCGCCGGTACGGCCGCTGGGCAGCTCGATCACCTTCGCGCCCGGTGTCGGCCCGCGCGACCACACGGCCCCCGAGCCCTCGGACGACGACTTCGACGAGGACGACGAGGGCCACTTCGTCCCGCCCGAGCCGCCCCCGCTGCCGACCGCCGACACCACCGCGAAGTTCGCCTGGCTGGGCGTCGTCGGCGGGCCGGTGCTGCTCCTGCTGGCGGTGCTGCTCGGCTGGGACATGACGTGGTGGCTGACGACGCTGGGCATCGGCGGCTTCCTCGGCGGCTTCGCCACGCTGGTGGTGCGGATGCGCACGGACGACGACGAGGACGACGACCCGGGCCGGGGCGCCGTCGTCTAGTGCCCCGGCAGGCAACGTCTGCCCGCCGAGGAGCGGCGTCCGGTGCGGCGACTGGGGGCTGCACCTCCCGCGCGGCGGGGGAGTGTGCCGGGCGTCGCGCGATGGGGCGAATGTCGCCTGCCCGGGCAGTGGCGCCGTCTCAGCCGACGGGGATTCTGAGGGCGGCCAGGACCGGGAGGTGGTCCGTGGCCGCGATCAGGTCGCGGCGGCTGACGCCCGGCTGGTCCAGGGGCACCCCGCAGCCGAGCACCTCGACACCCTTGGTGGCGAAGACGGCGTCGATGCGCCGGTGGGGCTCGCTGTGCGTCCAGGTCTCCGCACCGCCCCAGGGGGCCACGGCCCGGCAGTCCTGGAGGGTGCCGGCGAGCAGCCGGAAGGCGGGGCCGTCCGGGCCCTCGTTCAGGTCGCCGCCGGCGACGGCGTGCTCCACGCCCATCCCGGCGAGGCGGTCGAGGAGCAGGCCGGCCTGCGCGCGGCGCTCGTTCTCCGCCAGGCTGAGGTGGCAGCTGAGCACACCGAGCCTGGCCGCGCCGATCCGGACCACGGCCGTGGCGAGACCGCGCCGGTGCAGGCCGGGGGTGAGCGGCAGCAGGACGTCCTGCGTGCGCTCGACCGTGGCCCGCAGCGAGCAGAGGATCGCGGGGCCGGCCGCCGTCGCCCCGCCGGTGAGGATCACCTGGCCGCAGGCGGCGGCGAGGCGCGCGAGCTTCTTGCGCCAGCGGAAGAAGCGGGGCGCCTCCTGGATCAGGACCAGGTCGGGGGCGCAGGCCGTGATGATCCGGGCGAGTGCGTCCGTGTCGTCGCGCATCGAGCGGATGTTGTAGCTCAGGACGCGGACGACGGCGGAACCGTCGGCCTCCGTGCGGGAGTTGGGGAGCAGCTCCATGTGGATCAATGTACGCCCCACGGCAAGGGGCGCGAGGGATACCGCCTCGCGCCCCTTGGGTCGGTGCGGTCACCGCAGCCGAAAAGGTCCCGTCACATGATCGGGTCGGGCTCCCGCGCCAGGTCCGCCGCGCCCACCAGGCCCGCCTTGTTGCCCAGCTGGGCCGCGATCACGTCGGCCACCGGGCGCCAGTTCCCGCCGACCAGCCAGCGCTTGTAGGACTTGCGGATCGGGTCGAGGACCAGTTCGCCCTCGTCGGACAGGCCGCCGCCGACGATGAACGCCGAGGGGTCGAAGAGGGAGGCGAGGTCGGCGAGGCCCGCGCCAGCCCAGCGGGCCAGCTCGCGGTAGGAGTCGACGGCGACCAGGTCGCCCTGGCGGGCGGCCATCGAGATGTGCTTGCCCTCGATGCCGTCCGGGGTGCCGTCGCCGAGCGAGAGCAGCAGCTCCGCGTTCTCCGGCGTGGCGTTGGCACGCTGCTTGGCGTAGCGCACCAGTGCCCGGCCCGAGGCGTACTGCTCCCAGCAGCCCTGCGAGCCGCAGCCGCACAGCAGGCCGTCCGGGACCATCCGGATGTGGCCGAACTCGGCGGCCACGCCGAAGTGTCCGCGGCGCAGCTTGTTGCCGATGATGATGCCGCCGCCGAGGCCGGTGCCGAGCGTGATGCAGATGACGTTGCGGTGGCCCTTGCCGGCGCCGAACCTGTACTCGCCCCAGGCGGCGGCGTTGGCGTCGTTCTCGACCACGACGGGGAGGCCCACGCGGGCCTCGACCTTCTCCTTCAGCGGCTCCTGGCGCCAGTCGATGTTCGGCGCGAAGTACACCGTCGAGCGCTGGCGGTTCACGTAACCGGCAGCGCCGATGCCCACACCGACGATCTCGTGCCCGGCACGCGCGCCCTCCACCGCGGAGGCGATGGCGTCCACGATGGCCTCGGGCGTGGTGGGGGTCGGCACCTTGAAGGTCGAGAGGATGTTGCCTTCCTCGTCGACCACGCCGGCCGCGATCTTGGTGCCGCCGATGTCGACGCCGATGGTGAGTCCCATGAATCCCTCAGTTCCGGTCGAGCCCCGCTACGGCCAACCGTACCCGAGGCCCTGCCGGGAAAGCGCTTCAGTCCAGGTCGATCCGCTCCCCGGGGCCGGTGCCCTCGCCCGGGTCGCGCCGGTCGCGCCGGCCCCCGTCCGCCTCCCGGGGACCCTCCCCGGTGAGGTCGTCGGCGGTGCGGGCGGTCCAGCGGCGCTCCTGGGCCTGGACGGCGGAGCGGTAGGCGGCGAGCAGTTCGCCGCCGGCCGCGGCCAGGTGGTCCAGGACGTCCGGGTTGCGCTCTATGACGGGCTCGACGGCGGCCTTGGCCTGCTGGACGACCTGCCGTACCACCTGCTGGGCGGCGGGCC
The DNA here is from genome assembly GCF_055584345.1 of Streptomyces sp. NPDC104106. Lineage (NCBI taxonomy): Bacteria > Bacillati > Actinomycetota > Actinomycetes > Kitasatosporales > Streptomycetaceae > Streptomyces > Streptomyces sp. NPDC104106. The sequence goes on from NZ_JBVJMF010000001.1 coordinate 394,294, forward strand.
CGGCAAGGGGGCCGAGGAGGGGTGAGGGCAGGCCGGAGAGCTTGTCGGCCAGCGTGTCCACGAACTTCTTCAGCTCCTCGGCGGCCGAGCCCGGCGACGGGCCGTACGCGGCGCGGCGGCGGGCCTTCTCGGCCTCCAGGTCCTCTTCGCAGGCGGTGGCCCAGGCGTCGGCGTCGGTCGCCCGGCCCTGTTTCCCGTGTTCCTCTTCCCCGTACGCGTCGTACGAGCCGGATGCGGGGCGCTCTTCGCTCATGGCGGACTCCTGACTACGGTTCGCCTCTCCGACGTTACCCGAACGGACGTACCGGTTCACCGTGCCGCGGCGGGCCACAGGTCCGGGTCGGGGGCGAACCGGATGCGCAGCTCGCCCTCGCGCAGGCCGGCCCCGGCGACGGTGCAGCGGCGCAGGGCGGAGGGCAGGGGGACGATCCGGCGGAACGGGCCCACGGTGATCACGAGTTCGTCGCCGCGCCGGATCAGGTCCAGCTCGTCCCGGAGGGCGCCGGGCAGCGGGATGTGCCAGACCAGTACGCCGTCCTCGGCGATCCGGTCGGTGACGGGCCACCCGACCGGGGCGGGCGGCGCGTTGACGCCGGGTACGGCGAGAGCGGCGAGGTCGTCGTCACCGCGCGGGTCGCGGCCCAGGTGGGCGACGGGGCGGACGGCGTACGGCAGCTCCTGCCATTCGGCGAGGACCTTGCGCTGCTGGGCGAGGAGCCCGGCCGGCCAGCTGTCCGGGCCGGTGTCGGGCAGGGCGCGGTTGGCGATCAGGGCCTCGACGGGCAGGCCGCGCAGGGCGAGGCCGAGGCCCGCGGCGCGCACGGCGTCGGCGCCGGCCGGGCCCGGCTCGGCGACCAGGCGTACGGCGGTCGCGCGGTCGGTGAGGACGGCCTCGACGGCGCCCAGTTCGACGTCCCACCGGGCGGCCGTCTCGTACAGCCAGTCGGCGGGCATGGGCACCCCGGCCAGCCGGCCGAGGACCGGGCGCAGGGCGCGGGCCGCCTGGCGCTCGGGCGGCAGCAGCCGGCGCAGGTAGCGGCGCAGTTCCTCGGGCAGGCCGAGCAGCGCCAGGGCCTGCGGGAGCGGCGGGAGATCGACGACGAGCAGGTCGTAGCGCTCGCACAGGGCGGCGTCCCTGAGCGCGCGCAGGAAGGACAGTTCCTCCGCGCCGGGCAGCGGGGTGACCTCTTCCTCGTCCAGCCGGGAGGCGCCGAGCAGGTCGAGGACGTTCGCGGCGCGCGTCTGGAAGGCGGTGAGGTCCTCGCGGAACCGGTCGGCCGCGTCGGGCCGCCAGACGGTGAGGCCCGCGGCGGCCTCGTGCGGCACCGGTCCCGTCGCGGAGCCCAGTGCGGCGCCGGGGGTGTCGGTGCGGTCGGCGCTCAGCAGGAGGGTGCGGGTGCCCGCGCGGGCGGCGGAGCGCGCGGTCGCGGCGGCGACCGTGGTACGGCCGCTGCCGCCGGGGCCCGTGATCAGGAGGGTGCGCATGAGGGTGAACGCTACCGGTGCCCGGCCGGCGGCCCGGCGTGCGTCCGCCGGGGGCCGCCGCCCCCCGGGCCCCGCTCCGGCCTGGCGGCCTCGTCCTCAGTCGCCGGCCGGGCTCTTCTCCTCCACCCTCTTCTTCAGCCCCGCCAGCGCCCGGTCGATGATGACCTTCTCGGCCTTGCGCTTGATCATGCCCAGCATGGGGATCTTGACGTCGACGGTGAGCCGGTAGGTGACCTCGGTGGCGCCCTGGCCGGCCGGCTTCAGGAGGTAGGAGCCGTCCAGGGAGCGGAGCATCTGGGACTTCACCAGGCTCCAGGAGACCTCGTTGCCGCCGGTCCAGGAGTAGGCGAGGACCTGGTCGTCCTTGATGGCGCCGGCGTCCATGACGAGGCGGACCTGCTCGGCGCGGCCCTGGTCGTCGGCCTTGAGGACCTCCGCCACCTTCACCTCGCCGGTCCAGTCGGGGTAGCGCTCGAAGTCGGCGATGACCGCCATGACGTCGGCCGGGGCCGCCTCGATCGTGATGCTCGAACTGGTGTGTTCCGCCATCGCCGTGGCTCCTCCGGAAGCGGCCGTACTGAAGTCGTCGTGCGCACGTGTGTGCAGCGTGAAGGCTACCGCGCCACCGGCCGGCCGCCTCCACCGCAGGTACCGCCGCTCACCATTCGAGCGCCCATGGCGTGCCCGTCCCCGCGAAGTGCCCCACGTTCACGCATTCCGTCGAGCCGATCCGCATCCGGCGCACGAGCGGCTGGTGGACGTGCCCGAAGAGCGAATAGCGCGGTCTGGTACGGCGGATGGCGGCCAGCAGGGCCCGGCTGCCGCGCTCGAAGCGGCGGGCGACGGTGTCGTAGACCAGCTCGGGGACCCCCGGCGGGATGTGCGTGCACAGCACGTCGACCTCGCCGACGGCATCGATCTTCGCCGCGTACTCCTCGTCGTCGATCTCGTACGGCGTCCGCATCGGCGTCTTCAGGCCACCGCCGACGAAGCCGAAGACCCGGCCGCCGATCTCCACCCGCTCGCCGTCGAGGACCGTGGTGCCGGGCCGGGCGTACTCACGCCACAAAGGCGGCATGTCGACATTGCCGTAGGTCGCGTACGTCGGGGTCGGGAACGCGGCGAACATCTCGGCGTACTGCTTGCGCACGGCCTTCTCGATGGCGGCGGCCCGGTCGGTGCCGATGCCGCCCCACAGCCGGGCGCCGAACTCCCGGGCCTCCGCGAAGCGGCGGGCGGTGCGCAGCTCGACGATGCGGTCCGCGTTCTCCTTGCCGAACAGGTCCGGGAAGATCCCGCGCGAGTGGTCGGCGTAGTCGAGGAAGAGGACGAGGTCCCCCAGGCAGATCAGCGCGTCGGCACCCTCGCCGGCCCGCGCCAGGGCCTCGGCGTTGCCGTGCACGTCGCTGACCACGTGGACGCGGGTCCCGCGGCGCTCGGTGCCGTGCCGCGCGGCGGTCGGGGTTCCGGACGGTGTGGATGCCATGGTGATCAAGCGTAGGCCTGTGGGATGTGCGTGAACAGTGGCGGACCGGCGTGCGGTTACTCGCCGGTCGGTTCAGCCGTGGACTACTGTGCGCGAAGGAACGCCCACGTGTGTGACGCAGCGAACATCTCGCCGGAACCCCCTGTCGGGAACGCCATACCGGCGGGTAACGTCCGGGCAGTCCAGTCGTGCTCTGGATTTCAACCACCGAAGACCCGAGCACCAGCCCGAGCCTTGGACCGCTCCGTCGCATCACACAGTGTCGTGGCGCCGGCGCCCTATGAGGAGCAGCAGTCTTGCGCGAGTTCAGCCTTCCGGCTTTGTACGAGGTCCCTGCGGACGGCAATCTGACCGACATCGTCCGCAGAAACGCCGCGCAGCATCCCGACGTCGCCGTCATCGCCCGCAAGGCCGGGGGTACCTGGCAGGACGTGACGGCCCGGCAGTTCCTGGCCGAGGTGCACACCGCCGCCAAGGGCCTCGTCGCCGCGGGAGTGCAGCCGGGTGACCGGGTGGGCCTGATGTCCCGTACCCGGTACGAGTGGACGCTGCTGGACTTCGCGATCTGGAGCGCGGGCGCGATCACCGTCCCGGTGTACGAGACCAGCTCGCCGGAGCAGGTGCGGTGGATCCTGTCCGACTCGGGCGCGACCGCGTGCGTCGTGGAGCAGGCGGGGCACGCGGCGGCCGTGGAGTCGGTGCGCGAGTCGCTGCCCGCCCTCAAGCACGTCTGGCAGATCGACGCCGGGGGCGTGGAGGAGCTGGGGCGGCTCGGGCAGGACGTGTCGGACCAGACGGTCGAGGAGCGCAGCTCGCTCGCCCGGGCCGACGACCCGGCCACCATCGTCTACACGAGCGGCACGACCGGCCGCCCCAAGGGCTGCGTGCTCACCCACCGCAGCTTCTTCGCCGAGTGCGGCAACGTCGTCGAGCGCCTGCGCCCCCTCTTCCGTACCGGCGAGTGCTCGGTGCTGCTCTTCCTGCCCCTCGCGCACGTCTTCGGGCGGCTCGTGCAGATCGCGCCGATGATGGCGCCGATCAAGCTGGGCTGCGTCCCGGACATCAAGAACCTCACCGACGAACTCGCCGCGTTCCGGCCGACGTTGATCCTCGGCGTGCCGCGTGTCTTCGAGAAGGTCTACAACTCCGCGCGCGCCAAGGCGCAGGCGGACGGCAAGGGCGCGGTCTTCGACAAGGCGGCGGACACGGCGATCGCCTACAGCAAGGCGCTGGACAGCCCGTCGGGCCCGTCGCTCGGTCTGAAGGTCAAGCACAAGGTCTTCGACAAGCTGGTCTACAGCAAGCTGCGCGCGGTCCTCGGCGGCCGGGGCGAGTACGCCATCTCCGGCGGCGCCCCGCTCGGCGAGCGGCTCGGCCACTTCTTCCGGGGCATCGGGTTCACCGTGCTGGAGGGCTACGGCCTGACCGAGTCCTGCGCGGCGACGGCGTTCAACCCGTGGGACCGGCAGAAGATCGGCACGGTCGGCCAGCCGCTGCCGGGCTCGGTGGTGCGGATAGCGGACGACGGCGAGGTGCTGCTGCACGGCGAGCACCTGTTCAAGGAGTACTGGAACAACCCGGGCGCGACCGCGGAGGCGCTGGCCGACGGCTGGTTCCACACCGGTGACATCGGCACGCTGGACGAGGACGGCTATCTCCGGATCACCGGCCGGAAGAAGGAGATCATCGTCACCGCGGGCGGCAAGAACGTCGCCCCGGCCGTCATCGAGGACCGCATCCGGGCGCACGCGCTGGTCGCGGAGTGCATGGTGGTGGGCGACGGGCGGCCGTTCGTGGGCGCGCTGGTCACCATCGACGAGGAGTTCCTGGGCCGTTGGGCCGCCGAGCACGGCAAGCCCGCCGGCTCCACGGCGGCGTCGCTGAAGGACGACCCCGATCTGGTCGCGGCGATCCAGACGGCGGTGGACGACGGCAACGCGGCGGTGTCGAAGGCGGAGTCGGTGCGCAAGTTCCGCATTCTGCCGTCGCAGTTCACGGAGGAGTCGGGGCACTTGACTCCGTCGTTGAAGCTGAAGAGGAACGTGGTCGCCAAGGACTACTCGGACGAGATCGAGGCGATCTACGCCAAGTAGGGCGCCGGCCGGGAGCGCGCGCCCCGTGCGGGGCGCCGCCCTACAGCAGCGCCCGCAAACGCTCCGCCAACAGGTCCCAGCGCCACCTCTCCTCCACCCACCGGCGGCCCCGCTCGCCCATCCTGCGGCGCAGCCCGGGGTCCTGGAGCAGGGGGATGACGCGGTCGGCCGCCGCCCTCGGGTCGCCGCCCCTGACCACCCAGCCCGTCTCTCCGTCCAGCACCGCGTCCGGAGCGCCGCCGGAGTCGCCCGCGACCACCGGCAGCCCCGTCGCCGAGGCCTCCAGGTAGACGATCCCCAGGCCCTCGACGTCCAGGCCCCCGCGCCGCGTGCGGCAGGGCATGGCGAAGACGTCGCCGGCGCCGTAGTGGGCGGGCAGCTCGGACCAGGGGACCGCGCCGGTGAAGCGGACGGAGGCGGCCACGCCGGTCTCGGCGGCGAGGCGGCGCAGGTCTCGTTCGTAGGGGCCGCCGCCGACGATGAGCAGCACCGTGTCGGGCTCGGCGGCGAGGATGCGGGGCAGGGCCCGGATGAGGGTGTCCTGTCCCTTGCGCGGGACGAGGCGGGAGACGCAGACCACGACCGGGCGGTCGGTGAGGCCGAGGCGGGCACGGACCTCGTCGCCGCCGGAGCCGGGGTGGAAGGTCTTCTCGTCGACTCCGGGCGGCAGTTGGACCATGCGCCGGGCCGCCGCGGGGGTGAGGGCCGGGGCGATCCGGGAGCGGGTGTACTCGCCCAGATAGGTGATCGTGTCCGTCGACTCGCCGATCCGGCGCAGCAGCCGGCGGGCGGCGGGCAGCTGGGCCCAGCCGGCCTCGTGCCCGTGGGTGGTCGCCACCAGTCGCTCCGCGCCGGCCCCGCGCAGTGCCGGGGCCATCAGGCCGAGCGGGGCCGCCGCGCCGAACCACACCGACGTGCAGCCGTGCTCGCGCAGCAGCCCGGCCGCGCGCCGGGTCGCCTGCGGGGTCGGCAGCAGCATGGTCGTACGGTCGCGCACGACGGTGAAGGGCTGCTCGGCGTCGAAGGCGGCGGTCGCCCGGGCGCCCTCCTCGCCCCGCTTCCAGGTGGAGGCGTAGACGACCAGCCGGCCGGGGTCCAGGCGCAGGGCCATGTTGTGCAGGAAGGCCTGGATGCCGCCCGGCCGGGGCGGGAAGTCGTTGGTGACGATCAGGGTCTTGTGCATCGTGGCCGACCCTACCGAACCGGACGCGCGCGGCCGGGACCGAACGGGCCGCGCGCGGTCCGGCGCGGCGGGGTCTGTGGCAGGTACACAGCCGGGCACGACATCATGGTCCCGCGAAGCCGAATCGAACCGGGAACCGGACGGCAAGGGGTACACGTGGAGACCAAGGGCACCGGACGGTCCCCGGCATGGCTGCTCGCGCTCTGGGGCCTCACCCGTCTGGCGCTGCTGCTGTTCGTCTTCGAGGTGTGGGTCTTCCCGGGCCCGGACGTCACCTCGGACGTGTCGGTGATCTACCGCGGCTGGTACGAGGTCCTGCGGCAGGGAACGTTTCCGCTGGACGACGTGACCTGGCAGTACCCGCCCGCCGCCGCCCTCCCGGTGCTCGCCCCCGCCCTTCTGCCCTTCCTGTCGTACGAGCACGCCTTCTTCCTGCTGGTGTTCCTCGCCGACGCGCTCGTGCTCCAGCTGCTGCTGTACCCGGCGCGGCGCTCCGGCCGGTCGCTGCGCGGGGCCTGGGTGTGGGTGGCGGGCGTGCCGCTGCTCGGACCGACGGTGTACGCCCGCTACGACGTGATGGTGACGGCGGTGGCCGTGGCGGCGCTGCTCGCCGGGGTGCGGCATCCGCGGGTGATGGGCGCGCTGACGGCGTTCGGGGCGCTGCTGAAGGTGTGGCCGGCGCTGCTGCTGGTGGGCTGCTTCCGGCGCCGGGCGTGGGCGTCGGCGGCGGTGACCGCGGCCGGGCTCGCGGCGCTGTTCTCGGTGTCCATGCCGGGCGCGTTCGCCTTCCTGGCCTTCCAGCGGGACCGAGGCACGGAGGTGGAGTCGCTGGGCGCCCTGGTCTTCCACGTGGCCCGGCACTTCGGCTGGAGCGGCCAGGTGCTGCTGAACTACGGGTCGATCGAGTTCCTCGGCCCGCATGTGGAGCAGGTGAGCACCGCGGCGCTGGCGCTGACCGGGGCCGCGTTCGGCTGGCTGCTGCTGTGGCGGCTGCGGGTGGCACGCCGGACGCCGACGGTGCTCGCGGACGCGGCGTTCACGGCGGTGCTGCTGTTCACGGTGACCAGCCGGGTGATCAGCCCGCAGTACCTGGTGTGGCTGGTGGGCCTGGCGGCGGTCTGCCTGACGTACCGGGCGAGCCGGATGGGGGCGCCCGCGCTGATGGTGGTGGTCGCCTCCTTCGTGACGGTGCTGGAGTTCCCGCTCGGTTTCGTACACGTGGTGTCGAGCGACTGGTACGGCGTGCTGCTGATGCTGGTGCGCAACGGCCTGCTGGTCGCGGCCTCCGTCACGGCGGGCCGGCGGCTGTGGCGCGCGACCGTCACCCCGCCCCCCGCCGCTCCCCTGCCGCCCGAGCCGGCCCGCCCCCGCGAGACCCGGGTCTCCTCCTGACCCGGCAGGCTGGCAGCGCGAGCGGCATCGCTGTGCGGGTGCCGCCGGGGAAGCAGACGGCCCTGCCGGACAGCGGGAAGCCCCCGCGGCGAGGAGCAGCGCCGCCCCGGGCACGAGCAGGAGGAACGGGCCAAGCCCCGAGCGGGCACGTCCCGCCGGTCACCGACGGCGCGCTCCATCCCGGCCGGGCGCGAGGCCATCGCCACGCTCAGCCGAGCTGCGTCCTGACATACGCCCGCCACTGTCCGGTGAAGGCCTCCGGCGTCGTCGCGAGCACCTTGCGCAGCGCGTCCTCGACCGCGCCCGCGCGCTGCGGATGGGCGCCGACGGCCCGGTAGAAGGCGTCGAGCCGGGCCGTGCCCCAGTGGTCGGCGATCATGCGGCAGGCGAGCCAGCCGCTCTCGTAGGCGCGGGCCAGCTCGGCCGGGTCGCTGGTGAAGCCGAAGTCCTTGTCGGTGGGGAGCGCGGCCGGCACCTGGCCCTTGCGCACGGCCCGGGTCAGTTCCGGCGCGACCTCGGTGGGGGTGCGGCCGGTGCCGAGGTAGCCGATCCAGTCCGCGTAGCCCTCGGAGAGCCACAGCGGGGTCGCGGCGGTGGTGTACGCGCGGGTGGCCACATGGGTCGTCTCGTGGGTGAGCACGACCTGCTTGCCGAGGTCGCCGAGGACGGCGTACGCGTCCGGGTTGACCACCACCCGGTCCGCGGGCGCCTGCCCGGAGCCCCCCGCCTCGCCGGTGGTGACGGCGGCGATGCCCCGGTAGTCGGCGGCGGGCGAGCCGAGCAGTGCGGCCATGCCGGCCAGGGAGCGCGGTACGAGGACGACGACCCGGCGGCTCCAGTCCGAGCCCCAGGCCCGGGAGACCGCCGGGACCGCGTGGTCGGCGAGCCCGGCGTAGGACCGCAGCTCGGCGGAGCCGCGGCCGGTGCCGAGCACCAGGCTGCGCGCACCCCGCACAACGGTCACCGTGCCCTGGTCCCACAGCTGCTGCCCGGTCTGCCGGGCGGGTTCGTCGGCGGTGACGTACCACGTGCCGTCGGCGGCGCGGCCGAGGGTGAGGGTGCGCTCGGCGTCGACCGGGGCCTTGTCGTACCCGGCGACGCGATAGCTCAGCTCGGCGTCGGCGGTGGCCCCCGAGCCGGTCTCGCGCACGGCGGTGACGCGGTAGGCCCAGGAGGCCAGCGGGAGGGCGCGCAGCCGGGTGTACTCGGTGCGCGTGCCCGTCGCCGCGTACGCGGGCTCGTCGTGCCCGAGGAGGGCGGCCGCGCGGCGGTCGAGCAGGTGCTGCACCTCGGCGCGGGCCGAGTCGGCCGCCGTACCGCCCGCGCACGCGGTCAGCGCGAGGAGCAGCGGGAGTCCGGCGACGAGCGCCCGCGCGGGGCGCCGCACCCTGTCGTACGCGCGGCTCCCGCCGCGCGGGCGCGAGCCGTCACGACGGCGCCGCGGCCGGCGGGCGGCCCCACCCGGTACGTCACCCGTCGTGGTACCACCACCGCAGCCCTCGCGCATGCCCCCGATCGTAACGGCGCCCCGCGCCCTCAGGGCCGGGTGACCGAGGAGACCGGCATCATCCCGACCGAGTCGTAGCGCACCGCGGCACCCGGGTAGGGGGCGTGGATGACCTTGCCGTCGCCGACGTACATGGCGACGTGGCTGGCGTCGGAGCGGTAGACCACCAGGTCGCCGGGGCGCGCCTGGGAGAGCGGGATCTGCCGGCCGGCGAAGCGCTGTTCCTGCGAGGTGCGCGGCAGGTGGATGCCGGCCTGGGAGTACGACCACTGCATCAGGCCCGAGCAGTCGAAGCCGGAGGGGCCGTTGGCCCCCCAGACGTAGGGGCGGCCGAGGACGGACCGGGCGGCGGCCAGGGCGGCCGCGGCGCGGGCGTCGGGGGCGGCGGCGCCGGTGAGGTCGGTCAGGTCGGGCAGGTCGATCCGGCCGTCCCGGGAGGCGCGGTCGTAGGCGGCGCGGGCGGCGCCCGGCAGGGAGTCGAGGAGCTGCCGGGCCTTGGCGAGCTTCTCCTCCACGGTCCGCTTGTGCACAAAGACGGCCGTGCTGCTCTTCTCCAGCTCCGCGAGCTTGTCGGCGGCCTCGGCGCGCTCCTGTCCGAGGTCGCGCAGCGCGGAGTTCAACTCCCTTAGCTGCACGGCCTGTTGGGCGCCGATGCGGTCGAGCGTGGTGGCCCTGTCGAGGTAGTCGTCGGGGTCGTCGGAGAAGAGCAGCGCGACGGCAGGGTCGATGCCGCCGGAGCGGTACTGGGCGCCGGCCAGCGAGCCGAGCTGCTCGCGCAGGGTGTTGACCCGCTGCTGCTGCCGGGCGACGCGGTCCTGGGCGTCGTTCACCTCGCGGCGCAGCGCGTCCGTCTGCTCCTGGGCCTTGTCGAAGGCCTGGGTCGCCTGCTCGGCCTCCTGGTAGAGGCGGTCCACCTCGGCGCGGGCGTCGGTGTCCGGTGCCGCGTGCGCGGGTACGGCGCCGAGCGCGGCGGCAGCGGCGGACAGGACACACAGGGCGGTGGCGCCCCGGTGGAACCCGGAGGAGGCAAGACGACGGTGAGACCCCACGGCGGTCCTTCTGCTGGCGGACAGATACCGCTCCCCCGGCGCCTGGGGACGGGGAGACCCCAGGCGCCGGGGGAGCGCGCCAGACAGTAGCCCTCCACGAGGGTCGGGGCCAAAGAGCGCGAGGGCACCACAGGGTGACGCCCCGCCGCTGACGCAGGTCATGGGCGGGGCGAGCGGTCAGTTCCGGTTCCAGGGATTCGCCCGTTCGGGCGTCCCGTGTCCGCGTTTCGCGGCGGCCCGGCGGAGGTGAGCGGGGACGCTCAGACCCGGACGCCGAACTGGAACGGCATGTCCGACATGGCCTCGTAGCGGACCACGGCACCGGTGTGCGGGGCGTGCAGCACCATGCCGTTGCCGGCGTACAGGCCGACGTGGTGGATGTCGCCGTAGAAGAAGACCAGGTCGCCGACCTGCAGGTCGTTGACCGAGCTGATCCGGGTGCCTATGGTCGCCTGCTCCTGGGAGGTGCGCGGAATGGAGATGCCGGCCTGGGCGTAGGCCCAGGAGGTCAGACCCGAGCAGTCGTAGGAGGCGGTGCCGGTGGCGCCGTAGACGTACGGCTTGCCGATCTGCGACTGGGCGGCGGCGAAGGCGGCAGCGGCCCGGCCGGAGGCGGGGGTGCTGTTGCCGAGGTCGACCCGGTCGGCCGAGGAGCGGTTGGCCCGTGCCTGTTCGTCGGCGAGCTGCTGCTTCTCCTTGGCCGTCAGGGAGTTGAGCAGTGCCTGGGCGTCGGCGAGCTTGCCCTGGACGTCCTTCTTCTGCTGCTCCAGCTCGGTGCGCGTGGCGGAGAGGTCCTTGAGCTTCTGCGTGGCCTCGGCCCGCTCCTGGGCGAGTTCGCGCTGTTTGTCCTGGATCTTCTTCAGCGCGTCGACCTGCTGGGCGCTCAACTGGTCGAGCGTGGAGGCCTTGTCCAGGAAGTCGTTCGGGTTGGCGGACAGGAAGAGCTGGACCGACGGGTCGATGCCGCCGGAGCGGTACTGCGAGGTGGCCAGCGAACCCAGGCTGTCGCGCAGCTTGTTGAGGTCCGCCTGACCCCGCGCGACGTTGTCCTGGATCGTGGATATCTCCTTCTGCAGCTTCTGCTGCTTCTCCTGCGCCCCGTCGAACTTCTCGGTGGCCTGCTCGGCCTCCTGGTAGAGCTTGTCGACCTTGGCCTTGACCTGGTCCTTGCTGAGCTTCTGGCTCGGCGCGGCGTTGGCGGCGTTCGCGCTCAGCACGACTGCCGCGGCGGCTGCGGTGGTCAGCACGGTCACGCGGGCGCGACTCTGCTGCTTGGGTCGACGGTGGGACGCCACGAGGGACGAACTCCTTCGTGTGAGTGAGTGAGTGAGTAATCACCCGTTCGGAGGTTCGAGCCCCGACCCTAGTGACCCGCTCGTGATCAGTTCAAATCCCAACGGCAAAAAAGCCCGTCACTCTATGCATTCTTTGCACACAACTCACCGGGTGTGAGGCGCGGTTGACACTACGTTGCGTGACGATCCGGCCAATTCGGGCATTACTTATACCCGTTGGACCTTCAGGACAGTCGCTTCAGAAGCACCGCAGACGCGACGGGACGGGCACCCGCCCTGGCGACGCCGTCGGCGACCTCCCGGTCGGTGGAGGCGACGATGACCGGGCGGCCCGGCGGCTCCGCGCGCACGAGCTGGCGGATCAGCTCGTCGGCCGTCACACCGGGCTTGGAGAACAGCACCCGGACCCCGCGCGGCGGCGCGAGCAGCACCGGCGCGGCCAGTTCGGCGCCGTCGAAGACACAGGTCACCTCGGCGCCGGTCTGCGCGGCGAGCGCCGAGAGCTGGCCGAGCAGCCGCAGGCGCTGCTTCTCCAGCGGCATCTGCGGATAGCCGGTCTTGGTGACGTTGTAGCCGTCGACCACCAGATGGGCCTGCGGCAGCGCGAGCAGCTGATCGAGAATGGCCGGATCGTGCTCGGACAGGGCGCGTGCCGCGATGTCCTTCGGGGTCATCCGGCCCGGCTCGACGGCGTCCACGGTCTCGGCCGGCCGCACGGACACCGGCGGCAGGGCGAGTTCGCGCCGCAGGCCCTGGGCGGCGTCCAGCAGGGTGTCCAGCAGCAGCCGCACCCGCATGTCCTCCACGCTGCGGCCCTCGCGGGCGGCGCGCCGGGCGGCCTCCAGCGCCGCCTCGGCCTCGCCGAGGCGGGACTTGAGCCGCCTGGACTCGCTCTCGGCGGCGGACACCTGCGTCTGCGCCTCGGCGCGTACGGCGTCCGTCTCGCCCTGGGCCTTGCGCAGCGCGGCCTCGCCCCGCTTGACGTCGCTGAGGGCGGCACGGAGCTTGCGGTGCAGCGACTCCGTCTCCTTCTTCGCCGCGTCCAGCTCCGCGCGCAGCCGCTCGGTCTCGGCGCGGATCTGCTCCCGGGCCTGCGCCAGCTCGGCGCGCAGCCGCTCCAGCTCGGCCCGGCTCTCCTCGTCCGCCCGCTCGGCGTCCGCGCGCTGGGCCTCCTCGCCGGCCGCCGCGACCAGCTTCACCCAGCCCGCCGGGCGCAGTACGTAGGCCGCGGCCGCCACGTCGAGCGGGTCCGCGGCCGGAGGCGGGGAGCCGGAGTCGAGGGCGCCGGTCAGCTCCGGCTGCGCCTCTCTGAGCTTCTCCCCGATCCGCTGCCGGAACACCAGGTCGGTCTCCAGGGCCGCCGCCATCGCGTTCCCGGCGAACTTGGCCCGGCGATTGGGGGCGAACCGGGCGTACTGCCTGAGCTGGGCGGGCAGTTCGGACACGGTCAGGCCGCCGAAGCCGTCCGAGACGATCTGCACGACCCGCTTGCGCACGCCGTCGGGCAGCGGACGGTCAAGCACCTCAGCGGTGCCGTCGCCCGGCCCCCCGCCTGCGGTCTCCACCATCCGTCACACCCCACTACCCTCTGCGGGGCCGCCTCCCGCTCAGGAGTCGGCGCCCGGCCTGTCCACGAGTTCCACCTGGTCCACCGCGTTGCACCAGCGGCAGCGCACCGATTCGATGGTCTCACTGACCACCTGGCGCTCCTCCACCGTCGGCTCTCCGGCCAGATCGAGATGCACGTACTCGACGACCTTCGACGAACGGGTCACGTCGAACCGGGTCAGGTTGCCGCACAGGGTGCAGCGCCACCGGGTGGTCGCGGTCGGCAGGGGAACCGTCATCGTGGCAGTCCGCTTCCTTCTCGTCGGGCTCTTCCGCGCCGCCGGCCGACGCGTGTGGCTCGTAACCCTACGGCCTGCCGGGGACTCGCCGCCCGTCTGTCCACGACGGCGAGGCGGTCTGTCGGCATGCGTCCCGTTACGTCATGCTCTGTGTTCATGATCAGTGAGTGGAGCACGGCGGTCGGCAGGACCCTGCGCACGATGCGGAGCACCTCGGCGCCCCTCACCTACGGCCTCATCGCCCTGTGCTGTCTGCTCTTCGTGCTCGGCCCGGCCTCCGGGCTCACCCCCGCCTACGGCTCCGGGGACGCCCTCGCGACCGCGCAGCGGGCGTACTTCCGGCACTGGGGCGTGGTACCGGCCGAGCTGTTCGCCGGGCCGGGCCGCGCGATCCTCACGCCGGCCACGGCGCTGTTCGTACACGGCAGCTGGGTGCACCTGCTCGGCAACATGCTCTTCCTCTTCGTCTTCGGGGCGATGACGGAGGAGCGGATGGGCGCGGTCGAGTTCACCCTCTTCTACACCGGGTGCGGCTATCTGGCGCTCCTCGGGTACGCGGCCGCCAACGCCGGTTCCCAGCAGTCCCTGGTGGGCGCCTCCGGGGCGATCTCGGCGGTGCTCGGCGCGTTCCTGTACCTGTTCCCGCGGGCCCGGGTGACCAGCCTGCTGCCGTTCCTGTTCTTCGTGCCGCTGCGGTTCCCCGCGTGGGTCGTGCTGCCGTTCTGGGTGGCGATCCAGTGGGCGGCGGCGAGCCGGGCCTCCGACGGGCCCGGGGTGGCGTACCTGGCGCACCTGGTGGGGTTCGGGCTGGGGTTCGGCTACGCGTGGGTGCGTTATGGGCGTGGGACTAGAGTGAAGTGCACCCCAGCTCCGGCCCCCGAGGGAGAGAACCAGCCGTGATCACCGCGATCGTCCTCATCAAGACCAGTGTGGACCGGATCCCCGAGATCGCCGAGCAGATCGCATCGCTGGAGTCGGTGAGCGAGGTCTTCTCCGTCACGGGCACGTACGACCTGATCGCGATGGTCCGGGTGCGGCGGCACGAGGACCTGGCCGACGTCATCCCCGGCCGGATCAGCAAGATCCCCGGCGTGGAGGCCACGGACACCCACGTGGCCTTCCGTACGTACTCGCAGCACGACCTGGAGGCGGCCTTCGCGATCGGACTCGACTCCTGATCGGCTGAAGACCGCCCCGCGGCCGGCGGCCGGGACGCTCACACCGCCGGCACGCAGCGGCCGTCCTCCGTGCGGTACGTCCACTTCGCGCCCTCGGTCACCAGTTCCTTCACGGCGCTCAGGAACCGCTCGACGTGCTCGTCCGGGGTGCCCGCGCCGAAGCTCACGCGGATGGCGTTGAGGGACTTCTCGCCGGGGGCCGCCTCGGGAGCGCCGCACTCGCCCTGGGTCTGGGGGTCCCCGCCGAGCAGGGTGCGCACCAGGGGGTGGGCGCAGAAGAGACCGTCGCGCACGCCGATGCCGTACTCGGCGGAGAGGGCGGCGGCGAAGTGGGAGCTGTTCCAGCCCTCGACGACGAAGGAGATGACGCCGACGCGCGGGGCGTCGTCGCCGAACAGCGACAGCACCTTCACCTGTGGGACCTCGGCCAGGCCGGCGCGCACCTCGGCGATCAGGTGCTGCTCGCGGGCGACCAGCGCGTCCCAGCCGGCCTCGGTGAGCGCCTTGCAGGCCGACGCGATGGAGTAGGCGCCGATCACGTTGGGCGAGCCCGCCTCGTGCCGGGCGGCGCTGTCGTGCCACTCCACGGCCACTCCCCCGTCCGGGCGCCGGGTGACCGTGCGGCTGGCGCCGCCGCCCGCGAGGTACGGCTCGGCAGCGCGCAGCCAGTCGGCGCGGCCCGCGAGGACGCCGGAGCCGAAGGGGGCGTACAGCTTGTGCCCGGAGAAGGCGACCCAGTCGACGGCCAGGTCCGCCACGTCCACCGGGTGGTGCGGGGCCAGCTGGGCGGCGTCCAGGACGATGCGGGCGCCGTGGGCGTGCGCGGCGGCGGCCAGCTCGCGCACCGGCCACAGCTCGCCGGTGACGTTGGAGGCGCCGGTGACGCAGACCAGGGCCGGGCCGTGCCCGTCGCGGCCGGCGAGGGCCCGCTCCAGGGTCTCCACGGCCTGGCGCGGGGTGCGCGGGGCGTCGAGGTAGGTGACGTGCGCGTCCTGCCAGGGCAGCAGGGAGGCGTGGTGCTCGGTCTCGAAGACGAAGACCTGGCAGCCGGCCGGGAGGGTGCGGGCCAGGAGGTTGAGCGAGTCCGTCGTCGAGCGGGTGAAGACCACCTGGTCGCCGGCGCGGCAGCCGAGGAAGTCGGCGACCGTCCGGCGGGCGTTCTCGAACAGGTCGGTGGAGAGCTGCGAGAGGTAGCCGGCACCGCGGTGGACGCTGCCGTAGTACGGCGCGTAGCCGGCGACGTCGTCCCAGACGCGCTGCAGGGCGGGCGCGCTGGCCGCGTAGTCGAGGGCCGCGTAGGTGACGTGGCCGCCGGTCACGAGCGGAACGGTGACATCCCGCCCCAGAACGGGCAGCGGGGCACAAACGGACTGGTCGGCGGCAACAGTGGAGACAGGCATGGCGGGGCTCCCGTGAAGGCAGGTGTCATTCACCACGTGAGCGGGAAGCGCTCGAACGGTGGTGGAGTGAAAAGGGGGATGCGGAGGCGGGGCTCTGCGGCCCTATCGCATTCGCTTGCTCACGGAAGGCTCCTCGACGACCAGGACCCCTGGCGTACGAGGGGTCCGCGCTTGTCGTGGACCTCGCTGCCCACGACCTGGTCCTCACCCGGGGCACCCCGCCACGGACGGAGGGTTGCCGGACAGCCGGCCGGGGCCGAATGGCTGTCACTCATGACCTGGTTCCGTATCCTGCCACACGATCTTCGGCGCGCAAGGCGCGGTCCGGCATGCGGACTGCGCCGTGCGTCACATGCGGCCGGCCTCAGCGGTTGGTGGCGGCCACCCACTTCTCCAGCGCCCGCCGGGCCGCGCCCGAGTCGATCGACTCCGCGGCCCGGGCCATGCCGGCGCTCAGCTGCTCGGGCAGCGGGGCGTCCGTGGGGTTCAGGGCGACGAGGGCCGCCGCCGAGTTCAGCAGGACGGCGTCCCGGACGGGGCCCCGCTCGCCCTCCAGCAGCCGGCGGGCGACCTCCGCATTGTGGGCCGGATCGCCGCCGCGCAGCGCCTCCACGGGGACGAGGTCGAGGCCGACCGCGCGCGGGTCGAAGACCTCCTCGGTGACCTTGCCGTCCCGCACGGTCCAGACGTGGGACGTGGCCGTCGTCGTCAGCTCGTCCAGGCCGTCGTCGCCGCGGAAGACCAGCGCGGAGTTGCCGCGCTCGGCGAGCACGCCGGCGACGATCGGCGCCTCGTGGGCGACGGCCACGCCGACCGCCTGGGCCTTCACCCGGGCCGGGTTGGTCAGCGGACCGAGCAGGTTGAACACCGTCCGGATGCCCAACTGGCCGCGCGCGGCGCCCACATGACGCAGCGCCGGATGGAACTTCACCGCGAAGCAGAAGGTGATGCCGGCCTCCTCGGCGACCTCGGCCACCCGCCGGGGGGTGAGGTCGAGGTTGACGCCCAGCTTCTCCAGGACGTCGGAGGAGCCGGAGGCGGAGGACGCGGCGCGGTTGCCGTGCTTGACCACCTTGGCGCCGGTGCCGGCGACGACCAGCGACGACATCGTGGAGATGTTCACCGTCCTCGCCCCGTCGCCGCCGGTGCCGACGATGTCGACGGTCGGGCCGGGCACCTCGATCACGTTCGCGTGCGCGTACATGGCGCGCACCAGACCGGTGATCTCCTGCACCGTCTGGCCCTTGGCCCGCAGCGCCACCGCGAAACCGGCGATCTGCGCGTCGGTCGCCTCGCCGCGCATGATGCGGTCCATCGCCCAGGCGGTGTCGTCGGCGGACAGGTCCTGGCCGGTCAGCAGGCCGTTCAGCAGGGCGGGCCAGGAGCGGCCCGCCGCAGTGTCGCCTCCAGCGGGGGTCACAGCGCTCATAGCCGCTCCAGGGTGTCGTACCTGCGCAATCGGTGGTCGATCCCACCCTATCGGCCCCCGGACGCGGCCAAGGGCCCCGTCCGGCTCGCGGACGGGGCCCTTGGCGTGGCGTGGCGACGCGTGGATCAGTGGTGGCCGTGGCCGCTCGTGATCTCCTTGTACTCGTCGACGGTCGGCTTCGGGATCTGGTTGTCCTCGCCGTAGTAGGCGTTGGACAGTTTGGCCCGCAGCTTCTCCGAGGCCGGCACCTTGCGGCGGACCCCGTTCTCGTCGACCACCGGACCGATCTGGGCCGGCTCGTACTGCGTGTGCGCGGTGAGCGTGTGCAGCTGCTCCTGGCTGAGCGGCTCGTGCACCTCGATGAACTCACCGTGCGGCAGCCGCTTGATGATGCCGGTCTCGCGACCGTGCAGCACCTTGTCGCGGTCACGGCGCTGCAGACCCAGGCAGATCCGCTTGGTGACGATGAACGCGATGACCGGGCCGAGGAAGAAGAAGATCCGGACGAACCAGGTGACGGCGTTGATCGACAGGTGGAAGTGCGTGGCCCACAGGTCGTTGCCGCCGCCGACCAGGGTGATCATGTAGATCGTCACCCAGGCGACACCGAACGCGGTGCGGGTCGGGGCGTTGCGCGGGCGGTCCAGGATGTGGTGCTCGCTCTTGTCGCCGGTGACCCAGGACTCGATGAACGGGTAGACCGCGATCGCCGCCAGGACCAGCGGGAAGAGCACCAGCGGGATGAACACGCCGAGGACGAGCGTGTGGCCCGCGAAGTTGATCTCCCAGCCCGGCATGAAGCGGATCAGACCCTCGGCGAAGCCCATGTACCAGTCGGGCTGGGCGCCGGTGGACACCTGGTCCGGACGGTAGGGGCCCATGGCCCAGATCGGGTTGATCTGGGTGACCGCCGCGATGGCCGCGATGACACCGAAGACCAGGAAGAAGAAGCCTCCGGCCTTGGCCATGTAGACCGGCAGCAGCGGCATGCCGACGACGTTCTTCTCGGTCTTGCCCGGACCCGCGAACTGCGTGTGCTTGTGGTAGAAGACCAGGATCAGGTGCGCCACCATCAGGCCGAGCATGATGCCCGGCAGCAGCAGGATGTGGATCGAGTAGAACCGGGCGACGAAGTCGTGGCCGGGGAACTCGCCGCCGAAGAGGAACATCGACAGGTACGTGCCGATGATCGGCACGGACAGGATCGCGCCCTCCATGAAGCGGACACCGGTGCCGGAGAGCAGGTCGTCCGGGAGCGAGTAACCGGTGAAGCCGGTGAACATGCCGAGGACGAACAGCAGGAAGCCGAACAGCCAGTTGACCTCACGCGGCTTGCGGAACGCGCCGGTGAAGAACACGCGCATCATGTGCACGAACATGCCCGCGAGGAAGATCAGCGCGGCCCAGTGGTGGATCTGCCGGATGAGCAGACCACCGCGCACGTCGAAGGAGATGTGCAGGGTCGAGTTGAACGCCTCGGACATCAGCTGTCCCTGGAGCGGGACGTACGAGCCGTGGTACACGACCTCGTTCATCGACGGGTGGAAGAACAGCGTCAGATAGACACCCGTCAGGATGATGATGATGAAGCTGTACATGCACACTTCGCCCAACATGAACGACCAGTGGTCGGGGAAGATCTTGCGCATGTTGCTCTTGGCCAGGGAGTAGATCCCCAGTCGGCCGTCGGCCCAGTCGGCGATGCGCTCGCCGGCCGGGGCCTTGCCGCCCGCGCGGGACGGTTCGTTCGCTGCAGTACTCATCCGCGCTCCCAGAATGCAGGACCGACGGGCTGGTCGAAGTCGCCGAGTGCCTGGAGGTAGCCGTCACTGTCCACGCCGATGCGCAGCTGCGGCAGCGGGTGGCCGGCGGGACCGAAGATCACTCGGGCACCGTCGGAGAGGTCGAAGGTGGACTGGTGGCACGGGCAGAGCACGTGATGCGTCTGCTGCTCGTACAGCGAGATCGGGCAGCCGACGTGGGTGCAGATCTTCGAGAAGGCGACGATGCCCTCGTGCGACCAGTCCAGCTCGCGCTTGTCCTTGATGTTGTCCGGCTGAAGCCGGACGATCATCAGGGCCGCCTTGGCGATCTCGTTCTGGAAGTCCTCGTTCGTCTCCTCCAGGCCGTCGGGCTTGGCGAAGGTGAGCGAGCCGACCATGACGTCCTCGGGACGCAGCGGCTGGTTCGTGTTCATGTTGACCAGGCGCTTGCCGTTGGCCCACAGGGTGTGCCGCAGCCTGGTCTTCGGCGCGGGGCCGAGACCGCCGAGCAGGAAGACGGCGGAGAGCGGCATCATGGCCATCGCGCCGAACATCGTGTTGCGGATCAGCTTGCGGCGGCCGAAGCCGGACTCCGCGGCACCCTGGCGGAAGTCGTCCATGACCTTCGCCCGCACCTCGGGCGAGGCCTCGATCGCGTGCCGGTCGTCGGCCATCTCCACGTCGGACATCAGGGTGCGGGCCCAGTGGACCGCGCCCGCGCCGATGCAGAACAGCGCCACGCCGAGGGTCAGCCCCAGGGCGAAGTTCAGCGCGCTGATGTGCCCGATCGGGAAGACGAAGATCGACTTGTCGTGCGGCACCGCCAGGTAGGAGACGATGAAGCCGATGGTGGCCAGCATCGACACCGTGAACAGCAGGGCGACCAGACGCTCGGACCGCTTGGCGGCCCGCTCGTCGATGTCCTGGATCCGGTGCTCGTGCGGGGGCAGCCCCGGGTCGGCGAACGGGTTCTCCTCGTCCGCGACGGTCACGGCGCCGTGCGCGTGGTCCTGCTCAGCGGGCAGGTTCTCTTCTGGAATGTCTTGGCTACTCATGACTTCTTGGCCTTTGCGGTCCGAGCGGCGACCCAGACGGCGACCGCGATCAGCGCGCCGAGGCCGAAGATCCAGGCGAACAGGCCCTCACTGACCGGCCCGAGGCCGCCCAGCTCCAGACCGCCCGGGTTCTCCGTCTGGTCGCCGTTGACCGCGTTCAGGTACGCGATGATGTCCTTCTTGTTCTTCGACGACATCGTGGTGTCGGGGAAGGACGGCATGTTCTGCGGGCCCGTCTGCATGGCCTCGTAGATGTGCTTCGGAGCGACACCCTCAAGGCTCGGCGCGAACTTGCCGTTGGTCAGGGCACCGCCCTTGCCGGTGAAGTTGTGGCACTGCGCGCAGTTGGTGCGGAACAGCTCGCCGCCCTTGGCGATGTCCGCGCCCTCCGGACCGTACTGGTCCTTGGTGGGGACGCTCGGGCCGGCGCCCAGCGAGGCGACGTACGCGGCGAGCTGGTCGATCTGCGTCTGGTTGTAGATGACCTTCTTGCGCGGGACCTGGGCGCCCTGCGAGGTGGCGGCCGGCATACGGCCGGTGCCGACCTGGAAGTCGACGGCCGCCGCCCCCACGCCGACCAGGCTCGGCCCGTTGGAGGAGCCCTGGCCACCGGTGCCGTGGCAGCTGGCGCAGCCGACCTCGTAGAGCTTCTTGCCCTCCTTGATGGTCAGGGACTGGGAGGTTTCATCGGCCTGCGCCTTGCCCGCGGGCGCGAGCACGGCGTACAGCCCCCCAGTGGCCGCCAGCGCGAGGAGTAGGACGACGACCGCCGCCAGCGGATGGCGTCGTCGTGCGGAGAGCTTTTTCACGGATTACCCCGGTGTCAGGATCTTCTGCGTCGGTGCTTCTGGATGTGCGGGAGCCGGTCCCGCTACTTGATCAAGTAGATCGTGGCGAAGAGGCCGATCCAGACCACGTCGACGAAGTGCCAGTAGTAGGACACGACGATGGCGGCGGTCGCCTGCTCGTGAGTGAACCTCTTGGCCATGTAGGTGCGGCCGAGGACCAGCAGGAAGGCGATGAGACCGCCCGTCACGTGCAGGCCGTGGAAGCCGGTGGTCAGGTAGAACACCGAGCCGTACGGGTCGGAGGACAGCGAGATGCCGTCCTTCTTCACCAGCTCCGTGTACTCGTAGATCTGACCGCCGATGAAGATCGCACCCATGATGAAGGTGACGATGAACCAGCCCCGGAGCTTCTTCACGTCACCGCGCTCGGCCGCGAACACGCCGAGCTGGCAGGTGAGCGAGGAGAGCACCAGGATCGTGGTGTTCGTCGCGGAGAAAGGCACATTGAGCGCGTGCGCCATGTGCTTCCAGTGATCCGGTCCGGTCACCGAACGGAGGGTGAAGTACATCGCGAAGAGGGCCGCGAAGAACATCAGCTCGGAACTCAGCCAGATGATGGTTCCGACGCTGGTGAGGTTCGGCCGGTTGACCGACGGGTGCGCGTGCCCGGTTTCTACTGTCGTTGCTGTCGCCACGACCGACATTATGTCGGTCGCTTATCCCGCCCTCACTCCGGGGGGTGCCGTTCGGAGTGTTGCTGCCTGCCGAACCGGTGTTGACGTGGTGTTCACGGGCACTTTGACCGGAGTAAGCTCCGCCCCGAACGGCCCTGTCCGTCCCGTCCGTACGACGCTGACGTCACCGGAGGAACCATGCAGCCGACCGCCACCGTGCTGGTCTACAGCGACGACTCCAACACCCGCGAGCAGGTGCGGCTGGCGGCCGGGCGCAGGCCGGCCCCCGATGTTCCCTTCGTCGAGTTCGTCGAGTGCGCGACGCCCGAGGCGGTCGTCACGGAGCTGGACAAGGGCGGTATCGACGTCTGCGTGCTCGACGGCGAGGCCGTGCCGATGGGGGGTATGGGCGTGTGCCGCCAGATCAAGGACGAGGTGTTCAACTGCCCGCCGGTGCTGCTCCTGATGGGCCGGCCGCAGGACGCGTGGCTGGCGACGTGGAGCCGGGCCGACGCGGCCGTGACGTTGCCGGTGGATCCGGTGGAGTTCGCCTCCTCGCTCGCCTCTCTGCTGCGGCGCAAGCGGCTGGTGAGCGCCTAGGGACTCGGCGGCGGGGCTTGTTCGTGGCCCCGTGCCCCTCCGGGGCGCCTCACAGCGCCGCCGGTACGAGCCTCACCGCGTCCGCCGCCCGGCCGTTCGTGGTGCCGTTGGCCAGGGCGCTGCCCGTGCGCCACCGCTTCCAGTCGACGTTCCAGTCGCCGAAGCCGTTGCCGAACGGTTCCATCGCCTGGCCGTGGGAGTTCACGACCTTGACGATGTCGCCCTCGCGGACGGTGCCGAAGAACCACTCGGCGTTGGACGTACTCATGCCCGTGCAGCCGTGGCTGACGTTCGCGGAGCCCTGCGAGCCCACCGACCAGGGCGCGGCGTGCACGTATTCGCCGGACCATGTCACCCGGGTGGCCCAGTAGACCGGCAGGTCGTAGGAGTCCGAGGTGCCCGCGGCGATGCCGACCGTGGTGCCGCGCATGCGTACGAAGTACTGCTTGCTCAGTACGACCTTGATGCCGTTGCGGGTGTCCCAGCCGGGTTTGCCGGTGGTGACGGGGATCTGGTTGATCTCCTTGCCGTTCTTGTAGACCGTCATCCGGTGCGCGGCGGCGTCCGTGACGGCCTCGACGCGGTCACCGATGGTGATCTTCAGCGGCTTCGAGGGGCCGCCCCAGAGCCGGTCGCCGATCTTGATGCCGTCCAGGTTGCTGCGCACCGTGACGGTGGCGTGGACGGGCCAGTACTCCTTGGGCCGGTAGTGGAGTTCCTTGCCGTTCACCCAGTACCAGGAGCCCTGCACGGCCGGCGTGGAGTCCACCCGCAGGGCGCGCTCGATGACGGCGCGCTGCGCCTTGTCCTTGATCTCCTGGTCGAGTGCGGCGGTGATGGGCTGTCCGACGCCGTACACGCCCGCGTCCGGGCCGAACGTGACGGCCAGCCGCTTCCGGGTGGCGGGCGTGCTCGTGTCGAGCGTCAGGACCTTGCGGCCGGGCGCGCCGCCCTCGTCCTCGGTACTCACCGTGACGGTGTAGTGGGCGCCCGCGGCCAGCGGGGAGGTGCTGTGCCATCTGCTGCCGTCGGCGGCGAGTTCGCCCGCCACGTAGCGTCCTGCGGCGTCCTGGGCCGTCACGTCGGTGATCCGGTCGTCACCGTTGGCGGTGATCTCCAGGGGCTTGTCCGGGTCGGCCCGCTCGCCCGCACCGGTGGGGGCGTTGAAGGAGAACAGGCCCGCCGCGTCGTACGGATGGGCCGCCAGGGGGTTGCCGTCCGAACCGCAGGCGGTGACGCCCGCGCCGAGGGCGGTCACCAGCAGCGTGCAGCCGACGACGGTGCGGTTCCGCGGAGTGTGGTTCATACGATCACGCTATGAGGTGTTGACCCCATTTGCGCGGTATGTAACCCGTACGAGGGATCGGCACGGCGCCACGTGAACGACATCGAGTGGTCCCGCCTGCGGAAATGCCGGAAGCCCGGACTCCCCTGATGGAGCGTCCGGGCTTCCGGTGCGTGTTCTCGCGTGCTACTGGGTGCGGTTCTCACCGTGGTAGTACTCGAACACCCAGCCGAACAGGCCGAGGATGATGAACGGGGCCGAGAAGTAGATCAGCCACCAGCCGACCGCGATGCTGAGGAAGGCGATCGCGCCGCCGAAGCCCAGCAGGAGCGGCTGCCAGCTGTGCGGGCTGAAGAAGCCCAGCTCGCCCGCGTCGTCCGCGACATCGGCCTCCTTGTCGTCCTGGGCGCCCGCGTCGACCCGCCGGGCGGTGAAGCCCAGGTAGAAGCCGATCATGACGCTCAGGCCGAAGGCCAGGAACAGTGCGGTGGTACCGGCCGGCTCCTTCGACCACACGCCATACACGATGGCCATGATCAGGAGGAAGAAGCTCAGCCAGATGAACATCCGGCCCTGGATCTTCACTTGCCGGCCTCCTTGCTGCCCGCGATGGCGGCGCCGTGACCGGCGTGCTCCAGCTGCTCCAGCGCGGCGATCTCAGGGTGGTGCAGGTCGAACGCCGGGGATTCGCTGCGGATCCGCGGCAGGGTGACGAAGTTGTGCCGCGGCGGCGGGCAGGACGTCGCCCACTCCAGCGAGCGACCGTAGCCCCACGGGTCGTCGACATCGACCTTCTTGCCGTACTTGGCGGTCTTCCAGACGTTGTAGAGGAACGGCAGGATCGACAGGCCGAGCAGGAAGGAGCTGATGGTCGAGACGGTGTTCAGGGCGGTGAAGCCGTCGGCCGCCAGGTAGTCGGCGTACCGGCGCGGCATGCCCTCGACGCCCAGCCAGTGCTGGACGAGGAAGGTGCCGTGGAAGCCGACGAACAGCGTCCAGAAGGTGATCTTGCCGAGGCGCTCGTCCAGCATCTTGCCGGTCATCTTCGGCCACCAGAAGTGGAAGCCGGAGAACATGGCGAAGACGACCGTGCCGAAGACGACGTAGTGGAAGTGGGCCACCACGAAGTACGAGTCCGAGACGTGGAAGTCCATCGGGGGCGAGGCCAGGATGACACCGGTCAGACCACCGAACGTGAAGGTGATCAGGAAGCCGACGGCCCAGAGCATCGGGGTCTCGAAGGACAGCGAGCCCTTCCACATCGTGCCGATCCAGTTGAAGAACTTCACACCGGTCGGTACGGCGATCAGGAACGTCATGAAGGAGAAGAACGGCAGCAGCACACCGCCGGTGACGTACATGTGGTGGGCCCACACGGTCACGGACAGACCGGCGATGGAGATGGTCGCGGCGATCAGGCCCATGTAGCCGAACATCGGCTTACGGGAGAAGACCGGGATCACTTCGGAAATGATGCCGAAGAACGGCAGGGCGATGATGTACACCTCTGGGTGTCCGAAGAACCAGAAGAGGTGTTGCCACAGCAGTGCTCCGCCGTTCGTGGCGTCGAACACGTGAGCACCGAACTTGCGGTCCGCCTCCAGGGCGAACAGCGCGGCCGCGAGGACCGGGAAGGCGAGCAGGACCAGGACGGCGGTCAGCAGCACGTTCCACACGAAGATCGGCATGCGGAACATGGTCATGCCCGGAGCGCGCATGCAGATGATCGTGGTGATGAAGTTGACCGCACCGAGGATCGTGCCGAAGCCGGAGAAGGCCAGACCCATGATCCACATGTCGGAGCCGATGCCCGGCGAGCGGACCGCGTCCGACAGTGGCGAGTAGGCGAACCAGCCGAAGTCGGCCGCGCCCTGCGGGGTGAGGAAGCCGCCGACCGCGATGGTCGAGCCGAAGAGGTACAGCCAGTAGGCGAACATGTTCAGCCGCGGGAACGCCACGTCCGGCGCACCGATCTGCAGCGGCATGATCCAGTTCGTGAAGCCGGCGAACAGCGGCGTCGCGAACATCAGCAGCATGATCGTGCCGTGCATCGTGAACGCCTGGTTGAACTGCTCGTTCGACATGATCTGCAGGCCCGGCCGGGCCAGCTCGGCGCGCATGAGCAGCGCCATCACGCCGCCGATCAGGAAGAACGCGAACGACGTGACGAGGTACATCGTCCCGATCGTCTTGTGGTCGGTGGTCGTCAGCCACTTCACCACGACACTGCCGGGTTGCTTGCGCCTGACCGGCTGCTCGCCCGCGTACAAGCCTTCAGCAGCCGCGGCACCCTGGGGTTCGTTGAGGATGCTCACAGGTTGTTCGTCTCCCGGTTCTTCTCGTGGCTCGTCTGCGCGATGCCGGCGGGAATGTAACCGGTCTGCCCCTTCTTGGCGAGGTCCTTGAGGTGCTGCTCGTACGCGGCCGGGGAGACGACCTTCACGTTGAACAGCATCCGGGAGTGGTCGACGCCGCACAGCTCGGCGCACTTGCCGAGGAAGGTGCCCTCCTGGTTGGGGGTCACCTGGAAGGCGTTGGTGTGGCCCGGGATGACGTCCTGCTTCATGAGGAACGGCACCACCCAGAAGGAGTGGATGACGTCGCGGGAGGTCAGGACGAAGCGGACCGTCTTGCCCTTGGGGAGCCAGAGCGTCGGACCGGGGTTGCCCGTCTGCGGGTTCCGCGTGGCGGGGGTGCCGACGTCGTAGACACCGCCGGCGTTCACCGGGAAGTCCTTCTTGAACCGGTCCGGAATGGCGTCCAGGTTCGCGTCGGTCTTGGCGTCACCGGAGACGCCGGGGACGTTCTCGATGTAGTTGAAGCCCCAGCTCCACTGGAAGCCGACCACGTTGACCGTGACGTCGGGCTTCTTGGAGAGGTCCAGGAGCTTCGACTCGTCCCGGGCCGTGAAGTAGAAGAGCACCGAGATGATGATGATCGGGACCACCGTGTACAGGGCCTCGATCGGCATGTTGTACCGGGTCTGCGGAGGTACCTCGACCTTGGTGCGGCTGCGCCGGTGGAAGAAAGCACTCCACAGGATCAGGCCCCACACCAGCACGCCGACGGCGAGCGCGGCAGCCCAGGAGCCCTGCCACAGGGAGAGGATCCGCGGAGCCTCTTCCGTGGTGGGGGTGGGCATGCCAAGGCGGGGGAAGTCCTTGTATGTGCAACCGGTTGCGGTCGCCAGGACCAGGCCCGCGGTCAGTGCCTGCAGCAGCTTCCGCCGCATCGGGCGCCGCGGCGAGCGGTCGGAGCCGTTGGGACTCACGTAGCGCCTTCCCGAGAGTCTCGCCCGCGCGGTCGGCTGCGGCCTTCTCGCTGGTCGGTCGCCGCCCTGCGTCGGGCAGGGGTTTGGATGTTTATGCGGACCAAACCCTAGCCGACGCCCTCCGAGGGTTCGCGGGGAGGGGTGCCTACTAACTCGGATGGTTCGCTGGATTGGCGGCTGGGGGCCTGTCGTGGCTGGTCGCGCCCCGCGGCGGAGTCGCTGATGTGAACGCCCCGCGCCCCTTTGGGGCGCTGCCCCGACCGGCGGTCTAGCGTTGCCATATGGCCTACTTTGACGCTGCCTCCGCCGTTCCCCTCCATCCCGTCGCCCGTCAGGCGCTGTTGGCCTCTTGGGACGAGGGATGGGCGGATCCCGCGCGGCTGTACCGGGAGGGCCGTAAGGCTCGCATGCTGCTGGACGCCGCTCGCGAGGCCGCCGCCGAGGCCGTGGGCTGCCGGGCGGACGAGGTGGTGTTCACGGCGTCCGGGACGCGAGCCGTACACACCGGGATCGCGGGGGCGTTGGCCGGGCGGCGGCGGGTCGGAAGCCACCTGATCGTGTCATCCGTCGAACACTCCTCCGCGCTCCATGCGGCGGAGGTGTTCGCGTCCGGGGGCGGGAGTGTCACCCGAGTGGCCGTCGACCGGGCGGGAGCCGTCGAACCCGCCGGCTACGCGGCCGCCCTGCGTCCGGACACCGCACTGGCCGTGCTCCAGTCCGCCAACCACGAGGTCGGGACCGTCCAGCCGGTGGCCGAGGTGGCCGAGGTGTGCCGGGCGGCCGGGGTGCCGTTGCTGGTGGACGCGGCGCAGTCGCTCGGGTGGGGGCCGGTCGAGGGCGAGTGGTCGCTGCTCACGGCCAGCGCGCACAAGTGGGGCGGGCCGTCGGGGGTCGGGCTGCTCGTCGTGCGCAAGGGGGTGCGGTTCGCCGCCCAAGGTCCCACGGACGAGCGGGAGTTCGGCCGGGCGCCCGGCTTCGAGAACATCCCGGCGATCGTGGCGGCCGTGGCCTCGCTGCGCGCGGTGCGCGCCGAGGCGGCCCACGAGGCGGTACGGCTGCGCGAGCTGACGGCGCGGATCCGGGCCCGGGTGCGGCAGGCCGTGCCCGACGTGGAGGTCGTCGGCGACCCCGAGCGGCGGCTGCCGGGGATCGTCACCTTCTCGTGTCTCTATGCCGACGGGGAAGCCCTGCTGCACGCGTTGGACCAGGCGGGTTTCTCCGTCTCGTCCGGCTCCTCGTGCACGAGCAGCACGCTGGCGCCCAGCCATGTGCTGGAGGCGATGGGCGTGCTGAGCGAGGGCAACGTACGGGTGTCCCTGCCGATGGGCGCGGACGAGGCGGACGTGGAGCGGTTCCTGGAGGTGCTGCCGGGGGCCGTCGCGGGCGTCCGGGAGAAGCTCGGCGCGCCCGCGGCACCGGCCGCCGAGCGGGGACCGGGGGAACTGCTCGTCGACTCCCTGGGCAAACGCTGCCCGATCCCGGTCATCGAGCTGGCGAAGGTGTTCGCACAGGTGCCGGTCGGGGGAACCGTACGGGTCCTCTCCGACGACGAGGCGGCCCGGCTCGACATCCCCGCGTGGTGCGGGATGCGGGGGCAGGAGTACGTCGGGGAGGAGCCGGCGGAGCGGGGGGCGGCGTACGTGGTCAGACGGGTGAGCTGACCGCCTCGGGGGCGCGCGGCCGGCCACGGCCCACCGGCGCCCGCCGAGAGGAACCCGCCTCAGCCGAGGTGGGCCCGCACTTCCTGTCCGGCGTCATCGCCGTACGCCTTCACGAACCTCTCCATGAAGTGCGCCCGCCGCAGCTGGTACTCCTGCGTGCCGACGGTCTCGATGACGAGCGTGGCGAGCATGCAGCCCACCTGCGCGGCGCGCTCCAGGGAGACACCCCACGCCAGCCCCGACAGGAACCCGGCGCGGAAGGCGTCGCCGACGCCCGTGGGGTCGGCCTTGCGCTCCTCCTCCGGGGTGCCGACCTCGATGGGGTCCTCGCCGGCCCGCTCGATGCGCACGCCCCGCGAGCCGAGCGTGGTGACGCGGTGGCCGACCTTGCCCAGGATCTCGGCGTCGCTCCAGCCGGTCTTGGTCTCGATGAGGCCCTTCTCGTACTCGTTGGAGAACAGGTACGTCGCCCCCTCCATCAGCACCCGGATCTCGTCGCCCTCCATGCGCGCGATCTGCTGGGAGAAGTCGGCGGCGAAGGGGATCGCGCGGGAGCGGCACTCCTCGGTGTGGCGGAGCATGCCCTCCGGGTCGTCGGCACCGATGAGGACGAGGTCGAGGCCGCCCACGCGGTCGGCGACGGTCTTCAGCTCGATGAGGCGGGCCTCGCTCATCGCGCCTGTGTAGAAGGAGCCGATCTGGTTGTGGTCGGCGTCGGTGGTGCACACGAAGCGGGCGGTGTGCAGGGTCTCGGAGATCCGGACCGACTCGGTGTCCACGCCGTGCCGGTCGAGCCAGGCGCGGTACTCGTCGAAGTCGAAGCCGGCGGCGCCGACCAGGATCGGCCGCGTGCCGAGCTGTCCCATGCCGAAGGCGATGTTGGCGCCGACTCCGCCCCGGCGCACATCGAGGTTGTCGACCAGGAAGGAGAGCGAGACCGTGTGCAGCTGGTCCGCGACGAACTGGTCGGCGAAGCGGCCGGGGAAGGTCATGAGGTGGTCGGTAGCGATGGAGCCGGTGACTGCGATGCGCACGAGGGCATTCTCCTGCGGAATAAGAAAGGTGCGCGCGATAGCGCTCTTCGGAAGGGTGGTGGGAGACGGGAGGGCGGATTGACAGTTCACGCTACCGGGTCGGCCGGGACCGCAGTAGCGGGCAAAACTACCCGATAGTAGATCTTTCTTCGCGCCACCGGTCGTGCCTACGGTGCCGGCATGACGAACCTCAAGACGCACTCCCCCGCCCCGGCCGACCCGGAGGGCGACCTGGCCTCGCTGCGTGTCGACTGCGCCCGGATGGCCCCGCACTGGGCGGTTCCCGCGCACGCCGAACAGCGGCCGGTGCCGCCGTCCCTGATCCACGGGGTGCGCGTGCCGGTGCGCTCCGCGCGGCTGCTGGACGCGATGTCCGACTACGGCGACTGACGCGCCGGGCGCATCCGGCGGGAACCACGCGCTCCCCTCTCGCGTCCCATCGCCGCCCCCCAGCGGGGGAGGCGGGATACGACCAGCGAGGAGCGATGCGGTGAACACCGAGGGACCCGACAACCGCGAGCACCCCGAGGCTTTTGGGCATGCCGGGCACGCAGAGGGCCGGGAGGGCCCTGAGGACCACGGGGACCACGTCGACGAGGGGCGCGGCGGGTGGCGCAGGTCCCGCGCCGCCGTCCTGTCGGTGGCCGCGGCCGTGCTGCTGGTCGGCGGCGGTGGCGCCTATGTCGCGGCGAGCAGCGGGGCCGGCGGCCGTACGGACGCCGGTCACCGGGCGGCCGGCGCGGATGCCACACCCCCGCCGCTCGCCCTGGACGGCGGGACCGATGCCCCCTACGGCGCGACGTACGTGGCGCACGGCGCGCTGCCGGCCGGTCCGGGCGCCGCTGCGGTGTACGCGCCGAAGGGCGAGGTCGGCAAGGACGCGGTGGCCGGGCTCGCCCGGGCACTCGGGGTCGCGGGGACGCCGGTGGCCGAGGGCCGGATCTGGCGGGTCGGCGGCAAGGACGGCACGGGCCCCGGCCTGACGGTGAACCGGGACGCGCCGGGCAGCTGGACCTTCAGCCGGTACGCGCCGGGCACCGACGACTGCGCGAAGGGCGCCCTGTGCGGCCACGGTCCGGTGGGCCCGACGGGCGGCGCGGTGGACGTGTCGCGGGCGACCGCGGCGGCGGCGCCGGTGCTGAAGGCGGCCGGGCTGGGGAACGCGAAGGTCGACGCGAGCCAGGTCATGGGCGACCAGCGGGTGGTGAACGCCGATCCGGTGGTGGGCGGGCTGCCGACGTACGGCTGGAGGACCGGGCTGACGGTCGACCGGCAGGGTGAGGTGGTCGGCGGGCAGGGGCTGCTGGCTGCGCCGGTGCGGGGCGACACGTACCCGGTCCTGGGCGCGGCGAGGACGCTGAAGCTGATGAACACCGCGCCGAAGGGCGACCACCGGATGGGGATCGGCGGCTGTACGCGTCCGGTGCCGGTGAAGGACCGGTTCGAGCGGCCCTGCGGCGCGGCGCCATCGGCGGCGGGAGCGGACGCCGGCCTGGACGCGTCCGTCATCGACAAGGCGGTGTTCGGGCTGGCCGCGCACTCCGTCGCCGGGCGGCAGACGCTGGTGCCGTCCTGGCTGTTCCAGGTGCGGCGCGACGCGGCGGGCGGGGCGTACACGGTGACGTATCCGGCGGTCGATCCGTCGTACCTGGCGTCGCCGACGGCTCCCTCCGGGGGACCGACCTCGGGGCCGGGGCGGCACACCGTGAAGGTCGAGGGCTACACGGCCGACGGCCGGGAGCTGACGCTGAGCTTCTACGGCGGGGTGTGCGCCGACTACACGGCGGCCGCGCGGGAGGACGGCGGCAAGGTGACCGTCACCGTCACCGAGCACGCCCGGCCGGACACGGTGTGCGTGATGATCGCCAGGGAGTACGTCAAGACCGTACGGCTCGCGGCGCCGCTGGGCGGGCGGGCGGTGGTCGGCGCGGACGGCTCCCGCGTTCCGCGGGGCGCGCCGCGCGGTGGTGGCCGCATGTGAAAAGACAGCCCCGCGCCCCTCATGGGGCGCGGGGGGCTGTGAACCCTCGGCTCAGCTGAAGGAGTCGCCGCAGGCGCAGGAGCCGGTCGCGTTCGGGTTGTCGATCGTGAAGCCCTGCTTCTCGATGGTGTCCACGAAGTCGACGGTGGCGCCGCCCAGGTACGGAGCGCTCATGCGGTCGGTGACGACCTTGACCCCGCCGAAGTCCTTCACGACGTCGCCGTCGAGCGAGCGCTCGTCGAAGAAGAGCTGGTAGCGCAGGCCGGAGCAGCCACCGGGCTGGACGGCGACGCGCAGCGCGAGGTCGTCACGGCCTTCCTGGTCGAGCAGGGCCTTGACCTTGGACGCGGCGGCGTCGGTCAGGATGATGCCGTCGGTGACGGTGAGCTTCTCGTCCGATACGGACATCTACATCTCTCCCGGGTTGTACGGAGACT
This sequence comes from Streptomyces sp. NPDC104106, assembly GCF_055584345.1. NCBI lineage: Bacteria > Bacillati > Actinomycetota > Actinomycetes > Kitasatosporales > Streptomycetaceae > Streptomyces > Streptomyces sp. NPDC104106. Next base: position 426,187 of record NZ_JBVJMF010000001.1, read on the forward strand.
GCTTGCCGACGACTGCAACCGGCGGGGCCGCGGATTCATTCCGGGCCGGGCGCCTGTCTTTCGGCTCCCTCCTCATGCTCGCACACAGCCTCCGGAGCGGAAAACGGCTCATCGGGATTCACGTCACATCGACGTTATGGCCATCGTCAAAGTGACGTGAAGCAGTTATGATAGATAGCGTCAGTTAGACGAAAAGTAGAAAGGGTGCGTGTCGTGACCACCGCCCAGACCCCGGAGCTCGACGTGCAGCCGACTCCGCTCGCCCTGCTGCTGCTCGGCCGCGAGGCCGACCCGAGGAGCGAGCGGGGTGTCGAGTGTCCCGGCGACCTGCCCTCGCCGTCCGACCCCGACCTGGTCGCGCGCGCCCGCGCCGCCAAGGAGAGGCTCGGCGACAAGGTCTTCGTGCTCGGCCACCACTACCAGCGCGACGAGGTCATCCAGTTCGCCGACGTCACGGGTGACTCCTTCAAGCTGGCCCGGGACGCGGCCGCGCGCCCGGAGGCCGAGTACATCGTCTTCTGCGGTGTGCACTTCATGGCCGAGTCGGCGGACATCCTCACCTCCGACGACCAGAAGGTCGTCCTGCCCGACCTCGCCGCCGGCTGCTCCATGGCCGACATGGCGACGGCCGAGCAGGTCGCGGAGTGCTGGGACGTGCTGACCGAGGCCGGGATCGCCGAGCAGGTCGTCCCCGTCTCGTACATGAACTCCTCCGCCGACATCAAGGCGTTCACCGGCAAGCACGGCGGCACGATCTGCACCTCGTCGAACGCCAGGCGCGCCCTCGACTGGGCCTTTGAGCAGGGCGAGAAGGTCCTGTTCCTGCCCGACCAGCACCTCGGCCGCAACACCGCCGTCCGGGACATGGGCATGTCCCTGGACGACTGCGTGGTCTACAACCCGCACAAGCCGAACGGCGGGCTGACGGCGGACCAGCTCCGTGCCGCCAAGATGATCCTGTGGCGCGGCCACTGCTCGGTCCACGGCCGCTTCGGCCTCGACTCGGTGAACGACGTCCGGGAGCGCGTCCCCGGTGTGAACGTCCTCGTCCACCCCGAGTGCAAGCACGAGGTCGTGGCCGCGGCGGACTACGTCGGCTCGACCGAGTACATCATCAAGACCCTGGAGGCCGCGCCGGCCGGTTCCAAGTGGGCCATCGGCACGGAGCTGAACCTGGTACGCCGGCTGGCGAACCGTTTCGCGCCGGAGGGCAAGGAGATCGTCTTCCTCGACAAGACGGTCTGCTTCTGCTCGACCATGAACCGCATCGACCTGCCCCACCTGGTCTGGGCCCTGGAGTCCCTGGCCGAGGGCACCCTGGTCAACCGGATCGAGGTCGACAAGGAGACGGAGGCGTTCGCCAAGCTGGCCCTGGAGCGGATGCTCGCCCTGCCGTAGCCGTACACGTACGACGTGCGCCCGCTCGGGTCCAGAAGAGCGTGCCGTGCGCCCGGCGCCGGCAGGCCTCCCGGTACCGCTCGGGCAGGTCGGTCACCGCGCGCCGGCATGCGGAACGGGCACGCGAGGGCGGCCGGGCCCCGGAGGTTCACACCACACCCCCGGGGCCCGGCCGCCCGTCGTGGAAACGTCACCGCGTCACCGCGTCATACGGAGGCGGGTTCCGGCTCCTCGGAGGCAGGACCCGGCTCCGCCGCCGGCTCGGCGGGCGCCTGCCCCCTCTTCGCCGCCCGCTTCGTGGCCCGGCGCTCCTTGCGCAGCTCCAGCATGGCGTAGAGCGTCGGGACGAGGAGCAGCGTCAGCAGGGTGGAGGTGATCAGACCGCCGATGACGACCACCGCGAGCGGCTGCGCGATGAAGCCGCCCTCGCCCGTGACCCCCAGCGCCATCGGCAGCAGCGCGAAGATCGTCGCCAGGGCGGTCATCAGGATCGGGCGCAGCCGGTGCCGGCCGCCCTCGATCACGGCCTCCACCACGCCGTAGCCCTGCCCGCGGTACTGGTTGATCAGGTCGATCAGCACGATCGCGTTGGTGACCACGATGCCGATCAGCATCAGCATGCCGATCATCGCCGGGACGCCCATCGGGGTGCCGGTGGCGACCAGCAGGCCGATCGCGCCCGTCGCCGCGAACGGGACGGAGACCAGCAGGATCAGCGGCTGGGCGAGCGAACGGAACGTCGCCACCAGCAGCATGAAGACGATCGCGACGGCCGCCAGCATGGCCAGGCCCAGGTTCTTGAACGCGTCGCTCTGGTCGGAGGTGACACCGCCGATCTCGGCCGTGGCACCCGCCGGCAGCTTCAGCGCCTTGATCCTGGACTGGAGCGTGCCGCTGATCGCACCGGTGTTGTCACCGGTCGGCTTGGCCGTGATCGTCGCCGCGCGCTGCCCGTCGATCCGGGTCAGCGACACCGGCCCGTCCACCACCTGCACGGTGGCGAGGTCGCCGAGCCTGGCCGGCCCGACGCGCAGGTTCTCCAGCTGGGCCAGGGTGGTGGCGGGCTCGGCCGAGCGCACCACGACATCGCGCTCGGTGTCGTCGAGGGTCGCCTTCGCCGCCGTCGTACCGCGCACCGCCTCGGCGACCAGCGCGCCGAGCTTCTGGTCGTCGAGCCCGGCCGCCGCGGCCCTGGCGTTCGCCCTGACCGAGATCCGCGGCACGCTCGTCGCGAGGTCGCTGGTGACGTCGGTGACGCCGTCGAGGCCGGCGACAGTGGCGCGGACCTGCTCCGCGGCCGTGCGCAGCGTCTGCGGGTCGGAGGACTTGACCACGACGCTCAGGTTCTGGTTGCCGAAGCCGCCACCCGCGGACACGGTGGTCGTACCGATGCCCCGGAGCTTCTTCAGCCCGTCCTCCAGGTGCCTTTGGACTGCGTCGTACGACTTCGAGTCCTTCAGCATGACCTGGTACGACGCCTGGTTGGTGCCGGTGCCGCCGCCGAAGGCCGCCATGAAGCCGGAGGAGCCGACGGTGACCTGGTAGTCCTTCACGCCCTTTGTGGAGGCGATGAGCTTCTCGACCTTCTTCGCCTGAGCGTCCGTGGCCGCGAGGCCGGTGCCGGGCTTCAGCTCCTGCTTGACGGTGATGACCTCCTGCGCGCCCTGGTCGAAGAAGTTCGTCTTCAGCAGGCCGCCCATGCCGAACGTGACCACCAGGACCACGACCGCGATCAGCAGGCTGGTCAGGCGGCGGCGCGTGGCGAAGCGCAGGACGGGGACGTAGGCGCGCTGCAGGCGGCTGTTCGCCTCCTTCTCCTCGGCCCGACGGCGGGCCTCTGCCGCGTCGTCCGGGGTGCCCTTGGGGGCGCGCAGGAACCAGTACGACAGGACCGGGACGACCGTCAGCGACACGACCAGCGAGGCCAGCAGAGCCGCCGTCACCGTGATGCTGAACGAGCCGAACAGGGCGCCCACCATGCCGCCCACCAGGCCGATCGGCAGGAACACGGCGACCGTGGTCAGGGTGGAGGACGTGACCGCGCCGGCCACCTCGCGCACGGCGGTGATGATCGCCGTCTGCCGCTCCTCGCCGTAGCCCAGGTGACGCTTGATGTTCTCCAGGACCACGATCGAGTCGTCGACGACCCGGCCGATGGCGATGGTCAGCGCGCCGAGCGTGAGCATGTTCAGCGACAGGCCGCGCGTCCACAGCACGATGAGCGCGAGGACGACCGACAGCGGGATGGACACCGCCGTCACCAGCGTCGAGCGGACGGACGCGAGGAAGACCAGGATGACGAGGACCGCGAAGAGCAGGCCGAGCGCGCCCTCGGTGGTCAGGCCCTTGATGGACTTGGAGACGGCCGGGCCCTGGTCGCTGACGACCGTGAGCCGCGCGCCGGAACCGAGCTGCTCGCGCAGGCCGGGCAGCTTGTCCTTGACCGCGTTGGAGATGGTGACCGCGCTGCCGTCGTGGTCCATGGTCACGTTGACGGCGAGGCTGGGCCGGCCGTCGGTGCGGGTGATGGAGTCGGCCGGGGCCGGCTGCTCCTTGACCGTGGCCACGTCACCGAGGCGGACGGGCTTGCCCCCGCTCTCGCCGGCGACCATCAGGCCCTGGATCTGCCCCAGCGAGGTGAAGCCGCCGCCGACCTGCACGGTGCGGCTCACACCGCCCTCGTCGAAGGAGCCGGCCGGGACGGTCGCGCCGCCCGCCTGCAGGGCCTGGCCGAGCGCGGCGGGGGTGAGCCCGGCCCGCGCCAGCTTCGCGTCGTCCGGGGTGACCGCGACCTGGAGGTCGCGCACGCCGGTGACCTGGACGCGGCCGACGCCGGAGATGTCCTTCAGCGCCGGTACCACCGTCTTGTCGAGCTGGTCGGCGAGGGCCTGCCGGTCCTTGTCGGAGGTGGCGGCGAGGACCACGGTCGGCATGTCGTCGGTGGAGCCCGACACGACCTGCGGGTCGACGCCGGACGGAAGCTGGTTGCGGGCCCGGTTGACGGCCTGCTGCACGTCGGAGACGAGCTGCTTGGTGTCGTTTCCGTAGTCGAAGGACGCCATGATCACGGCGTTGCCCTCGCCGGCGGTGGAGGTGACGGACTTGACGCCGTCCACTCCCTGGAGGTTGTTCTCGATGGGCTCGACGACCTGCTTCTCGACCACGTCGGGCGAGGCACCCTGGTACGGCGTGATCACCGACACCATGGGCAGGTTGATGGTGGGCAGCAGCTGCTGCTTGATCTGGGGTATCGCGATCAGCCCGAAGACGAGCGCGACGAGCGACATCAGGCCGATCAGGGCGCGTTGGCGCAGGCTGAATCTCGACAGCCAGGACATGGGTCAGGGTCTCTCTTCTGTGAGGTCTGTGAGCGGCAGACCCCATCACCCTCACCCATCACGCAGGGTGGAACCGTAGGCCCAGAGTCCATTTCCTCATCGAGGCGCTACTCCCTGCGCAGTACGCCGGGGTGGAGAGCGGTGTACACCCCAGGGTGGGTCAGTCCGTCCTCGGCCGGACCAGCCCCGACTCGTACGCGATCACCACCAGCTGGGCCCGGTCGCGGGCGCCCAGCTTGGCCATGGCGCGGTTGACGTGCGTCTTGACCGTCAGCGGGCTGACCTCCAGCCGCTCGGCGATCTCGTCGTTGGAGTGGCCGCCGGCGACCTGGACCAGCACCTCCCGCTCCCGCACGGTCAGCGCGCCGAGCCGCTCGGAGCGGGCGGGGTCGCGGCCGTCGTCGCCGTCGCCCTGGGCGAGGAAGCGGGCGATCAGCCCCTTGGTGGCGGCCGGGGAGAGCAGGGCCTCGCCACCGGCCGCGATCCGGATGGCGCTCAGCAGCTCCTCCGGCTCACTGCCCTTGCCGAGGAAGCCGGAGGCGCCCGCGCGCAGCGACCGCACGACGTAGTCGTCGACCTCGAACGTCGTCAGGATGACCACGCGGACCTGCGCGAGCGCGGGATCGGCGCTGATCATTTGGGTGGCGGCGAGACCGTCGGTGCCCGGCATGCGGATGTCCATGAGGACGACGTCGGCCTGGTACTCCTTGGCCAGCCGGACGGCCTCCGCGCCGTCGGAGGCCTCGCCGACCACCTCCATGTCGGGCTCGGAGTCGACCAGCACCCGGAACGCGCTGCGCAGCAGGGCCTGGTCGTCGGCGAGCAGGACACGGATCGTCATACGGGCTCCCCCGGTGCCGTCGTACGGCTGTCGGTACGGGTATCGGTGCGGGTCTCGACGGGCAGGATCGCATGGACGCGGAAGCCGCCGCCGTAACGGGGTCCGGTGGTGAGGGTGCCGCCCACGGCGGTGACCCGCTCCCGCATGCCGAGCAGTCCGTGCCCGCCGCCCACGCCGGACGCGTCCTGTCCGCCCGGCCCGTCGTCCACCACGGTGACCTCGATGTTCGGCCCCACGCGTACGACGCTGACCTCGGCCCTGGCGCCGGCCCCCGCGTGCTTCTGCACATTGGTCAGCGCCTCCTGGACGATCCGGTAGGCGGCGAGGTCGACCGCGGCCGGGAGAGTGGAGTCCTGCCCGGCGCGGGCCACCTCCACCGGCAGGCCCGCGCTGCGGAAGGTGGCGGCCAGCTCGTCGAGCCGGCTCAGTCCGGGCGCGGGCTCGGTGGGTGCCTCGGGGTCGTCGGACTGCCGGAGCAGACCGACCGTCGCCCTGAGTTCGTTGAGTGCGCTGCGGCTGGCCTCGCGCACGTGGGCCAGGGCCTCCTTGGCCTGGTCGGGCCGCTTGTCCATGACGTGCGCGGCCACTCCGGCCTGCACGTTCACCAGGGCGATGTGATGGGCGACGACGTCGTGCAGGTCGCGGGCGATGCGCAGCCGCTCCTCGGCGACCCGGCGGCGTGCCTCCTCCTCACGGGTGCGCTCGGCGCGCTCGGCCCGCTCCCGGATGGCCTGCACGACCGCGCGCCGGCTGCGGACGGCGTCCCCGGCGGTAGCGCCGATGCCGGTCCAGGCGAGCACGCCCAGGTTCTCCTGCGCGTACCAGGGCAGCGGGCCGCCGAGCATGGCGGCGGCCGTCAGCACGGTCATGGTGAGCAGGCCGACGCGCAGGGTGGTGGTGCGGTCGGTGGTCGAGGCGACGGTGTACAGGGCGACGACGGCGGCCATCGTGACCGGGGCGCGCGGGTCGCCCGTGACGCACTCGACCACGGAGAACGTGCCGGTGACGGCGAGCACCGGCATGGGGGCGCGGCGCCGGAAGACGAGCGCGGCCGCGGCGAGGATCATGAGGAGGAGGCTGAGGGCGGCCGGGGTGCGAATGCCCCAGGTCACGCCGTTGCTCCCGCGGGGGGTCACGAAGGACCCCGCGATCATGCACACCAGGACGCCGGCGGCGAGGGCCGCGTCCAGGGCCCAGGGGTGGGCCTTGAGGCTGCAGCGGGCGCGGTCGAGAGTGCTCACGGGATGAACAGTACGGGCGCCGCCCGCGACGACGGACACCCTCGGGCGCTCAGCGCTCCATGGGACGTGCCGCGGTGCGCCGCCGGCCGGCCGCGGATCCGCCGCGGCCGGCCGGGCCCCGCGGTGGAGCCGCTGATGTCACCACCCCCCGCCCCTTCGGGCGCTGCCGAACCGCACCGGACGTCGCCGACCCGCTCAGCCCGGGATCAGCCCGTCGTCCCCGAGCATGTCCCTGACCTCGTCCAGCGACGCGTCCGGCGCCGGGAGGATCAGTTCCGAGGGTTCCAGGGCGTCGTCCGCCAGCGGCGTGCCGAGGCGGCGGACGGAGTCCAGGAGGGCGCCGAGCGTGCGGCGGAAGCCGGGCTCGTCGCCGCTCTCCATCTCGTCCAGCAGCTCGTCGTCGAGCTTGTTCAGCTCGGGGAAGTGGGCGTCGGCCAGCTTCCACTGGCCCTCCCCCATGATCCGTACGATCATGTCGGCCTCCTCGGCTCCGGCCGGCGCCGGGCTACTGCTTGTCGAAGCGCGGGGTGTCCCGCGGCTGCTGGGTCTGCCCCTGGCCGGTGCCGCCCTCGATGGCCTGCTGCGGGGAGCCTCCGGCCAGCTCCGCCTTCATGCGCTGCAGCTCCAGCTCCACATCCGTACCACCGGAGATGCGGTCCAGCTCGGCGGCGATGTCGTCCTTGGCCATGCCGGTCGGGTCGTCCAGGGCGCCGGAGGCGAGCAGTTCGTCGATGGCGCCGGCGCGGGCCTGGAGCTGGGCGGTCTTGTCCTCGGCGCGCTGGATGGCGAGGCCGACGTCGCCCATCTCCTCGGAGATGCCGGAGAAGGCCTCGCCGATCCGGGTCTGGGCCTGGGCGGCGGTGTAGGTGGCCTTGATGGTCTCCTTCTTCGTACGGAAGGCGTCCACCTTGGCCTGCAGGCGCTGGGCAGCGAGGGTGAGCTTCTCCTCCTCGCCCTGGAGGGTCGCGTGCTGCGTCTCCAGGTCGGTGACCTGCTGCTGGAGCGCGGCGCGGCGGGACAGCGCCTCGCGGGCCAGGTCCTCGCGGCCGAGCGCAAGCGCCTTGCGGCCCTGGTCCTCCAGCTTGGTGGACTGCTGCTGCAACTGGTTGAGCTGGAGTTCCAGCCGCTTGCGGCTGGTGGCCACGTCGGCGACGCCGCGGCGCACCTTCTGGAGCAGCTCCAGCTGCTTCTGATACGAGTAATCGAGGGTCTCGCGCGGGTCCTCGGCCCGGTCAAGGGCCTTGTTCGCCTTCGCGCGGAAGATCATCCCCATACGCTTCATGACACCGCTCATGGGCTTCGCGCGCCCCCTTCTGACGGACTCCAGCTCACAGATCCTGCGACAGGACCCACAGTACGGGCCCTGACTCCATTACCGCACTGTTCGGGAGGTGATGCGCTCATCCCCAAGAACGACTGCGGACCGAACCGCTCCGGCGCAAGGAGTAGGTGACCCCTGCCGGAACGTCCCCTCTGTCCCCCTACAGACGAACGGTGTTGCCGGATCGTTCCCCGCCGGGCTGACGTCCATGCCGGTCGAGCGCTTACCCTTGGGTTTTGTGTTCCGTAGCCGTGCCAAGGAAGAGAAGGCCCCCGCCGCCAAGGCGCCGGTAGCCGACTCCAAGCAGCCCCGTGACCCGCAGGCCCCGAAGGGCAGGCCCACTCCCAAGCGCAGTGAGGCCCAGTCCCAGCGCCGCAGCGTCGCCCATACGCCGACGAACCGCAAGGAGGCCGCCAAGCGCCAGCGCGAGGACCGGCGCCAGGCACTGGAGCGCCAGCGCGCGGCCCTGGCCAGCGGTGACGAGCGCTATCTGCCGGCCCGGGACAAGGGCCCGGTGCGGCGCTTCGCCCGGGACTGGATCGACTCGCGGTTCAACGTGGCGGAGTTCTTCCTGCCCATGGCCGTGGTCATCCTCGTGCTGTCCGTGGTGCGGGTCGGCGCGATCCAGAGCATCGCGCTGCTGCTGTGGCTGGTCGTGATCGTGCTGATCGTGCTGGACTCGGTCGTCAGCGGCTTCCGCCTGAAGAAGCGCCTCAAAGAGCGCTTCGCGGGCCAGAACACCCGTGGCGCGGTCGCCTACGCGCTGATGCGCTCCCTCCAGATGCGCCGGCTCCGGCTGCCCAAGCCGCAGGTCAAGCGCGGAGAGCGGCCCTGAGCGCAGAGGCCTTCACCGGGGACGCGGCCGAGGCCTGGCTGCGCAGGCTGGGCGGGCTGCGTGATGTCGTACGGCAGGAGCTGGTGGCCCGGCAGCTGGACGAGCAGATAGCCGGGCGGTTCCCGGTCGGGCAGCGGCTGCGGGTGCTCGACGTGGGGATGGGCCAGGGCACGCAGGCGCTGCGGCTGGCCCGGCTCGGCCACCAGGTGACCGGGGTCGAGCAGGACGCGACGATGATCGACGTCGCGCGTGAGGCGCTGGCCGCGCAGCCCGAGGGGATCCGCGAGCGGGTCCGCCTGGTGCAGGGCGACGGGCGGGACACCGGCGTGCACTTCCTGCCGGGCAGCTTCGACGTGGTCCTGTGCCACGGCGTGCTGATGTACGTCGAGGAGCCCGACCCGCTGGTGGCGGGCCTGGCCCGGATGCTGGCCCCCGGCGGGCTGCTCTCCCTGCTGGTGCGCAACGGCGACGCGCTCGCCATGCGCCCGGGCCTGTCCGGCGACTGGGCCGGCGCCCTGGCCGCCTTCGACACCGCGACCTATCACAATCGCCTCGGCCTCGACGTACGGGCCGACCGGCTGGCCGCCCTGACCGCGACGCTCGCCGGCATCGGCGCCCCGCTGCACGCCTGGTACGGCGTGCGGGTCTTCACGGACACGGCGGCGGACGACGCGCCGGTCCCGGACGACCTACAGACGCTGCTGGCGGCCGAGGAGCGCGCCGGGCGCACGGACCCCTACCGCGGGGTGGCGGCGCTGCTGCACCTGTGCGGTGTACGGGGCTGAGCCCGTTCGGGGCAACAGCGGGGGCCGGGCACTGACCGGGCGGTGAGACTCGGGGCATGGACGCTTCCCGTTCCCGCGCGCGTGCCCTCGGCCGGACCGTGGCCGCCGCCGCGCTGCTGTGCTGCGCGGTCCTCGCCGCCGGCTGCCGTCCCGCCGCCGCCCCGGCGGCCGAGGACTCCCAGGCGGCCGGGCGGGCGGCCGTGCCGATGGCCGCGGGGGATCTGCAGAGCCAGTACCAGAAGGTCATCAAGGAGGTCCTGCCGTCGGTCGTGCAGATCCAGGCGAGCCGGGAGCTGGGCTCCGGGGTCGTGTACGACGACAAGGGGCACATCGTCACCAACGCGCACGTGGTGGGGCGGGAGAAGACCTTCCGGGTGACGACGGCCAACAGCGAGGAGCCGCTCACCGCGAGCCTGGTGTACTCCTACCCCGAGCAGGACCTGGCCGTGATCAAGCTGGACAGGGTGCCGTCCGGGCTGCGGGCGGCGGCGTTCGGCGACTCCGCCAAGGTGGAGGTTGGTCAGATCGTGCTGGCGATGGGCTCGCCGCTCGGGCTGTCGTCCAGCGTCACGGAGGGCATCGTCTCGGCGGTCGGACGGACCGTCAGCGAGGGCAGCGCGGGCGGGGGCACGGGCGCGACGATCGCGAACATGGTGCAGACCTCGGCCGCCATCAACCCCGGCAACAGCGGCGGCGCCCTGGTCAATCTGAACGGGCAGGTCATCGGCATCCCGACGCTCGCCGCCGCCGATCCCGACCTCGGCGGCAGCGCGGCACCCGGCATCGGGTTCGCCATCCCGGCGTCGATGGCGAAGACGATCGCCGGCCAGATCGTGAAGGAGGGCAGGGTCGTCGACTCCGGGCGGGCCGCGCTCGGCATCACCGGGCGGACCGTCGTGGACGAGCGCTACCAGCCCGCCGGCGTCGCGGTGGTCAGCGTCCGGGGCGGCGGCGCGGCCGACCGGGCGGGACTGCGCACGGGCGACATCATCACCAAGCTGGGCGGCCGGCCCGTGACCACCATCACCTCCCTGTCGGAGGCGCTGGCGGCGGAGCGGCCGGGCCGGCAGACGACGGTGACGTACCTGCGGGGCGGCGCCGAGAAGACGGCGCGCGTGACGCTGGGCGAGCAGTGAGCGGGGGTACGGCCGCGCGGCCGTACCCCGAGCCCGGCCGCCGGCGGCTCAGCTCTCCGCGGCGGCGCGCAGGCTCATCGGCCCCGCGTAGATCTCGGTGCCCTCCTCGAACAGCCGCACCTGCTCGACCCCGCCGTCCAGCAGCGCGCGCCACTGCTCGCCGATCCAGGACTCGGCATCCCCCTGCGTGGTGAACTCCTCGGGCTCCACGGGGGGCGCGACCTCCGTCCCGTCGGCGTTCTCGAACCGCCACGTCCATGCCGTCATGCGGGCCTCCTTCGATCCAACACGTGCTGGCAGACTAGCCGGAAGCGCGCGACCTGATCAGACGGGCGAAAATCGATTCCGTGGACGTGACTCTGCTCGGTACCGGCGCCCCGGCCGGACTGCCCCGCCCCGACTGTCCCTGCGCCGCCTGCGCGACCGCGCTCGGCCCGGACGCCCGGGCGGCGACCGCCGTGCTCGTGGACGGGTCGCTGCTGCTCGATCTGACGCCGGGCGTGGCGTTCGCGGCGGCGCGGGCCGGGCATTCGCTGGGCGGGGTGCGGCAGGTGCTGCTGTCGCACCCGCACGACGGGCCCGCGGTGGAGGTGCCGGCCGGGCTGCCGCAGCCGGGCCGGGTTCCGGACGGGCGGGAGCTGGCGCTGCTGACGGGCCATCGGGTGCGGGCGGTGGCGATGGACGCGGGCGGCACGGGGTACGCGGTGACGGGCCCGGACGGGCAGCGGCTGCTGTACCTGCCGCCCGGGGGCGCGCCGGCGGGGCTGGAGGAGGCGACGGCGGAGTCGTACCAGATGGTCCTCGCGGACGTCGTGGGCCGGCCCGACGCGCTGGCGCGGCTGCGGGCGGTGGGGTCGGCCGGCCCGACGACGGACGTGGTCGCCGTCCATGTGGACCATGACGTGCCGCCCGGCGCGGAGTTGCGCCGGCGGCTGGCGGCGGCCGGGGCGCGGACGGTGCCGGACGGTACGACGCTGACGGTGGGGGTGTACGAGGACGTGCCGGACGTGCCGCGCCGGACGCTGGTGCTGGGCGGCGCGCGCTCGGGCAAGTCGGTGGAGGCCGAGCGGCGCCTGGAGTCCTTCCCCGAGGTGCTGTACGTGGCGACCGGCGGGACCCGCGGCGGGGACACCGAGTGGGCGGCACGGGTGGCCGCGCACCGGGAGCGGCGACCGGGGTCGTGGCGTACGACGGAGACGACGGACCTGGTCCCGCTGCTGGGCCGGGACGGGCCGCCGCTGCTGATCGACTGCCTGTCGCTGTGGCTGACGGACGCCATGGACTGCGTGGGGGCGTGGGACGACGCGGAGTGGGCGGACGGGGGCGAGAAGCTGCTCAGGGAGCGGGTGCGGGAGCTGACGTCCGCGGTGCGCGCCACGCGGCGGACCGTGGTGGCGGTGTCGAACGAGGTGGGCTCCGGCATCGTCCCGGCGACCGCCTCCGGGCGGCGCTACCGGGACGAACTCGGGCGGCTGAACGCGGCGTTCGGCACCGAGTGCGAGCAGGTGCTGCTGGTGGTTGCCGGGCAGGCGCTGGCGCTGCGCGGGTGAGGGCGGCTGGGCGCCGGCGCTGGAAGTGCCGCGGTACGCCGCCCCGCCACGGCTGGTCGCGACCGGCTCAGGGCGTCCCGGTGTCCTTGCGTGCCACGATCCGGTAGGCGTTGGAGAAACGGGTCCGGCGCAGCAGCGGTGCCAGGGCGTAGTCCAGGGCCGCGGCCACGCCGACGAGGGGGGTGGCCGCCGTGCGGAGCGGTTGGGGGGCCCGGGCCAGGGCCAGGGCCAGCGCGGCCGACAGGTCGTAGGGCAGGTGCGCGGTCCGGCGGTCCTCCAGGAGGATCGTGCAGCCCTGGCCGCGCAGTTCCTCGCGCACGTTGCCGAGTGGCGGCAGGTGCAGGTGGCGGGGCCGGCGGTACGGCAGCCACCAGCGGCGCAGCAGGATGCCGAACGCGCTGTGCGGGTCGGGGAGTTCGAGGAGCAGGTGGCCGCCGGGGCGGAGCGCGGCCAGGGCCGCGCGCAGTTCGGCGCGGGGGTCGGCGGTGTGCTCCAGGTGGCGGAACATGCTGACCACGTCGTAGCGCGAGCGCAGGTGGGGCAGGACCCAGGGATTGGTGAGGTCGCCGATGTGGGCCTCCTCGATCCGGCCCGCGAGGCGCGCCTGCTCGACCCTCGGGGTCGCGTCCAGGCCGTCGAAGGACGTGTACGGGAAGACCTCGCGGGCCGTCTCCGGGAAGCGGGCGTGGCCCGTGCCCACGTCCAGCCAGCTCTCCGGCTCGGCCAGGGCCCGCACGGTGCGGGCCACCGCGCGGTACCGGCGGCGCACGGCGCGGGCGGACAGGACCCGGTCGGTGAAGTCCTCCAGGTGGTGCATGTGGAAGTCGAGGTGGTGGAAGGCGAGGCCCTCCGCCGTCAGCCGGGGGTTCTGGAAGGCGTGCCCGCAGTCGCGGCACACGTCCACGGCGCGGGTGCCCGGGCCGCGCCGTCCCGGCGCCGTGGCCCGCGCCCGGGTGCGCAGCCGCGCGCCGCCGCACCACGGGCAGTCCGCGCGGCGCGGCTCGTGGTGGGGGTCGGCGGGTGCCCCGGCGGGCGGGGTGGGGGGCGAGGTCGGCATCGGCGGCTCCCTGAGCGACATTTCGCTGCAAAACGGAACGTATGGGATACCGATCTTGGGTGCAACGACGTCATACGGGTGTGGTGGCGATGTGACGCTCAAGCAGCCGTTCGCTGGCGGTACTGTTCGGCGAATGAGCAGGCTTAATCTGGACGACTTCACCGATCTGATCGAGCGCCCGGACGGGGGCGTGCGCCGTGACGCCGAGGCCCGGCGGGAGCGCCAGATCGTGCCGCCCGGGGCGCTGGGCCGCCTCGACGAGCTGGGCGAGTGGCTGGCCGCCGCGCAGAGCGCCGTACCGGTACGGCCGGTCGAACGGCCGCGGGTGATCCTCTTCGCCGGTGACCACGGAGTCGCCGAGCTGGGCGTGTCCGCGCGGCCCGCGGGCGGCACCGAGCGGCTGGTGCGGGCGGTGCTGGAGGGCGCGAGCCCGGTGTCCGTGCTCGCGCGGCGACTCGAGGTCCCGGTACGGGTCGTGGACATGGCCGTGGACTGCGACCCGGACGCCTTCCCCGAGGACGTCGTACGGCACCGGGTGCGGCGCGGCAGCGGCCGGATCGACATCGAGGACGCGCTCACGCCGGAGGAGGCCGAGGCGGCCCTGCGGGCGGGCATGGCGGTCGCCGACGAGGAGGCCGACTCGGGTACGGACCTGGTCGTGCTCGGCGACATCAGCGTGGGCGGGACCACGGCCGCGGCCGTCCTGATCGCCGCGCTGTGCGGGACCGACGCGTCGGTGGTGACCGGGCGCGGCGGGGTCGCGATCGACGACCTGGCGTGGATGCGCAAGTGCGCGGCGATCCGGGACGCGCTGCGCCGGGCCCGGCCGGTGCTCGGGGACCAGCTCCAGCTCCTCGCGGCCGTGGGCGGGGCGGACCTGGCCGCGATGACCGGGTTCCTGCTCCAGTGCGCCGTACGGAAGCTGCCGGTGATCCTGGACGGCGTGGTGGCCGCGGCCTGCGCGCTGGTCGGGCAGCGGGTCGCCTTCCGGGCGCCGGACTGGTGGCTGGCCGGGCACGACAGCGGCGAGCCGGGACAGGCGAAGGCGCTGGACCGGATGGCGCTGGAGCCGCTGCTGAAGCAGGGGGTCAAGGTCGGCGAGGGCGCGGGGGCGCTGCTCGCGCTGCCGCTGGTGCGCAGCGCCGCCGCGCTGGCCGCCGAGCTTCCCGAGCGGCCGCGGGAACCCGCCGCCAAGGAGTCGGAGGAGCAGTCGGAGGAGCTGCCCGGGACGGAGCCGGAGGAGCTGTCCGAGAAGGAGCCCATCGAGGGCGAGTAGTCGGGTTTCGGCCGGTTCGGCACCGCCGGGCCGCGCACGCACTCCACAGAGGCCGGAAAGGTGCGGTTGGCCAGGGCGGCACCCATATGATCCTGCCCCATGGGAGATGCCCGAATTGCCGTACCGCAGCACACCGAACCGGGGCTTCCGGATGAGGAGGGGCGGCGGTCCACCGGGGCTTCCCGGCGGGCCGCCGCCTTCGCCGTCTGGTACCTGCGGACCGTCGCCTTCATCAACTTCCTCAGCGCGGTCTGGGTCTCGCTCGGGCAGGACGTCCGCCGGCACAACCAGGACGACTACTTCACGCCATACTTGCTGACGGCCGGCTTCGCCTCGGGTCTCTTCACCGCGTTCCTCGCCATCACCATGCGCCGGCGCAAACGGGCCGCCTGGATCCTCAATCTGGTGATAAGCGGGGCGTTCCTGGCCCTCTTCGCGTTCGCGATGGCGTTCCCGGAGATCCGGCAGTACGCGCAGAACTGGGTCTCGCTGGTGCTCACGGCCGCGTTCGTCGGCGCCCTGCTGGTCGGACGGCGGGAGTTCTACGCCAAGGGCGACCGCTCCAACCCCCGGCTCGCGGCG
Organism: Streptomyces sp. NPDC104106; assembly: GCF_055584345.1. NCBI lineage: Bacteria > Bacillati > Actinomycetota > Actinomycetes > Kitasatosporales > Streptomycetaceae > Streptomyces > Streptomyces sp. NPDC104106. Next base: position 441,547 of record NZ_JBVJMF010000001.1, read on the forward strand.
ACGGTCGCCGTCGGCGGCGGTCTGCTCGCCTCGCTGCTGGCGGCGCTGCTGGTGACGGTCACCAACCAGGCGCCGGACGCGGCCCGTTCGACCTTCCTGGAGCGCTGGCACTTCGGCACCCTGCGCCTGGTGTCGGTGGCCGCCGACGAGAACCGCTTCCCCGGCATCGACCCGCCGAACTGGTCCAACGTCGCCGTCAACGTGCTCAGCACGGCCCTCGTCCTCGCCGTGTTCTACGCCGCCTTCCGCTCCCGGCGGGCCGTCGACCCGCTGACCGGGGACGACGAGAAGCGGCTGCGGGCCCTGCTGGAGCGGCACGGCGAGCGGGACTCGCTGGGCTACTTCGCGCTGCGCCGCGAGAAGAGCGTGGTGTGGTCGCCGACCGGGAAGGCGGCCGTCGCCTACCGGGTCGTCGGCGGGGTGTCCCTGGCCTCCGGGGACCCGATCGGGGACCCCGAGGCCTGGCCGGGGGCGATCACGCCGTGGCTGGCCGAGGCCCGGGCGCACGGCTGGATCCCGGCGGTGATGGGCGCGAGCGAGGAGGCGGGCACGGTCTACGCCCGGCACGGCCTGGACGCCCTCGAACTCGGCGACGAGGCCATCGTGGAGATCGCCGACTTCACCCTGGAGGGGCGGGCCATGCGCACGGTGCGCCAGGCGCACAACCGGGTGCGGCGGGCCGGGTACACGGTGCGCGTCCGGCGGCACGCGGACATCCCGGCGGACGAGATGGCGCGGCTGATCGAGCGGGCGGACGACTGGCGCGACGGCGCCACCGAGCGCGGCTTCAGCATGGCGCTCGGCCGGCTCGGCGACCCCGAGGACGGGCAGTGCGTGATGCTGGAGTGCGCCGACGCCGGGGGCCGGCCGCGCGCCCTGCTGTCCTTCGTGCCGTGGGGGCCGCACGGGCTCTCCCTGGACCTGATGCGCCGGGACCGCGACTCCGACAACGGGCTGATGGAGTTCATGGTCATCGAACTGCTGCGCCGGGCCGGAGAGATCGGGATCACCCAGGTCTCGCTCAACTTCGCCATGTTCCGTTCGGTCTTCGAACGTGGTGCGCGCCTCGGCGCCGGGCCGGTCCTGAGGCTGTGGCGGTCGCTGCTCAGCTTCTTCTCCCGCTGGTGGCAGATCGAGTCGCTGTACCGCGCCAACGCCAAGTACCGGCCCATCTGGGAGCCGCGGTTCCTGCTCTTCGAGAAGAGCGCGGACCTGCCGCGCATCGGCCTCGCCTCGGCCCGCGCGGAGGGCTTCCTGGAGGCGCCGGGGCTGCCGAAGTGGCTGCACCGCAGGCACCTGGACACACCGGTGAAGCACGTCTGATGAGGAACGTCCGATGAGAGCGATCGCCCGCTGGGCCCGTGAGGAGTGGGGGCCGCTGTGCGGCACCGTGCGCGCGGCCCTGCTGAAGCGGCGCCTGCGGGCGGTCCCGATGACGCTGGCGGCGGTGGGGCTGACGGCCCTGCTCCAGTGGGTGCAGAACCAGGCGTGGGGCTACCAGCTCGTACAGGACACGGGCGCCGTACGCGCCGAGGACCCCCTGTTGCCGGCCCTGCTGCGCACCCCCCTGTCGCTCTTCGTGCCCGCGCTGGACCTGCCGGTGTGGGGAGCGCTCGCGCAGATCCTGCTGGTGTTCGGGATCGCCGAGATGTGCATCGGCTGGTGGCCGACGCTGACCATCGCCTACGTCGCCACGCTGGCCGGCACCCTGTACGCGCGCGTGGGCATCTCGCTCGGCACGCACGCCCCCTTCGGACTGCCCTGGACGGACGCGCAGGTGGTGGACACCGGCCCGTCGGCGGCCGTGGTGGGGCTCGCCGTGTTCGTGGCCTGGCGGCACGGGGCCTACGCGACGGCGGGCACGGTGACCGTGGCCATGGTGGCCGAGGTGCTGATCAAGGAGAACCTGGCGGGCAAGGAGCATCTGGCGGCGCTGATGGCCGTGGGCCTGCTGTGCCTGGCGGTCGCGGTACGGCACCGGTTCGGGCCCGAGCTGCGGCTACGGCACCGGCTGTGGCTGCGACGCGTGACCGGTCACCGGCACCCCCCGGGCAACCGCACCGGCCCCGGACCGGATCTGCCGCCGATCCGGCCCCGAAGCGCGCGCCGCGGCCCCGCCCAGCGGCGGTCGTGCCGGTAGGCGCGCAGGGCGGCCTTGGCGCGGGCCCGCGGGCGGGCGGCCACACCGGCAGACCCAAACCCCCCAACGATCACCGACACCCCCCCGGGCAACCGCACCGGCCCCGGACCGGACCTGCCGCCGATCCGGCCCCGAAGCGCGCGCCGCGGCCCCGCCGGCAGCGCCACCTCGGCCCAGACCCGACGCCGACACCGTCAGCGGCGGCCACACCGGCAGACACGAACCCCCCAACGATCACCGACACCCGCCCGGGCAACCGCACCGGCCCCGGACCGGACCTGCCGCCGATCCGGCCCCGAAGCGCGCGCCGCGGCCCCGCCGGCAGCGCCACCTCGGCCCAGACC
>NZ_JBVJMF010000001.1:444125-511201 GCF_055584345.1 Streptomyces sp. NPDC104106
CGACCCGACGCCGACACCGTCAGCGGCGGCCACACCGGCAGACACGAACCCCCCAACGATCACCGACGCCCCCCGGGCAGCCGCACCGGGCGCGGGTCGGGCTTGCCGCCGATCCAGTCCTGAAGCGCGCGCCGTGGCCCGGCCCAGCGGCGGTCGTGCCGGTAGGCGCGCAGGGCGGCCTTGGCGCGGGCCCGCGGGCGGCGGCCGTAGAAGCGGCGGGCCCACGGGGAGCCGGGCCGGGCGAGCCGGAGCGCGCCGACGAGCGCGACGAGGGGCACCACGATCCCGAAGACCGCGGTGCGGGCCTTGCCCTTGCTCAGCGCGATGAGCGAGAAGAGGAAGTTCGCGGCGATGTTGGAGATGACCGTGCCCCGGTCCTGCAGCTCCTGCGGGGAGAGGTCGTTGACGCCGAACGGCGAGAACCCGGCGAGCAGCAGCCCGACGAGCGCGGCGGTGAGGACCACGACCTCTACGCTCTTGCGGCCCTCCTCGCTCCAGTAGACGTCGTCCAGGTGCAGGATCAGCGCGAACTCGTCCAGGACGAGGCCCGCGCCGACGCCGAAGAGGACGGCGGCGACCGCCCCGCCCGCGCCGTGCCGGTCGCTGGCGACGGCCCCGAAGCCGCCGACCACGGTGAGGACGACCCCGGGCACGACGTGGTGGATGTGCAGCCCGCCCGCCCTGACGTTGCGGAACGGGCCCCGGCCGGCCCGGATCAGGCGGGTGATCACCCGGGTGACCACGAAGGTCAGCACGAAGGCGGCGAGGGCGAGCAGCAGCGGGAGTTTGCCCGGTTCGAGAATGTTCCGATCCCACCAGTGCCCCATGTGCGCACTTTATCCCCGACGCCCCGGGGGGAGTCCGTCGGCCGCCCGGTACCCTGCGCCGATGCCCACGCCCTCCTCGCCGTCCGCGTCGCCGGCCTCTTCGCCCTCCCCGCTCGACGGCCTCCGCTTCGCCCTCGGCACCCTCACCGCGCTGCCCGTCCGGGTGCACCGCTGGGACCGGGCAACCGCGCGCGGCGGGATGCTGGCCGCGCCGGCGGCCGGGCTGGTCGTCGGCGCGGTGGCGGCCGGCCTCGGCCTGCTGCTGCTCGCCCTCGGCGCCGGCCCGCTGCTCGCCGCCGTCGCCTCCGTCGCCGTCCCGGCGGCGCTGACCCGCGGCCTCCACCTCGACGGCCTCGCCGACACGGCCGACGGCCTGGGCAGCGGCAAGCCCGCCGAGGACGCCCTGCGGATCATGAAGCAGTCGGACATCGGCCCCTTCGGCGTCATCACCCTCGTGCTGACCCTGCTGGCACAGGTCGCCGTGCTGGCCCAGCTCTACGGCGAGTCCTGGACCCGGGGTGCGACGGCCGCCGTGACCTGCGCGGTGGCGGCCCGCCTCGCCCTCACCCTCGCCGCCCGCACGGGCGTGCCGGCCGCCCGCCCGGAGGGGCTCGGCGCGGCGGTCGCCGAGGTGGTGCCGGTGCGGGAGGCGGCGGGGGTGGCGGTGGTCTGCGTGCTGGCCGCGGCGGCCGGAAGCGTGCCGTCCGGTGCGTACGCCGTCGTCCGCGCGGCGAGCGCCGTACTGCTGTCCCTCGCCGCGTCCGAACTGCTGCTGCGCCGGTGCGTACGACGGTTCGGCGGGGTGACGGGGGACGTCTTCGGCGCGCTGGAGGAGACGGCGGCGACGGCGGCACTGGTGGTACTGGCCTTCACCCCCTGAGCGCTAAGCTCGTCGCCCGTACACGGACGGGTGAGCACGATCGGGGGATCTCCGTGTTGACGCTGCGCCGCATCACTGCCTGGCTCGTGGACTTCGCGCTGGTCGCCGCCGCGGCCTCGCTGCTGGCGGTGCTGACCTTCCACCGCATCGCCGCCCTGGTCACCGACGTGCCGTCGCTCGCCACCAAGGGCGGCCTCGACCTCGTGACCTCGCGCGGTGACGTCGTCGGCGCCTCCGCGCACCTCGGGCTGTCCCTGTGGGACTCGGTGGTGCTGGACGTGGAGGAGGCCTTCGGGGCGCTCGTGATCGTCACGTTCCTCTACCAGTGGGCCTGTCTGCGGCTGGCCGGCCGCACTCTCGGCAAGGGCCTGCTCGGCCTGCGGGTCACCCCCCGGCTGTCCCGGCACGCCCTGCGCCGGGCCGCCGTCACCACCGCCGCCGACGTCGCGGTGTACGCGCTGGCCTGCGTGCTGCTGGTCGAGGGTCACCTCCTGCTGTCGCTGCTGGTGTGGGCGGTCGCGGTGGCGCTGTTCCTGGTCAACGCACTGCCCGCGTGCTTCCCCGGCCGCCGTTCGCTGGCCGACCGGCTGGCCGGCACCCGCGTCGAGGGCACCTTCCGGCGGGCCGGGTCCGCTGCGCCGGACGGCGTGCCCGAGGTGTCCCGGGGGTGGTAAGTGGCCATGACGTCACGGCCGGGTGAACGCCCGCAGGAATGAGTGTGCGCGCGCACGCGCGTAGTCTCGTCCCGGGTGTTCGCCGACAGGGTGAAGGCCCCGGTTGCCACCTGTCCACAGGCCTGGATCTAGGGTCGGCTCTCGGGCCCGGTCGACCCCACCCCCCATCGGCCACAGCAACTTCACATCGGAAGCGAGATTTCACCACCGTGACTGCTCTGACTCTCAGCACCGCCGCGGTGCCCGGCCTGCGGGCCGACGCGATCGTGATCGGTGTCGCCAAGGGCGCCCAGGGTCCCGTCGTGGCGCCGGGCGCCGAGGCCGTGGACAACGCGTACGACGGCCGGCTGGCCGGTGTCCTGGAGACTCTCGGTGCCTCGGGTGCCGAGGGCGAGCTGACGAAGCTGCCGGCCCCGGCCGGCTTCAAGGCCCCGCTCGTCGTGGCGGTGGGACTGGGCGCCGGGCCCGCCGCCGCGGACGGCGAGGAGAGCGACGGCGGCTTCGACGCCGAGGCCCTGCGCAAGGCGGCCGGCGTGGCCGCCCGCGCCCTCGCCGGGTCCAAGAAGGCCGCGTTCGCGCTGCCCGTCGACAGCCCCGGCGCCCTCGGCGCGATCGCCGAGGGCGTGCTGCTCGGCGCGTACAGCTTCGACGTCTACAAGGAGAACGGCAACGGCGGGAAGGCCAAGAACGGCAAGGCGCCGCTGGCCGAGGCCACGCTGCTCGGCGGCAAGCCGCGCGACGCCGCCCACAAGGGGGCCCTCGCCCGCTCCGTCGCGGTCTGCGAGGAGCTGAACCGCGCCCGCGACCTGGTCAACACCCCGCCGAACGACCTGACCCCGGCCGCCTTCGCGCAGATCGCGCAGAGCGCGGCCAAGGAGCACGGCCTCAAGGTGCAGGTGCTCGACGACAAGGCCCTGGCCAAGGGCGGCTACGGCGGCATCCTCGGCGTCGGCGGCGGCTCGGCGGCCACCCCGCGCCTGGTGAAGCTGTCGTACAAGCACCCGAAGGCCGCGAAGCACCTGGCCTTCGTCGGCAAGGGCATCACCTACGACTCGGGCGGCATCTCGCTGAAGCCGGCCGGGCACAACGAGACGATGAAGTGCGACATGAGCGGTGCCGCCGCCGTGTTCGCCGCGGTCGTCGCCGCCGCGCGCCTCGGCCTGGAGGTCGACGTCACCGGGTGGCTGGCGCTGGCCGAGAACATGCCGTCCGGTTCGGCGGTGCGCCCGGGTGACGTGCTGCGTATGTACAGCGGCAAGACGGTGGAGGTGCTCAACACCGACGCCGAGGGCCGGCTGGTGCTCGCCGACGCGCTGTGGGCGGCCTCGCTGGAGAAGCCGGACGCGATCGTGGACGTCGCGACCCTCACCGGGGCGATGATGCTGGCGCTGGGCAGCCGGACGTTCGGTGTCATGGCCAACGACGACGCGTTCCGCTCCGCGCTGCACGAGGCGGCGGAGGAGGTCGGCGAGCCGGCGTGGCCGATGCCGCTGCCGGAGCACCTGCGCAAGGGCATGGACTCCCCGGTCGCCGACATCGCGAACATGGGCGAGCGGATGGGCGGCGGGCTCGTCGCCGGTCTGTTCCTGCGGGAGTTCGTGGGCGAGGGGATCACCTGGGCGCACCTCGACATCGCCGGACCGGCGTTCAACGAGGGCGGGCCGTTCGGGTACACGCCCAAGGGAGGCACCGGTTCCGCTGTGCGGACGCTGGTGCGGCTGGCGGAGCAGACCGCCTCCGGCGACCTGGGCTGAGTCGCCTCATGACCCGGTCCGTTCCGTAGTTACGGCGTCAGCGGGCGCGTGGGGGTTGTTCGCGCAGTTCCCCGCGCCTCTGGCGGTACCGTCCCTCCGTTCCTCTCGAGCGAACGTGGGACGTCTCACACTCCAGCCCCGCGTCTCGTCCGCCTCGAACAAGTGCAAAGATGGAGCCCGGCAGGACAGGGCCCCCACCGAAGGGCCGAAGCATCAAGCGGCCGGACACCAGCCGCCCGCCGGTCACTGGAGACCGGCGCAAGGCGCACATGCATGGAGGACGTGACGTGGCGAACGACGCCAGCACCGTTTTCGACCTAGTGATCCTCGGCGGTGGTAGCGGTGGTTACGCCGCGGCCCTGCGCGGGGCGCAGCTGGGCCTGGACGTCGCCCTGATCGAGAAGGACAAGGTCGGCGGCACCTGCCTGCACCGGGGTTGCATCCCCACCAAGGCCCTGCTCCACGCGGGCGAGATCGCCGACCAGGCCCGCGAGAGCGAGCAGTTCGGCGTCAAGGCCACCTTCGAGGGCATCGACGTCGCGGCCGTCCACAAGTACAAGGACGGCGTCATCGCCGGCCTGTACAAGGGCCTTCAGGGTCTGATCGCGTCCCGCAAGGTGACGTACATCGCGGGTGAGGGCCGACTGTCCTCCCCGACCTCCGTCGACGTGAACGGCCAGCGCGTCCAGGGCCGCCACGTGCTGCTGGCGACCGGCTCCGTGCCGAAGTCGCTGCCCGGCCTGGAGATCGACGGCGACCGCATCATCTCCTCCGACCACGCCCTCGTCCTGGACCGCGTGCCGAAGTCCGCGATCATCCTGGGCGGCGGCGTCATCGGCGTCGAGTTCGCCTCGGCGTGGAAGTCGTTCGGTGCGGACGTCACGGTCATCGAGGGCCTGAAGCACCTGGTGCCGGTCGAGGACGAGAACTCCTCGAAGCTCCTGGAGCGCGCGTTCCGCAAGCGGGGCATCAAGTTCAACCTCGGCACCTTCTTCCAGAAGGCCGAGTACACCCAGGACGGCGTGAAGGTCACCCTGGCGGACGGCAAGGAGTTCGAGGCCGAGGTCCTCCTCGTCGCCGTCGGCCGCGGCCCGGTCTCGCAGGGCCTGGGCTACGAGGAGGCCGGGGTCGCCATGGACCGCGGTTACGTCCTCGTCGACGAGTACATGCGCACCAACGTCCCGACCATCTCCGCCGTCGGTGACCTCGTCCCGACGCTCCAGCTCGCGCACGTCGGCTTCGCCGAGGGCATCCTGGTGGCGGAGCGTCTGGCCGGTCTGAAGGTCGTTCCGATCGACTACGACGGTGTCCCGCGGGTGACGTACTGCCACCCGGAGGTCGCCTCCGTCGGTATCACCGAGGCCAAGGCCAAGGAGATCTACGGCGCGGACAAGGTCGTCGCTCTGAAGTACAACCTGGCGGGCAACGGAAAGAGCAAGATCCTGAACACCTCGGGCGAGATCAAGCTCGTCCAGGTGAAGGACGGTGCCGTGGTCGGCGTCCACATGGTCGGCGACCGCATGGGCGAGCAGGTCGGCGAGGCCCAGCTGATCTACAACTGGGAGGCGCTGCCGGCCGAGGTCGCCCAGCTCATCCACGCCCACCCGACGCAGAACGAGGCGATGGGCGAGGCGCACCTGGCGCTCGCCGGCAAGCCGCTGCACTCCCACGACTGAGCCTTCGGTCAACGGGCGCGACGACACAGACTTTCCGCAATTCGTTAGGAGCAACCGAAACCATGGCGGTTTCCGTAACCCTTCCGGCGCTCGGTGAGAGCGTCACCGAGGGCACTGTCACCCGCTGGCTGAAGGCCGAGGGCGAGCGCGTCGAGGCCGACGAGCCGCTGCTGGAGGTGTCGACCGACAAGGTCGACACCGAGATCCCCTCGCCCGTCTCCGGTGTGCTGTCCTCCATCAAGGTCGCCGAGGACGAGACCGTCGAGGTCGGCGCCGAGCTGGCCGTGATCGACGACGGCTCCGGCGCCCCCGCGGCCGCCCCGGCCCCCGCCGCCGAGGCCGCCCCGGCGCCGGCCCCGGCCCCGACCGAGACGGCCGCCCCGGCCGCCCAGACCCCGGCCGCCCCCGCCACCGAGCAGGCCGCCCCCGCTCCGGCCCCGACCGCCGAGGCCACCGCCGGTGCCTCCGGCGCGCAGGGCACGGACGTGGTCCTGCCCGCGCTCGGCGAGTCCGTCACCGAGGGCACCGTCACCCGCTGGCTGAAGTCGGTCGGCGACTCCGTCGAGGCCGACGAGCCGCTGCTCGAGGTCTCCACGGACAAGGTCGACACCGAGATCCCGGCGCCCGCCTCCGGCGTGCTCCTGGAGATCGTGGTGAACGAGGACGAGACCGCCGAGGTCGGCGCCAAGCTCGCCGTCATCGGTGCCCCGGCCGCCGCTCCGGCCCCGGCCGCTCCGGCCCCGGCCGCTCCGGCCCCGGCCGCTCCGGCCCCGGCCCCGGCCGCCCCCGTTGCCCCGGCCGCTCCGGCTCCGGCCCCGGCCGCCCCCGCGGCTCCCGCCGCCCCGGCTCCGGCCCCGGCCGCTCCGGCTGCCGCTGCCCCGGCCCAGCCCGCGGCTCCGGCTCCGGCGCCCGCCCCGGCTCCGGCCCCGGTCACCCCGGCCACCGCGCCGACCCACCCGACCGCCACCCAGGCGACGGACGAGGGCGCCTACGTCACCCCGCTGGTGCGCAAGCTCGCCGCCGAGAACGGCGTCGACCTGGCCACCGTCAAGGGCACCGGCGTCGGCGGCCGTATCCGCAAGCAGGACGTCATCGCCGCCGCCGAGGCCGCGAAGGCCGCCGCCGCTCCGGCTCCGGCCGCTGCCGCCCCGGCTACCCCCGCCGCCAGGAAGGCGCCGGTCCTGGAGGCCTCCCCGCTGCGTGGCCAGACCGTCAAGATGCCGCGCATCCGCAAGGTCATCGGCGACAACATGGTCAAGGCGCTGCACGAGCAGGCCCAGTTGTCGTCGGTCGTCGAGGTCGACGTCACCCGCCTGATGCGCCTGCGCGCCCAGGCCAAGGACTCCTTCGCCGCGCGTGAGGGCGTCAAGCTCTCCCCGATGCCGTTCTTCGTGAAGGCGGCGGCCCAGGCGCTGAAGGCCCACCCGGTCATCAACGCCAAGATCAACGAGGCCGAGGGCACGATCACCTACTTCGACACCGAGAACGTCGGTATCGCAGTGGACTCCGAGAAGGGCCTGATGACCCCGGTCATCAAGCACGCCGGCGACCTCAACATCGCGGGCATCGCGAAGGCCACGGCGGAGCTGGCCGGCAAGGTCCGCGCCAGCAAGATCACCCCGGACGAGCTGTCCGGCGCGACCTTCACCATCTCCAACACCGGTTCGCGTGGCGCGCTGTTCGACACGATCATCGTGCCGCCGGGCCAGGTCGCGATCCTCGGCATCGGTGCCACGGTCAAGCGTCCGGCCGTCATCGAGACCGAGGAGGGCACGGTCATCGGCGTCCGCGACATGACCTACCTGACCCTCTCCTACGACCACCGCCTGGTCGACGGCGCCGACGCGGCCCGTTACCTGACGGCGGTCAAGGCGATCCTGGAGGCGGGCGAGTTCGAGGTCGAACTGGGCCTGTGACCTCCCTGGCCTGATCAGGCAGTACGGCACCCCGTCCGGAGCCTTCCGGGCGGGGTGTTCGTGTTCGTCGGCACACTCACCGTGTAAGCCTCGTCTCACCTGCGTCAAAGCGCCCCCACAGCCACTCCCCTGGAGCGATGCGGCCTTATTGTCTAAACGTCAGCCCTCCCTAAGGAGCCCTCCATGACCGCGCCCGTCGTCCACTCGCTGCGCGAACAGATCCGCGAGCACATCGTGGAGGGGATCGTGAGCGGGCGCTGGCAGCCGGGCGAGCGCATCGTGGAGCGGCGGATCGCGACCGAGCTGGAGGTCAGCCAGACCCCGGTCCGCGAGGCGCTGCGCGAGCTGGAGTCGCTGCGCCTGATCGAGTCCGCGCCGAACAAGGGCGTACGCGTCCGCAACCTGACCGCGGCCGACCTGGAGGAGAGCTACCCCGTCCGCGCCGGCCTGGAGGCCATCGCGGCGGAGCTGGCCGCCGAGCGCCTCGCCGAGGACTGCTCGGCCCTGGAGCCGCACGTCCTGGCCCTGTACGAGGCCGACCGGGACGCCGACGGCACCGCCCAGGTACGCCACACCGTGGGCTTCCACCGCGAGCTGGTCCGCGCGGCGGACAACTCGGTGCTGCTGCACACCTGGGAAGGCCTCGGCATCGAGGTCTTCACGGCGCTGTCCATCCGCTGGCTGGGCACGGTCCAGCAGTCGTACGCGGAGGAGCACGACGAGCTGGTCGCCGCGTTCAAGCGGCGGGATTCGCGCATCGCGGAGATCGTGAAGGCGCACGTCCTGGGCTGCGCACCGAGGGCCTGACCGCCCGCCCCGCACCTGGTTCAGGCGAGCATGCCCTCGCTCAAACGGCGCCTCACCTGCGAAAACAAGGCGAATTCCCGTCACCGGGTGCCATCCGCGAAGGCACCGGGTGCCGACTTTCTCGGATTCGAGAAGTTTTGCCCCTCAACCCTTTGATCGATCATCGATCAGGGAGTTACAGTCGCCGACGGACTTCCACCGAAGTCCTAGCCCTGTCCTGCCAAAGACCTAGGGCACCCCCGAACCCTTACACCGATGAGGGAACCCCCCTTCGACTGAGGAAGGCGGCGACATGACCGACCCCAACGCCATCCAGCCGAGCGCGCTCGACCAGCTCCCCGACCGCGACCCCGAGGAGACCGCCGAGTGGCAGGCCTCCCTCGACGCCGTCGCCAGGGAGGCCGGGCCGCACCGTGCCGCGTACCTGATGCGGCGCACGCTGGAGCGCGCCGAGGCGGGCGGCATCGCGCTGCCGAAGCTCCTCGAGACGGACTACGTCAACACCATCCCCACCTCCGCCGAGCCGGCCATGCCCGGCGACCCGGAGATGGAGGCCCGGATCACCGCCTGGAACCGCTGGAACGCGGCGGCCATGGTGACCCGCGGCGCCAAGCACGGCGTCGGCGGCCACATCGCCACCTTCGCCTCCGCCGCGTGGCTGTACGAGACCGGCTTCAACCACTTCTTCAAGGGCAAGGAGGGCGACGGCTCCGGCGACCAGCTGTACATCCAGGGCCACGCCTCCCCCGGCATCTACGCCCGCGCCTTCCTCGACGGCCGCCTGACCGAGGCGCACCTGGACAACTTCCGCCAGGAGGCCGGCGGCAGCGGCCTGCCGTCGTACCCGCACCCGCGCCGCCTGCCCTGGCTGTGGGAGTTCCCGACGGTGTCGATGGGCCTCGGCCCGCTCTCCGCCATCTACCAGGCACGCTTCAACCGCTACCTCACCAGCCGCGGCATCAAGGACGTCTCGTCCTCGCACGTGTGGGCGTTCCTCGGCGACGGCGAGATGGACGAGCCGGAGTCGACGGCGGCCCTCGCGCTCGCCGCCCGTGAGGAGCTGGACAACCTCACCTTCGTCATCAACTGCAACCTGCAGCGCCTCGACGGTCCGGTCCGCGCCAACTTCAAGATCGTGCAGGAGCTGGAGGCCCAGTTCCGCGGCGCCGGCTGGAACGTCGTCAAGACCCTGTGGGGCACGGCGTGGGACGAGCTGTTCGCGCTCGACACCACCGGCGCGCTCGTACGCCGGCTGCGCGAGGTGCCGGACGCGCAGGTCCAGACGTACCAGACCCGCGACGCCGCCTACATCCGCGAGGACTTCTTCGGCAAGGACCCGGCGCTCGCCGAGATGGCGAAGCTGCTGAGCGACGACAAGATCCTGGAGTGCTTCCACCTCTCGCGCGGCGGTCACGAGGCCCGCAAGGTCTACGCCGCGTACAAGGCCGCCGTCGAGCACAAGGGCGCGCCGACCGTGATCCTGGCCCAGACGGTCAAGGGCCACACCCTCGGCGAGGGCTTCGCGTCGAAGAACGCCAACCACCAGATGAAGAAGCTCTCGGTGGACGAGTTCAAGACGATGCGCGACCTGCTCGAGCTGCCGATCAAGGACAGCGACTTCGTCGACGGGGTGGTGCCCTACGGCCACCCGGGCGCCGACTCGCCCGAGGTCCGCTACCTCCAGGAGCGCCGGGCGGCCCTCGGCGGCCCGGCCCCGGCCCGCCGCACGCACGCGCTCGCCCCGCTGCCGGCCCCGGCCGAGAAGGCCTTCGCCTCCTTCGACAAGGGCTCCGGCACGCAGAACGTGGCCACCACCATGGCCTTCGTCCGCCTGGTCAAGGACCTGGTCCGCGACAAGGAGACGGGCAGGCGCTGGGTGCCGATCGTCCCGGACGAGGCCCGCACCTTCGGCATGGAGAGCCTCTTCCCGTCCCTGGGCATCTACTCCCCCAAGGGCCAGACGTACGAGCCGGTCGACCGCGACCAGCTGATGTACTACAAGGAGGCCCAGAACGGCCAGATCCTCAACGAGGGGATCACCGAGGCCGGTTCGATGGCCGACTTCATCGCCGCGTCCACCGCGTACGCGACGCACGGCGAGGCGATGATCCCGTTCTACATCTTCTACTCGATGTTCGGCTGGCAGCGCACCGCCGACCAGATGTGGCAGCTCGGCGACCAGCTCGGCCGCGGCTTCCTCGTCGGCGCGACGGCGGGCCGTACGACCCTGACGGGCGAGGGCCTGCAGCACGCCGACGGCCACTCCCCGGTGATCGCCGCGACCAACCCGGCCGCCCTGTCGTACGACCCCGCGTTCGCCTACGAGATCGCGGTGATCGTCCGTGAGGGTCTGCGCCGGATGTACGGCGAGGCCAAGCCGGGCGAGGACCAGAACGTCTTCTACTACCTGACGGTCTACAACGAGCCGCTGCCGCAGCCGGCGAAGCCGCAGGGCCTCGGCATCGACGAGGGCATCGTCAAGGGTCTGTACCGCTTCAACACGGCGGAGTCGGCCGGGCTGTCCCCGGTGGCCAACGCCCCGCGCATCCAGCTGCTGGGTTCGGGTACGGCGATCCACTGGGCCCTCGAGGCGCAGAAGCTGCTCGCCGAGGAGTGGGGTGTGGCCGCCGACGTGTGGTCCGCGACCTCCTGGACCGAGCTGCGCCGCGACGCGATGGAGGCCGACGCGGCCCTCCTGCGCGGCGAGGAGCGCGTGCCGTACGTCCGCCAGGCGCTCCAGGGTGCCGAGGGTCCGGTGCTGGCCGTCTCCGACTACATGCGCCAGGTCCCGGACCAGATCGCGCAGTGGGTGGAGCAGGACTACAGCTCGCTGGGCGCCGACGGCTTCGGTCTGTCGGACACCCGCGCCGCCGCCCGCCGCCACTTCGGCGTCGACGCCCGGTCGATCGTCGTCGCGGCCCTGGCCCAGCTCGCCCGGCGCGGTGAGGTGAAGGCCACGGCGGTCAAGGAGGCCCGGGAGAAGTACGGGCTGTAGGCACCGCGCGTGCGGGAAGGGGTACGGCAGCCGCCGTACCCCTTCTTCGTCTGTGTCCGCTGTTTGTCAGCGGCCCCCGGCATGATGGGCCCATGCGCGCTGCCCGGCTGATCAAGATGGTGTTGCTGCTCCAGTCCCGGCCCGCCATGACCGCGGCCGAGCTCGCGCGGGAGCTGGAGGTCTCGGAGCGGACGGTCACCCGGGACGCGCAGGCGCTGTCGGAGGCGGGGGTGCCGGTGTACGCCGACCGGGGGCGGGCCGGTGGGTACCGGCTGGTCGGCGGCTACCGCACCCGCCTGACGGGGCTGGCGAGAACGGAGGCCGAGGCGCTGTTCCTGAGCGGGGTGCCGGGGGCGCTGCGCGAGATGGGCCTGGCGGACGCCGCCTGCGCCGCCCGGCTGAAGGTGTCGGCCGCCCTGCTGCCCTCCCTGCGGGACGCCCCGGACAGCGCGGCCCAGCGCTTCCATCTGGACGCGCCGGCCTGGTTCCGGGAGCCGGAGACGCCCGCGCCGCTGCCCGCCGTCGCGGAGGCGGTGTGGGACGACCGGCGCGTCCGCGCGCTCTACCGGCGCGGGCAGACCACGGTCGAGCGGGAGCTGGAACCGTACGGCCTCGTGCTGAAAGCGGGCGTCTGGTATCTGTGCGCCCGGGTGGCCGACGACGGTGCTTTCCGGACATACCGGCTGGACCGGTTCGGGGACGTGGAGGCGCTGGCCGAGCGGTTCACCCGGGACGCGGGCTTCGACCTGCCGGCCTACTGGGCCGCGCAGGCCGAGCGGTTCGCGCGGTCGATCCTGCGCGCCGAGGTGGTCGTACGGCTCTCCCCGCAGGGGGTGCGCCGGCTGCGGTACGCCGTGGAACCGGTGTCCGCGCGGGAGGCGCTGAAGGAGCAGGGGGAGCCGGACGGGGAGGGGTGGGTGACGGTGACGGTGCCGGTGGAGTCCGAGGAGGTCGCGTACGACCAGCTGACGGCGCTCGGCGCGGAGGCCGAGGTACTGGCACCGGCGACCCTGCGGGCCCGCTTCGCGGCGGACGCGGCGCGGTCGGCCGCGCGCTACGGCCAGGGGGCCGCCGGATAACGATCCGCCGCACTCCGGCGCACTCCGCGTGCGTCGCACCGGTCGAGGCCCGATGCTGGTGCCGTGATGGACGAGACGGAGTTCTGGGAGCTGATCGACGCCGCCCGTGAGGCCGCCGAGGGCGACCCCGAGGAGCAGGCCGACCTGCTGGTGGACCGGCTGCTCCAGCTGGAGCCGGACACGGTGCTGGACTTCGCCCGTCACTTCGAGGCCCGCTACAACCGCGCCTACCGCTGGGACCTGTGGGGCGCCGCCTGGGTGCTGTTGGACGGGGCCAGCGACGACGCGTTCGACTTCTTCCGGTGCTGGCTGATCGGCCAGGGCCGGGAGGTGTACGAGGGCGGCCTGCACGACCCGGACTCGCTGGCCGATCTGCTCGGCGAGTTCGACGAGGAGATCGACGGCGACGGCGAGGAACTGGGCTACGCGGCGGACGAGGCGTACGAACAGCTGACCGGTACGGTCGCCCCCGACCTGGGCATCGCCCCGGCGCCCGCCGAGCCGGAAGGCACGTCGATCGACTTCGAGAACGAAGCTGTCCTGGCGGAGCGCTATCCCAAACTCTGGGATCGCTTCAAGGGCTGATTCCGCCCCGGAATTCGACCGAAAATGTTCCCTGGCATCTGTCGCGGTCCCCGGGTCCCCCTCTGAACTGGCCTTCTGCCGTTGCCTCTTCCTCTCCTGTCCCACCGGACACACCGCCAGAAAGCGCGCGGACGGGGCGTGTGCCGCGTTCGGTGTGCGCCGGAGGTAGGCTGAGCGCCATTCTGCGGAGCGGCCAGGTGGCAGTCTGCCAGGTGGCAGCTCCCCGTCACCCTCGACAAAGAATCGGGACCGCGAGGAGATGACATCGACAGATCCGGCTGTGGAGCGGCGCAGGGTGCGGCTCGCCCTGCGCACCTTCCGCAATGACGCACGCCTGAGCCAGCCCGAGGTGGCCGAGCACCTCTCCTGGTCACCCTCCAAGGTCATCCGGATCGAGGGGGGCGCGGTCGGCGTGTCCGTGACCGACCTGCGCGCGCTCCTCGATCTGTACGGCGTCACGGACGAGACCATCCGCCGTGACCTTGAGCGGGCCACCCGGGAGAGCCGCCGGCCGCCGTGGTGGCACGGGTTCCGGGACGCGGTGACCCCACAGTTCGCGGTGTTCCTCGGGCTGGAGGGCGCGGCGAACGAGCTGTCCGCCTTCGACCCGACGCTCGTCCCCGGTCTGCTGCAGACCGAGGCGTACACCCGCGCGCTGCTGGGCGACCGGTCGCCGGAGCGGATCGACGCGATCGTACGGCTGCGGGCCGAGCGGCAGCGGCGGCTGCTGCGGGACGCGGCCGAGCCCCGGCTGCGGTTCCTGCTCGACGAGGGGACGCTGCGCCGTGCGGTCGGCGGGGCGGCCACGATGCGGGAGCAGCTGGCCCGGCTGAAGTCCGACGCCGCGCTGCCGCACGTGGAGCTGAGCGTCGTCCCCTTCGCCCGGGGCGCGTACCCGGTGCTGCGTACGGGCGCGATCGCGCTGACCTTCCGGGACGGCGACGACGCGCTGTTCGTGGAGGGCCCGAACGGCGCGCTGACCACGCGGGACGACCAGAGCGCGGTCGTCGAGTACCTGGCGAGGTTCGAGGAGTCCCGCAAGGAGGCGGTCTGCGGGGACGAGGCGATCGCGTTCATCGACGAGGTGCTGGGCCAGTACCCGTCCTAGCAGTTCCCACCGGACTGGAGACAGTCGGGCAGAGATCGGAGAGGGCCCGTGGCGGGTGTGCTCACCTGGATACGGCAGTTGCGGGCGGGCAACGGCGCCCCCCGCCCCGGCACGCCCGTGCCGGACCCCGCTTCGCCCCCGGCCGCGCGGCAGCCGGGACCCACCGGGCAGCGCGACGCCCGGGACGCCGGCCCCGGCGACACCGGCGGCACGGACGGCACCGGCGGCCGGGCGGAGCCCCGGGACCAGGACCCCGAAGCCGAGGCCGAACCGGGACCGGTTTTCGCCGGTCCGCACGCACCGTATCGCACGCGTGCGGACGCCCGCAGGAGGACGGCGGGAGTGGCCAGTGCACGGCTCGAACCGACCGCCGGTCACACACTCCTGCCCCACTTTTGCCCTGAAAGGGTAGGCCCTACGCGCCCGTCGCGCCACGTCGCGAACAAGCCGGGTTTTGGCCCGACTTCCTTGTCACGCAAGGGACTTGGCGCCCTCGTGGGACGGGACGTGCAGCGGCGGCGCGGCGTTGGCCCGGTCGAGCGCGGACGCCGTGCCCGCCGCCGGGCCGACGACGACCGCGGCGACGACGCAGAGCACGGTCCACGGGCTGCGCACCGCCCGGCCCCACAGTGATTCCTGCGCGGACCGCCGGGCGCCCCCGGTGTGCCGCTCCCGCTGTCGCGTACGACCGCTCATCGTCAACCCCGCCCTCATGCCCGTTGTCGCCCCCGACGGTAGGACGCCGGACTCTGAGAAGCCTGCGCGGCGGCTATGGCGTCGCTGTGGACGACGCGGGGGACGGGGAGGGCGTGCGCGGGGTCGGCGTATGCGCCGGGGCCACCGGGTGCGCCGGGGGCCTCGGGTGCGCCGGGGGCCTCGGGTGCCCCGCGAGCGGTATCGCGGCGGGGCGGCCCTGGAGGCGGGCGGCCTTTTCGCGGATCTCGGGGAGGCGGGCGGTGAGGGCGGCGCCGGGGCAGCTGGTCATGTAGCCGGCGTCGTGGCCGGCCAGGGCGGGGAGGACGGCCTTGGCGCCCGCCCGGTAACGGCTGTCGCTGCTGCTGGAGAGCAGCTGGGTGCTGGCGCGCGGGTCCACCCCGGCGAGGCCGAGTTTCCAGGCGGCCAGGGCGGCGATCGCGTCGGTCATGGCCCGGGGCACCGCGGCGCCCGCCGTGAAGGTGCCGAGCGCCGCGATGCCGGCGGTGCGGTGGTTGAAGCCCAGCGTGTGCGCGCCGGTGACGGCCTGGTCGACGCCTCCGGCGCGGCCCTCGTAGATGGTGCCGCAGCGGTCGACGAGGAAGTTGTAGCCGATGTCGTCCCAGTGGCGGTCGCCCCGCTGGCCGGCGTAGAGGTGCTGGATGATGCGGGGCGCGTCCGCGCAGTCGTAGGTGCTCGGCGAGTCGGTGTGGTGCAGGAAGACGGCGACCACCTTGTCGTCGTAGCGCGGGGGCGGCTGGGGGCCGGCGGCGCGGCCCAGCCAGACGGAGCGGGGCACGATGGCCGGGCGGGCGGCGCGGTAGGCCGGCGTGGCCGGTGCCGCGCCGTGCCGCTCCAGGCGTACGGTCGCGAGCCCGTCGACGCCGTGGGCGAACAGCACGACCGCCAGCAGGGCGCAGACCCCGGGCAGCCCGCCGACCAGCCACAGCACCGGCCCGGGAACGCGCACCGCCCAGCCCCGCCGCCGTACCCCGGTCGGCCCAGTGCCCCCGGGCGTCCGCGCCGGCCCGGGCGGCGCCCCCGTCCGCCCCGGTGTTCCCGGCGTTCCCGGTGACCTTCTCAGTGGTATTCGGACAGCACGCATGATCCCACTCTCAAGGCAACGCGCCGCGCCCGCGATGTGCGCTGTGCCACCCGGTGGAACCATCGTCCTGGTCCAGGACGTTTCTGGAGGTACACGCATACGTGGCCGGTTCGCCGAGCGGTGGCCGTTCATCTGTGGGTGACTGATCAAACGGGCCCGTCCCGTCCGTACTGAGGGGTCCGAGAGAAAGGCGGCTCCGTGGACCTGCTCGACCTGGTGCTTGTGCTGGTGATCCTCGTCTACGCGGTGTCCGGCTACCGCCGCGGGCTGGTGGCCGGCTGTGTCTCGCTGGCGGGGTTCGTCGGCGGGGCCGTCGTCGGCGTGTGGGTGCTGCCGTGGGTCACGGGCCTGGTGGCGCGCGGTACGGCGGCGGCGACGGTGCTCGCCGTGGTCACGGTGCTGGTGCCCGCGGTGGTGGGGCACGAGCTGGCGGGCCGGCTCGCGCTGCGGCTGCGCGGGGAGCTGGACCGCGGCCCGCTGCGGGTGGCGGACGGGATAGGCGGCGCGGCGGCCAACTCCGTCGCGGTGCTGATCGTGGCCTGGGTCGCGGCGAGCGTCCTGGGCGCGGCCCCGTCGCAGACGCTGAACACGGCGATACGGAACTCGACGCTGCTGGGCGCGGTGCAGCAGGCGATGCCCCAGACGACGCCCGTGTGGTTCTCGCGGGCGACCTCGGCGCTGACCGAGGCGGGCTTCCCGCAGGTCTTCAACCCGTTCGAGAACGAGTCGACGGCCCAGGTGGCCCGGCCGTCCGGGGACAGCGTGACGTCGGCCGCGACCAGCGCGGCGAAGCTGAGCACGGTGAAGATCGAGGGCGTCTCGGGCAACGAGGGCCGCGAGGGCAGCGGTTTCGTCTACGCCTCGCAGCACGTGATGACCAACGCGCACGTGGTGGCCGGCATCGACCACCCGAGCGTGCGGATCGGCGGGATCGGCCGGTCGTACGACGCGCGGGTGGTCCTCTTCGACCCGGACCGGGACGTGGCCGTGCTGTACGTGCCGGGCCTGCGCGCCCCGGTGCTGCGCTTCGACACGAACGCGGCCCGCGGCGACTCGGCGGTGGTCGCGGGCTATCCGCAGGACGGCGGCCTGAACCTCCAGGCGGCGACGGTGGCGAGCCGGGTGAACGCGACGGGGCAGAACATCTACAACGACCGCACGGTCACCCGGGACATCTACTCGATCCGCTCCACGGTCCGGCCGGGCAACTCCGGCGGCCCGCTGCTGACCACGGACGGCAGGGTCTTCGGTGTGGTCTTCGCCCGCTCCACCTCGGACGCCGAGACGGGGTACGCGCTGACGGCGGCCGAGGTGGCGGCCGACGCCCACCGGGCGGCCACGGCGACGTCCCCGGTGGACACCGGCCAGCTGGTCAGTTCCTGACCGTCACACCCGTCAGAGCCTGCGGCCCATGAGCACGTCGTCGACGTAGACGCCGTCGAGGAGGAACTCCTCCGGCTGCACGCCCTCGACGGCGAAGCCCTCGGACGTGTACAGCGCGCGGGCCGGGGCGTTGTGCCCGAGCACGCGCAGGCTCAGCCGGCGGGCGCCGCGGCCGCGCGCCTCCTCGACGGCGGCCCGGATCAGCGCCCGCCCGACGCCCTGACCGCGTGCCGCGTCGGCGACGGCGAGGCCCTGGATCTGCAGGACGTGCGCGTTGGAGGCGAGCGGGGTCGGGCGGGCGAGGCGGATGTAGCCGACGATCCGGCCGCCGGCCTCGGCGACCAGATAGTCCTGCGGCGGGTGGCGCTCGTCGAAGAACGGCCCCTCGGGCGGGGGCGAGACGGCGTGCAGCGTGGACCAGGTGGCGCGGTCGAGGAGCGCGAGGCCCTCCTCGTCGTCGGCCACGGCGAGGCGTATGGACGGCTGGTGCGGCGTGTACGGCTCGGGCATGACGATCACCCTACGGCGCGCGGCCGGAGCGCCTCGCGGGGCTTTCGCGCGGGCATGCTGGGGCCATGGAAGCGAAGGAACGTATGCGGGTGGCGGTGGCGGGTGCGTCGGGGCTGATCGGCAGCGCGCTGGTGCGGTCCCTGACGGCGGACGGACACGAGGTCGTACGGCTGGTGCGCCGGGCCGCGGCGGGGCCGGGCGAGGTGTGCTGGGACCCGGAGGGGCAGTATGTGGACGCGGCAGGACTGACCGGCTGTACGGCGGTGGTCAATCTCGCCGGGGCCGGGATCGGCGACCGGCGCTGGACGGCGGCGTACAAGCGGCTGCTGCGGGACAGCCGGGTGCTGGGCACGGCCGCGCTGGCGGAGGCGGTGGCCGCGCTGCCCGAGCCGCCGCGGGTCTTCGTCAGCGGCAGCGCGATCGGCTTCTACGGCGACACCGGCGACCGGGCGGTGGACGAGGAGGCGCCGCCGGGCGAGGGGTTCCTGCCCGCGCTGTGCGTGGAGTGGGAGGAGGCGGCGGCGCCCGCGCAGGAGGCGGGGGTGCGCACGGTGTTCGCGCGCACGGGGCTGGTGGTGGCCCACGGCGGCGCCTGGGGGCGGCTGTTCCCGCTGTTCCGGGCGGGGCTGGGCGGGCGGCTGGGCGACGGGCGGCAGTACTGGTCGTACATCGCGCTGCACGACGAGGTCGGGGCGATCCGGCATCTCATCGACACCGAGGCGCTGTCCGGGCCGGTCAACCTGACCGCTCCCGAGCCGCTGACGAACCGTGAGGTCACGGCGGCGATGGCGCGGGTCCTGCACCGCCCGGCGCCCTTCGCGGTCCCGGCGCCGGTGCTGCGGGCGGTGCTGGGCGAGCTGGCCGGGGATGTGCTGGGCAGTCAGCGGGTGCTGCCGAGGCGGCTGTCGGAGTCGGGGTTCCGGTTCGCGTTCCCGGGCATCGACGAGGCGATCCGCGCCGCGAGCTGAGCAGGCCGTGGGAGACCGGCGAACGCATGTGACCGTATGCGACCTCCATGCGACCGTGCCCTGTTGATGCGCGACTGCTTATGACCGATCACGGCCCTAACCTCGACCCGAACTCGGGTATCCCCGGAGCCTGTTGGGGGCATGACGTCTCCACCGGCCGCGCAACCACAGGAGGGGCCTCGTGCTTGAGCCCGCGTACCAGGTGGACGTCGTCATCGTGGGAGCCGGAATCGCCGGCCTCTCGGCGGCTCACCGGCTCACCAGCGCAGGAGTAACGACCGCAGTCCTGGAGGCCGCCCCTTACGTGGGCGGCCGCATGTCGACCGAGAAGGTCGACGGTTTCCGGCTCGACCGCATCGGACAGCTGCTGTCCACGTCCTATCCCGAACTCCGTTTGAGCCCGGGCCTGGACTCCCTGGTCCTGCGCACCTTCGCGCCCGGCGTGCTGCTGCACCGCGACGGCCGCACCCAGCGCGCGGGCGCTCCGGCGGCCGGAGGGAGCGCAAGGGGCGCACGGGGCGCACTCCATGTGGTGCGTGCCCTGGCGAGCGCGCCCAGGGGTACGGCGGCCGTTCCCGGGCGGACCGGCGCGCCGGTGGGCGGCGCTGTGGACCAGGCCCGGCTGGGCGCCGCGCTCGGCCGGATCGCCACCACCCCCATCGAACGCGTCCTGGCCCGCCCCGAGATGCCCGCCGCCCAGGCCCTCGCCCGGCGCGGGGTCCCGGCGCGCACCATCGACGGCTTCCTGCGTCCCCTGCTCGCCGCGCTCCTGTGTGATCCGGAGCTGACCACCTCCAGCCGGTGCGCCGACCTCGCGCTGCGCGCCTTCGCGAGCGGGCGGCTGTGCGTGCCGGAGGGCGGCGCGGACGTGCTGCCGGAGCTGCTGGCCCGGGCGCTGCCACCGGGCACCGTGCGCACCGGCGTCCGCGTGACCTCGGTGTGCACCACTTCGGTGACCACCGCCGAGCACGGCGAGATCCGCTGCCGGGCGGTGCTGCTGGCGACGGACGCGCGGGCCGCGGCGGAGCTGCTGCCGGGCCTGCGGGTGCCGGACTTCCACCCGGTGACCGTGGTCCACCACACCACCGACGACCCGGCGGCCGGCTTCGCCACCGGCACCTCGCTCCTGCTGGACGCCGACCGGGGCGGGCCGGTGGCGCACACGGCGGTCGTCAGCAACGTGGACCCGAGCCGGGCGCCGGTCGGCCGCGTCCTGATCTCCTCGACCGTCCTCGGCCGCCCGCCCGAGGGCGTGGACACCGCCGTGCGCATCCATCTCTCCCGGCTCTACGGCACCTCGACGCGCCGCTGGGAGACGCTGGCCGTGCACCACACACCGCAGGCCATCCCGGCCATGCGCCCCCCGCACGACCTGCGCCGCCCGGTGCGCCTCCTGGCCGGCCTCTACGTCTGCGGCGACCACCGCGACACCAGCACGGTCCAGGGCGCCCTGCACTCGGCCCACCGGGCGGCGTCCGCCGTCCTGGCCGATCTGGGGGCAGCGGGCTCGATGCACAGCGCGGACCCCGCCCCGACGCTGCCGAGGGCGGCGTAGGCCGCCCCCCGCCCGGGGCACGGCGAATGCGGCACCGGCGGCCACCACCGCACCGGCCACCCGCCGACGCCCCGCGACTCGTCTGCCACGCACACACCCGGTGCCGAACCCCAGCCGCCCCCGACCGGCACAGCACGGCCCCACCCACCCACACGGCCAAGGGCGGCAGAAACCGGCTCCTGACCCTGCCCAGGGCGCCGGCCGGTCACCGCCGCCCCGGCCACGCGCCGGTCCTGCGGACGCCAGGCGCCCGCCGTTCTCCTCGCGGGTCAGGAGGCACCGCCGGCCCGGCGGTGCCTCCTGCCGGTCAGCCCAGCGCCGCCACCTTCTCCCGGTAGCCCCGCGCCGGCGCCGCGTCCTTGTAGGGCTCCAGGCGCCGCTCGAAGTCACGCACGTACTCGATCGCGCGAGCGCTGCGCATCTCCGCCGCCGCGCCCGCGGCCTCCGCGGCGAGCGCGCAGGCCTGGTCGAGTTCGCCGAGGCCGAGGCGGGCCGTTGCGAGGACGATCCGGCAGAAGAGGCGGCTGCGGGCGAAGGAGGGGGCGCGCAGCTGCAGCGAGCGTTCGGCGTGCTGGGCGGCGGCCCGGAACTGCTGCAGATCCCGGTGGCAGTGCCCGAACTCGTCGGCGAGCTGTGCCTCGTCGAAGAACGTGGCCCAGTACGGCACGTCGTCCCCGGGCCGGGCCGCCTCCAGGGCGCGCTCGGCCCGGACCAGCGCCGCGGTGCACGCCCGCACCTCGCCCAGCACGCCGTGCGCCCGCGCCTCGGAGGCGTGCAGCAGCGCCTGCACGACGGGCGGTGCGCCGGTGCCGACCCCCTGCTGGGCGACGCGGGCCAGCTGCACGGCCTCCCTGCCGTGTCCGAGATAGACGGCCTGGCGGCTCATGGTGACCAGGACGTAGGAGCCGTACGAGCGGTCGCCGGCCGCCTGCGCGAGCCGCAGCGCCTGCACGAAGTAGCGCTGGGCGAGCCCGTGCGCGGCGATGTCGTACGACGTCCAGCCCGCGAGGCGGGTGAGGTCGGCGGCGGCGCCGAACAGCCGGCGGCCGGTCTGCTCGTCGTAGGTGCCGCGGAGCATCGGCTCGCACTCGTGCTCCAGGTAGCGCACGAGGGCCTGGCGGGCGTGGCCGCCGCCGAAGCGGTCGTCGAGGGTGCGGAACAGCTCGCCCACGGAGCGGAGCGCGGCGATGTCACCGCCGCTGACCTTGTGACCGTGAGCGCGCTCGGCGTGCCCGCGCGCGCGGGGCGGGGCGAGCACGAGGGGCTTGACCGGCCCCTGGCGGCCCTGCGCGGGCACCCGGGGCGCCGGGTCCCGGGCCACCTTGTCGTCGGCCTTGCCGATCAGCCAGTCCCGGCTGGGCACGACGAGCCCGGCCGGGGTGAAGGCGATCTTGCGCAGCTCGGCGTGGCTGCCGGAGTCCTTGCGC
Organism: Streptomyces sp. NPDC104106; assembly: GCF_055584345.1. Taxonomy (NCBI): domain Bacteria; kingdom Bacillati; phylum Actinomycetota; class Actinomycetes; order Kitasatosporales; family Streptomycetaceae; genus Streptomyces; species Streptomyces sp. NPDC104106. The sequence continues at coordinate 466,068 of NZ_JBVJMF010000001.1, forward strand.
CACAGCCCGCTGACGATGTCGACGGCCTCCCCCGGGGTGGCCGCGAACTCCAGCCCGGCGTACACCGGCGCGCAGGCGTCGAGACCGAGGTCCTGGGCGGTGAGCCGGCGCCCGAGCCGGCGTGTGAACACCTCGGCGATCAGGGCGGGGGTGGTGCCCCGGGGCTGCTGTCCGCGCAGCCAGCGGGTGACCGAGGTCTTGTCGTATCTCAGGTCCAGCCCGTGCTCCAGGCCGAGCTGGTCGACGCGACGGGCCAGACCCGCGTTGGAGAACCCCGCCTCTGCGATGAGCGCGGCGAGCTGGCGGTTGGGGGTGCGCTGCGCGGGTCGGTCCGTCATCTGCGGTGCGGTCTCCTGCCTTCCGGGCGACGAAGTGCCCGGTTTGCCGTTGAGCAGCCCTTATGGCCTCGTGAACGGCGCGAATGTAGCGGAGAGTGAGCAGGCGATCGCACCTTCCGCCAGGCATTCATCCGATCGTGTGAGAAAAGCCCGTAGGGCTGACGTGGACCGGTCGGACGTACAGTGGCGTGGGCGCGTTACGTGCCTGACACACCGGTCGCTCGGCCGATAGCCCGGTCGTCGCTGAGGGAGGCGCTTGCCGTGAGTGAGTTGCGGTTCGTCCGCATGGGATTCGGTGCGGATGCCGTCGATTACCAGGAGGCGTGGGACGAGCAGCGCCGGGTGCACGCGGCCCGGTTCGCCGACGAGGTCCCGGACACCGTGATCCTCCTGGAGCACCCCCCGGTGTACACCGCCGGCCGGCGCACCGAGGACAGCGAGCGCCCGCTGGACGGCACCCCGGTCATCGACGTGGACCGCGGCGGCAAGATCACCTGGCACGGCCCGGGCCAGCTGGTGGGCTACCCGATCCAGAAGCTGCCGCGCCCGGTGGACGTCGTCGCGCACGTGCGGCGACTGGAGGAGGCCCTGATCCGCACCTGCGCCGAGTTCGGCCTGGAGACGACCCGGGTCGAGGGGCGCAGCGGAGTGTGGGTGCTCGGCGACCCGGTCGAGCAGCGGCCGGCGCTCGGCGGGCTGGCCCTGGACTTCGACCCCCGGCTGCACGACGAGGAGTTCGACCCGCGGCTCAACGGCCCGCAGTACGCGCCCTCCAACGCCGGCCAGCGCCGCGAGGACCGCAAGATAGCCGCGATCGGCATCCGGGTCGCCAAGGGCGTGACGATGCACGGCTTCGCCCTCAACGTGAACCCCGACAACAAGTGGTTCGACCGGATCATCCCGTGCGGCATCCGGGACGCGGGAGTGGCCTCCCTCGCCGCCGAGCTGGGCCGGGACGTCACCATCGGGGAGGTCCTGCCGGTGGTGGAGAAGCACCTGAAGGACGTCCTGGAGAACGCGGAGCTGAAGCCGCGGCTGATCGAGAAGGCCACCGCCTGAGCCGTCCCGCCCCGCCCTGGGGGAATGCGCCCTGCGAGCGCGAGGTTGATCTCCCCGGCAGGGCGCAAAGAACACGGGCGTACCCTGGTGTGCGCCGAAGAATCAAAGCTTAAGGGAGCCGGTCGTGTCCGCAGTCGCACCCGACGGACGCAAGATGCTGCGCCTGGAGGTCCGCAATAGCCAGACCCCCATCGAGCGCAAGCCCGAGTGGATCAAGACCCGGGCGAAAATGGGTCCCGAGTACACGAAGATGCAGAACCTCGTGAAGAGCGAGGGCCTGCACACGGTCTGCCAGGAAGCCGGCTGCCCGAACATCTACGAGTGCTGGGAGGACCGCGAGGCGACCTTCCTCATCGGCGGCGACCAGTGCACCCGGCGCTGCGACTTCTGCCAGATCGACACCGGCAAGCCCGAGGCCCTCGACCGCGACGAGCCGCGCCGCGTGGGCGAGTCCGTCGTCACGATGGACCTGAACTACGCCACCATCACCGGCGTCGCCCGCGACGACCTGGAGGACGGCGGCGCCTGGCTGTACGCCGAGACGGTGCGCCAGATCCACGCCCAGACGGCGGACCGCGAGGGCGGCCGCACGAAGGTCGAGCTGCTGGCCCCCGACTTCAACGCCGTCCCCGAGCAGCTGGCGGAGGTCTTCGACTCCCGCCCCGAGGTCTTCGCGCACAACGTCGAGACGGTCCCGCGCATCTTCAAGCGCATCCGCCCCGGCTTCCGCTACGAGCGCTCCCTGAAGGTCATCACCGACGCCCGCGACTTCGGCCTCGTGACCAAGTCGAACCTGATCCTCGGCATGGGCGAGACCCGCGAGGAGGTCAGCGAGGCGCTCCGGCAGCTGCACGACGCCGGTTGCGAGCTGGTGACCATCACGCAGTACCTGCGCCCCTCCGTCCGGCACCACCCCGTCGAGCGCTGGGTCAAGCCGCAGGAGTTCGTGGAGCTGAAGGAGGAGGCCGAGCAGATCGGCTTCTCCGGCGTGATGTCCGGTCCGCTGGTGCGCTCCTCGTACCGGGCCGGGCGGCTGTACCAGATGGCCGTCGAGAAGCGTGGCACCTACGTCGCGACCCAGGCCGTGTGAATTCACGCACAAGCTATTACCGGCCAGTAATGGCCGAGTCCGCGCGGTCCTGACCGTCCTCGCTGATGAGGGCGCCCGTCAGGGCCGCGTCATCGTTCGGGCGCACAGCATCAAGGTTTCATTGGCGTTTGACCGGTCGGACACGCCCTGGTAACACCAAACAGTGACTCTGGTATCACGCCCCGTACACCACCCGCCGCTCCGAGGGGGGACTTCGACCATGCAGGCCGCGCCCGCGCCCGTACGCGCCACCGCCATCCCGACGTTCACCGACGCCCTGCGCGCCGTCGAGTCCCTGCTCATGAGCGGCGGTCAGCGCACCGCCCGCCGCAACGCGTGGACCTCCGTGCTGGAGGACCGCCGCCGCGCCAAGGACCGGGTGGAGGCACAGCGCTTCCTGGAGCAGGCCGCGGCCCGCTCCTGACCCCGGCGACGCCGGGCACTGCCGTCGTCCGCGCTCCCGGGGCCACGTAGACTTCGTGGCATGGCGAGGAAGGAAACCGCGGCGGACGCCGCGAACGCAGGGCGACTGAAGCAGATCGCCCTCACGTACAAGATGACCCGTAAGGTCGACACGAAGATCGGCCTTGTGCTCGGGGCCGTCGGCCTCGGCACCTTCGCCGTCTTCCTCGCGATCGGCTTCCTGATCGGCCACCCCGTTTACCTGGGCATCTTCGGCCTGCTGATCGCTCTGCTGGCGACCGCGATCGTGTTCGGCCGACGCGCCGAGCGCGCCGCCTTCGGCCAGATGGAGGGCCAGCCGGGCGCCGCGGCCGCGGTGCTGGACAACGTCGGCCGGGGCTGGACGACCACGCCGGCGGTGGCGATGAACCGCAGCCAGGACGTGGTGCACCGCGCGGTGGGCAAGGCCGGCATCGTGCTGGTGGCCGAGGGCAACCCGAACCGGGTGAAGTCCCTGCTGGCCGCCGAGAAGAAGAAGATGAACCGCATCGTGGCCGACGTCCCGGTGCACGACGTCATCGTCGGCAACGGCGAGGGCCAGGTCGAGCTGAAGAAGCTGCGCACGACCATGCTGAAGTTCCCGCGTGTGCTGAGCGGCCCCCAGGTGACGGCCACCAACGACCGGCTCCGGGCGATGGGTGACCTCATGTCCAACATGCCGCTGCCGAAGGGCCCCATGCCCAAGGGCATGCGCATGCCGAAGGGCCGCTGAGGCTCCGCACCGCTTCGGGCTCTCAGTCCAGCGACCGGAACTCCCGCTCGCAGTAGACCATCGGCGATCCCTCGCCCAGCCGCACCCCCGTCACCCGGCCGATCAGGATCATGTGATCCCCGGCCGGGTAACGCGCGTATGCGGCACAGTCCAGCTGTACGGGCGCCTGCCCCACCGTGGGCAGCCCGGCGGGGCTCTGCTGGAGCAGGCCGTCGGAGAACTTGTCCACGCCCTTGGTGGCGAAGCGCAGCGCCAGCTGCTGGTGCTCCGGGGCCAGCACGCTCACCGCGAAGTGGTCGCACGCCGCGAACACCACTGCCGAGTCGGCCGTGTCCGACAGGCACACCAGGACCAGGGGCGGTTCCAGCGAGACCGAGCAGAAGGAACTGGCCGTGAAGCCGCGCGGGGTACCGTCCTCGCAGCGGGCGGTCACCACCACCACGCCCGACGGAAAGCGCGCCATGGCGGCCCGGAACTCCTCGGGGGTCACCCCGGCCGCCATCACATCCTGGCCATCGGTCATTCCGTGCACCACCTGTCCCGCGACGTCGGGTCCGACGACCGTCCGTGTCCGGGCGGTCACGGCCACGCAACCGACTATGCCGCCGCCCCGTGGACGCGGCAACCGGACCGTTGCGGGGGCACCGGTGACCGGAGATGGATACCGGGTGCGCGTGCAGGAGGCGGGTGAACGGATTGGCGCGGGGCGCGGTGAACAGGCTGTTGCGGCTTTGCGAGTGGACGGGCCGCTGCCGGATCGCGGGCCCCCCGGTGCCGCCGGGTCGGGCGGCCGCATCACCGCCACGCCGACGACCACCGCCGCCGGGCGCCCGAAGACCCGGCCGCTGCCGGGTAGGAGTGACAAGACTGCTGCCGAATCACCGGGGGTCCGGCTGCTACCGGGACGCCGGCGAGCGGGCCCTGCCGCCGGGTCGGGCGGCCGCATCACCGCCGCGCCGGCTACCACCGCTCCAGAGAATCGACCGCTGCCCGGTAGGGGCAACCGCATCGCTCCCGCGCCCATGCCCCTCGCCGCCAGGCACGGCGAACGGACCGCTGTCGCGGCGGCGGCCCCCGCTCCGGCTGCCGGGTGCAGGTGCCCCCGTCAGATGCGTACGGGACGTCAGATCCGCACTTCGACGGTCCTGGCCAGTCGGTCGTGCAGGCCGCGTCCGTCGCGGTCCCAGACCAGTGCCGGGATCGCGAGGCACAGCAGGATCGTGCGGACCAGGGCGCGGAGCGGGTTGACGGTGCCGGTGTCGAGGGACACGACGCGGAGGCCGAACAGCCGCTTGCCCGGGGTGAAGCCGATCGTGCCGACGGTCAGGACGCTCAGGACGAAGAAGACGCCGAGGGCCCAGTTGCTGGTCGCCTGGCTGTAGCCGTTGGTGATCAGGCCGTATGCGATCAGGACGCTCATCGCCCAGTCCACGGCGAGCGCGCCGAGGCGCCGGCCGGGCCGCGCGATCGAGTTCGGCCCGCTCTGCGGCAGCCCGAGCTGCTCGCCCCGGTAACCGAAGTCGGCACCGGCCTCTTCCATGGCCTCGCGGGGCCCGGAGAGCCACGATCCGATTGCACGCCTGTTGTCCACCCGTCAACGGTACTGCGCCCTGCGACGGGCCCTGTGCCGAGGGGTGTGTCGGGGCTACGGTGGACACGTGGCCGGTTAACTTCTGCGAAACAAATGAGTCACGCCCGAGAAATCACCCGTCCCTAGGGTCGAGACCAGCGTGTGCCACCGCACTGGCCGCACGAACGATCTACCACCCCGGCGAGGACGGTCGGGAGTAGGAGGAGCTGGATGTTCCAGAACGCCGACGAGGCCAAGAAGTTCATCGCGGACGAGGACGTCAAGTTCGTCGACGTCCGCTTCTGCGACCTGCCGGGCGTCATGCAGCACTTCACGGTGCCCGTCGAGGCGTTCGACCCCGACGAGGAACTGGCCTTCGACGGATCGTCGATCCGTGGTTTCCAGGCCATCCACGAGTCCGACATGGCGCTGCGCGCCGACCTGTCCACGGCCCGGGTCGACCCGTTCCGCCGGGACAAGACGCTCAACATCAACTTCTTCATCCACGACCCGATCACGGGCGAGCAGTACTCCCGTGACCCGCGCAACGTGGCCAAGAAGGCCGAGGCGTACCTCGCGTCGACCGGTATCGCGGACACCGCGTACTTCGGTCCCGAGGCCGAGTTCTACGTCTTCGACAGCGTGCGCTTCGCCACCTCGGCGAACGAGTCCTTCTACCACATCGACTCCGAGGCGGGCGCCTGGAACACCGGTGCGGTGGAGAACAACCGCGGTTACAAGGTCCGCTACAAGGGCGGCTACTTCCCGGTGGCCCCGGTCGACCACTTCGCCGACCTGCGCGCCGAGATCTCGCTGGAGCTGGAGAAGTCCGGCCTGAAGGTCGAGCGCCAGCACCATGAGGTGGGCACCGCCGGCCAGGCGGAGATCAACTACAAGTTCAACACCCTGCTCGCCGCCGCCGACGACCTGCAGCTCTTCAAGTACATCGTGAAGAACGTGGCCTGGCGCAACGGCAAGACCGCGACCTTCATGCCGAAGCCGATCTTCGGTGACAACGGCTCGGGCATGCACGTGCACCAGTCGCTGTGGAGCAACGGCGACCCGCTGTTCTACGACGAGGCCGGTTACGCGGGCCTGTCGGACACCGCCCGCTACTACATCGGCGGCATCCTCAAGCACGCCCCGTCGCTGCTGGCCTTCACCAACCCGACGGTGAACTCGTACCACCGTCTGGTGCCGGGCTTCGAGGCGCCGATCAACCTGGTGTACTCGCAGCGCAACCGCTCCGCGGCCATGCGTATCCCGATCACGGGCTCCAACCCGAAGGCCAAGCGCGTCGAGTTCCGCGCGCCCGACTCCTCCGGCAACCCGTACCTCGCCTTCTCCGCCCTGCTTCTCGCGGGCCTGGACGGAATCAAGAACAAGATCGAGCCGGCCGAGCCGATCGACAAGGACCTGTACGAGCTGGCTCCGGAGGAGCACGCGAACGTCGCCCAGGTCCCGACCTCGCTCCCGGCCGTTCTCGACTCCCTCGAGGCCGACCACGAGTTCCTCCTCCAGGGCGACGTCTTCACGCCGGACCTGATCGAGACGTGGATCGACTTCAAGCGCACCAACGAGATCGCGCCGCTGCAGCTGCGTCCGCACCCGCACGAGTTCGAGCTGTACTTCGACGTGTGACAGGCGCCGGGCGTCGCCCGGCCGTCGCTCGCACAAGCCCCCGGCAGGCTCCGAACTCCACGGAGTCCGGCCGGGGGCTTTTCCCGTCCGCCCCGCGGCGATGTCACGATCCCCGCTCCCGCCCGGTCTGTTCGGTGAAGGCTCTGTTCAGCAACACGCGGGAGGTACAGCGGCATGAAGGCCCTGATCATCTGTACGTCGGTGGCGCACGGCAACACCCGGGGGATCGCCGACACCATGGCCGAGGTCCTGGGGGCGCGCGTGGCCGCGCCGCAGGAGGTGCGCCCGGCGGACTTGGCGGACCACGACCTCGTCGGCTTCGGTTCCGGGATCTTCATGCAGCGCTTCCACCCGGACCTGCTCCGCTTCGTCTCCCGCCTGCCGCCGGGGCCGCGGGGGCGGGCGTTCGTGTTCGCCACCAGCGGCCTGCCCGAGCTGCCCCCGCGCCCCTTCACCCGCCCCCTCGTCCGCGCGCTCAGCGCCACGGGCTTCGAGGTGACGGACACCTTCTCATGCCGTGGCTTCGACACCTGGGCGCCCTTCCGGCTGGTCGGAGGGATCCGGAAGGGACGGCCGGACGGGGCGGACCGCGCGGCGGCGCAGGCCTTCGCCGAGGGCCTGCGGCGCACCGCGGACCAGTAGCCGGGCAACGGCGGACCAGCGGCCGGCAACCTTTCCGGCTTCCCAGGCTTCCTTCTTTCGGGGGATCATCCCTCCTGACCCTGACGGACGAGAGAGGTTGCACGGGGATGCCGGAACAGGACGACTGGGAGCGGGAGTTCGATCTTCGGTGGGCGGAGTCCGCCGAGCACAAGGAGCCGTCCGCCCGGGCGCGGATGCTCGCCGCCCGCTGGCGGGAGAACCCGCCGGATCCGGCGCCCTTCCGCGCCGACCCGGACCCGGTGCGGGGCCGGGGGTCGTCGTGGGGGTCGACGGCCGTGGTCGTCGGCTGTGTACTCGCGGTGATGGCGCTGATCGGGCTGCTGCAGTTCCGCTCCGCCTTCTAGCGGCCGGCTCACTCTTCGTACCGGCGGCGGCGCTCACAGGTACCTTTTGCTGCCCCTAGGGTCGTTCGGGACCACTTCATGGGATTCGACAGGTGCACACTGGACAGCGGGACGAGTGCGTGACTGCGGGGTGATGCAAGATGCAGAGCCGGTTCCGGAGCGATCGGCGACTGACCGTGCGCATGGGACTGACCATGTTCCTGCTCGGTCTGCTGTACGTCGGCTTCGTCGCGGCGTTGATCGTGCTGCTGAGGTCCTGGCTGCTGGTCGTCGTCGTGGTCGGGGCGATGTTCGTGGCGCAGTTCTGGTTCTCCGACAAGATCGCGATGTTCGCGATGCACGGGCGGGTCGTGGAGCGCGAGGAGTATCCCGAGCTGCACGCGGTCGTGGACCGGCTGTGCGCGATCGCGGACATGCCCAAGCCGGTCGTCGCCGTGTCCGATATGGACATGCCGAACGCGTTCGCGACCGGCCGGAACCCCGACCACGCGGTGGTCTGTGTGACGACCGGGCTGCTGCGGCGGCTGGAGCCCGCCGAGCTGGAAGGCGTGCTGGCGCACGAGCTGTCGCACGTGGCGCACAAGGACGTCGCCGTGATCACGATCGCGTCGTTCCTCGGCGTGCTGGCGGGGCTGATCGTGCGGTTCGCCTTCTACTCGGGTCTCTTCGGCGGCCGCCGGGACCAGAACACGGCCGCGATCATGGCCGGTGTGCTGGGCGTCTCGGCGGCGGTGTACGCGATCAGCTTCCTGCTGATCCGGGCCCTGTCGCGCTACCGGGAGCTGGCGGCGGACCGCGCGGCCGCGCATCTCACCGGCCGCCCGTCGGCCCTCGCCTCGGCGCTCACCAAGGTCTCCGGGGACATCGCCCGGATCCCGACCAAGGATCTGCGCACGGCCCAGGCGTTCAACGCCTTCTACTTCACCCCGGCGGAGGGCAAGGAGCCGGGCCTGGAGCGGTTCTTCTCCACCCACCCGACCCTGGAGCAGCGCCTGGAGCAGCTCGGCCGGATCTCGGCGGAGCTGGGTGAGGCCGCCACGCCCGGGAAGGCGGGCTGATCACGTGGCACTGCGGAAGGCGGGCTGAGCGTTGGGGCTGCTGGACATCCTGCTGGGCCGTACGAAACCGGTCGCGCCCGATCTGGATCAGCTCTTCGCGCTGCCCTCGGCGGCCGTGACCCTTCAGGCCGCAGCCGGCTTCACGCCCACCGGGAGCGGGGCGGTGTGCTTCGCCACGGTGGAGGGCGCGGCGTTCGAGCAGACGCACCGGGAGGTACAGGCGCTGCTGGACGCGGACACCGACCGCACGGGGCCGCCGGTGGAGTTGCGGCGGGACGCCTACGGCTACTCCTGGCTGGTCTCCGAACGGACCCCGGAGCAACTGGTGCAGCTGGTCAACGATCTGCACGCGGTGAACAGCGCGATGGAGGTCAACGGCTTCGGCCCGCAGCTGCTGTGCTCGCTGGCCGCGTTCCGGGACGACACCGGGCGCAGGCTGGCCCTGGTCTACCTCTACAAGCGGGGCACCTTCTACCCCTTCGCCCCGGTCCCCGGCGCCGGGGAGCGGCGGGACGGCGCGCTGGAACTCCAGGTGAAGGCGGCACTCGCGGGCGACCTGCGGATCGAGCAGGACCTGAGCCGCTGGTTCCCGGTGTGGGGCGCCCCCGGCCTGTGACCGGGGGCGCCGACGCTCACCTGCTCTTCTCCTTCTCCTGCCGGCGGGCCTCGTAGGGCCGCTCCCGGCGGTAGCGCCGCTCCCACTTGGCCTGCCGGTCCCGGCGCTCGCGGTAGGCGCGGTAGCTGTCGGGCGGGGGCGGGGCGCCCGCGCCGGTGGGCGGTGGCGTGCCGGGCGAACCGCGCCCGAGCGTCGCGTACAGGTACAGCAGCGCGACGGCGGCCAGCCACCAGAGGTGGTCGCTGATTCCGAGGATCACCAGGACGACGGTCCCGGTCGCGATGACGCCACGCATGACGGACCTCCGTGGGGTGAGTGGGGTGGGGGTGGAGTGTGTCGGCTTCGCGCCGTTTGTTCAGCGTAGGGAGCCCGCGACCGTGGCCGCACCCGGTTTTCCGCGGCGGACGCGCGGGATCCGGCGGCGGCCGTCGCGTCGGCGCAGAAAGGCACACCGGGTGCCCCGCCGATGCGCGGGACACCCGGTGTGCGGTCCTGCGCGGCCCGTCTCAGCGGTGGTAGCGCATGAACGCCCGGACCATGTGGCAGGTCGTGTCGGACGGCGGGCGCATGCCGATGTCCTGTGCCGTGGTGCGGATCGTGGCGTCGGGCGCCTGGGACGGCAGGTAGACGCCGGAGTCGAGCAGGGCTATCGCGAGGCGCATGGCCTTCAGCCGGCGGTTGTGCGTGACGTACCACTCGCGCGGCCGCCCGGCCGGCAGCGGACGCTTCGTCAGGGGCTCGTAGGGCGAGTCGAACAGGACGGGGTGCTGGACGGTGGACTGGGTACGGGACGGCTTCGGCTTCAGGGCGGCAGCGGGCACAGGCATCCTCCTGTCGCGGTCAGGGCGCCGGCCGGACAGCCCGGAGACACCCTCGAACACTGCTTCTATTCTACGACCCACCACTGACAAAAGCCCCTGGCCACAAGGGCTTTCGGGGCTCCTGTGACCTGGGGTGCGAAGGGGTTTTCGCGTACCGTGGCCGGCATGGAAATCTGGATCAATCCGGCCTGCTCCAAGTGCCGCAGCGCCATCAGCCTGCTCGACGCCGAGGGGGCCGAGTACACCGTCCGCCGCTATCTGGAGGACGTGCCCAGCGCGAACGAGATCAGGGCCGTCCTCGACCGGCTGAACCTCGAACCGTGGGACATCACCCGCACCCAGGAGGCCGACGCCAAGGAGCTGGGCCTCACGGACTGGGCGCGGGACGCGAGCACGCGCGAGCGGTGGATCACCGCGCTGGCCGAGCATCCCAAGCTCATCCAGCGCCCGATCATCACCGCCGACGACGGAACGGCCCTGGTGGCCCGCACCGAGGACGCCGTGCGCGAGGCCCTCTCGCGCGACAAGGGCTGAGCCGGGCCCGACCGCCCTGTGGTGCAGGTCACTTCGGCGACTTCCGTGGTCGCTGAGTCGCCTCGTTCGGTATCTCGTACATAGCGGCGTACGCTCCCCTACCTCTTCAGGAGGCGCGCATGCCGCGCAGGAGAACTCTCGGTACGAAGAAGAAGATCGCGCTGCTCGTCAGTGCCGCGGCGGTGGCGGGCGGCGGGGCCTTCGCGCTCGCCACCACCTCCAACGCCGCCCAGCCCGCGCAGAGCGCGAAGACCCTGTCCGCCGGGAACGCGACCGTCTGCCAGGGCCTGGCCACGGCGCTCGGCAACAACCAGCGGTTCATCGCGGACCAACAGGCGCATCCGGACGCCCAGTCGGCGGCCCGCATCGCCAACCGCCAGGCGGTCGTCCGGCAGATCGAGGTCCAGCAGAAGGCGGCCGGTTGCACCGTCGGGGAGTCGGCTCAGGGCTCCCAGACGGCGCCGAGCGCCGCCGCCGGCGCATCCGCGAGCGCCGCCGCGAACGCATCCGCGAGCGCGCCGGCGGACAACGCCGGAGCCGGCACGGCCGCCGGCACCGGCGCCGCCGCCTCCGGCCAGCAGGTCTGCAAGGGCTCCACCGTCACGCTCTCCGGCGAGGGCGGCGCCCCGGCCGCCTCCAGCGACCAGTTCCCGGCGGGGACGACGCTGAAGGTCACCAACCTGGACAACAACAAGTCCACGACGGTCAAGGTCACGTCCGTGTCCGGCAGTTGCGTCCTGCTGAACAACGCGGCCTTCGAACAGGTCCGCCAGCCGGGCAAGTTCCTCATCCGCCGGGCACTGATCGAGAAGGTGGGGTGAGGCCCGGCGGACCCAGCCACCGGACAGGAACGCGGTGAGACGGCCCGCGAGGTCGTCCGGGGCCGACTGAGGCAGCGCATGACAGGAGAGGCCGGGCAGTACGGCGGTCTCGGCGCGCGGCAGCAGTGCACCGGTCCGGGCCATGACCTCACGCGGGACGGGGCCCTGCTGTTCGCGGCCACGAGCAGCAGGGCCCGCACGTCCAGGGTCCTCCTGGAGGGCGAGCCAGTCCGGATCCAGGGGCAGCGCGCCGCAGGCCGTCTCCCGCTCCAGGAAGGCGCGGACCCGGCGGGGGCGTGGACCGCAGCCGTATCGGCAGCGCGTGCAGCAGGCACGCCGCCTTGTACCCGGCGAAGCACTGGGCCGGGTCCAGGAGGAACAGGCGGCGCACCCGGCCGGGCGCGCGCAGGGCGTGGTGCGGGGCGATCCAGCCGCCGTACGCGTGGGCGCCGAGGTCGGCCGCGGTGGCGCCCGGCCCGTCGAGTACCGCGTCCAGCCAGGCGGACAGGTCACCGACTGTACGGGGGTGGCGGTCGGCGGCCGGAACGCCCGGCCCCGGAGCGCCCGGCAGGTCGAGCGCGGACCCGCGGCGGACCCCGCGAGGGCGGGCCTGGCCGTACCAGGAGGCGGACGCCGCCGTGCCGCCGCCCGGGAGCAGGAGCAGCGGCGGTGCGTCACGGGGACCGCAGGCGTCGACCCGGGCCTCCCCGGTCCGGGTGCGCACGGTCAACGCCTCACGGTCGGCGAGCCACGTGGCCGGCACCCTGTCGTACGCGGCCCGGAGATGGAGAACGTCCGTCTCCTGCGGGCCGCAGCCGTCGAACCCGGCCTGCACGCGGCCCGGTTCGCACAGCGCAACGGCATGCACGTCACGCTCGGGGCCGCGCTCGGGCTCGACTCGGCGGGCACGACGGCGCTCGTCGACCGGCCGGAGCGGGCCGGCCACGTGCGGCTGGTGCGCGGCGAGCGGGACCCACGCCGGATCGTGATCGAGGTCGAGGAGCGGGCGGTCGAACTGGGCCGGTCCTGCTTCGGACCGCTGGTCGAGCACTCGGGGGAGCGCTCGCGGGGATACGAACGCGCGGGAACGGTCCGCGATCCGGGGCTTCCCGGACGGGGCCCGGGAGGCTGCGGTGGCTGAAAAGGGCTCCTCACGCCGTGAGTCCGGCCACAGAAACACCAGGTAACACGGGGTTCACACAAGAGCAACGGGCGGGAAATCGCCTGTTGACAGGCTGCCCGGCAGATCGACGCGGCGCCCCGGTGCCGTAGCGCCGCACCACCAGCAGCACCCGCACCGTGTGCGCCCGACCCACCCGAAGGAAGTGGCCCCGTGACCTTCAAGGCCGAGTACATCTGGATCGACGGCACCGCCCCGACGGCCAAGCTCCGTTCCAAGACGAAGATCATCACGGGTGCCCCGGCCGGTCTCGACGCGCTGCCGATCTGGGGCTTCGACGGCTCCTCCACCAACCAGGCCGAGGGCCACGCCTCGGACCGCGTGCTCAAGCCGGTCTTCACCTGCCCGGACCCGATCCGCGGCGGCGACGACATCCTGGTGCTGTGCGAGGTCCTCGACATCGACATGACCCCGCACCGGTCCAACACCCGCGCCGCGCTGGCCGAGGTCGCCGAGCGGTTCGCCGGGCAGGAGCCGATCTTCGGCATCGAGCAGGAGTACACCTTCTTCGACGGCGCCCGCCCGCTCGGCTTCCCCGAGGGCGGCTTCCCGGCCCCGCAGGGCGGCTACTACTGCGGTGTCGGCGCCGACGAGATCTTCGGCCGCGACATCGTCGAGGCCCACCTGGAGAACTGCCTGAAGGCCGGCCTCGGCATCTCCGGCATCAACGCCGAGGTCATGCCGGGCCAGTGGGAGTTCCAGGTCGGCCCGCTCGCCCCGCTGGAGGTCTCCGACCAGCTGTGGGTGGCCCGCTGGCTGCTGTACCGCACCGCCGAGGACTTCGGCGTCTCCGCGACCCTCGACCCCAAGCCGGTCAAGGGCGACTGGAACGGCGCGGGCGCGCACACCAACTTCTCCACCAAGGCCATGCGCGAGGGCTACGACGCGATCATCACCGCGTGCGAGTCGCTCGGCGAGGGCTCCAAGCCGCTGGACCACGTCAAGAACTACGGCGCCGGTATCGACGAGCGCCTGACCGGCCTGCACGAGACCGCCCCGTGGGACAAGTACTCCTACGGCGTCTCCGACCGCGGCGCCTCGGTCCGCATCCCGTGGCAGGTCGAGAAGGACGGCAAGGGCTACATCGAGGACCGCCGCCCGAACGCCAACGTCGACCCGTACGTGGTGACCCGCCTGCTGGTGGACACCTGCTGCTCCGCCCTGGAGAAGGCCGGCCAGGTCTGATCCGCCCGGATTCCCGCAAGGGGGCGCCCGCCGTGACGGCGGGCGCCCCCTTGCGCATGCGAGCGGCCCGTGGCGGCCGAGGGGGCGCGGGGGAACCGGAGTCCGCCGCCGTACCGTCGCGGCCGCCGATCGGGGCCCTGCCGGCGGGCAGCCGTCCGCCAAGTCGCCGCCGGCCACGCTGTGTCCGCATGATGAGACGGTGTTCCGGGTGCGCCGACTGGCCGGACACCGCTGATCAGGGCCGGAACTCGGGGGATGACGGGCCGTTGGCGCCGGCCTTGCGTCAAGGAAGCGTCCACGCAGTGAGAGAAGGCTCCTCGACGGCGGCCGCGTCTGCTTCAATGGGCGCATGGCCAGCTTCCAGAAGTACTCCGCGACGGGTCGCCACGACCTCGAGCCCTTCTGGCCGTCCCGTCAGCATCATGACTTCGACCGGGTGTGTTGTCGCGCGACCGACGCGCGGGCCCTGTAGAGCCGTAACCCCCGGCCCCGGGCCAGCGCGAACCGACGTACGTCCCTCCGGCGCGCCCGACCACGAATCGCGGCCGTCGCTCTCCCGACGAACTCCTCGCGTGAAAGAGCTGACCTCTCATGGCGACCACTCGTTCCCTCCCGTCCGCCACTCCCCTGCCCACCTCGGCCCGGCACCGGCTGCGCGCCGTGGACCGGGACGAGGTGATCGACGTCGCGGACTTCCTGCCGCCGGGCGCCACCTGGCTGCCCGCGCCGCAGCACACCCTGCCCACCCTGCCCGGCCGGCCCCCGATGGTCGGCTATCTGGTGCTGGTCCCGGCCGACCAGCGGCCGCCGTTCCCGCCCGTCGCGGTGCCCGAGCAGCCCGAGCCGGCCCCGGACGCGGACGCGGAGCCGCTGGTGCGGATCGACCCCGTGCGCCGCACCGCCAACGTCGAGGGCCGCGAACTCGACCTGACCTACCTGGAGTTCGAGCTGCTCGCGCACCTGGTGGCGCATCCGCACCGGGTGCACACCCGCGACCAGCTGGTCACCACGGTCTGGGGCTACGGCCATGTCGGCGACGGCCGCACCGTCGACGTGCACATCGCCCGGCTGCGCCGCAAGCTGGGCGCGCGGTACCGCCAGACGATCCAGACGGTGCGCAGGGTCGGCTACAAGTACAGCCCGCCGACCGCCGGTTGAACCCGCCGGCAGGGTGCTCTGCCCTGGGCAGAGCACCCTGCCCCACGGCGCGCCGATCCGGCATGATCGGGGCATGAGACTTCTCCTGCTGGGCGGTACGGAGTTCGTGGGCCGGGCGGTCGCGGAGACCGCGCTCGGGCGCAGCTGGGAGGTGACCGTCTTCCACCGGGGGCGCCACGAACCCCCGCCCGGCACGCGGTCGTTGCTCGGTGACCGCACCGCGCCCGACGGGCTGGCCGCCCTCGACGCAGCGGGCGGCGGCTGGGACGCCGTCGTGGACACCTGGTCCTTCGGGCCCCGTGCCGTACAGCGCGCGGCACGGCTGCTGCGGGACCGGGCCGGCCGGTACGTCTACGTCTCCAGCCGGTCGGTGTACGCCTGGCCCGCGCCCGCCGGGGTCGCGGAGGACGCACCGCTGGTGGCGGGCGCCGCCGCCGACGCCGAAGAGGCCGACTACGCCCGGAACAAGCGGGGCGGTGAACTGGCCGCCCTCGAGGCCTTCGGCACCGAGGGCGCGCTGCTGGCCCGGGCCGGGCTGGTCCTCGGCCCGTACGAGAACGTCGGCCGGCTGCCCTGGTGGCTGAACCGGATCGCCCGCGGCGGCCCCGTGCTGGCCCCGGGCCCGGCCGGTCTGCCGCTGCAGTACATCGACGCGCGCGACCTCGCCGGCTGGCTGCTCGGCGCGGTGGAACAGGGCCTGAGCGGACCGTACAACCTGGTCAGCCCGTCCGGGCACACCACCATGGGCGCCCTGCTGCGCGCGTGCGTCGAGGTCACCGGCGCGGACGCCGAGCTGCGCTGGACCGACCCGGAGACGATCCTCGCCGCCGGGATCGAGCCGTGGACGCAGCTGCCGGTGTGGGTGCCGCCGGGCCACGAGATGTACGGCGCCCTGCACGGCGGGGACGTGTCACGGGCGGTGGCCGCCGGGCTGGTGTGCCGGCCGGCCGCCGAGACCGTGGCGGACACCTGGCGGTGGCTGCAGGAGATCGGGGGCACGCCGCCGCAGCGCGCGGACCGGGAGCCGGCCGGGCTCGACCCCGAGACCGAGGCGAAGGTGCTGGCCGCCGCCGACGGTGTACCTGGCACCACCCCCGAGGAGGGGGCCTCGGACGACTGACCGCCGGCACAGGGGTCGGTGAGACTTGGGGCATGAACACCGACATCGAGCGCGGCGCGTCACGGCCCCGTGCGCGCGAGGTCCTGACGGCCGCCGTACGGGGACTGGCACTGGCGCTCGCCGTGCTGCCCCTCGGTGTGGCGTCCTTCTGCCTGACCCTCCTCTCCGTCGCCCTCGTCCCGCTCGGCGTCGGGCTCGTCACCACTCCGCTGGTCCTGGCCGGTGTGCGGGCCCTGGCCGACGCGCACCGCCGGCTCGCGCGGCAGTGGTGCGGGATATCGATCCCGGCGGCCTACCGGCCGGTGCCGCCCGGTGCCCGTGCCTGGAGCAGCGCCTTCCGTCTGCTGGGCGACCCGCAGGTGCGGCGCGATGTGCTGTGGCTGCCGGTGCTGTTCACGGCGGGCTTCGTCACCGCCCTGCTGCCGGCGCTGCTGGTGCTCTATCCCGTCCAGGGCATCCTGCTGGCGGCCGGGCTGTGGCGGGCGTACCTGCCGGCCGACGGGGGCGCCTACTGGTACGCCTTCGTCCCGGTCTCCGGCCAGGCCACCGCCTTCGGCGCGGCCGCGCTCGGCGCCGCGCTCCTGCCGGTGACCACGCGCCACGCCCCCCGCGTGCTCGCCCTGCACTTCCGGATCAGCCGGGCCGCACTGCGGGCCGACACCGAACTCGTCGAGCGGGTACGGGTGCTGACCGAGACCCGGCGGGACGCCGTGGACACCTCCGCCGCCGAGCTGCGCCGCATCGAGCGCGACCTGCACGACGGGGCACAGGCCCGGCTCGTCGCCATGGGCATGGACCTCGGCACCATCGAGACGCTGGTGGAACACGACCCGGCGCAGGCGAAGCGGCTGATCGCCCAGGCCCGCCGGAACTCCGCCGAGGCCCTGGAGGAGCTGCGCGACCTGGTGCGCGGCATCCATCCGCCGGTCCTCGCCGAACGCGGACTCGGCGACGCCGTGCGGGCGTTGGCGCTGCGACTGCCGCTGCCCGCCGAGGTGACCGTGGAGCTGCCGGGCCGCGCGGACGCGCCGGTGGAGTCGGCGGCCTACTTCGCCGTGAGCGAGGTACTCACCAACGCCGTCAAGCACTCCGGCGCCGACCGGCTCTGGGCCGACCTGCACCACACCGACGGACGGCTGCGGATCACGGTCACCGACAACGGCCGGGGCGGCGCGGCGGTCGGCGCCGGGTCGGGGCTCGCCGGGGTCGAGCGCCGGCTCGGTACATTCGACGGCGTCCTGGCCGTCAGCAGCCCCGTCGGCGGCCCCACCATGGTGACCATGGAGATCCCGTGCGCGTTGTCCTAGCCGAAGACCTCTTCCTGCTGCGCGACGGGCTGGTGCGGATGCTGACGGCCTTCGGCTTCGAGATCGCGGCCGCCGTCGAGACCGGCCCCGAACTCACCCGTGCGCTCGCCGAGTCGGATCCGGACGTCGCCGTGGTGGACGTACGGCTACCGCCCACGCACACCGACGAGGGGCTGCAGTGCGCGCTCGCCGCCCGCCGGGCACGGCCCGGGCTGCCGGTGCTGGTGCTGTCCCAGCACGTGGAGCAGCTGTACGCCCGCGAGCTGCTGGCCGACGGCACCGGCGGGGTCGGTTATCTGCTGAAGGACCGGGTGTTCGACGCCGCGCAGTTCATCGACGCCGTACGGCGGGTCGCGGCCGGGGGTACGGCGATGGACCCGCAGGTGATCCAGCAGCTGCTGGCCCGGCGGGCCGCCGAGGAGGGCCGGCCGCTCGGCCGGCTCACCCCGCGCGAGCGGGAGGTGCTGGAGCTGATGGCGCAGGGCCGGTCGAACGCGGGGATCGCCGCCCAGCTCGTGGTGACGGAGCGGGCCGTGGCCAAACACACCTCGAACATCTTCGCCAAGCTGGGGCTGGAGGTGTCGGACGACGACAACCGGCGCGTGCTCGCGGTGCTCGCCCACCTCGACCGGGACCTCTGACCGGGCCGCGACCTGCCAACTCCCCTGTTCCTACGAGGAATTTGTGAGACCGGTGAACACCTCTGGGGCGGCGTCCGTATCCAAGGGCGCCGCTTCACTCCTGTCGGGCGCCTCGATGCTGCCCCGCAAGGAAGTCAGAGGAGTTCCATGGGACGCAACACACGAAAACGCCGTACGCCGCTGGCCACCAAGGCCATAGCCGCATCGGCGGCCCTAGCGCTCGGTGGGGGCGGGCTGATCTGGGCGAACTTCTATGCCTCGGCGCACGAGTCGAACAACCAGACGTGGGGAGGCAACACCACCAAGGCCGCGACGGCGCAGGTCGCGACCATCTCCTGCCCGGACGTCGGCCAGAAGCTCACGAACGTGCCGCAGTCGGCCCGCCAGGGCGTGGCGACGGAGCTGGCCAACCTCGACAAGCAGATCACCGAGGCCTACACCCGGCTCGCCTCCACCCGGCGGGCGCAGACGAACGACCCGAGCTTCGTGCAGAACGCGATCGTCGGGCCCCTGAAGGACAAGCGGGCCGCGACGATCGACCGCATCCGGATCGACATCCAGCGGGTCGGCGGCCAGTTCGACAGCTCGCTGTCCCAGCTCGCCGCCTGTACGACGCAGAACGCCAACCAGACCACCGCCGGCGGCCAGCAGAACAACGGCGGCCAGAACAACAACGGCGGCCAGCAGAACAACGGCGGCCAGAACAACGGCGGCCAGCAGCAGAACGGCGGCCAGAACAACAACGGCGGTCAGCAGCAGGGCAACAACGGCGGCCAGGGCGGTGACGGCCCGAGCGCGGCGGACTTCGTGGACATCACGAAGGTCGCGCCCAACGTCCAGGGCAAGCCGCGCAACTCCGCCAACGCCTCACGCGGCGTCTTCGTCACGCGCTGCGGCGTGAACGCGAACCAGAACCACAACAGCGACAACGTGATCGTCGCGCCGGGCGTGACCAACGGCGCCCACCACGTGCACGACTACGTCGGCAACCAGAAGGTCAACGCCTTCTCCAGCAACCAGACGTTCCTGCAGGGCGGCACCAGCTGCCAGAACAAGAACGACCTGTCGGCCTACTACTGGCCGGTCATCCGCGAGCAGGACGGCACCCAGGAGAAGGACGCGAACGCCGACGGCGGTGGCAAGGACCTCAACGTCGGCCGGATCCTGGTCGCCCAGCAGGCGCAGATCACGTACGTCGGCAACCCGACGAGCAAGGTCGTCGCGATGCCGCAGTTCCTGCGGATCATCACCGGTGACGCCAAGGCCTTCACCAACGGCACGGCAAACGCCAACGCGCACTGGAGCTGCACCGGCTTCGAGAACAAGGTCCAGCTGACCACGCAGTACCCGATCTGCCCGGCCGGCAGCAAGGTGGTGCGTACGTTCGCCTTCCAGAGCTGCTGGGACGGCAAGAACATCGACAGCGCGAACCACCGCACGCACGTGGCCTTCGCCGACCCCGCGAGCGGTGCCTGCCCCGCGGGCTTCCAGGCGATCCCGCAGCTGACGATGCGCCTCGTGTACAACGTGCCGCAGCCGGTCGTCCAGAACGGCCAGGTGAAGAACGCCTACGCGGTCGACGGCTTCCCGGAACAGCTCCACAAGCCGATCACCGACCACGACGACTTCATCAGCGTCACCACCGGCGGTCTGGCCAGCAAGATCGCCAACTGCCTCAACACCGGGCAGCGCTGCCAGTAGTGAACACCCCCCCGGGAAGGCGGGCGGTGGGAGTCTCCCACCGCCCGCCTTCTTGTCGACGGCCTCGTCAATGGCCGGAGTGGGCGGCGTGGTTCGTGCCGATCTCCAGGTCCCCGCCGAGCGTGCCGCGCAGCGCCTTGACGGTGCCGTCGTCGCCGACGGCGACCCACTTGCGGCCGACGAGGTAGAAACCGCCGTAGTCCTTCGCGTCGTCGATCCACTCGCGCTGGCCGCGGTCGGTGGAGAAGGTGGCGAGGATGAACCTGCCGTCGGTGTTCGTGCAGATGGCCTGGCGGATCGTGTCGGCGTCGGTCTGCATGTTCGGCTTGCACCTCACCTCCGCGGCCAGGCTCTCCAGGCTGCCCGTCGCGGTGGGCGGGACCGTCCTGGTCTCCTCGCCCGCGCCGCAGCCCGCCAGCGCCAGCACGGCGGTCGCGCCCAGCAGCAGTCGTGTCACCCTCATCTGTTCCTCCGGTCCTGGTGGCCCGAGCATGCCTCGGCTCCTTCGGATACGGCCCCCGGCCGCCGTGTGCTCAAATCCGCTGACGGACGGGTACGGGTGTGCGAAAGTGCCCCGGTGAACGAGAACTGGGAAGACCGTGTGGCCGCCGCCTGGGCCACCCTCGACGAGTATCCGGAGGAACGCGCGCACGAGTTCCGCGCGCTGATCGACGCCCTGGTCGCCGAGCTGCCGGACGACAGCCCGCTGGGCCCCTTCGAGCAGGCCTGCGCCTGGGACTCGACCGGGCACTCGGACAAGGCGGTGCCGCTGTACCGCGAGGCGCTGGCGCGCGGGCTGAGCGAGGCGAGTCCGTACAAGGGGCGGCGGGCCAAGATCCAGCTGTCCAGCTCCCTGCGGAACATCGGGCAGCCCGAGGAGGGCGTCAAGCTGCTCACACCCGAACTGCTCGCGCCGTCTGACGAGTTGGACGACGCGGTGCGGGCCGCTCTCGCCCTGTGCCTGTCCAGTCTCGGCCGGGACCGCGAGGGCCTCTCCCTCGTCCTCGGCGCCCTGGCCGCCCATCTGCCGCGCTACCAGCGGTCGATGGCCAACTACGCGCGCCTGCTGGTCGAACCCGAGGACTGAGACCGGGGCCGACCGAGGGAAAATCACCCATCCGGCGGTGACCAACGCCCGCTCGGCTCGTTCTCCATGACGTGCAGTCACAGGATGTAGCCCAGCGTCACGCAACCTCCGCCGGGGAGGCCGGCCCGGTCGACGTCGAGCAGGCCGAGGCCGCGCTCGTCGAGCACTACCCGCGTCTGGTCCGGATCGCCTATCTGGTCCTGCCGCCGAGCCTCGGCCGCAGTCGCCGGGTGCTGACCGCACACGCCCTCGTCCAGCGCGCGCTGCCCCGGGGCCGCAAGCAGTCGTCCGTGATCCCGCCGCAGGCCTCGGGCCGGGAGGGCGACCCCGGATACGCGTTCCTGCGCGAGCGGGTGCTGCGCGCGGCCCTGGAGGCGGCCCGCCCGCGCAAGGGTCTGCCCCGGCTCTCCCAGCTGCCGCCGCTGCTGCCCCAGGTGTGGGGGCTCAAGCTCTTCCCGCGCTCGGGCGGCGCCGACGAACTCGCCCTGGACCAGCGGCTGTCGGCCCTGTCCGCGCCGGCCCGCGCCGCGTACGTGCTGCGCGGTCTGGAGAAACTGCCCGACACCGCCGTCCGCAAGACCCTCGGCGCGGCCGGGGCCGAGGACCCGGACGGCGCGCTGGCCTCGGCGAAGGACCTGCCCCCGCAGCCGGCGCTGCTCTCCTCGCCCGAGTTCGACGCGTGCTCCCTGCAGGCCCGGCCCACCGATCTGATGCGTCGCCGCCAGCACACCAGGGCCGCCCTCGCCGCGGCCGCCGCGCTCGCGGTGTGCGGGGCGCTGGTCGCGCTGCCGGGTGACGGCTGGGGCCCGGACGGCGCCGCCGCGCCCGTCTACGCCGAGAACCCGGCCGCCCAGGCCGCCCTCGATCCGGCCCGGCTGACCCAGGTCTCCCCCACCGCCTGGCAGACCTCCGCGCGCACGGACTTCTCCGTGTGGCCCGCGCGCGGTCCGCTCACCGGCGACCAGGGCCTGCTGCGCCGCGCCCTGGCCGTCTGGGCCCGCCCCGGCGCCACGGTCCGGGTCTCGGCGACCCCCGGCACCCAGACCGGCGGCCCGGCCGGCCCGCCCCAGCTGCTGTACGCGGGCCAGATCGACAGCGCCCGGGTGGTGATCCTCTACGACGGCCTGCGCATCGTCCGCTACGCCGAGCCGGTGAGCGGCACCGCGGGCGCGGCCCTGGACTTCGCCCGCGTCGACGGCGCGACCGGCGCAGAGGCGAGCGCGCTGGTGCTCGGCCGCTCCGACGGCAACGTGCAGTACCTGACCGCGCCCTGGGTGAGGAAGGCGGCGGCCCGGGACCTGATGAAGCCGGGCGCGGCCGCGATCCCGCTGGCCCTCACCGGTGGTGTCACGGCACCGCTGACCAGCCCGGCGCTCCGGTCCGGCGGCTGCTCCTCGTGGACGGTGCTCCAGCTGACCGGCGCCTCGGACAGCGAACTCGCCACCGATCTGGGCGAGTTGGTCCCGGCCCGGCTGACCGCCGGGAAGCCCGGCTCCCCCGCCGAGGCCTCCGGTGCCGCGGGGCTGCGCGCCTGGGCGCCGTTCGCCTGTTCCCTGGCTGCCGAGCGCTCGGCGGGCATCCGGAGCGTGAACGCCTGGGACTTCGCCCGGCAGCCGCTGCCCGACGGCAGCGGGGACGGGCAGTGGGTGTGCACCCGGGCCGAGACCTGGCGCGGTGACGGCACGGCCGCGCTCGCCCAGTTCCGCACGCCGGGCGGTCCGGTCGGCGCGGTCGTCGCCAAGGGCACGGACGTCCGGGCCTGCGGGCCGCGCGATCCCCATGTGCTGGCCGGGGTGCTGTGGAAGTCGTCGGCCGGGCACTGGTTCCTGCTGGCGGCGGGCGGCGAGGGCACGGCGTCGATCCGGGCGACGGGCGGGGTGACCGCCTCGGGACAGGGGCCGCTGCTCGCGGCCCGGGCCGAGCAGGGCACCCGGGCCTCGCTGACGGGGACCCTGTCGGACGGGCGGTCGATCAGCGGGCTGCACTGAGCGGGCCGCCGGGCGAGGGGGGGCGGACCCCCGGGGCGTTGCTGACACCGGCGTAAACAAGGTGCGTCGCAGGGGTTCCCAGGTCCCCTACCCATCAGTACATTGACGCCATGTCTAACACGCAGGCCCGGGTGCCGCTCAAGGCCCGCAAGGTCTCCTTCTCGTGGGAGGAGACCCCGCTGCACTGGGTGCCCGGCGACCCCTTCACCACGCACACCATCAATGTGCTGCACCTGCTGCTGCCCGCCGGTGAGCGGTGGTTCGTGCACGTCTACAAGCAGGTGCTGCCGCTGATCCGGGACGAGCGGCTGCGCGAGGACGTCATCGGGTTCATCGGGCAGGAGGCGATGCACTCCCAGGCCCACGACGAGGTGCTGCCCCACCTGCGCGAGCAGGGTCTCGACCCGACGCCGTACACCGCGCAGGTGGACTGGTTCTTCGAGAAGCTGCTCGGCGACCGGACGCTGCCGCCGGGCCGGGCGCGGCGCTGGTGGCTGCTGGAGCGGGTCGCGCTCATCGCGGCCATCGAGCACTACACCGCGTTCCTCGGCAACTGGGTACTGGGCGCCGGGGAGCTGGACCGGCGCGGCGCCGACCCGACCATGCTGGACCTGCTGCGCTGGCACGGCGCGGAGGAGGTCGAGCACCGCTCCGTCGCCTTCGAGCTGTTCATGCACGTCGACGGCAGCTACCGGCGGCGCGCCCGGACCTGGGCCACCGCCTTCACGGCGCTGGTGTTCCTGTGGCAGCGCGGGACGCGGTTCTTCATGGAGAACGACCCGACCCTGGTCGAGGGCAAGGCCGGCTTCAAGGACTTCTACGTCCGCGGCAGACAGGGCCTGCTGCCCGCGACCGGGGACCTGCTGCGGTCCGTCCCCCGCTACCTGAGCCGCTCCTATCACCCCGCGCAGGAGGGCGACACCGAGCAGGCGGTCGCCTATCTGGCGTCCTCCCCGGCGGCCACGGCGGCCGGGAGGAGGTCCGCGTGATGCCGAAGCCCCGTACCGTCGCGCTCGTCGTGGGCGCCGCGCTGCTGACCCGGGGCGCCCTGCGGCGCCGCATCAAGGTCTCACCGCTGTGGCCGCTGCCCGCGCTGGAGGAGCCCGTCTCCGGCCGGCCGCGCTCGCGGGCCCTGCGGCTGCTGGTCGTCGCCCGCGAGACAGTGGCCGACGACGTCGTCCAACTCCGCCTGGAAGGGCGCGACTTGCCGCGCTGGGAGCCCGGCGCGCACCTCGATCTCGTCCTGCCGTCGGGGCTGGTCCGGCAGTACTCGCTGTGCGGCGACCCCGCGGACACCTCCGCCTACACCGTCGCCACCCGCCTGGTGGCGGACGGGCGGGGCGGCTCGCGCGAGGTGCACGAGCAGGTGACGGAGGGCATGGAGCTGGAGGTGCGGGGGCCGCGGAACCGGTTTCCGCTGGTGGAGGCGGAACGCTACGTCTTCGTCGCCGGCGGGATCGGGATCACCCCGCTGCTGCCGATGCTGCGGGCGCTGCCGCGGGACGCCGAGTGGCGGCTGCTGTACGCGGGCCGGCAGCGGGCCTCGATGCCGTTCCTGGCGGAGGTCGAGAAGCTGGGCGGTGACCGGGTGACCGTCGTGGAGGGCCGGCCCGGGCTCGACGCGCTGGAGGTGGCCGAGGGGGCCGCCGTCTACGCCTGCGGTCCGGAGGGGCTCATGGCGGCCGTCGCGGCACGCTTTCCGGATGTCCGCACCGAACGGTTCGCGCCACGGACGTCGTCCGACGGCAACACGGCATTCGAGCTGGAACTGCGGCGCAGCGGCCGGACGGTGAGCGTCGCGGCCGGCTCCACCGTGCTCGCCGCCGTGCGCCGGGAGCTGCCCGACACCGCCTACTCCTGCGAACAGGGATTCTGCGGAACCTGCCAACAGCGGGTGCTGGAAGGGGATGTCGACCACCGGGACGAGCTGCTGACGGACACGGAGCGTGCCGACTCGATGCTGATCTGCGTGTCACGCGCCCGGGGTGATCGGCTGGTGCTCGACATGTGATCACCTACGGCCGGATCCGATCGGTAAGGTGTTCGCATGAGTACCGGGGTTCGCCGCAGGATGGGCGTCGAGGAGCGGCGGCAGCAGTTGATCGGCGTCGCGCTCGACCTGTTCAGCCGACGCTCGCCCGACGAGGTCTCCATCGACGAGATAGCGACGGCGGCGGGCATCTCGCGTCCGCTCGTGTACCACTACTTCCCCGGCAAACTCAGCCTGTACGAGGCCGCGTTGAAGCGCGCCTCGGAGGACCTCGCGGCCCGCTTCGCCGAGCCGCACGAGGGTCCGCTAGGCGCCCGGCTGCTGCGCGTGATGCGCCGCTACTTCGACTTCGTGGACGACCACGGGCCCGGTTTCTCGGCGTTGATGCGCGGCGGTCCGGCGGTCCCCGCGGACGGAGTCGGCTCGAAGGACCACGTGTCCGCCACGAACGCGCTCATCGACTCCGTGCGGCAGGCCGCGTACGACCAGATCCTGGCGCACCTCGGCGTCATCGACGCCTCCCCGCGCCTGGAACTGGTGATCCGCTCCTGGATCTCGCTCGCCGAGTCGACGGCGCTGCTCTGGCTGGACGGCCGGCGCGTCCCGCGCGCCGAACTGGAGCTGCAGCTGGTGCACGACTTCGCCGCGCTGGCCGCCGTCAGCGCCGCCTACGACGAGGACATGGCGGCGCTGCTGAAGCGGATGGTGCAGGACGAGCCGGCCGACGGCCCCTTCGCGGAGCTGGTCGGCCGGCTGGTCTCCCTGGGCGCGTGAGCGCTCCGCCGAACCCGCCCAGCGGGTCCTACCGGTCGAACTTCCGGTAGGACCCGTCCAGTTCGCGCACCTCGGCGGAGGCGTGCAGGGTGACCCCGTCCTCCGGTGCCACATGCTTGCGCAGCAGGTCCAGCACGGCCTCGGTGAGCCGGGCCTTCGTCTCCTCGCTGCGGCCGGCGAGGAGCCCGATGGTCACGTGGACGACGTAGTGGCTCTCGTCCGTGAGGCCTACGTAGCCGTATCCGGTGTTCCCCTCCCGGAACAGCGTCTTGCAGGCCTCCGGCTTGGCCGCGGCGATCTCGACGACCGCCTCGTGCAGCTCCCGCACGAAACCGTCCGAGAGGACGTCGTCGGCGTTGTACGAGTAGTCGATGGTGATCTGCGGCATGAGCACTCCTGTTTCTACGGCAGTCGCCTCACCCTAGTCCCCCGCCCGAGCGAACACCGCCGCGGTCCGCGCCGGGACGCTGAACGTGCCCGGTCCGGCCGCGTAGGAGGAGGTCTTCACCACCGGGTCGGCGCCGGAGGCCTGCACCGGGTGCAGCCGGTAGTGCGTACCGGCGAGCGCGGCGATCGTCTGCTCCTGCCGCTGCGGGGTGGCGTTGAAGACGACGACGAGGTCGCCGAGGCGCATGGTGATGACACCCGGGGTCTCGTCCTTGCCCGAGAGCGGGAAGGACAGCCGTCCCTGGACCTGGGCGGTCCCGGCGAGGGAGAACGCCGGTTCCGTCGTCCGGATCCTGAGCAGGTCCCGGTAGGCGGCGAAGGCGCCGGTGATCTCGGGGCAGCCGACCCTGACCGTGCTCAGCAGCGGCTTGGCGTACGGCCACTTGGCCTCGTTGTCGGCGGCCATCGGCAGCCCCCGGCCGAAGCCGTTGCCGTCGGCGCAGTTCCAGTGGATTGCGTTGAACCAGTCGCCGCTGTCGAACGAGTTGCGGTCCAGGGACTTGGAGCGCAGCAGGTCGGTGCCGGCCTGGGAGAGGGACGGTCCCTGGGAGAGGGCGGCGGTGGCCATCGCGAGGACCTGCATCCGGGCCCGGTCGGCGGCGCTGGTCCTCGCCGGCAGCTTGTAGGCCAGCGCGTCGAAGAGGGACTCGTTGTCGTGCGCGTCGACGTAGGCGAGGGCGTCGCCGGGGGCGTCCGCGTAGCCGGCGGGCGAGCCGTTGTAGTCGATCTCGGCTCCGGTGACCTGCTTGCCGTCGGTGTCCGTGAAGCGATAGGCGGCGAGGTTGCCGGTGAGCCCGACCTTGATCAGGTCCTGGTAGTGCAGGAGCCGGGCCTTCTGCTCGGCCGCGGTGCCGTTGGCGGAGGAGGAGTTGGGGTCGGTGTAGAGGCCGGTCGCGAAGCCCTGGACGCCGGGGTCGGCGTCGAAGGGGCTGCCGCCGCGCACGGCGTCGCGCGCCCGGTCCGAGAAGGTGGCGACGCCGGTGCCGGCCATGTTCGCCTGCGTGGCCTGCACGAACCGGGCGTCGTTGGCGACCTCGCCGAAGTTCCAGCCCTCGCCGTACAGGATGATCTTCTTGCCGTCGACGCCGTCCCTGGCGACGGTCAGCGCGTCGAGGGCCTTGCGGACGGCCAGGATGTTGGCCTTCGGGTGGTGGCCCATGAGGTCGAAGCGGAAGCCGTCGACCTTGTACTCCTTGGCCCAGGTGACGATCGAGTCCACGACCAGCTTGCCCATCATCGCGTTCTCGGGCGCCGTGTTGGCGCAGCAGGTGCTGTCGGCCACCGAGCCGTCGGCCAGGAGCCGCTGGTAGTAGCCGGGCACGATCCTGTCGAGCACGGAGGTGTCCGACTGGCCGCTGGCGGCGGTGTGGTTGTAGACGACGTCCATGACGACCCTGAGGCCGTCCTGGTTGAGGGACTGCACCATCCTGCGGAACTGGACCGTGCGGGCGGTGCCGTCCGGGTCGGTGGCGTACGAGCCCTCGGGGACCGTGAAGTGGTACGGGTCGTAGCCCCAGTTGTAGGCGTCCTTCGCGGCGGTCTTCGCCACGCAGGCCTGCTGCTGGTCGGAGTCGGCCGGGTAGGAGGCGAGGTCGCACGGCGGGCTCGCCTGGTCGGCCTTCTTCTCGGGGACGGAGGTGAAGTCGAAGACGGGCAGCAGGTGCACGTACGACGTGCCCGCCTTCGCCAGTGCCCGCAGGTGCTTCGAGCCGTCGCTGCCGGTGTCGGTGAAGGCCAGGTAGGTGCCCCGCTCCCCGGCCGGGACGGTGGTGTCGGCGACCGAGAAGTCCCGGACGTGCAGCTCCTGGATCTGCGCGTCGCGCAGCGGTACGGCCTTGGGCTTGCGCAGGCCCGCCCAGCCGCTCGGCACGAGCGACCGGTCGTCCAGGTCGACGACGAGGCTGCGCTCGGAGTCGGCGGTGAGGGCGAGGGAGTAGGGGTCGGTGACCTTGTTGACGACCATCCGGCGCACGCTGGGCGCCCAGACCTTCACGGCGTACCGGTAGGGCTTGCCCTTCCAGGACGCGGGCCCGGTGACGGACCAGACGCCCGTGGTGTCGTCGCGGTGCATGGCCTTGAGGGAGCCGTCCAGCTCCAGGGACACGCTCTGCGCGGTCGGCGCCCAGACGGACAGGGTGGGCCTGCCGTCGTGGAAGACCGGCCCGAGCCGGGCCGTGGTGGCGCCGGGGTAGAGGTCGTCCAGCACGCCGGCGGTCTGCACGCCGGTCGCGGCCAGCACGGCGCCGTCGGCGGTGCGCTGTGAGGCGACGAGCTGGCCGGTGAGCGCGGTGCGCACCCGGCCGCGGTCACGCGGGTCCACGGACCAGGCGGTGTAGTCCTTCAGGTACGGCAGCCGTGCCTTCTGGGCATCGGTGAGCGTGGTCTTCTCCAGCCGGATCCAGCGCTCGTCGTCGCTGGTCAGCGTCCCGTCCTTGACGGTGATCGAGCCGTCGCGGGAGAAGAGCAGCTGGGTGGAGGCGGCACCGTCGACGCCGTTCCAGGCGACCGTGTCCCGGTCGATCCAGACCGCCTTGGAGGTGGTCAGATCGAGCGCGGCCGCGCTGCCGGCCGGCTGCGGGAGCAGGTGCTTGTCCTGGCCGTTCAACAGCCACACCTCGTAGCCGTCGGCCTTGAGGTCGAGGGACTGGTCGGCGGCGAGGTCCTTCTCGTCGCCCTTGTGGATGATGTAGCTGAGGCTGGTGGCACCCGCGCTGAGCGGCACCTCGAAGACCGCGCCATAGGCATCAGTCTTGACCGGCATCAGCGGCTTCGACCAGTCGGTGGGGGCGGCCGCGCCCGTCCAGACGTGCAGGCCCCAGCCGGCGTAGTTCCCGTCGGCGCGGTGGTAGTGCAGGACGGCCTTGGTGGTGTCCTGGGCGGGGTACGACGGCTTCTGCGTGAGGACGTCGGCCCTGCCCTGCTCGACCCAGACCTCACCCGTCCTGGGGACGTCGATGCTCCGGTCGGCGGAGACGTCCTTGTTCCCGTTCTTGTCGACGACGAGGAAGCCCACGGTGGACGCGCCGGGCTTGACCTTGACGTAGGCGAAGGCGCCCCAGGCGTCCCGGCCGACGAAGGGGTGGCCGGCCGGCCAGGTGGTGGACTCGCCGTCGGCGATGTCGCCCCAGGCGTACAGGCCCCAGTCGGCGTAGCCGCCGTCGGTGCGCTTGTAGTGGACGATCACGTAGTCCCGCGAGGAGGCCGTGGGAGGCACGGGCGCGGGCGGGGTGCCGGAGGTGCTGCTCGCGGTGGCGCTCGCGGTGTGCCCGGCGGAGTCGATCACGACGGCCTTGTAGCGCAGGGCGGTGCCGGCGGGTACGGCCCTGCCGAGCATCTGGGTGACCTTGTACGGGGCGTGGTCGGCCGAGCCGAGCACCTGCCACCTGCCGTTTCCGACCTGGGCGGCGAAGACGACCCGGTTCAGCCGGCCGCCGCCGACGCCGGCGCTCACGTCCACCGTGCCGGTGGCTCCGGCGGCCGGGGCCTGGAGGGTGATCGTGGGCCTGGCGGTGGGTTCGGCGAGCGGGCCGGTGGCCCGGTAGACGACGGCGGACTCGGCCGGGACGGTGACGGTGGCCCTGGCGTCGGCGTCGCTGCGCACGGAGCCGGTGGCGCCGTAGACGCCCCGGTATGTCATGCCGGCGGACCCGGTGGCGAAGGTGGCCGTCCGGGCCGTGTCCGCGTTGTTCAGCGCGACGACGTACTCCTGGCCGCTCTTCGCGTCCGTGCGGGTGAAGGCGTAGATCCCGGCGCCGTCGGCCGCGTACCGCTCGGTCTGGACGCCGTCGGTCAGGGCCGGGTTGGCCTTGCGCAGCTTCGACAGGGCGGCGATGTCGCGGTAGAGCGGGGCGCCGGTGTCGTAGGAGTCGCCGGCGTGGGTGCGGGTGGTGCCGATCTCGGGGTCCTTGAGGTAGTCGGGCACCCGGGAGGCGAACATGGTCTGGCGGGCGTCCTTGTCGCCGCCGGAGCCGGTGAAGCCCTGTTCGTCGCCGTAGTAGACGACGGGGTTGCCCCGGCTGAGGAACATCACCTCGTTGGCGAGCTTGTCCTTCTTCAGGATCTCGGCGTCGGTGGCCTTCGGGTTGTCCTGCTTCAGGAAGTAGCCGATGCGGCCCATGTCGTGGTTGCCGAGGAAGGTGACCTGCTCGTAGGCGTTGGCCTTGTCGGTCGTGTACTTCCAGTCGTCGCCGAAGACGCCGGCGAGCCGCAGAGCGCTGCCGCCCTGGGAGGCGTAGGCGCGGGCCGCGTCCTGGAAGGGGAAGTCGAGGGTGGCGTCGAGGCGGCCCTGGGTGACGTACGGGGACGTGACGTTCGTGTCCGCCGAGTAGGTCTCGCCGAACATGAAGAAGTTCCTGCGCCCGTGCGCGGCCGCGTACCGGTCGAGTGCGGTCGCCCACTGGGTCCAGAACTCCATGCCGACGTTCTTGACCGTGTCGATCCGGAAGCCGTCGACGGCGAAGTCCCTCACCCACCGCTCGTAGATCTGTTCCATGCCGTGCACGACCTCGGGGCGCTCGGTCCACAGGTCGTCCAGGCCGGAGAAGTCGCCGTAGGTGGCGGACTCGCCGGCGAAGGTCGAGTCGCCCCGGTTGTGGTACATCGTCGGGTCGTTGAGCCAGGCCGGGACCTTGGACCGACTCGTGACCCTCGGGGTGTAGGGGAAGGAGGCGGTGGAGACGGCCGGGAACCTCTTCGTGCCGTCGGCGTAGTCCGCGTCGTCGAAGGGCCGGCCGTCCCCGGTCAGGTAGGGGAAGGCGCCCTTGGAGCGGTAGTCGGAGGACTTCTCCCGGTAGTCGATGACGTCGGCGGTGTGGTTGGTGATGACGTCGAAGAAGACCTTCATGCCCTTGGCGTGGGCCTTGGAGATGAGGGTCTTGAGGTCCTGGTTGGTGCCGAAGTGCGGGTCGACCTGGGTGAAGTCGGTGATCCAGTAGCCGTGGTAGCCGGCCGAGGCGTTCGCGCCGGTGCCCTGGACGGGCTTGTTCCTGAAGATCGGCGCCATCCAGATGGCGGTGGTGCCGAGGCCCTTGATGTAGTCCAGCTTCCGGGTCAGGCCCTTGAGGTCGCCGCCCTGGTAGAAGCCCTTGTCGGTGGGGTCGTAGCCGGTGGCCAGGCGCGAACCGGTGAGCCCGCCCCGGTCGTTGGACGTGTCCCCGTTGGCGAAGCGGTCCGGCATCACGAAGTAGAACTGCTCGCGGGTGTCGTCGTGCCGGGCGGGCTGCGCGGCGAGGGCCGCGTCCGACGGGGGTGCCGGCGGGGTGGCCGCGTGGGCCGCCAGTGGCTGGATCAGTGCGGCGGCGAGGGCGGCGGCGGTAACGGCCGCGGCCCGTCTCGCTCTCGGTATCACAGGCGGTAACTCCTCGCGCAGACGGCTCTCTTGGGTCCGACCCCGCGCGACCGTATCCCTGCCGAAAGCGTTGCTGCAAGAGTCTTGAAACTCACAGCAAGAAGTTTCAACCTCAACCTTGACGTGCTCTTCTCAACTGCCGCACGCTCACCGCTTGTCGAGACCAACCCCTGTTCTACGGAGCCGCACATGACCGGAAACCGACACCACCTCCCGGGTCCACCGGGCGCCCTGCGCCGCACGGCCGGGGCCGTGGCCGCCGGCGCGCTGGCGCTCGCGGGCGTGCTCGCCCTGCCGGCGACCCCCGCCCAGGCGAGGACGACCGCCAAGGGCGACGTGATCGCCAACCTGTGGGAGTGGAACTGGGACTCGGTCGCCTCGGAGTGCACCAACGTGCTGGGACCGGCGGGTTACGGCGCGGTCCAGGTGGCACCGCCCGAGGAGTCCCTGAAGCAGACGGACTTCTACTGGTGGGACGTCTACCAGCCGTACTCGTACAGTCTCAACAGCCGCTTCGGCAGCCAGGCGAAGTTCAGCGCCGTGATCACGGCCTGCCACAAGGCGGGCGTGAAGGTCTACACGGACGCGGTGATCAACCACACGGCCGGGCAGACCGGCACCGGTTACAACGGCACGGCCATCACCGACAAGTACACGACCCCGAACTGGTCCCGCAGCGACTACCACGACTCCAGCGAGTGCCCGACCTCGGACCTGACCATCAAGGACTACTCGAACCTGACCCAGGTCCAGAACTGCGAACTGCTGGGCATGCCCGACCTGAAGACCGAGTCGGACACCGTCCGCGCGGGAATAGCGAACTACCTCAACTCCCAGCTCGCGCTGGGCGTGGACGGCTTCCGGGTCGACGCGGCCAAGCACATCCCCGCGACCGACCTGGCGGCGATCGAGGGCAAGCTGACCAACACCACCTCGGGGACGGCTCCGTACGTCTTCCAGGAGGTCTACCCGGGCGCGACCCCGCAGCCGAGCGACTACTACGGCACCGGTGACGTCCTGGACTTCACCTACGCCGCCAAGATGAAGTCGGCGTTCCAGGGCAATGCGAGCGACCTGGCCTCGCTGTCGTCGTCCGGCATCCTGCCCGCCGCGAACTCGGTGTCCTTCGTGACCAACCACGACACCGAGCGCAACGGCACGGACATGTCGTACAAGGATGGCGACACCTACAAGCTCGCCAACCTCTTCCAGCTCGCCTACAAGTGGTCGACGCCCACGGTGTACGCCGGCTGGGAGTGGACGCAGAGCGACCAGGCCCCGCCGAACTCCGCGGGCTTCGTGACGAACACGGACTGCTCCAACGGCTCCTGGTACTGCCTGGACCGCGACACGGCGGTGGTCGGCATGGTGTCCTGGCACAACGCCACCGACACGGCCGCGGTCTCGAACTGGCAGACCATGTCCTCGAACGTGATCGGCTTCGGGCGCAGCGGCAAGGGCTTCTTCGCCCTGAACAACGGCACGAGCAGCGCGACCTACACCTTCGCGACGGGCATGGCCGACGGCACGTACAGCAACGTCGTCGACGGTGGGAGGACGACGGTGACCGTGAGCGGCGGCAACGCGTCGATCACCCTCCCCGCGAAGGGCGCCGTCGCCTTCTACAACGCCTCCTACACCTGCACGGTGGGCTGCGGCGACGCGGGCAGCGGCTCCGGCGACACGGTGAACGCGACCTTCGCCGAGTACGCGTCGACCCCCTCCGGCACCAGCGTGTACGTCGTGGGCTCCCTCCCGGCGCTGGGCGGCTGGGACACCTCCAAGGCGATCCGGCTGTCGTCCGCGGGCTACCCGGTCTGGTCCGGCGAGGTCGGCGTGCCGGTCAACACATCCTTCACCTACAAGTACATAAAGAAGGACAGCTCCGGCAACGTGACGTGGGAGTCGAACGCCAACCGGTCGGCGTCCACGACCACTTCGGCCCTGTCGCTGAACAACTCCTGGAACGTGGCGGACACCGACGCCACCGACATCACCTTCCACGAGAACGCGACGACGAGCTGGGGCACCAACGTCTACGTCGTCGGCTCGATCCCCTCGCTCGGCTCCTGGAACACCGCGGACGCCGTCCCGCTGTCGTCGGCGGCCTACCCGGACTGGAGCAAGCTGGTGATCGTCCCGAAGAGCACCGCCTTCACCTACAAGTACCTCAAGAAGGACAGCTCAGGGAACATCACCTGGGAGTCCGGCGCGAACCGCTCGTACACCACGGGCACGTCGTCCGGGTACACGACCGGCGACACCTGGCAGTAGCACCCGGCTGACACGACAACGGCCCGCTGCCCGCGAGGGGCGGCGGGCCGTGCGGCTGCCGCTACGCCGTCGTCCACCACACCGTCGTGTCGGCCGGTACCGTCGTCGTCTCACCGCCGGTCCCGGTCAGCTCACCGCTGGCCAGCAGGACACGGCCGTACGCCGGAACGGTCACCGCCTTGCCCGTGGTGTTGGCGACGCACACGAACGTGCCCCGGCGCAGGGCCAGGACGCCCTCCGGCGCCGCCAGCCACTGCACCGCGTCGCCCGCGCCGAGCGCGGGATGCTCCCGGCGGACGGCCAGCGCGGCGCGGTACAGCTCCAGGGTGGAGCCGGCCACGCCGGTCTGCGCCTCCACGCTCAGCTCGGCCCACTCCGGCGGCTGCGGCAGCCAGCTGCCCCCGCCGCCGAAGCCGTACGACGAGCCCGCGCGGGTCCACGGGATCGGCACCCGGCAGCCGTCGCGGAAGCCGTCCTGGCCGGCGCCGCGGAAGTACGCCGGGTCCTGGCGCACCTCGTCGGGCAGGTCCACGACGTCCGGCAGGCCCAGCTCCTCGCCCTGGTAGATGTAGGCCGAGCCGGGCAGGGCCAGCATGAGCAGGGTGGCGGCGCGGGCCCGGGTGAGGCCCCGCTCCCGGTCCCCGGCCGAGCGGATCTGGGTGCCGAGGCCGGGCGGGTTGGCGAAGCGGGTGGCGTGCCGGGTGACGTCGTGGTTGGACAGCACCCAGGTGGCGGGCGCGCCGACCGGGCGCATCGCCTCCAGCGTGCGGTCGATGACCTCGCGCAGCTCCGTCGCGTCCCACGCCGTGCTCAGGTACTGGAAGTTGAAGGCCTGGTGCAGCTCGTCCGGGCGGACGTAGTTCGCGGTGCGCTCGACGGTCGGCGTCCAGGCCTCCGCCACGAAGATCCGCCCGCCCGCCTCCCACCCCCGCCCTTCTGACGAAGGCCCTTCGGGGCCCTTCTTGTTCGAGTACTCGTCCAGGATCAGCCGCCACTGGCGGTAGATCTCGTGCACGCCGTCCTGGTCGAAGAACGGCATGACATCGTTGCCCAGCAGTTTGAGCTGGTCGTGTGCGCCCAGGTCGGGGAGGCCCTCCGCCTTCACCAGGCCGTGCGCCACGTCGATACGGAAGCCGTCGACGCCCATGTCCAGCCAGAAGCGCAGGATGGAGCGGAACTCGTCGCCGACCGCCGGGTGCTCCCAGTTGAAGTCGGGCTGCTCGGGCGCGAAGAGGTGGAGGTACCACTCCCCGTCCTCGACACGCGTCCAGGCCGGGCCGCCGAAGATGGACTCCCAGTCGTTGGGCGGCAGTTCGCCGTTCCTCCCCTTGCCGGGGCGGAAGTGGTAGCGGTCGCGCAGCGGGGAGCCGGGGCCCTCGGCGAGGGCGCGCCTGAACCACTCGTGCTGGTCGGAGGAGTGGTTCGGGACGAGGTCGACGATGATCCTGAGCCCCAGGTCGTGGGCGTCGCGGATCAGCGCGTCGGCGTCGAGGAGGTTGCCGAACATCGGGTCGACGGCGCGGTAGTCGGCGACGTCGTAGCCGGCGTCGGCCTGCGGGGAGGCGTAGAAGGGGCTGAGCCACACGGCGTCGACGCCGAGGTCGCGCAGGTACGGCAGACGGGAGCGGATGCCTTCCAGGTCGCCCATGCCGTCGCCGTCGCTGTCGGCGAAGCTGCGCGGATAGACCTGGTAGATGACCGCGTCCCGCCACCAGTCGCGACGGTCGGCGACGGCGGCCGCGGCGGAGTGAGGGGCCGGTGCGGCAGGGTGCTGCTGGCTCATGGCGTCCTTGGTGTGATGGGAGTCCCCCCGCACGGGCACAGCCGGCGTGGGGGAGGATTTCGGGTCATGGGCGCGTGGGCGGGTGCTACGGCGGCGGGTGCCGGCACCGGGGGGTCGGGGGTGTGCGAGGCGGCCGCGATCACAGCGGGGTCGGATGGGGATCGCGGCCGCCTACCCGCGCGGCAAGGCGCGCGGGAGCCTGTGCGCGAGGAGCCCTCAGCCCTTCGTACCGCCCGCGGTCAGGCCGGTGACGAGGTTCTTCTGCACGAGGTAGAAGAACACCGACACGGGTATCGCGATCAGCACCGCGGTGGCGGCCATGTAGTTCCACTGGGCGTCGTGCTCGCTGACGAAGGTCTGCAGGCCCACGGCGAAGGTGTACTTGGAGTCGTCCAGCAGGAAGGTCGTCGCGAAGGCGACCTCGCCGACGGCGGTGATGAAGTTGTAGAAGGCGGCCACGGCCAGCCCCGGGCGGGCCAGCGGCAGGATCAGCCGGAAGAAGGTGCCGAACGGGCTGAGTCCGTCGACGCGTCCGGCCTCGTCGATCTCGAAGGGGATGGTGTCGAAGTACCCCTTGAGCAGCCAGGCGCTGTACGGCACGGCCGTGGTGCAGTTGATGATGATCAGCGCCCAGTAGGTGTCGATGAGGCCCAGGTCGCTGAAGATCTGGTACATCGGCACGATCAGGATGGCGATCGGGAAGGCCTGCGTGAGCAGCAGCACCCACATCAGCTGCTTGTAGCCGGGAAAGCGCATCCGGGAGACCGCGTACCCGGTGGTCGCGGCGACGAGGACACCGATCAGGGTGGTACCGAGGGCGACGATCAGCGTCGACTTGAACCAGTCGAAGAAGCCGGTGTGCTGGAGCACGAAGCTGTAGTTGGACAGGCTGAGCTTCCCCGCGATCTTGCCCGGGTGGAGGTAGTCGTCCTTGGCCGGGCCGAGCGAGAGGTAGCACAGCCAGGCCACCGGGGCCAGCGCGATGAGGCTCGCGACGGCGAGGCCGCCGTGCAGCAGGGCGGCGCCGAGCCGGCCGCGCTCGCCGCGCCGGCGCGTGTTCCGCGGGGACTCGACGGGCGGCACCGGTGCGGTCCCGGTCGTCTCAAGGGTCGTGGTGCTCATGGCGGCGGCTCCTGCGGCGTCAGACGGCGAGCTGGTCATTGCGCTTCAGCCAGCGGAAGTAGAAGGAGGTGAAGACGATGAGGATCGACAGCAGGAGCACGCCGTAGGCGGCGGACTGGGCGTAGTCCCGCGGCTGCTGTCCGAAGCCCAGCTGGTAGGCCCAGTCCACCAGGATCTGGGCGTCGGGGGCGCTGGTGGGACCGAACAGCAGGAAGATGATGACGAACTGGTTGAAGGTCCAGATGATGCCGAGCAGGACGACGGTGGAGCTGACGGACCTCAGGCCCGGCAGGGTGACGTGCCGGAAGCGCTGCCAGGCGTTCGCGCCGTCCATCTCGGCCGCCTCGTAGAGCGAGGAGTCGATGGACTGCAGGCCGCCGAGCAGCGAGAGCATCATGAACGGCACGCCGCACCAGGTGTTGACCATGATCGCGGCGAACCGCTGCCAGAAGGTGTCCTCCAGCCACTGCGGCTGCGGCAGGTGCATGGCGTGCAGGATCTGGTTGAGCACGCCGGAGTCGGCGAGCATGATCCGCCAGGAGAAGACGGTGACGAAGGTCGGCACGGCCCAGGGCAGGACGAGGAGCAGCCGGTAGAAGGTGCGGCCGCGCAGCTTCTGGTTGAGCATGAGCGCGAGGCCGAGGCCGATCGTGTAGTGCAGGAACACACAGGCGGCCGTCCAGACGACGGTCCACAGGAAGTGCGACCAGAAGCGGTCGTACGCGGTCGGGCCGAACAGGATGTCCTTGTAGTTGTCCAGGCCGACGAACTTGTAGGTGGCCGCGATGTGGTTGACGCCGATCGTGCGCGCGGAGTTCAGGCTGTTGGCGTCGGTGAGGGTGAGGTAGACGCCGCGGATCAGCGGGTAGGCCACGATGCCGGCGAGCACGAGGACGACCGGGGCGATCATCGCGTAGGCGTACCAGTACTTCTGGTAGCCGTGCCTGATGCGCTGCCCCAGCCCGGGCCGAGGCGCGCGGTCACCGCGGCGCCTGCCGGTCGCGCGGTCGATGGCGACTGTCATGGTTCGACACCTTCAAGAGGATCAGAGGGTGGGCTGGGCACAGGGCGGTGGCCGTCGGATCCTTCCCCCCCGATCTCGTACGGGAGGATCCGGCGGCCACGCGGGTTCACTTGCTGAAGTCGGGCACCAGCTTGGCGATGGCCAGCTGGGCGTTGCTCAGGCCCTGGTCCAGCGACTCCTTGCCGCCGGCGATCTTGGGCAGCTCCTGGTCGAGCGGGGTCCACAGGCTGCTGTACTCGGGCAGCGCCGGGCGCGGCTGGGCGGCGGACAGGACGCTCTGGTAGCCGGCGATACCGGGGTCGGCCTTGACCTTGGCGGTGTAGGCGTCGGAGCGGGTGGGCAGGGTGGAGTTCTTCAGCGCGATGGTCTCCTGGGAGGCCGCCGAGGTCATGAACTTCACGAACTTCAGGGCCGCCTCCTGGTGGGCCTTGTCGGAGCCGGCGTACACCGAGAGGTTGTGGCCGCCGGTGGGGGCGCCGGCCTTGCCGGTGGAGCCGGCCGGGACGCTGGCGATGCCGAGGTTGGACTTGTCCGTGAAGGCGCTGCCCTTGTAGATGTTCGTGATCTCCCAGGGGCCCTGGAGGGTCATGCCGAGCTTGCCGTTGACGAACGCGTCCTGGATGTGGGCGTAGGCGTCGGCGGTGGCGTCGGCCTTGTGCAGGCCCTTGCCGGAGAACAGGCTCAGCCAGGTGCCGTAGGCCTTCTTCGCGGCCGGCGAGTCGACGGTGATCTTCTTGGCGGCGGCGTCGACGGTGTCGGTGCCCTCGCCGTAGAGGAAGGGCTGCGCGTAGTAGGACTGGGTGGAGCCCCAGTAGCCGTCGGCGCCGGTCTTGTCCTTGATCGTGGCGGCGTCGGCCTTCAGCTCGTCCCAGGTCTTGGGGGCCTCGGTGATGCCGGCCTTCTTGAACAGCGCCTTGTTGTAGATCAGGGCCAGGGTGTCGGTGACCAGCGGGACGCCGTAGGTCTTGCCCTCGTACTGGGCCTGCTTGATCAGGTTCGGCTCGAAGCTGCCCTGCTCGGAGAGGGCCTCGGTGCCGTCCAGCGGCAGGAAGTAGCCCTTCTTGGCGAAGGCGGGGGTCCAGCCGACCTCGGAGCGCAGGACGTCCGGGGCGCCCTTGGAGCCGGCCGCGGTGTCGAACTTGTTCTGCGCCTGGTCGAAGGGCACGTTGACGTACTTGACCTTGATGTTCTTGTTCTGGGCCTCGAACTGCCGGACCAGGGCCTGGTACGTCGGCGCCTCGTTGGTGGCGTTGGAGGTGTCCCACCAGGTGAGGGTGACCGGACCGTCCGACTTGCCGCCGCTGTCGCTGCTCCCGCCGCCGCAGGCCGTCGCCGCGAGGGCGAAGGACGCCACCAGCGCGGAGGCCGCTATGCCACGCCGCATGAGTTCTCCTTGAGGGTTGAAGCCCGAGTGATGCCGCCGCGCCGATGGGGCCGCCGGGCGACAGGGAACGTAACAGCGATGCAATCGTTGCGAAAGACCTTGCAGAAAAAAAGTGCAAGGGAAGACGATGGTTACCCTGTCGTTACCGCTCAGCGGTCAGGTGACACTTGTGCAAGACTCTGCAAGCTCTTGCCATCCCCCAGCCCGACAGAAGGACGAGGAGCGCGATGAGGCAGCAATCCGCACCGGGCCGGAAGGCCGCCCGTGCGCGGCGTCCGGCCGGTGGGCAAGGCGGCATACGACCGGTACAGTCCAGTGCCGTGACCACACGGCTTGCCGACATCGCTGCGCAGGCGGGGGTGAGCGAA
Organism: Streptomyces sp. NPDC104106; assembly: GCF_055584345.1. NCBI lineage: Bacteria > Bacillati > Actinomycetota > Actinomycetes > Kitasatosporales > Streptomycetaceae > Streptomyces > Streptomyces sp. NPDC104106. The sequence goes on from NZ_JBVJMF010000001.1 coordinate 505,677, forward strand.
GCGACGGTCAGCCGGGTCCTCAACGGGAAGCCGGGCGTCGCCGCCACCACCCGCCAGTCCGTGCTCGCCGCGCTGGACGTGCTCGGCTACGAGCGCCCGGTACGGCTGCGCCAGCGCAGTGAGGGCCTCGTCGGCCTGATCACGCCAGAGCTGGAGAACCCGATATTCCCGGCCCTGGCCCAGGTCATCGGCCAGGCGCTGACCCGCCAGGGCTACACGCCGGTGCTCGCCACGCAGACCCCGGGCGGGTCGACCGAGGACGAGCTGACCGAGATGCTCGTGGACCGCGGGGTCGCCGGGATCATCTACGTGTCCGGGCTGCACGCCGACACCACCGCCGACATGGAGCGCTACGAGCGGCTGCGGGCGCAGGGCGTGCCGTTCGTGCTGGTGGACGGGTTCTCGCCGAAGGTGCAGGCGCCGTTCATCTCCCCCGACGACCGGGCCGCGATGACGCTCGCGGTGACCCACCTGGTGTCACTGGGCCACACCCGGATCGGGCTGGCGCTCGGGCCGAAGCGGTTCGTGCCGGTCCAGCGCAAGATCGAGGGCTTCGTGCGGGTCGTGCACGAGCAGTTGGGGCTGGACGCCGCGGTCGTCGAGACGGAGCTGGTCCAGCACTCGCTGTACACGCTGGAGGGCGGCCAGGCGGCGGCGAGCGCGCTCATCGACCGCGACTGCACGGCCGTGGTGTGCGCGAGCGACATGATGGCGCTCGGTGCCATACGGGCCGCGCGGCAGCGCGGCCTGGAGGTGCCGCGCGACGTCTCGGTGGTCGGTTTCGACGACTCCCCGCTGATCGCGTTCACCGACCCGCCGCTGACCACCGTGCGCAAGCCGGTCCCGGCGATGGGGCAGGCCGCGGTGCGCACGCTGCTGGAGGAGATCGGCGGAACGCCCGCGCCGCACAGCGAGTTCGTCTTCATGCCGGAACTGGTGGTGCGGGGTTCGACCGCTTCCGCGCCGCATGTCCTGCGCACGTCGTAGAAGGTGCGGGACGGACCCGACCTTGGGATGATCTGCCGGAGAAGCCTTTTCTGGCAGACTTGATGCCTATGAGTGACTCGGCCGTGACGCAGTCGGAAGGTCGCGAGGAGGTGGCCGTTCCGGGGGCGGCTACGGGCGGGGGCACAGCGAGTCCGCTCAGCCGGCTGCGCCGGCCCCGGCGGCCCCGGCTCTTGTTCGAGATCCTTCTGATCGCGGTGAGTTACTGGACGTACTCACTGATCCGTAACGCCGTCCCGGAGCAGAAGGCCGAGGCGCTGCGCAACGCGGACTGGGTCTGGCGGGTCGAGCACCATCTGGGCGTCGCGGCCGAACAGGCCGTCAACCACGCCGCCAATTCGGTGACTTGGCTGATCATCGGCATGAACTACTACTACGCCACCCTGCACTTCATCATCACGATCGGGGTGCTGGTGTGGCTGTACCGGTGGCATCCGGGGCGGTACGCGGCGGCCCGGATGGTGCTGTTCGCGACGACGGGTGTGGCGCTCCTCGGTTACTACCTGTTCCCGCTCGCGCCGCCCCGGTTGATGCGCGGCGGGCACTTCGTCGACACCGTGGCGGTGCACCACACGTGGGGCTCCATGGCCTCCGGCGATCTGAAGCACATGTCCAACCAGTACGCGGCGATGCCGTCCATGCACATCGGGTGGTCGCTGTGGTGCGGGCTGACGGTCTCCGCGCTGGCGTCCGTGCCCTGGGTGCGGGTGCTGGCGCTGCTGTACCCGGCGCTCACGCTGGTGGTCATCGTGTCCACCGCGAACCACTTCTGGCTGGACGCGGTGGGGGGCGTGCTGTGCCTGGGGTTCGGGTTCGCGGTGGCCCGGGTGTGGTTCGGGGCGGTGCCGCACCGGCTGCCCCGGCCGGCGGTCCGGACCGGCCGGGCCGCCAGGCCGAGGCCGGAGCCCGAGAGGGTTCACGTTCCGTCGTAGAACAGTTCCTCCACGGTCGTCCGCGCCCTGCGGGCCGTACGGCGGTAGGCGTCCAGCATGTCCCCCGCGTGGCCCGATCCGTAGCCCAGGTAGCGGCCCACGGCCGCCAGCTCGCGGGGCTCCGTCGGGAACGTGTCGCCCGCGCGGCCGCGCACCAGCATCACCGCGTTGCGGACCCGGGTGGCCAGCACCCAGGCCTCGTCCAGGGTCTCCGCGTCCTGGGCGGACAGCAGCCCGGCCTCGCGGGCGGCGGCGAGTGCCTCGCGGGTGCGGGTGGTGCGCAGGCCCGGTTCGTGGTGGGCGTGGCGCAGCTGGAGCAGCTGGACCGTCCACTCGACGTCCGACAGGCCGCCCGGGCCGAGCTTCGTGTGGAGCTTGGGGTCGGCGCCGCGCGGGAGCCGCTCGGACTCCATACGGGCCTTCAGGCGGCGGATCTCGCGGACGGCGTCCTCCGGGAGGCCGCGCTTCGGGTAGCGCAGGGAGTCGATCAGCTCGGTGAAGCGGCGGCCCAGGTCCTCGTCGCCCGCCACCGGCTCGGCCCGCAGCAGCGCCTGGGACTCCCAGACCAGGGACCAGCGGCGGTAGTACGCCTCGTACGACTTCAGGGTGCGCACCAGCGGGCCCGACTTGCCCTCCGGGCGCAGGTCGGCGTCGATGAGCAGGGGCGGGTCGGCGCTGGGCAGCTGGAGCAGGCGGCGCATCTCGGCGACCACCTTGTTCGCGGCGGCGGCCGCCTCGTGCTCGGGCACGCCGTCCTGCGGTTCGTGGACGAAGAGGACGTCCGCGTCGGAGCCGTAGCCCAGCTCGTGGCCGCCGAACCGGCCCATCCCTATGATCGCGAAACGGGTGGGCAGCGTGTCTCCCCAGCCGTCGCGGACCACCGCGCGCAGGGTGCCGGCGAGGGTGGCCGCGGTGAGGTCCGAGACCGCCGCGCCGACCCGGTCCACGAGGGCGCCCTGGTCGGCCTCGGCCGGGCTGGTCTCGGTGCCGTAGGAGCTGACGATGTCGCCGGCGGCGGTGCGGAACAGCTCGCGGCGGCGTACCCCGCGGGCCGCGGTGACCGCCTGCGCGGCGTTCTCCGCACGCCCCACCGCGGCGAGGATCTCCTGCTCCAGCGGGGCGCGCTCGCGGGGCGTCAGACCGGCTCCGGGCAGGCCCTTGCCGTCGCCGTCGCCCAGCAGGGCCACCGCCTCGGGGGCGCGCATCAGGAGGTCGGGGGCGAGGCGGCCGGCCGAGAGGACCCGGGCGAGGTTCTCGGCGGCCGCGCCCTCGTCCCGCAGGAGGCGCAGGTACCAGGGGGTCTTGCCGAGGGCGTCGGAGACCTTGCGGAAGTTCAGCAGGCCCGCGTCCGGGTCCGCCGAGTCGGCGAACCAGCCCAGGAGGACGGGCAGCAGGGTCCGCTGGATCGCCGCTTTGCGGGTGACGCCGGAGGCCAGGGCCTCCAGGTGGCGCAGGGCCGCCGCGGGGTCGGCGTAGCCGAGGGCGACCAGGCGTTCGCGGGCGGCTTCCGGGCTCAGGCGGGCCTCGCCGGGGGCGAGTTGGGCGACCGCGTCGAGCAGGGGGCGGTAGAAGAGCTTCTCGTGGAGCCTGCGGACGACGCCGGTGTGCTTCTTCCATTCGCGGTTCAGTTCCCCGACGGGGTCCGTGCGCAGCCCTAGGGAGCGGCCGAGCCGGCGCCGGTCCTCCTCGGCCACGGGGACGAGGTGGGTGCGGCGCAGGCGGTAGAGCTGGATGCGGTGTTCCATCGAGCGCAGGAAGCGGTACGCCTCGTCCAGGCGGGCGGCGTCCTCGCGGCCCACGTAGCCTGCGGCGGCCAGTGCCTGGAGGGCGTCCAGGGTGGTGCCGCTGCGCAGGCTCTGGTCGGCGCGGCCGTGGACCAGTTGCAGGAGCTGGACCGCGAACTCGACGTCGCGCAGGCCGCCGGGGCCGAGTTTCAGCTCGCGTTCGATCTCGGAGGCCGGGATGTTCTCGACGACGCGCCGGCGCATCTTCTGCACGTCCGGTACGAAGTTCTCGCGTTCGGCCGCCTTCCAGACCAGGGGGTCCAGGGCGGCTACGTACGCGTGGCCGAGGTCGGCGTCGCCGGCGACCGGGCGGGCCTTGAGCAGGGCCTGGAACTCCCAGGTCTTCGCCCAGCGTTGGTAGTAGGCGAGGTGGGAGGAGAGGGTGCGCACGAGGGGGCCGTTGCGGCCCTCGGGGCGGAGATTGGCGTCCACGGGCCAGATCGAGCCCTCGACCGTGGTCTCCGAGCAGATGCGCATGAGGTGCGAGGCGAGACGGGTGGCGGAGGCGAGCGCTTTGGCCTCGGTGGTGGACTCGGTGGCCTCGGCCACGAAGATCACGTCCACGTCCGAGACGTAGTTCAGTTCGTGGCCGCCGCACTTTCCCATGGCGATCACCGCCAGGCGGCAGGCCGCGGCGTCCTGCGGGGCGTGCGCCTGCGCGATGGCCAGGGCTCTGCGGAGGGTGGCGGTGGCCAGGTCCGCGAGTTCCGCCGCCGTCTCCGCCACGTCCGTGGTGCCGCAGACGTCGCGGGCGGCGATGGAGAGCAGGCAGCGGCGGTAGGCCACGCGGAGGGCGACGGGGTCGGCGGCGTCGGCCAGGCCGCGCTCGAACTCGGCGAGGCCCGGGTGCAGGTCGTGGGGCTCGTAGGTGACCAGGGCGTGCCAGTCGGCCGGGTGGCGGGCCAGGTGGTCGGTGAGCGCGGCGGAGGCACCGAGGACGCCCAGGAGGCGGTCGCGCAGGGGCTTGGCCGCGATGAGGGTGTCCAGCAGCTCGCGGTGGGCCGTGGGGGTGGGCTGGGCCTCCAGCAGGCGGACGAGGCCGTGCAGCGCGAGGTCGGGGTCGGCGGTCGCGCCGAGCGCTTCGAGGAGGACGGGATCGTCGCGGACGGCGCCCAGTTCGGGACCGTCGAGGAGGCGCTCGGCGGCGGAGGGATCGGTGAAGCCGTGTCGTAGCAGGCGGGTGAAGGTGCTGCTCCTGCGGCCCGGCGTCATGCTCGGCCTCCCCTGGGGATCTCGATCGTCCTGGCTGAGCCTAACCCTGCGGGGCTTGGGCGGTATGCGGGTGCCTGCGGCGGCCTGTGCGCGTTGTCTGTGGTGGGAGGGTGGGGGGATCGCCTGCGGTGGCCTGTGCGGGCGGCCTGCGGTGGGGGGCGGGGGGATCGCCTGCGGTGGCCTGTGGTGGGGGACCTGGGGTGGCGGCTGCGGGCATGTGGGTGGTGGCGGACGGGGGGATGGGAGGGCCGTAGTGGCGGTGGCGGGAGGTATGTGGTGGCGGGCGCCGACGGCCTGAACGGGACGCCTGAGCGGACGCGGGGTCCGGCGACGTTTGCGCCGGATGCCTGCGGCGCCTGAGGGGGACCTGCGGCCGGAGGTACTGCCCGGACAGGTGGCCGTGGTCGGGGTGCCTGCGGCGGGTGGTGCTGGTGCGGCGGCCCGGACAGGTGGTGGCAATGCTCGGGGTGCCTGCGGCAGGGGTGCGGGTGCGGCGGCCCGGACAGGTGGCCGTGGTCGGGGTGCCTGCGGCGGGTGGTGCTGGTGCGGCGGCCCGGACAGGTGGTGGCAATGCTCGGGGTGCCTGCGGCAG
>NZ_JBVJMF010000001.1:511298-675311 GCF_055584345.1 Streptomyces sp. NPDC104106
GTGGGGTGCGGGTGCGGCGGCCCGGACAGGTGGCCGTGGTCGGGGTGCCTGCGGCGGGTGGTGCTGGTGCGGCGGCCCGGACAGGTGGCCGTGGTCGGGGTGCCTGCGGCTGGTGGTGCTGGTGCGGCGGCCCGGACAGGTGGTGGCAATGCTCGGGGTGTCTGCGGCAGGGGTGCGGGTGCGGCCGCCCGGGCGGGTGCTCCTCGTGGGGGTGCCTGCGGTGGTCCGTGCCGGTGGGCCTCCGGTGCGGGTAACGGCTTGCGCGGTGCGGGCCGAGCCTGCCGTGGGAGTCGGGCCGGTATGGGGTGGTGCAGGTGACGGCCCGCACGGTCCACACCTGCGGCGGACTGCCGCGGGGCGGCTTGGGTTCGGCCGGTGGGTGGTGTGTGGCCTCGGGGCGGCGGACTCTGAGGAGAGAGGCGGGCGGGGTTCGCGGCGGCCGCTGCGGGCGGTCACCACCTCGCCGGGTCCGTTTCCCCCGTGCGTGGCCGACCGGCATCGTTCATCCGCTCTTCACCCGGCCGGTTCGACGGCGTGGGGTTGGGGAATGTTGGCGTGTGCATGCTATGCCCGCACCGCCAACCCCGTTCCTTCCCCCCCCACCCGGAGGTTGATGTGTCCGGCAGTTCCGTGCACCGCCGTACCCGTACCGTCGTGGCGTCCGCGACCGCCTTCGCCGCGGCAGCGGTCGGGCTGTGGACCGGGCTCGGCGAAGGGTCCGCGCACGCCGCGGGCTCCGTGCCCAGTCCCGACCACGTGGTCGTCGTGGTCTTCGAGAACCACGCGTACAGCCAGGTCATCGGTTCCTCCAGCGCGCCGTACATCAACTCGCTGAAGTCGGGAGGTGCCAACCTGACGCAGTCGTACGCCGAGACCCACCCGAGCCAGCCGAACTACTACGCCCTGTTCTCCGGCGACACCCAGGGCGTCACCGACGACAGCTGTGTCACGCCCGGCTTCTCCTCGGCGGACAACCTGGCGTCCGAGGTGATCGCCGCGGGCAAGACCTGGGCCAGCTACAACGAGGATCTGCCCAGCCAGGGCGACACGACGTGCAGCAGCGGCGACTACGCCCAGAAGCACAACCCGTGGTTCGGGTTCAGCAATGTGCCGACGGACAGCGCCATGACGTTCGACCAGTTCCCGACCGACTTCGCCCAGCTGCCCCAGATGTCCTTCGTGACCCCCAACCTGTGCAGCGACATGCACGACTGCTCGGTGTCCACCGGTGACACCTGGCTGAAGAACAACCTGGGCGCGTACGCCACGTGGGCCAAGACCCACAACAGCCTGCTGGTGATCACCTTCGACGAGGACAACCGGCTGAGCGGCAACCGCATCCCGACCGTTCTGTACGGGCAGCCGGTCGCGGCGGGGTCGTCCAGCTCCACGACGTACAACCACTACGACCTGCTGCGCACCCTGGAGGACATGGAGGGGCTGGGCACGCACGCGGGCAACGCCGCCTCCGCGCAGGACATCACCGGCGTCTGGGCGTCCTGACGTGTACGTCGCGGACAGCCGCGCGGGTACGCCGACGTCCGCGGACGGTGCCGTCCGGCCTGTGGCCGGGCGGCGCACCGGGGTCGCGCCCGCTGTGCTGGCTCTGGGGTCCGTGAGCCTGATCACGGATGTCTCGTCCGAGATGGTCACCGCCGTCCTGCCGTTGTACCTGGTCACCGGGCTCGGTCTGTCGCCGCTGGGGTTCGGGCTGCTCGACGGCGTCTACAACGGCTTCTCGGCTCTCGTACGGCTGGCGGGCGGGCATCTGGCGGACCGCGGCGGCGGGCGGCACAAGTGGGTCGCCGGGTTCGGGTACGCCGTATCGGCCGTGTGCAAGCCGTTGTTGCTCGTCGCTCACTCGCTCACCCCGATCGGGCTGGTGCTCGCCGCCGACCGGACGGGGAAGGGGGTGAGGACGGCGCCGAGGGACGCCCTCATCTCGCTGTCGAGCACGCCGGAGGCGCGGGGGCGTGCCTTCGGCGTGCATCGGGCGATGGACACGGCGGGCGCGCTGCTCGGACCACTGGTGGCGTTCCTGATCCTGCGCGCCACGGTGGACGGCTACGACGCCGTGTTCACGGTCAGTTCGTGCGTGGCCGTGGTGGGGGTGCTGGTGCTGGTCCTGTTCGTGCCCGGCGGGCGGCGGGGGGACGGCGGCGAGGCCGCGCGGCCCACGCTGTCGGCCGCCCTGCGGCTGCTGGGGCGCCGGGATCTGCGGCGGATCGCCGTGTGCGCGCTGCTGCTCGGGCTGGCCACGGTGAGCGACTCGTTCGTGTACCTGCTGCTCCAGCGGCGTCTGGGGGTGCCGGACCGCTGGTTCGCGCTGCTGCCGCTCGGTACCGCCGGCGCGTTCCTGCTGCTGGCGATCCCGCTCGGGCGGCTCGCGGACCGGGTGGGGCGGTGGACCGTGTTCCTGGGCGGGCACGGTGCCCTGCTGGTCGCGTACGCGCTTGTGCTGTCGTCGTGGCGCGGGGGCGGGCTGCCGTACGCCGTGCTCGCCCTGCACGGCGCCTTCTACGCGGCCACCGACGGGGTGCTGATGGCGGCGGCCGCGGACGGGGTCCCGGAGGCGCTGCGGTCGTCCGGGCTGGCCCTCGTGCAGACCGGGCAGGCGGCGGCCCGGTTCGCCTGCTCGCTGCTGTTCGGCGCCGCCTGGACGGTGTGGGGCGACCGGGCGGCGCTGAGCGGGGCGGCGGTGGCGCTGGCCGTCTGTGCCGGGTTCTCCCTCACCGTGCGCCCGAAGGAGGGTGTCACCGCATGACCGTACGCAGCCGTGTGCTGATCCTGGTCTCGGCCGTCGCCCTGCTCGCCGCGATCGGGCTGGCGTCCGTCCTGCACGCCTCGGCGCGGGCCGAGCGCCGTGCCCACGCGCAGGCGGGCGGTCCGCGTGTCGTGGCGGGCGCGGTCACGCTGAGCGAGCGCCGGCGGATGGTCTTCCGGAACATGGCGTGGGGGCCGCACCGGGACGAGCTGGCGTCCGTGCCCGCTGGTGATCCGGGCGGGACGCGTACCGCGAGTGGGGTCAAGTGCCTGCGGTTCCACGCCGCTTCGGGGGTGGGGGTGTGTCTGCAGGCCGTGCACGGTCCGGTGTCGGACACGTACCGGGCGGTGATCCTGGACGACCGGCTGCGGATCGTGCGCCGGTACGAGGTCCCCGGCATCCCGTCGCGGGCCCGGGTGTCGCCGACCGGTCACTTCGCCGCGTGGACGGCCTTCGTGGGCGGTGACAGCTACGCCGGTACGGACTTCTCCACGCGCGCGGCCATCGTGGACACGAGGAGCGGTGAGCTGATCCCGTCCCTTGAGGACTTCCGGATCATCAAGGACGGGCGCGCGTACCGGGCGGCGGACGACAACTTCTGGGGCGTCACGTTCGCGGCGGACGACCGCACGTTCTACGCCACCCTCGCGACCGGCGGGCGTACCTACCTGGTGCGGGGCGACCTGCGCGCCCGTACGGTCACGACGCTGCACACCGACGTCGAGTGCCCCTCGCTGTCGCCCGACGGCACGCGCATCGCCTACAAGAAGCGCGTCGGCGGTCTTCCCAAGGACGCCCCTTGGCGCCTCTACGTCCTCGACCTGCGGACGATGCGGGAGACTCCCCTTGCCGAGTCCAGGAGCGTGGACGACCAGGCGGTGTGGCGGGACGGCCGGACGCTCGTGTACGCGCTCGCCGGTGACTACGGCGCGGACCTGTACGAGGTTCCGGCGGACGGCTCGGGAACGCCACGCCGGATCAGCGCGGCGGCGGTGTCGCCCGCGTACCTCGGGTAGGCCCGTCGGCGAGACGGTCGTGGAGTCGCGAGCTGTCGCCCGTGGCGTGTGCGTTCGCGACCGGCTGGGCACCTGGCGCCCCAGGACGAGAGGGCCCTCCGCCTGATCGGCGACCCGCTCGGCCGGCTCGCCTCCCGTTCCGGCGCCGATCTCACCTCCGGGCGCCGCCTGGCAATCGGCGAGGACACCGGCGGCTACCGGATCGGGTGCCCGACGGCGCCAGGGCACCACCCTTGCAGCCCCGTGCCCCGTGCCGATCCGGCGTCGTTGACCCGAGTATGCAGAAGATCACCGTTCTCACCGCGCTCACCGCGGCCGGGCTCGCGCTCGCCGGCCAGGCCCAGGCCCAGGCCCACGACGGCGACCACGGTCGCATCAACATCGCCGGCCGGTCCCTGTCCCCGGCCAGGGTCTGCGAGGAAACCCTGGGGCTCGTCCCGATCCTCGTCCCGCAGTCGGGCAGCTCGGTGTCCGACGCCTGCAACCACCGGCCCCACGTCCGACGGGGAGTGTCCCAGCCGCCCCGCACCGACTCCCTCTCGGGCTCCGACCGGCAGTGAGGCGGCAGTGGTCGTCCGGCGCGCGCGCCGGACGGCCAGGAAGCAGGCGGCGGCCGCCCGGCGGCATCTCGCAGCCGGGCGGGCCGTACCGGTTCAGCCCCCTTTGACCCGCCTCACAGGACCGGCAGGTTCTTCCTCAGCTCGAACGCCGTGACCTCCGAGCGGTACTCCTCCCACTCCTGGCGCTTGTTGCGCAGGAAGAAGTCGAAGACGTGCTCGCCGAGGGTCTCGGCGACCAGGTCGCTGCGTTCCATCAGGGTGAGGGCCTCGCCCAGGTTCTGGGGCAGGGGCTCGATGCCCATGGCGCGGCGCTCGGCGTCGGAGAGGGCCCAGACGTCGTCCTCGGCGCCGGGCGGCAGCTCGTAGCCCTCCTCGATGCCCTTCAGGCCGGCGGCCAGGAGCACGGCGTAGGCCAGGTAGGGGTTCGCTCCCGAGTCCAGGGAGCGGACCTCCACACGCGCGGAGCCGGTCTTGCCGGGCTTGTACATGGGGACGCGGACCAGGGCGCTGCGGTTGTTGTGGCCCCAGCAGATGTACGACGGGGCCTCGCCGCCGGCGCCGGCCGTGCGCTCGGAGCCGCCCCAGATGCGCTTGTAGGAATTCACCCACTGGTTGGTGACCGCCGAGATCTCCGCCGCGTGGCGCAGCAGGCCCGCGATGAAGGAGCGGCCGACCTTGGAGAGCTGGTACTCGGCGCCGGACTCGTAGAAGGCGTTGCGGTCGCCCTCGAAGAGGGACAGGTGGGTGTGCATGCCGGAGCCCGGGTGCTCGGAGAAGGGCTTCGGCATGAAGGTGGCCTGCACTCCCTGCTCCAGGGCGACCTGCTTCATGACCAGGCGGAAGGTCATGATGTTGTCGGCGGTGGAGAGCGCGTCGGCGTAGCGCAGGTCGATCTCCTGCTGGCCCGGGGCACCCTCGTGGTGGGAGAACTCGACCGAGATGCCCATCGACTCCAGCATGGTGATCGCCTGGCGGCGGAAGTCCATGCCGACGTTGGTCGGGGTGTGGTCGAAGTAGCCCGAGTTGTCGGCCGGGGTGGGGCGGGAGCCGTCGAGCGGGCGGTCCTTCAGCAGGAAGAACTCGATCTCCGGGTGGGTGTAGAAGGTGAAGCCCAGGTCGGAGGTGCGGGCCAGGGCGCGCTTGAGGACGTAGCGCGGGTCGGCGAAGGAGGGGGACCCGTCCGGCATGAGGATGTCGCAGAACATGCGGGCGGTGCCGGGGGTCTCCGCGCGCCACGGCAGGACCTGGAAGGTGGAGGGGTCCGGCTTGGCGATCATGTCGGACTCGTAGACCCGGGCGAAGCCCTCGATGGCGGAGCCGTCGAAGCCGATGCCCTCGTCGAAGGCCTGCTCCAGCTCGGCGGGGGCCACGGCGACGGACTTGAGGAAGCCCAGCACGTCCGTGAACCACAGGCGTACGAACCGGATGTCGCGCTCCTCCAACGTCCGGAGCACGAACTCCTGCTGCTTGTCCATCTTCCGCTTCCCCATCCTTGCTGGTCAGGCCGCCTTCGAGCCATCCCACCACAACACCGTTTCAAGCGCGTTGCGGACCTTGATCGCCCAGGCGTCCTCGGCCTGAATGCCTGTCGTACGGCAGGTGTACCGCTCTGCCGCCCATCTTGCCTTCTCGCACCGACATCCGTAATGGCCGGCCCGCTTCTCCCGTGAGCGAGACCACACCGCCTTAATTTGCATCTGAGATGCAAGTTTTCATAGCGTTTTGATCAGCCGAGATGTGAAGAGTTCCGAGGAGATCCGATGCTGTCCGAACGGTCCGCGGCCACTGTCCGCGCCACCCTCCCCGCTGTCGGCGCGGCCATCGGCGAGATCACCGAGCGCTTCTACGCCCGGCTCTTCGCCGCCCACCCCGAGCTGCTGCGCGACCTGTTCAACCGGGGCAACCAGGCCTCCGGCGCCCAGAAGCAGGCCCTCGCCGGATCCATCGCCGCCTTCGCCACGCATCTCGTCCAGAACCCGGACCAGCGGCCCGACGCCATGCTCGGCCGGATCGCCCACAAGCACGCCTCCCTGGGCGTGGCCCCCGAGCACTACCCGATCGTCCACGAGCACCTCTTCGCCGCCATCGCCGAGGTCCTCGGCGAGGCCGTCACCCCCGAGGTGGCCGAGGCCTGGAACGAGGTCTACTGGCTGATGGCCAACGCGCTCATCGCCGTCGAGAAGCGGCTGTACGAGGAGAGCGGCAGCACCGAGCGGCGGCCGTGGGAGGTCGTGGAGCGCGTCGAGGAGACGGCGGACGTCGTCACCTTCCGGCTGCGCCCGGCCGACGGCGGCCCGGTGCGCGGCTTCCGCGCCGGACAGTACGTCTCCGTCCAGGTCGAGCTGCCCGACGGCGCCCGTCAGATACGCCAGTACAGCCTGTCCGGTGCGCCCGGCGAGGACGTCCGCCAGTTCAGCGTCAAGCGGGTCTCCGGTGACGACGCCGCGCCCGACGGCGAGGTCTCGAACCACCTCCACGCGCGCGTGCGGACCGGTGACGTGGTGCTCCTCTCGGAGCCCTACGGCGACCTCGTCCTCGGCGACACCGCCGACCGGCCCCTCCTGCTCGCCTCCGCGGGCATCGGTGTGACCCCGATGGTCGCGATGCTCGCCGCGCTGGCGACCGACGGCCACAAGGCCCCGGTCACCGTCGTGCACGGCGACCGCTCCCCCGCCGACCACGCCCTGCGGGGCGATCACGAGGCCTATGCGGCGAAGCTCCCGGACGCCTCCGTCCGCTTCTTCTACGAGCGCGACGCCGAGCCCGGCACCCGCACCGGCCTCGTCGACCTCGGCGGCATCACCGTGGCGCCCGGCACGCGCGCGTACCTGTGCGGCCCGCTGCCCTTCATGCGCGCGGTCCGCGCCCAGCTGATCGAGAAGGGCGTGTCCCCGGCCGACATCCACTACGAGGTCTTCGGCCCCGACCTGTGGCTGGCGGCGGCCTAGGCAGCCCCTGAGAGGCGCCGCCGGGGACCGGCTACCGCGAAAGCCCCGTATCCGCCCCCGGCCCCCGGGAGATACCGAGCAGCAAAGGCCCTGTCGGTTCCACGACGATCTCCGCGACAGTGATCGGGTCCAGGCTGGCGTAGAACGCCTCCTGGGCCCTTCGCAGTGCGCCGCGCAGCCGGCAGCCGGAGCGCAGCGGGCACGGCGCGGCCCCCTCGCACTCGACCACGTCACCGTCGCCCTCGAAGACGCGCACGACCGCGCCCACCGACGCCGTGCGCCCCTTCTCGGTGAGCGCGAGGCCGCCGCCCCGGCCGCGGCGGGCGTCCACCAGGCCCAGGTGCTGGAGTTCGGCGACGACCTTGGTGGCGTGGGTGTAGGGCACGTCCATGTCCGCCGCCACCTGACGGGTGGTGGGCGTGGCGCCGACGGTCACGGCGAGTCGCATCAGGACCCGCAGGGCCAGGTCGGTGGAGCGCAGAAGCCGCATACGGCGAGCGTAGGTAATTGGAATCGCGGGTTCAAATTTTCTCCTCTTCTCTCTTCGCCTTGCCCTTCGTCCGCCGCTCTCCTGTCCGTCCGCTGTCGCGCTCTACGGCGGAGCACGCCTTCCCCATTACGATCAGGGCGCCGCACCGCCCCCGTCAGCCCCTCTTCCTCCCCAGAAGGACACACGCCTCATGGGTTCCGACAAGAACAGCAGCACCGCGGCGCGCACAGCGCGCGTCGAGGAGATGCGCCGCGCCGAGCGCGCCCGCGAGCGCCGCAACCGGGTCCTCGTCGTCGGCGCCAGTGTGGTGGTCGTCGCCGCTCTCGCGGCCGGCGGCGTGGCCCTCGTCAACTCCCGGTCGGACAAGAAGTCGGACACCGCGAGCAGCGACTCCAAGGGCTCCGCCGCCCCGTCGGCCACCGGGGCCTCCACGGACGCCGGGGCGGCCGGGTCCGCCGGGTCCGCTGGGGACTCCGGGCACTTCGTCAAGGGCAAGGACGGGGTGCTGACCTGGTCCGGCACGCTGTCGCGCACGCACGTGATGCCGAAGGTGTCATATCCGATGCACCCGCCGGTCGGCGGCAACCACAACCCCGTCTGGGCGACCTGCGACGCGACCGTCTACACCAGGCCGCTCCAGGACGAGAACGCCGTGCACTCGCTGGAGCACGGCGCGGTCTGGGTGACGTACACCAGCAAGGCGGGCAAGGCCGACGTCGACGCGCTCGCGGCGAAGGTGGCGAAGACGCCGTACTCGATGATGAGCCCGTACGAGAACCAGGCCGCGCCGCTGATGCTGTCGGCGTGGGGCCACCAGGTGGCGGTGAAGAGCGCGAGCGACCCCGAGGTGGACAAGTTCTTCGCCGCCTACGTCCAGGGTCCGCAGACCCCGGAGCCGGGTGCCGCCTGCACCAGCGGGGCGATGTGATGCGGCGTCAGCGCATCGGCTGGACCGCCGGAGTCGCGGCGGCGGTGCTCGTCGCGGCCGGCGGGATCACGTACGCGGTCGCGGAGGACGCCGGCGGCGGAGCTGCCGCCCGGCTCACCGCGCCGGGGGCCGACTCGGCCGACGCCGGATTCGCGCGGGACATGGCGGTGCACCACCAGCAGGCCGTCGAGATGTCGTACATCGTGCGGGACCGGACGACGGACGCGGACGTGCGGCGGCTCGCCTACGACATCGCGCAGACCCAGGCCAACCAGCGCGGCATGCTGCTGGGCTGGCTGGATCTGTGGGGTCTGCCGAAGGTGTCGGGCGAGCCGCCGATGGCCTGGATGGGCATGGGCGACATGCCGGAGCGCGGGGACGGCTCGCTGATGCCGGGCATGGCGACGAACACCGAGCTGAGAAGGCTCCAGTCGCTGAGCGGCAGGCAGGCGGAGATCTTCTACCTCCAGCTGATGACGGACCATCACAAGGGCGGAATCCACATGGCCGAGGGATGCGTGGCCAAGTGCACGGTCGGCGTGGAGAAGCGGCTCGCGCAGGGCATGGTCGACGCGCAGCAGTCGGAGCTTCAGGTGATGGCCGGGATGCTCAAGGAGCGCGGGGCGAAGCCGCGTTCATGACCGCTTCGCGAAAAGTGAACGAGCGGTTGTGAACAGCGGACAAGCCCTTTCGTAACACAGCCGTAAGGATAAATGCCCCCAAATCGCCTCACCTGACGGCTACTTGAGCTTCTCTTGACCGTTCCGTTCCCCTGGCATGAACGGTTCATCGGAGAGAGTGACCCCCATCGTGTGATCCATACGGTCGGCCGAACCGCCGCGGGCCGGCACGCGGACCGCATGACGTACCGACCACGACATGCATGCGAACCGCATCGCAGGGGGTTCTATGAGATCCAACCGCGCCAAGCTGCGCGCTGTGAGCATGGCAGCGACACTGCCCATGATCGCCGGCGCGCTGGCGCTGGGCATACCCGCGGCACACGCCGCGGACAGCCCCGCTCGTCAGGCACTGCAGGGCACCAAGCCCGCCTGGGCCACGCCCAGGGCGGACAAGGGCGCGACCGCGCACAGCGCCCAGGTGAACGCCCGGGTCTACCTGGCCGGGCGGGACGCGGCCGGACTCGCCGCCTACGCCAAGGCCGTGTCCGACCCCGGCTCGCCGCTCTACGGCAAGTACCTGAGCGCCAAGAAGGCGCAGGCCCGCTTCGGGGCCACCAAGGCCCAGGTGGCCGCCGTCAAGTCCTGGCTGACCTCGGCCGGTCTGAAGGTCACCTCGGTCACCCAGCACTACGTCGCCGTCTCCGGTGACGTGGCCGCCGCCGAGAAGGCGTTCGGCACCGAGCTGCACAACTACGCCAAGGGCGCGGCGACTTACCACGCCCCGGCCCGCACGGCCTCCGTCCCGGCCTCCCTCCAGGGTGCCGTCCTGACCGTCACCGGCCTGGACAACGCCCCGCACAAGGCGAACCACGACGACACGCTGCCGCCGCCGGACGCCGTGTTCAAGAACGCCGGTCCGTTCTCGACGTACTACGGCTCGAAGACCGCGACCACCCTGCCGGACGCGTACGGCCAGAAGATCCCGTACGCGATCAAGGGGTACACCGGCAAGCAGCTGCGCGCCGCCTACGGCGCGGGCAAGTACACCGGCCAGGGCGTCAAGGTGGCCATCACCGACGCCTACGCCTCGCCGACGATCGCCTACGACGCGGGCATGTACGCGAAGCGGAACGGCGACGCGGCCTGGAAGACCAGCCAGCTGCACCAGGTCCTGCCGGCCAACTGGGCCAGGACCACGGAGTGCAAGGCGGCCGGCTGGTACGGCGAGGAGACCCTGGACGTCGAGGCCGTGCACGCGGTCGCGCCGAGTGCCGACGTCACGTACGTGGGCGCCGCCTCCTGCTACGACGACGACCTGCTCGACTCGCTCAGCAAGGTCGTGGACAACCACCTGGCCGACATCGTCTCCAACTCCTGGGGCGACGTGGAGGCCAGCCAGACGCCGGACCTGGCCGCCGCCTACGACCAGGTCTTCCAGCTGGGCGCGGTGCAGGGCATCGGCTTCTACTTCTCCTCCGGCGACAACGGCGACGAGGTCGCCAACACCGGTACGAAGCAGGTCGACACCCCGGCCAACTCCGCCTGGGTGACCGCGGTCGGCGGTACGTCCCTGGCCGTCGGCAAGGGCGACAAGTACGAGTGGGAGACCGGCTGGGGCACCCAGAAGGCGACCCTCGCGGCCGACGGCAAGAGCTGGACGAACTTCCCCGGCGCGTTCACCTCGGGCGCGGGCGGCGGCACCAGCAAGACGGTCGCCCAGCCGTACTACCAGAAGGGCGTCGTCCCGGACGCGCTGGCCAAGGCCAACGGCACGACCGCCAACCGTGTCGTCCCGGACATCGCGGCCATCGCCGACCCGAACACCGGCTTCCTCGTCGGCCAGACGCAGACGTTCCCGGACGGCTCGCAGCAGTACAGCGAGTACCGCATCGGCGGCACGTCGCTGGCCGCGCCGACCATCGCGGCCATCCAGGCCCTGGCCCAGGAGGCCCGCGGCGGCGCGGCGATCGGCTTCGCCAACCCGACGATCTACGCCGACTACGGCAAGAAGGGCGTCTTCCACGACGTCACGGACAACCCGACCGGGTCCGGCCTGGCGGTCGCCCGTGTGGACTTCGCCAACGGTCTGGACGCCACCGGCGGCCTGCTGTACTCGGCCCGCAGCCTCGGCAAGGACAGCTCCCTGTCCGCGACGAAGGGCTACGACGACGTGACGGGCGTCGGCACTCCGGCCGACGGCTACGTCGCCTCGTACGCCGCCAAGAAGCACTGATGTGCTGAGGCTCCGCTGAGGAGCGGGGGCGTGGGGTCCTGACGGGCCCCACGCCCTCTCGCGTGGGAGGCCTACCGGCTCGCGCTGCCGCCGTGGTCGCCCGGTCCGGCCGCGTAGGCCAGCGGAGGCGCGATCGCCTGCGCGTCCGCGCCCTCGCCGACCCACAGGGCGATGAAGAGCGCGGCGGTCGCCTCCAGGAGTCCCGCGCGTTCGAGGCCGCCGCCGGCCACGGGTTCGCAGCCCGTGTCCCGCACCAGCTCGCGTACCCGCGCGAGGGCCGTCTCGTCGTCCCCGCAGACCGGTACGGCCAGTGGCCGGCCGCCGAAGACGGGCGGCCGCATGCGCCACACGTCCTCGTGGCAGAGGTTGAAGGCCTTGACCACGTGGGCTCCCGGTGCCGCCGCGGCAAGTCGCTGCGCGGCCGAGGGGCCTCCTTCCGTCAGCAGCCGGAAGCCCGGCCCGACCGGGTTGGAGCAGTCGAGCAGCACCTTGCCTTCCAGGGCGGTGCGCAGTTCCCGCGCCACCTCCGCTCCCGCCCCGAAGGGCAGCGCGGCCAGCACCACCTCCCGGCCGGCCTCGGCCGCCCCGCGCAGACCGGCAGGCCTCGCGCCGCCTCCGACGCGCCTCGCCAGCCGCTCCGCCCCGAGCGCGTCCCGTCCCCCGATGACCACCTCGTGCCCGGCCCGCACCCAGTGGGTGGCGAGCGCGTCGGCCATGTTGCCCGTTCCCAGTACGCCGATCCTCATCACGCGTTCCCTCTCCGTATCCGCTTCGACCGTTCACCCCGACGCTAGGAGGCGGTTCAGGCACCATTTGGTACGTGACGACCGACGCCTTCCTCGCCGACTGCCGCGCCCGCCTCGCCTTCGACCTGTTCTCGAACACCTGGAACGCCGTGGTGCTCTGGTCCCTGCGCGACGGCCCCCGGCGGCCGGTCGAACTGCGGGAGCGGATCGGAGGCATCAGCTCCAAGGTCCTGACCGAGACGCTGCGCCGGCTGCGGTTCAACGGACTGGTCGACCGGCAGGCACACCCCGGCGCGCCGACCCGGGTGGAGTACCGGCTCACGGCTCTGGGCCGCACCCTGCTGGCGCCCATCGACGCCGTCGGGGCATGGGCCTTCGAGTACGGCGACGAGGTCATGGCCGCCCAGGAGGCGGCATGCGCGTCCCGAGCGATCGGCTGACGGTCATCGGGCAGGCCGGTCCCGCGCACTCCGGCCTGCCCCGGCAGGGACTCACGCCGGGTCCGGCAGGGCTGGTGAGACGGACGAGCGGCTGCACAACGTGGTCGCGTGGCGCGAGAGGCCCTTCTGCACCGAGGAGGAGCGGGCGGCCCTCGCCCTGGCCGAGGCCGCCACCCGGCTCCAGGACGGCGCGCCGGGCGTGGCCGACGAGATCCGGGACGCCGCCGCCGACCACTTCAGCGCGGTACAGGTGAGCGCGATCGTCCTGGAGGTCGCGACGACCAACTTCTTCAACCGGATCAACCGCGCGATCCGGGAGCAGGCCGGCAAGACCTCGTGAGTCCGGTAACCTGACGGATCGTCAACAGGCTGACGTACCATCCCGTACCGGGCCTGGAACGAGGAGCAGGACACGTACGGCCCGCTGCCCACCGAGCGGCGCCGGACCGTCGGCCGCCGGCCCCCGGCAGCACCCGGCCGCGCACCGGACCGCCTCGGACGTGGAACCCCGGGGCGGCCCGGTCGCCGCGGCCGTCTAGCACGGCGCCGGCCGACATGTCCGCACCGACACGCTCCGTCGATGGATGAGGGTGAGTCAGGACATCACCCCAAAGGCCTAATAGTATTTCAATCCCACTTTCTAAAGCCGGACTTGACCCCTGCCACCCCTTCAAAAACGCGGCATTCGGAGCCGGATATACCCTGAACGGCCCCTTTGTCCCCGTCTCCCGAAATTGCCGATGTGTCAGCCCTGAGTAGTTTTGATCTCAGGCCGACTGACACGTCGGCACCATGAGAGACGAGACAGGAGAAGCGACATGAAGGTCGCCCGTTCAACCATGGTCACCGCTGGAGTCGCAGCCGCCGCGGCTCTCGCCGCGACCGGCATCACCTACGCCTCGGCCGCCTCCGCTCCGGTCCCCGAGGCGGCCCCGGTCAGCGCAGTCGCCGCTCCCGCCCCGCGCGGCGGCGACAGCGGGCAGAGCAAGGGCAACAGCAACAGCAACAACAGCAGCAACAACAACGGCAACGAGAACTGGGGCAAGGGCAACGAGGGCAAGGGCAACGAGGGCCGAGAGGGAGGCGAGGAAGGCGAGCGCCGGCACCACGAGGGCCGCATCGAGGTCAACGAGCGGTCCTACTCCGCCCACCCCGGCGACTGCATCACCGTCGTCAGCGGCCTTGGCGCCAAGAGCCTGAACATCCGCAACGAGACCCGCAAGACGGTGGAGGTCTTCCGCGGGGCGGTCTGCGACAACGGCGCTCCCATCGCCACCGTCGGCCCCCACAGCGAGAGCAACGGCGTCCGCCCCTGCCGGACCGAGGGCATCGAGGTCGACGACGGCGTGGTGGCCAGCTTCCGCGTCGTCAAGCACCACCACCACGACGACGAGGACGACGACTAATCCGGACCCGACCGTATGAAGGGAAAGCCCCGGCCCGCCGCAATCGGGCCGGGGTTCCCTTCCCGGTCATTGTCCGACAACGCCGCGCCGTGCACACTCCGCCAGGCCGGACGCCGGCCGCCTCAACCGGCGCCCGCGCCGCCGCCCGCGCCGTCACCGGTCCGCCCGTTCCGGTGATTCCCGCCCGCACACTCCCCGTTGGCGTACGCCCCCGGGGCATGGCCGCCGCTTCCTTCCCGGCGTTCCCCCATGCCCGAACGGGTGAACAGGGGCGCGAGCGGCATCCTGGCGGCGTGCACGGCACGGCGACCACCCAAAGGCCCGACCGGCCGCCGAGCGCCGCCCCACGGCCCCGCCGGCCCACGCGTCCGGGCGGCGCCCTTCGCGCGAGGCCGCCCGCCGGGCCGGGAAGCAGGCGCGAAACCTCCGGCTTCCCGAGGAGGTGAACCCGGGGAATCAGGAGAATCCAGCGCCCGGGCAGGCAACGTTCGCCCCGTCGCGACGCCCGGCACGCTCCCCCGCTGCGCGGGAGGAGCCCCCACTCGCCGCACCGGCCGAAAGCCCACGTACGCCCAGTACGAGGACTTCCGGCCGGCACGCCGACAGCACGCACCGGACGCCGCTCCCTGACGGGAAAACGTCGCCTGCCGGGCCCTAGTGGTGCAGCGCCGCCGCGTCCTTTGGGACGTGCGACGTGACGACCCGCCCCGCCGACGGGGTCACCCGGCGCCGGTCCACCGCGTAGGCGACCGCCGCCACACCCAGGCCCAGCACCGCGAGGGCCGCGCCGGCCAGCGCGGGAGACGTGGCGCCGAAGCCCGCCGCGAGGGCCAGCCCCCCGATCCAGGCACCGCCGGCGTTGGCCAGGTTGAAGGCCGCCTGGTTGGCGGAGGAGGCCAGGGAGGGGGCCGCCGAGGCCTTCTCCATGACCATCAGCTGGAGCGGTGAGCCCGTGACGAACGCCGCCATGCCCAGCAGGGTGACCGCCAGGGCCGCGCTCCATTGCGCGCGCATCAGCAGCGGGAACAGCAGCAGCACCGCGCCGAGGGAGGCCAGGCCGCCGAAGAGCGTGCCGCGCAGGGAGTGGTCCGCCAGGCGGCCGCCCAGCAGGTTGCCCGCCGTCGCGCCGACTCCGAAGAGGGCGAGGAGCAGGGTCACGGACGCCTCCGCGTAGCCCGCCGACCGCGTCAGCATCGGGGTGACGTAGCTGTACGCCGCGAAGAGCGCGCCGAAGCCCGCCACCGTCGTACCGAGCGCCAGCCAGACCGGCAGGGACCTCAGCGCGGCCAGTTCGCCGCGCAGGCCCGTCGAAGCGACCGCGTGCCGTGCGTCCCGCGGGATCAGCAGGGCCAGGGAGGCGATCGCCGCGAGGCCGATCGCGCTCACCCCGAGGAAGGTCGCCCGCCAGCCGAGGTGCTGGCCCATCAGCGTGGCCGCGGGGACGCCCGCGATGTTGGCGACGGTCAGGCCGAGGAACATCAGCGACACGGAGCGGGCCTTGCGCTCCGGGGGGACCATGCCCGTGGCGACGACCGCGCCGACGCCGAAGAAGGCGCCGTGCGGCAGGCCGCTGAGGAAGCGGGCCGCGAGGAGGGAGTCGTTGCCCGGGGCGAACGCCGACAGGGCGTTGCCCGCGACGAACAGGCCCATCAGGGAGATGAGGACCGTACGGCGGGACATGCGGGCCGTCAGGGCGGCGAGGAGCGGGGCGCCGATCACCACGCCCAGGGCGTAGGCCGAGACCAGGTGCCCGGCGGTGGGGATGGAGATGTGCAGGTCGTCCGCGACGTCGGGCAGCAGGCCCATCATCACGAACTCGGTCGTACCTATTCCGAACGCGCCGACGGCCAGAGCGAGCAGGGCCAGGGGCATGAAGGGGCCTGTGCCTTTCAGGGGAGAGGGGTGTTCCGGTCACTTGTCAGTTCAGCCGATGTAAGTTCAGCTACGGAACAAAGTCTCTCAGGCCCGGTATTCCGGCCGGTTACGAGGACGTGTCCAGCTTCACACGGGCGGCCACCGGGAGGTGGTCGCTGCCCGTGCGCGGCAGGGTCCAGGAGCTCTCGGGCTCGATGCCCTTGACCATGATCTGGTCGATCCGCGCCATCGGGAACGACGCCGGCCAGCTGAACCCGAAGCCGCTGCCCGCCGCGCCCTGCGTGGAACGCATCTGGGAGGTGACGGCGTTGAGCGAGCGGTCGTTCATCGTACCGTTCAGATCGCCGAGCAGGACCACGCGCTTCAGCGGCTCGTCGGCGATGGCCTCGCCGAGCGCGTCGGCGCTCTTGTCCCGCTGCCGGGCCGTGAACCCGGCCTCCACCTTCACCCGGACCGAGGGCAGGTGCGCGACGTACACCGCGACCGCGCCCTTCGGCGTCGCGATGGTGGCCCGCATCGCCCGCTTCCAGCCGAGCTTGATGTCGACGGCCTGGACGTCGCTCATCGGGTACTTGCTCCACAGCCCGACCGTGCCGACGACCGCGTGGTACCGGTACGTCGGCGCGAGCGCCTTCTCGTAGACGGGTACGGCGGTGTTCGGGACCTCCTCCAGGGCGAGCAGGTCGGCGCCGGAGGAGGCCACGGCCCGCGCGGTGCCGGTGGGGTCCGGGTTCTCGGCGTTGACGTTGTGCGTGGCCACCATCAGGTCGCCGCCCGAGCCCGTACGGTCGGCGAGCAGGCCGCCGAAGAGGTTGAGCCACACGATCCCTGGCAGGAGGACCGCGATCAGGGCCGTCGCCGACCTGCGGAGCACGGCGCACCCGAGCAGCACCGGGATGAACAGGCCCAGCCAGGGCAGGAACGTCTCGGTGAGGCTGCCGAGGTTGCCCACCTCGTTCGGGATGTGCGCGTGCAGCAGCATCACCAGGGCGAGGACGACGGCCAGCACCGCGATGACGATGCCCCGGCGCCAGACCCGCGGGTCGCCGCGCCAGCCGGAGAACAGGCGTCGCAGCCGGGATCCGGGTCGCTTCGGCCCCGAGCCGCCGCCCACCGTCTGCGAAACGTACGCCTGCTGCGCCATACCGTCTGCCTCACTGCCTGCCGTGCACACCGTCGTCCCCCCGTGCCGCTGTCGACCCTAGGGGATGATCGGCTCCGTTCCCGCCGCCCGGTGGCGGCCGTACGGAAGTCGAGGACGAACGGGGCGGGGCCGCGAGTTCCGTGCACGTCCAAGGCCGTGTGGTCTGTGACGAAACGCGCACATGGATGCTACGAGGCTGTCGAGCTGACGGGTCGTAGGCCCGCGAGGACGGTGTCGACGATCTCCTCCGCGAGGCCCTCGGGCAGATCGCCGTCGGGGCGCAGGGCGGTGCGCACGAGCATGGGGCCCATGAACAGGTCGTTGGCCAGCTCCAGGTCGACGTCCGTGCGCAGTTCGCCGTTGTCCCGCCCACGGCGCAGCACGCTCAGGGCGAGGGCGCGGCGCGGGGCCACGACGCCGGCGTGGTACGCCGACCAGATCCTGGGGCTGGACTTCATCTGGGCGTACACGTTGTGCAGGATCGCCGAGGAGCGGGTGGCGATGCCGCGGGTGCGCACGGACTCCAGCAGGGCGACGAGGTCGTCGCGCATGCTGGTGCCGGGCAGTTCGGGGTCGGGGGGTTCGGCGGCGCGTACGACGTCGACGAACAGCTCCTCCTTGCCGCTCCAGCGGCGGTAGATGGTGGCCTTGCCGACCCCGGCCGTGCGCGCGACGCGCTCGATGGACAGCTCGGCGAGGGAGACGCCGTCCTCCAGGAGCTTCATCACGCCCTCGATGATGGCGCGCTCCACGGCTTCGCTGCGCGGCCTGCCCCGCACGGGACCGACCCGCACGGGACCGCAGGGCCGCAGGCGGGTGTCGGCTCCCGTCGCGGTCGCGGTACCGGTGCCCGTATCGGCGTCGGTGTCGGGGCCGGTGTCGGCAAGGCTCACGTCGTATCCGTCCTCTCACTGAGCTGCGGGGATTCTCCCGCAGCCACCTCCTCCCCCGGTTGTCGCCCCGCTACCCGATCCGGCCGTGGCCCGCGTCAGTCCCCGGCCACGACCAACTCGCGCTCCTGGCTGTCCTCCTGACCGGCCGGGGGCCGGCCCGGCAGGAAGAGCCCGGTCACCACGGCGCCGATCAGCGCGACGCCCGTGCCGCACAGGGCGGTGACGTGCATGGCGTGCAGGAACGCGTCGTTGGCCGGGCCGACGAGGGCCTTGCCCTGCGGGCCGAGCTTGCCGGCGATGCCGAGGGTGGCCTCGATGGACTCGCCGGCCTTCTCGCGCAGGGCGGGCGGCAGCGGGCCGAGCCTGCCCTCGACGCCGTCGCGGTAGGACGTGGCGAGCACCGAGCCGAGGACGGCGATGCCGAGCGCGCCGCCGACCTGGCGGAAGGTGTTGCTCAGCGCCGAGGCCGAGCCGGCCTTCTCGCGCGGCAGGGCCTGCATGATGACGACCGAGGTCGGCGTCATGATGTGGGCCATGCCGGTGCCCATGAGGAAGAAGACGACCTCCAGCAGCCAGATGGGCGTGTCGGCCTCGAAGGTGGCGAACGCGGCCAGCGTCGCGGCGATCAGCACCAGACCGGCGGTCGTGGTCGCCCTGTTGCCGAAGCGCTCGACGACCAGCCGGGCGCGCGGCGCGAAGATCATCTGGGCGGCGGCCAGCGGCAGCATCAGCACGCCGGACTCCAGCGGCGAGTAGCCGCGCACGCTCTGCGTGTAGAAGACGCTGAAGAACGTGACGCCCATCAGCGCGAAGAAGACGAGCGCGATGGCGCTCATCGCCGCCGAGAACACCTTGTTCCTGAAGTAGGTGACGTCCAGGGACGGGTGGTCGCTGCGCTTCTCGAAGACCACGAAGGCGGCGAGGACGACGACACCGGCGCCGGTCGTCGCCAGCACCTTCGGGTCGGTGAAGTCGGCCAGCTCGCCGCCCTTGATGATGCCGTAGACGAGCAGGACGAGGCCGACGACGGACAGGGCCACGCCGATCGGATCGAGGCGGCCGGGCCTCGGGTCGCGGGAGTCGGGCACCAGCCAGGTCATCAGGACCAGCGCGACGATCACGATCGGCACGTTGACGAAGAAGACCGAGCCCCACCAGAAGTGGTCGAGGAGGGCGCCGCCGGTGATGGGCCCGATGGCGATGGCGAGGCCGACGCCGCCGGCCCAGATGCCGATGGCCTTGGGCTGCTCCTCGCGCTCGAAGACGTTCATGAGGACGGCGAGGGTGGCGGGCATGACGAAGGCGGCACCGAGGGCCATCAGCGCGCGGAACGCGATCAGCTGGCCCGGGGAGCCGGACTCGGCGGCCAGCATCGAGCCGATGCCGAACACGGCGATGCCGCCGATCAGCACCTTCTTGCGGCCGAGCCGGTCGCCGACGAGACCGGCGGTGAAGAGCAGGCCGGCGAAGACGAGGGTGTAGGCGTTGATCGCCCACTCGATCTGCCCCTGGCTGGCGCCGAGGCCGACGGGCGCCGGGGTGGCGATGGTCTTGATGGCGACGTTCAGGATCGAGTTGTCGAGCACCACGATGAGCAGGCTCAGCATCAGCACGCCGAGGATCGCCCAGCGGCGCCGGTGCACCGCTTCCGGTATCCGGGGGGCAGGGACGGGACTTGTCATGTGTTCGATATTACGTTCATTTCGATACGGAACGGTCTCGTATCTCACGGCTTTACCAAGTCCTTACGCCGGGATTCCGGCGGCCGGATCACAGGGGTCCCTCTGGCCGTGACTGGCACGAGGTGCCACCATGGAGACGATCCGGGGACGCCGTCAGGGCGCCTCGAGATGACTGAAGGAGCCGTTGCAATGACGCAGCTTTCGGCTGCCCAGACGCAGCCCACCGACGGCAGCAAGGCGCTGTACGGGGGCAAGGGCACACGCCGTATCACTGTGCGCGACATCGCCCTCGCCAAGGAACGCGGCGAGAAGTGGCCCATGCTCACCGCCTACGACGCGATGACCGCCTCCGTCTTCGACGAGGCCGGGATCCCGGTGATCCTGGTCGGCGACTCGGCGGGCAACTGCCACCTCGGGTACGACACGACCGTGCCCGTCACCCTGGACGAGATGACCATGCTGTCGGCCGCCGTGGTGCGCGGCACGCGGCGCGCCCTGATCATCGCCGACCTGCCCTTCGGCTCGTACCAGGAGGGTCCGGTGCAGGCGCTGCGCTCGGCGACCCGGCTGGTGAAGGAGGCGGGGGCCGGTGCGGTCAAGCTGGAGGGCGGCGAGCGCTCGCACGAGCAGATCCGGCTGCTGGTGGAGTCCGGCATCCCGGTGTGCGCCCACATCGGGCTGACCCCGCAGTCGGTGCACGCCATGGGCTACCGGGTGCAGGGGCGCGGCGAGGAGGCGGCCCAGCAGCTGCTGCGCGACGCCAAGGCCGTGCAGGACGCCGGCGCCTTCGCGGTGGTCCTGGAGCTGGTCCCGGCGGAGCTGGCCGCCGAGGTCACGCGCGTGCTGCACATCCCGACGGTCGGCATCGGCGCGGGCCCGGAGACGGACGCGCAGGTGCTGGTCTGGACGGACATGCTGGGGCTGACCTCCGGCCGGGTCCCGAAGTTCGTCAAGAAGTACGCGAACCTGCGTGAGGTCATGGGCGACGCGGCGAAGGCGTTCGCCGAGGACGTCGTCGGCGGAACGTTCCCGCTGGAGGAGCACTCCGTCCACTGAGCCATCGCGGCAACACCCCGGCAGCCCCGCTGATCTTCCCCCGTCAGCGGGGCTGTCGCCTTTCACCGGCGCGCTGTCGGCGGCTGTCGGGCTGCTGTCGGTGGTTTGTCGGTCGCGCCTGGCACTGTCGTCGGCATGACACGAATCGATGACAACCCCGTCGGCGCGAGCCACGCAGTGACGGTGCGGGGTCTGGTCAAGCACTACGGCGAGACCAAGGCGCTGGACGGCGTCGACCTGGATGTCCGCGAGGGCACCGTGATGGGCGTGCTCGGGCCGAACGGCGCCGGCAAGACCACCCTCGTGCGCATCCTGTCCACCCTCGTCACCCCCGACGCCGGACAGGCCACGGTGGCCGGCTACGACGTCGTGCGCCAGCCCCGGCAGCTGCGCCGGGTGATAGGACTCACCGGGCAGTACGCCTCCGTGGACGAGAAGCTGCCCGGCTGGGAGAACCTGTACATGATCGGGCGGCTGCTGGACCTGTCCCGCAAGGACGCCCGCGCCCGCGCGGACGAGCTGCTGGAGCGCTTCTCCCTCACGGAGGCGGCCAAGCGGCCGGCCGGCACGTACTCCGGCGGCATGCGGCGGCGGCTGGACCTCGCCGCGTCCATGATCGGCCGGCCGGCCGTGCTGTACCTGGACGAGCCGACGACCGGCCTCGACCCCCGCACCCGCAACGAGGTGTGGGACGAGGTGCAGGCCATGGTCGGCGACGGCGTCACCGTGCTGCTCACCACCCAGTACATGGAGGAGGCCGAGCAGCTCGCCTCCGAGCTGACCGTGGTGGACCGGGGCAAGGTCATCGCCACCGGAGGGATCGATGAGCTGAAGGCCAGGGTCGGCGGGCGCACCCTCCGCGTCCGGCCGGTCGATCCGCTGCAGCTGCGGCCGCTCGCCGCGATGCTGGACGAGCTGGGCATCACCGGGCTCGCGGCCACCACCGTGGACACCGAGTCCGGCACCCTGCTGGTGCCGGTCCTCAGCGACGAGCAGCTGACCGCCGTGGTCGGCGCCGTCACCGCGCGCGGCATCACCATCTCCTCCATCACCACCGAACTGCCCAGCCTGGACGAGGTGTTCCTGTCCCTCACCGGCCACCGCGCCGGTGCCCCGCAGGACACCGCGCCCGCCGACTCCCGCGAGGAGGTCGCCGTATGAGCTCCCGTCCGTCGCCCACCACCACCCTGAACGAGGCGCTGCGCGCCGCCCCCGCAATCACTCTCGCTCCGTCCGACGCCGACGTACGGATCCCGCTGCGCGCGCACGTGCGGCACACCGGCGCCCTCATCCGGCGCAACCTGCTCTGGATCCGCCAGGACCCGGAGTCGATGTTCGACGCGCTGTTCATGCCGATCGTCTTCACCCTGCTGTTCGTGTACGTCTTCGGCGGCTCGATCGGGCAGGCGCTGGGCGGCGGGCAGGACAGGTACGTGCAGTACGTCATCCCCGGCATGCTGGCGATGATGAGCATGACGCTCTCGCAGGGCGTCGGCACCGGCTTCAGCCAGGACTTCAACAGCGGGGTCATGGACCGGTTCCGCACGCTGCCGATCGGGCGCGGCTCGGTGCTGTTCGCGAAGATCGCCGTGGAGCTGGCCCGGATGCTGTTCGCCACCGTCATCCTGATGGTCGTCGCCGTGCTGGTGGGTTTCCACATCCACCACTGGGGCGGGCTGTTCGCGACCGTGGGGCTGTCCGCGCTGTTCGCCTCCTCGATCATGTGGGTGTTCCTCACCCTCGGCGTGATGCTGAAGAGCGCCCAGTCGGTGCAGGGCGTGGGCTTCCTGGTGCTGTTCCCGCTCCAGTTCGGCTCCTCGATCTTCGCGCCGACGAACTCGATGCCCGGCTGGCTGCGGCACTTCACCGACTACAACCCGCTGTCCACGCTCGCGGACGCGGCCCGGGGCCTGATGGTCGGCGGACCGGTGGCCCACGACCTGTGGGTGACGGTGGGCTGGTCGGTGGCGATCACGGCCGTCATGGCGCCGGTCGCGATCCACAAGTTCCGCACGAAGACCTGACGTCCGGGCCGTTCGGGGCGCGTCAGAACAGGGCGGTGGCCTCCGCGAGGGAGAGGCCACCGCCCTCGGCGTACGCCGCCGCGTACGCGGCCGGGTCCAGCGTCTCGCGCAGCCGGGCCTCGATGAGGTCGCGGTAGCGGCGCTCCAGGCCGGAGGGGACGTGGCCGGCCGGCAGCAGGGCGTCGGAGGCCCCGAGGCAGCGGGCGCCGTCCGCGGCGCGTCCGCCGCCGTCGAGGCCGGCCAGGGCCAGTGCGGCGGTGCCGAGGCAGATGGCGGGCAGATGCGGGGAGATGGCGTCGGACAGCGGGTCCTGAGCGCGCCGCAGGGCCTCGCGGACGCGGACCAGGGCCTCTTGCGACCGGCGGTCGAGGGCGTCCACCCAGGCCTCCTGGGCGAGGATCGTCGCGTCGAAGACGACGAAGTGCGCGATCGCGAACTCATCGCGTAGCAGCCGCAGTTGATCACGCGCCTCGTCGGTGCGGCCGGCCACGCCGAGCCAGCAGGCGAGGAAGATCCGGGCGGCGGGCATGGCCTCGTTGAGGCTGCCGGCCGCTTCGGCGACGACCTCGCGCAGCAGCCGCTCGCCGCGCTCCAGCTCGCCGTCCTCCATGAGCACGTTGCCGAGCCGGGCCCGCAGGACGGCGTTCTGGGCGCGGGCGCCGAGGGCCTCGGTGTGCTTCAGGGCGGCCCGGTAGTCGGCGGCGGCCTCGCGGTGCGCGCCCTTGCGCTCATGGGCCTCGCCGCGCGCGGACAGCGCCTCGGCGATGCCGAACTGGTCGCCGAGCCCGCGGTAGATCGCCAGCGCCTCGTCGGCGTCGCGGGAGGCGTCGCCCGCCCAGGCGGTGCGGTTGGCGAGCAGGTTGGCGCGCAGCTGCAGGGCGCCGGCCAGCTCCCACTCGTAGCCCGGCGTGTTCCGGCAGGTCTCCACGGTGGCGTCGATGATCGTGCGCAGCCGCTCGATGCCGCCGGTCAGCATCACGGCGAAGAACCACAGCAGGCCGGGGACCCGGCAGGTCTGCGGCATGCCGGGCTCGTACGCCTCGGTGACGGCCCGCAGCTTGTCCTGCGCCTGGGGGGTCTGCCAGGCCTCCAACTCGGTCTCCATGCAGGCGAGATGGGCCAGGTGGACGCCACGCCGGGCCTCGGCGAGGATCTCGCCCGCGTAGGGCGGCGGGGCGTCGGTGCAGCGCTGCGGGACCGGGCGGGCCTTGCGCAGCGGTGCGGCGAACGGGTCGGGGCCGAGCGCCATGACCTCCCGGCACCAGGTGCGGGCGTCCACGCGCTGGTCGCGCATCTGCCAGAACCACACCAGGGACAGCACCAGGCACAGCCCCTCCTGCTCGTCCCCGACGGCGACGGCGTGCCTGAAGGCGGTGCGCAGGTTCTCGTACTCCAGCTGGAACCGCTCGATGGCGGCGCGCTGTCCGGGGCCGCGCAGCAACGGGTCGGTGGTGCGGGCGAGTTCGCGGTAGTACGTCAGGTGCGCGCGCTCGGCGCCGGCGCGGTGCCCGCTCTCGTCGAGCCGTTCGGCGGCGTACTCGGCGACGGTCTCCAGCAGCCGGTAGCGCATGCCGCCCTCGGCCGAAGGGGCGGCCACGACAAGGGACTTGTCGACCAGCGAGCCGACCGCGTCCAGCGCCACGGGGCCGCAGACGGCCTCGGCGGCGGCCAGGTCGCAGCCGCCCGCGAAGACCGACAGCCGGGCGAGGACGTCGCGTTCGTCGGCGTCCAGCAGGTCCCAGGACCAGTCCACGACGGCCCGCAGGGTCTGCTGGCGGGGCCGGGCGGTGCGGCTGCCGGAGGTGAGCAGCCGGAAGCGGTCGTCCAGCCGGTCGGCTATCTGCCGGGGCGTGAGCATGCGCAGCCGGGCCGCGGCCAGCTCGATGGCGAGGGGCAGCCCGTCGAGCCGCCGGCAGATCTCGGCGCACGCCTCCGGGTCGTCCTCGGCCCGGAAACCGGGCCGGGCCGCCGCGCCGCGCTCGGCGAGCAGCCGCAGTGCGGCCGGCTCCGGCAGCGGCTCCACCGGACGCAGCAACTCCCCCGGCACGCCGAGGGGTTCGCGGCTCGTGGCGAGCACGACCAGCCCCGGGCAGCGGGCCAGCAGCCGGGCCACGAGGTCGGCCGCGGCCGCGACGACGTGCTCGCAGTTGTCGAGGACGATCAGCATCCGGCGCCGGGCGCAGTGCTCCAGGAGCCGTTCGAGGGGCTCGTCGTGCCGGTCGGTGACGGCCCGCAGGTTCTCCACTCCGGCGCCGTGCAGCACGGTCTCGCGGGCGCCGATGGCGGTGAGCACGGCCTGCGGGACGGCGTCGGGGTCGTCCACGGGGGCCAGCTCGGCCAGCCACACCCCGTCGGGGGCGGTGTGCCGTACCGCCTCGGCGGCCTCCTGGGACAGCCGGGTCTTCCCGGCGCCGCCGGGCCCGAGCAGGGTGACCAGCCGGGCCCGGGCGAGGTCGGCGCCGATGGCGTCGATGTCGGCCTCGCGGCCGACGAAGGAGGTGAGCCGGGCGGGCAGATTGCCCGCGGCGGGCGCGGGCGGCGGGGCGGCCGGGGCGTCCTCGGTCAGCAACCCGGCGTGCAGGGAGCGCAGTTCGGGTCCGGGGTCGGCGCCGAGCCGGTCGGCGAGCAGTCGGCGTACGTCCTCGTAGGCGGCGAGTGCCCGGGCGGGGCGGCCGGTGTCGCGCAGGGCGCGCAGCCGCAGCGCCTGGAGCGGCTCGTCCAGCGGGTGCTCGTCGCACAGGGCGGTCAGCTCGGGCAGCGCCTGCTCGGCGTGGCCGAGGGCGAGGGCGGCGGTGTGCCGGGCGCGCAGCGCGTCCAGCCGACGGGTCTCCCAGCGGGCCGCCTCGGCGACGTGGCCGGGCAGGTCGGCGAGGGCGGGGCCGTGCCACAGGGCGAGCGCGTCGTCGAGGACGGCGGCCGCCTTGGCGGGGTCGCCGTCGGCGAGGGCCGCGAGCCCGTCGCCGGTCAGCCGCTCGAACCGGGTGAGGTCGACGTCGTCGCCGGCGGCGGTGAGCCGGTAGCCGCCGTCGGCGGAGGCGACGGCGTCCGCGCCGAGGATACGGCGCAGCCGCCCGACCAGTGCCTGGAGGGCGCCGGCGGCGTCGGCGGGCGGATCGGCGCCCCACACCTCGTCCACGAGCACGCCCGCGGGCACGGTCCGACCGGCCCTGAGAGCGAGCACGCTCAGCAGGGCACGCAGCCGCGCCCCGCCGACCGGGACGGCCGTGCCGTCGGGGCGCAGTGCCTGGGTGGTGCCGAGAAGCCGATAGCGCACGGGGTCCATTGTCCCCGCCGGTCCGCACGCCATCAGCCGCCGCCCGCCGCGTCCGGTATGTCCGTGTCCGGTACGCGCAGGACGTGGGCGGTGCCCGGGGCGTCCAGGGTGACGAGGGCGCCGTGGCCGCGGCGGACCCGGCCCAGGCCGTCCACCGTGCCGAGGCCGGTCTCCCCGAACCACTTCGGGCAGGTGCCGGCGGGCGTCCGGGCGAGGGTGCCGGGCACCGGTTCGAGCGCGCGGCCCGCGCCGCGCAGGACGACGCCTGCGTCCGGCGCCGCCGGCGCGGGCCCGGCTTCGCGGGCGGGCGGGCGCGAGCGGAACTCCTCGTGCACCAGCTCGACGGCGGGGACCCGGCCGGTGGTCGGCAGCTCGGGCCCGCCGTGGTTCTCCACCCACGCCCCGGCGGCGTGGTGGCCGTCCGGCCGGTCGGAGGCGACCGGTTTCCAGGCCACCTCGTCGCCCACCGCGAACGGTGTGCCGCAGCACTCCATCTGCCGGTCCGCGCAGAACCCCCTCATCCGTGGCATCCCCCCAGGGTCCAGGAACCGGACGGTGGGCGCGAGCCGTTTCCCCCATGACCGCGCGCCCGGTACGGTCGCATTCCCCGACGGTCCGTACGACACAGGAGCCCGCTGATGACCACCGCCACCACCCGCCACGGCGAGCGCCGGGTCAGTCCCGTGTTCGTCGGGATCCTGGCCGTGACGGCGGTGACCGGCTGGGCCACCTGGACCGGGTACGCGACACAGCCGGGCGTCGCGGTGTTCCTGTTCGTGACGGCGGCCTGGGTCGTCTCGCTGTGCCTGCACGAGTACGCGCACGCGCGCACGGCCCTGCACGGCGGGGACGTCACGGTGGGCGCGAAAGGCTACCTCACGCTGAACCCGCTGAAGTACACGCACGCGCTGCTGAGCGTCGTGCTCCCGGTGGTCTTCCTGATCATGGGCGGGATCGGGCTGCCCGGCGGCGCGGTGTTCATCGAGCGCGACCGGATCCGGGAGCGCTGGAAGCACAGCCTGGTCTCGGCGGCGGGCCCCCTGACGAACGTGCTGTTCGCGGCCGTGTGCAGCGCGCCGTTCTGGCTGCACGCGCTGGACGGGGTGCCCGCCGACTTCCGGTTCGCGCTGGGGTTCCTGGTGCTGCTGCAGGTGACGGCGTCGATCCTGAACCTGCTGCCGGTGCCGGGCCTGGACGGCTACGGCGTGATCGAGCCGTGGCTGTCGTACCGGGTCAAGCGCCAGGTGGCGCCGTACGCCCCCTACGGCCTGCTGTTCGTCTTCGCCCTGCTGTGGGTGCCGTCGGTCAACAGCGTGTTCTTCGACGCGATCGACACGATCCTGCGCGGCCTCGGCGTGGACGACTTCTCCCGCTACTGCGGCCAGGAGCTGTACCGCTTCTGGCAGGGCACCCCGGAGCTGTGCACGGCCGCCGGTTCCTGACGGTCGGCCCGTGGCGGGTCAGCTCGTGGCGGACGGGCCCCGGCCCGCCGCCGCGCGCCGGCTGCGCTTGACGTAGTACCACGTCATGTTGGACGACAGGCCCGCGAGCAGCACCCAGACGATCCCCAGCCAGCTGCCCTGGGCGAAGGAGACGACGGCCGCGGCCACGGCGAGGGCGCAGACGACGAGGGTGCAGAGGGCGATGCGGGGCATGACGGGTCGGCTCCTGTCGGGGACACTGCTCGGAACTGCTTCGCCGACCAGTGTCCCCCATCGCCCCTGCCGGCTCACACGTCGGTGACGCGGAGCCCGGCGTGTGCCTTGTAGCGGCGGTTGACGGAGATCAGGTTCGCGACGAGCGACTCGACCTGGTGGGCGTTTCGCAGCCGCCCGGCGAAGACGCCGCGCATGCCGGGGATGCGCCCGGCGAGGGCCTGGACGGTCTCCACGTCGGCCCGCTGCTCGCCCAGCACCATCACGTCGGTGTCGATCTCGTCGATCTCCGGGTCCTGGAGCAGGACGGCGGACAGGTGGTGGAAGGCGGCGGTGACGCGGGAGTCCGGCAGCAGGGCGGCGGCCTGCTCGGCGGCGCTGCCCTCCTCGGGCCTGAGGGCGTAGGCGCCCTTCTTGTCGAAGCCGAGCGGGTTGACGCAGTCCACGACGAGCTTGCCGGACAGCTCCTCGCGCAGGGACTTCAGCGTGTCGCCGTGGCCGTCCCACGGCACGGCGACGATCACGATGTCGCTGCGGCGCGCGGTCTCGGCGTTGTCGGCGCCCTCGACGCCGTGGCCGAGTTCCTCGGCGGCGGCCCGCGCCCGCTCGGCGGCCCGGGAGCCGATGATCACCTTCTGGCCGGCCCGGGCGAGCCGGTAGGCGAGGCCCTTGCCCTGCGGGCCGGTGCCGCCGAGGACGCCGACGACGTATCCGGAGACGTCGGGCAGGTCCCAGGGGTCCTTGGCGGGGGCCTTGTCGGAAGCGGGGCCGGAAGAGGTCGTAGAGGTCATGTGCCCGACTCTACGTCCGTGGCGGGTACGGCACCGGGTCCGGTGAGCCGGTGCGGCGGCACCCGGCGGAAGGTGACCGTCCCGTAGGGGCCGAAGTCGCCGGTCCCGTGGCGGAATCCGGCCGTGCCGGCGTCGATGCCGTGAGCGGCGTGGGCACCGGTCATGGGGACGGCCCGCCGAAGCGGGACCGGGACGGGGGCCGGGATGGGACCGGGAACCGGGGACGGGTGTTCGTGCGGGGCCCCGGTATGTCCCCGGGGTGGGCGAATTGCGGGTGAACTCCGGGCCGCGAGCGGCCGGTTGCGGCAGGATGCGCTCGCATGGACGCCGTACGGGTCGCCTTGCTGCGGGAAGTGCTCGCCGGGACGGAGTGGCTGGGTGCCACCCGGAGGTTCGCGGGGGTGCTGCGCGGCTCGGTGGTGGCGCACGGGGGCGGGCTGCTGCTGGTGGGCACGCCGGAGTACGAGCCGTGGCATCTGGCGGCGCACCTGGTGGACGAGGCCGCGTGGTCGGGGACTCCGGAGCTGGCGCCGACCCTCGTACGGCACCGGGTGCGCCCCTCGGACCCGCCGCATCTGGCCGTCGGGCCGGGCCGGATCGAGGCGGCGCGGCGGGGCGAGACCCTGCTGGTCGTGGCGCCGGACGAGCCCGCGCCGCTGCTGGAGCGGGTGCACGCGGCCCGGCGGGCCGGGGTGACGGTGCTGGCGCTCGGCGCGGGCGGCGGCGAACTGGCCGCGATGGCCCACGAGGCGCTGGCGGTGCCGGAGGGTGCGGAGCTGGACCTGGACACCGTGCAGCACCTGGTCAGCGCGGGGGCCGGGGAGAACGGGGGCCCTCCGCGGGCCCGGCGGGGTGTGCGTGACCGGCTGTCGAGGCTGGCGGAGATCCTGACGGCGCCGCCGCCGGCGCCCTGGTGACCGCGCCGGGAAATACGGTTGCCACCGGGTGCGCGACCGATCGAGCATGACCCCTTGTGCTCCGCAACCTCCTCCCCGACCTCTCGCCCTGGAACGCCTCCGCGGACTTCCGTCGGCTGTGGAAGTCCGGCCTGATCAGCAACTTCGGCAGTTTCCTCACCTTCGTCGCGCTGCCCGTGCAGCTGAAGGACCTGACGGGGTCGGCCGCGGCGGTGGGCGCGGTCGGTGCCGTCGAACTGCTGCCCCTCGTCGTGTGCGGGCTGTACGGCGGCGCCCTCGCCGACGCGCTCGACAAGCGGAAGCTCATCGTGTGGACGGAGGCCGGACAGGGCCTGCTGAGCGCCCTGCTGCTGCTCGACGCCCTGCTCCCGCGGCCCGCGGTCTGGCCGCTGTACGCCATCGCCGCGCTGTCCGCCGCGCTCGGCTCCGTGCAGCGCCCGGCCCTGGACTCCCTGTGGCCCCGCATCGTCGCCCACGACGACATGCCCGCCGCGGCCTCGCTGAACTCGCTGCGCTGGACCGTCGGCGGCGTCGCCGGTCCGGCCGCCGCGGGCGTGGTGGTCGCCTACGCGGGCCTCGGCTGGGCCTACGCGGCGGACACGCTGACGTTCGCCGTCTCGTTGGCGTACATCCTGCGGATCGCCCCCTCCCCCGCCTCCCACGAGGCGTCGAAGCCGTCCCTGGGCGCGATCCTGGAGGGCGCCCGGTACGCCTGGAGCCGCGGGGAACTCCTCGGCACCTACGTCGTCGACCTCGCGGCGATGACCCTCGCCATGCCGCTCGCCGTGCTGCCGTTCCTCGCGGACGGGCTGCACGCCGACTGGTCGCTCGGGCTGATGTACGCGTCCGTCCCGGCCGGGGCGATGCTGGTGAGCCTGACCAGCGGCTGGGCCTCCCGGGTGCACCGGCACGGGCTGATGGTGGTGGTGTCGGCCACGGGCTGGGGCCTGGCCGTCGCGGCGGCCGGGGTGTGCGGGAACGTGTGGCTGGTGCTGCTGTTCCTGACGGTCGGCGGCGGCTTCGACATGGTGTCCGGGATCTTCCGGGCCGCCATGTGGAACCAGACGATCCCGGACGAGCTGCGCGGCCGGCTCGCCGGGATCGAGCTGCTGTCGTACTCGGTCGGCCCGCAGCTCGGCCAGGTGCGCGCGGGCGGCTTCGCGGCCTGGGCGGGCGTGCGGACCTCGGTCGTCTCCGGCGGGCTGGCCTGCGCGGGCGCGATGGGGCTGCTCGCGCTGTGCCTGCCGGGGCTCATGACGTACGACGCCCGGACCAGCGAGCACGCGCTCCGGATGCGCGAGCGGCGCGCCGCCACCGCCGAGGCCGTGGGCTGATCAGCGGTCCGATCCCGTCCGGTCCGGTCAGTCGTCGTCGGTGTTCCCGCGCGCGGACGCGTCGTGCCAGCGCGGGTCGGTCTCCCATTCGAGGTTGCGTTCGCGGGCCGTCTCCATCGCGTGCTCGGCCTCCTGACGGCCGGCGTACGGTCCGAAGCGGTCCTTGGCCGGGCACTCCGGGCCCTCCTCGACCTTCTTGTGCTCCAGGCAGTAGTACCACTCGCCCGGCTTTCCGACGGTGCGCTTCTTGAACAGGGGCATGGGCGGCTCCTCTCGCCACCGACATGATCCCCCGATCCGCGCTGGATAGACTCGCTGGCATGTCTGGCCAGTCGCTGCTCGTACCAGGGGAGCTGTCCCCCACCCGTTCGGTCCCCGGAAACATCCGCCGTCCCGAGTACGTCGGCAAGCCCGCGCCGACGCCGTACACCGGGCCGGAGGTGCAGACGCCCGAGACCATCGAGGCGATGCGCGTCGCCGGCCGTATCGCCGCGCGGGCGATGGAGGAGGCCGCGAAGATCATCGCGCCCGGGGTCACCACGGACCAGTTGGACGAGGTCGCCCACACGTACATGTGCGACCACGGCGCCTACCCCTCCACGCTGGGCTACCGCGGCTTCCCCAAGTCGCTGTGCACGTCGGTCAACGAGGTGATCTGCCACGGCATCCCGGACTCGACGGTGCTCCACGACGGCGACATCGTCAACCTGGACGTGACGGCGTACATCGGCGGTGTGCACGGCGACAACAACGCCACGTACCTGGTCGGCGACGTGGACGAGGAGTCGCGGCTGCTGGTGGAGCGGACCCGGGAGGCCCTGAACCGCGCGATCAAGGCCGTCAGGCCGGGCCGGCAGATCAACATCATCGGCCGGGTCATCGAGTCGTACGCCAAGCGCTTCGGCTACGGCGTCGTACGGGACTTCACCGGCCACGGGATCAACTCGTCCTTCCACTCCGGCCTGATCATCCCGCACTACGACAGCCCGCACGCGACGACGGTCATGCAGCCCGGCATGACGTTCACGATCGAGCCGATGCTGACGCTGGGCACCTACGAGTACGAGGTGTGGGACGACGGCTGGACGGTCGTGACGAAGGACCGCAGGCGCACGGCCCAGTTCGAGCACACGCTGGTGGTGACGGACACGGGCGCGGAGATCCTGACCCTGCCCTGAGCCGGCGCGAGCCCGTCCTTGGCGGAGGGCGGGCTCTGTCTTGTAGACTTTTACCGACAGCCTGTCGGCAACCTGGGCGGTGGCCTCATGGACTCCTTCTCGGCCCTCATCCGCACCGCGTCCCATGAGCAGCACGTGGCAGCCGAGACCTCGACGTTCATGAGCGACCTGCTCGCCGGCCGGCTGGGCGTGGCGGCGTACGCGCGCTACACCGAGCAGCTGTGGTTCGTCTACGAGGCGCTGGAGAGCGGCGCCGGGCGGCTGGCCTCGGACCCGGTGGCCGGCCCGTTCATCCGGCCCGAGCTGCTGCGCCTTGCCGCACTGGAGCGGGACCTGGCGCATCTGCGCGGCCCCGGCTGGCGGGCGGCCCTGTCCGCGCTGCCCGCGACCCGGACGTACGCGGACCGCGTCCGCGCCTGCGCCGAGCGCTGGCCCGGCGGCTACGTCGCCCACCACTACACCCGCTACCTGGGCGATCTGTCCGGCGGCCAGATCATCCGGGACCGGGCGGAGAAGACGTGGGGCTTCCCGAAGAAGGGCGACGGGGTCCGCTTCTACGTCTTCGAGGGCATCGCCAACCCGGCCGCCTTCAAGCGGGGTTACCGCGCCCAACTGGACGCGATGGCCCTGGACGACCTGGAGAAGCAGCGGGTCGTAGCGGAGTGCGGGCGGGCGTTCGCCCTGAACACGGCGGTGTTCAGGGCGCTGGGCGAGCAGTTCCCGCTCAGCGCCTGAGCGCTCCGCTGGAAGTGCCGCGATACGCCGTCGGCCGCTGGTGCCCCGGCAGGCAGCGTGTGCCCGTGGACCCGGCAGGCAGCGTGTGCCCGTGGAGGAGCGGCCTCCGGTGCGGCGGGTGGGGGCACCTTCCGTTCGGCGGGGGAGCGTGCCGGGGCGAACGCCGCCTGCCGGGGAACCAGTGCCCCGGCAGGCGACGTTTTCCCGTCAAGGAGCGGCGTCCGGTGCGTGCTGTCGGCGTGCCGGCCGGAAGCCCTCGTACTGGGCGTACGTGGGCTTCCGGCCGGTGCGGCGAGTGGGGGCGCCTCCCGCGCAGCGGGGGAGCGTGCCGGGCGTCGCGACGGGGCGAACGTCGCCTGCCCGGGCACTAGCGCTCCAGCAGGACGCGTCCGCCGACCTCCACCCAGCCGTTCGGCTGCGGGGCGGTGAGGAGCTGCGAGCCCCTGCCCTGGGTGATGTTGAGGGCGCGGCCCAGCCGGTCCGTCAGGAGGATGGCCGCCGCGCCGGTGGCCTCGTCCTCGTCGATCCCGTCGTCGCGGCCGGGGAAGGCACGGGCGCGGATCCGGCCGGCCGCCTCGTCCTGCCACGCCCACGCGTAGATCCACTCCCCCGGCGGCGGCACGTCGAGCGCGTCGACCTCGGCGGCGGTGGGGTACTGGCGCAGGGTGCGCGGCGGCGCCCACTCCGCCCGCGCCTCGATCCAGCTGAACTCGCCGTCCAGCCGGGCCCCGACGACCCCGGCGGGCGTGACCAGTTCGGGCACGTCGAGCAGCCAGGCGGCGCCGACGCAGGGGTAACCGGCGAACGGCAGCCGCAGGGTGGGGGTGTAGATGTCGATGACACCGCGCTCGGGGTCGTCCACGAACACGGTCTCGCTGAAGCCGAGTTTGGCCGCCAGCTCCTGCCGGTCGCCCCGCTCCGGCAGGACCGAGCCGTCGCGGACGACACCGAGTTCGTTGCCGTAGCCGCCGTCCGGTCCGCAGAAGACGCGGAGTACGTCGTAGTCAGTCACCGGGGAATTGAAACATCGCGGCGGCCGCGTCACGGGACAGGGGCCAGGTGCGGATGCCCGAGGGCTCGTAGGGCAGCCCGGCCACGGCGTCGCCGTGGCCGCGCTCCAGGGCGGCCCGCTGCCGTTCGGCCGCCGGTGCGCCGGGACGGGCGGCGAGGCGCTCCATGCGCCGCCGGTGGCCCTCGGCCATCACCTCGGCGTCCCGCCGCCACAGCTCCTCGTCGCGCAGCCGGGTCAGGACGACGCACGGCGGGGTCCGCCCCTGCGCCAGTGCGGCCACCGCGCGGTCGTGGCCGTCGAGGATCAGCCAGCCGTCGAGGAGCGGCGCCCACCACAGCAGGACGGGGGCGAGGGTGCCGTCGCGCACGTGCTTGCCGTACGCCTTCACGCGGGCGGCACCGGGATCGGAGAGCCGGCGCAGGGGCACGACACCGTGCCATCCGCCACCGCAGTACAGCTCCAGCAGCCCGCCGGGCCAGTCGCGGACGAGGTCGGCCGTCCAGACGCCCGGTTCGAAGGCGGTCCGCAGGGACAGCTCCCAGCGGCCGTCGTACAGCGGGTCCCGGCCGGAGTCCTGCAGCCAACGGGCGTACCGGTGCGCCCAGTCGGCCTCGGAGCGCATCCGCGCCGACCGGATCGGCGGCAGGGGCGAGCGGTAGCCGTCGCGGCGGTGCAGGTGGAGGTCCTGGCAGCAGGGCGCGCCCGTGCCCTCGGGGCGGCCGAGCAGCAGGGGCCGCCACGCCTGCCGCAGCAGCAGCCTGCCGTCGTCCGCCGCTTCGAACCGCAGCGGCGGGGGCCCCGGCCGGCCCTCGATGCCCAGCACCAGCCGGCCGGGCCCCAGCGGCTCCCTGTAGGCGTTCCCCATGCGGGTCACCCTCCCACGACCCGGCCGCGAGGCGCGTGTTCGGCTTCCCGCCGGACCCGGCGGGCGTCCAGGTCACGGTGTGGCCGCTGTACCCGGTCCCGGCGCTCGCGGTGTCGCCCGTCCCGGTAGGGTTCGCCTCCGGGAAGGGGAAGGTGAAGCAACCCGATGAGCAGGGATCGCAGCCCGCGCGGGCTCCGCGGGCGTGACCGGACCGCACGTACGGCGGCGCGCCGCGGCGTACTCATGGCGGCCTCGCTGGCCGCCGTGTCGCTGGCGGCGAGCGGGTGCGTGGTGGTGCACGGCGAGCGCGTGGTGCTGCCCGCCGCCACCCGCGCCGAGGCCGCCCGGGCGGTCACCGCGTTCACGACCGCGTACAACAACGCCGACAAGGCCTACGAGAGCTCTCTGGACGCGCCCTATGTCACCGGCCCGTTCGGCGACATCGACGCGGCGCGGCTGAAGGCCGGGCACACCAACAGCCCGTCGGGCAACGCGAGCCATGTGCCGCTGAAGCTCACGGACGTGAGGATCACCATCCCGAAGAAGGCCGGCTGGCCGCGCTGGTTCGTGGCCGACGCCCGGGGCAACAAGGCGGGCGATGCCCGCTGGCTGATGGTGTTCACCCGCAACGCCCTCGGTGAGCGGTGGCGGGTGGCCTACCTGACGCTGGTCGCGCCGGGCGCCGTACCGAAGTTCACGACCGACAAGGACGGCTGGGCCGAGGCCGTACCGGCCGACACGGCGCAACTCGCCGTGCCGCCCCGGCGGTTGAGCGAGGACTACGTGACGTACCTGCAGAAGGGCGGCAAGACCTTCGCCGCCGGCTCGTACACGAGCGCCGAGCGCGCGGACCGCGCCCAGCGCGCCCGCAAGCCGGGGCTGGTGACGCAGTTCGTCGACAAGCCGCTCACCAGCGGCGACTACCAGCCGCTGGCGCTGCGCACGGCGGACGGCGGCGCGCTGGTGTTCTTCACCACGCACCACTACGAGAAGCGGACCGTCGCCGCGGGCACCACGATGCCGCCCCAGAACAAGGACGTGCAGGCCCTGACCAAGGGCGAGGTGAACCAGTCCCTGACGCTGGAGCTGATGTCCAACGAGGTCGCCCTGGACCCGGCGGGCGGCGGCGCCGTGTCGCTGCTGGGGCGGGTGTCGGGGCTGACGTCGGCGCAGGGCGAGTGACGGAGACGGGCGCGGGGCGTTGACACCAGCGGCCCCGCCGCGGGGCGCGGCCGGCCGCGACGGACCCGCGGTCGGCCGACGGCGTCACGGCACGTCCGGCGAAGCGCTCAGCGCCGCGGCGGCCAGGCGGCGCCCTGGTGCTCCGTGCCCACGTACCGGGCGCAGGCGTCGGTGAGGGCCTCCAGCAGCGTGAGCGGGTCCGGCAGCGGGTGCTCCGGGCCGCGCACCCAGCGCACCCGCTGGTCGTCGCCGGGCAGCCGGGCTGGGGGCACGAGCACGTACGACCCCCGGCAGTGCCAGCGCAGGCCGGGGTGCTCGTCCATGGTCTCCGGGTGGCAGTCCAGCTCGCAGGGCCACCACTCGTCCTCGTCCTCGGGGGTGCCGCGGGTGAGGGTGAAGAACAGCACGCGGCCGTCGTCGCTCTCGGCGACCGGGCCGACCTCGATCCCCGCGCCGAGCAACCGCTCCAGGGCCTCCCGGCCGGCCTCCAGGGGCACGTCGAGGACGTCGTGGGTCATGCCGGTGGCGGTGATGAAGTTGGCCTGCGGCTGGTGGCGGGCCCAGCGCTCGATCTGGGCCCGGTCGGTGGTGGACTGCGTCTGCCAGGCGAACGACACCGGGTGCCGGGCCGGGGTGGGGCAGCCGACGCGGTCGCAGGAACAGCGGTAGCCGGGCGCGGGGTGGGCGGCGGGGGCGAGCGGCAGGCCCGCCCCGGCGGCGGCGAGCAGCAGGGTCTCGCGGCCGCTGTCGTCGGCGGCCTCCTTCGGGCGGCGTCCACGCAGCCACTGGGAGAGTCTGCCCTGCCGGCCGGACCGGCCGCCGAACGTCGCGCTCATCTATCCCCTCGCCTCGCGGATTGCCTCGCTGGTCTGCCTCGCTGGTGTGCGGACAGCATGCCTTATCGTCCCATCCTCCTGCGCTTCGGGGGGCCGCGGGGCGGATCCGGAGGAACCGGACGAGACGCTCCTCACACGGTCAGCGGGGGATCAGGCCGTACAGGGCGTAGTCGACCAGGGCGTCGGTGTAGGCGTACGAGATGGGGGCCGTGTGCTGCAGCCAGCGCTGGGCGAGCGGGGACACGAACAGTTCCAGGGCGATGCGGGGATCGACGTCGGGCCGTACGGCGCCGGTGTCCTGCGCGGCTCTCAGCCGGTCGACGTACAGCTGGAGCTGGGGTTCGAGGAGCTTGGTGACGAACTCGCGCCCGAGCGGCTCGTTGACCACGCCCTCGGCGGCCAGCGCCCGGGAGGGCGCCTCGAAGCGCGGGTCGAGGAGCTGGTCCACCGTGATCCGCAGCACCGCCTTGAGATCGGCGGCGAGGTCGCCGGTGTCCGGGATGGTGTACGGCTCCTGTCCCGCTTCCCGCGCGGCCTGCGCGGACAGGTCGAGGAACGCCTCCAGCAGCACCGCCGCCTTGGAGGGCCACCAGCGGTAGATCGTCTGCTTGCCGACGCCGGCCCGGGCGGCGATCCCCTCGACGGTCGTCTTCGGGTACCCGACCTCGCCGACCAGGGCGAGGGCGGCGGCGTGGATCGCCCGGCGTGACTTCTCACTGCGCCGGCCGGCGTCGGGGGCGGGGTTCTTGGCCATGGGGCGACGTTAACAAGCCAGGACGTTCACTCCTCCGGATCAGCCGGGGGCCAGGGGTCTCCCCAGTCGGCGTCGCGGGCGGCCTTGTACAGGTCGCCGTGCCGCTTGGTGACCGTCGTACGCGCCAGCCGCTCGTCCGCCTCGCACAGGTCGAGCAGCACCTGACCCTTGCGGATCTGGGGGCGGCGGACGATCCGGGAGGGGGCCGGGCCGACGGGCAGGCGGGTGGCGGCGACGTAGGAGAACTTCTCGTCCTCGTACGGCAGGGTGCCGCCCTTGACCTGGCGGTGCAGCGAGGAGCGGCTCACCCGGGCGGAGAAGTGGCACCAGTCCGTGCCGGGCGCGATGGGGCAGGCGGCGCTGTGCGGGCAGGGCGCGACGACGTGGAGCCCGGCGCGGACCAGGCGGTCGCGGGCCTCGATGACGCGGGCGTAGCCGGCCGGGGTGCCGGCCTCCACGATCACCACGGCCTGCGCGGCACCGGCCGCCGCGTCGACGAGGGCGGCGCGGTCGGGCTCGGCGAGTTCGTTGAGGACGTACGACACCGTGACCAGGTCGGTGGCGTCCAGGGCGAGGTCGGCGCCGATCCGGGCGCGCTGCCAGCGGGCGCCGCGCAGGTCGGGGCGGGCGGCGGCGATCTCCCGGCCGAGGGCGAGGGCGGGCTCGGCCCAGTCCAGCACGGTGACGTCCCGCTCGCCCGGCCAGGTCGCGGCGACGGCCCAGGTCGCCGCGCCGGTGCCGCCGCCGACGTCGACATGGCGGGCGGGCGTGAAGCCGGGCGCCGCCTCCGCGAACGCGGCCAGCGCCGAGCGGACCGCCTCGAAGGTGGCGGGCATGCGGTAGGCGGCGTACGCGGCGACGTCGGCGCGGTCGCGCAGGATCGGGGCGTGCGTCGGAGTGGCACCCCGGTAGTTGGCGATCAGCCGGTCCACGGCTCCACCGGCCTGCCGGGGCGGGAGCCCCGCGAGGACGTCGTCCAGAGCGGCACGCAGCGCTTGAGCCGGGGTCACGGGGTCGTTCACCCGGCGATTCTACGGCCCCGGCTCGTGCGCCGGCCGGGGGGCGAGGGCTTCGGCGCCGGTCGGGGGGTGAGGGCCCGGGTGGCGACCGGGTGATGAGGGCTCGGGCGACGGTCGGGGCGTGAGGGCTCGGGTGACGGTCGGACGGTCAGGGCTCGGCCCTGCGCCGGATACGCGGCGACGGCTCGGGCAACGGCCGGGCGGTGGCGCCGGGGCACCGGCCGGAGGGCGACGGCTCGGCCCTGCGGCGGACGCGCGGGACCGGTCGGGCAACGGACGCACTGCGAGGGCTCGGCAGCAGTCGGAGTGGAGGCACCTGGACACCGGCCGGACAGTGAGGGCCCGGGCGACGGTCGGACGGTCAGGGCTCGGCCCTGCGCCGGATACGCGGCGACGGCTCGGGCAACGGCCGGGCGGTGGCGCCGGGGCACCGGCCGGAGGGCGACGGCTCAGGCGCCGGGCCCCCAGTGACGGGCCGGGTCCGGCCCCCGGTGACGCCCCGAACCCCGACACCAGGCGACAGCCCGGACCGGGCCCGGTGTCGGTGCTCCCCTCCTGGCCCACGCTGACAGCCAGGCCCCGACCCGACGGCGACGGCTCAGACACCGGAACACCGGTGACAGCCCAGCCCGCGGCCCGGCGTCGACGCTCCCGTC
Source organism: Streptomyces sp. NPDC104106 (assembly GCF_055584345.1). Taxonomy (NCBI): domain Bacteria; kingdom Bacillati; phylum Actinomycetota; class Actinomycetes; order Kitasatosporales; family Streptomycetaceae; genus Streptomyces; species Streptomyces sp. NPDC104106. Next base: position 550,335 of record NZ_JBVJMF010000001.1, read on the forward strand.
CTGGCCCACGGCGACGCCCAGCACCGACCCCTCCGTGAGCGGACAGCCGCCCGCGCTGCCACCCGAGCTCCCACCTCAACCCCAACCCCCCAGCCCCCGCCGCCGCTCGAGGTAGAACCGGCGGCGCTCAGACCACCGCTCGCGCCAGCCGGGTCGCCAGGGCCGATCGGGGGGCGTTGTCCGGGGGGCGGCGTCTGGGGTGGACCGTGTTCGCCAGCAGGACCAGGAAGGTGTCCGTGTGCGGGTCGAGGACGAGGGAGGTGCCCGTGAAGCCGGTGTGGCCCGCCGCGCCCCTGCCCGCCAGTTCGCCCATGAACCAGGGCTGGTCGACGGCGAAGCCCAGCCCCGGCGGAGCCAGCAGCAGCTCGACGAAGTCGGGACCGAGGATGCGGGCGGGGCCGTAGGCACCGCCGGCGAGCAGGGCGCGGCAGAAGACCGCCAGGTCGCCCGCGGTCGAGAACAGGCCCGCGTGGCCGGCGACCCCGCCGAGCGCCCAGGCGTTCTCGTCGTGGACCACGCCCCGCAGCATCCCCCGGTCCGCCTTGGCCCACGGCCGGCGCTGGTCCTCGGTGGCCGCCGCCCCGCGACAGGGGCCGAAGCGGGTCGCCGTCATGCCGAGCGGGCGGGTGATGCCGTCCTCGATCAGGACGTCGAGGGCGCGGCCGGTGACGCGCTCCAGCACGCACTGGAGCAGCAGCATGTTCAGGTCGGAGTAGACGTGCGCGCCCGGGGCGTACGCCGGCGCCTCGGCGCGCAGCAGGGACAGCCGGCCGGCGTCGTCGGGGCAGTCGTACAGCGGGAGTTCGGGGCGCAGCCCGGAGGTGTGGGTGAGGAGCTGGCGCACGGTGATGCCGTGGGCGGCCGCCGCGTGGAAGTCCGGCAGGTAGTCCCCGACCCGCGCGTCCATGCCGAGGGTGCCGCGCTCGATCTGCTGCACGGCCGCCACGGACGTGAACAGCTTGGTCAGGGAGGCCAGGTCGAAGGGCGTGTCCACGGTCGCCGGGACCCGTGCCTCGGGCGGCAGTTCGACGCCGGTGTCGGTCTCGGGGTCGTAGGCGGCGTACCGCACCGCCCAGCCCGCGGCCTCGGCGACGGCGATCACGGGCCCGCGGCCGGCCAGGACGACGGCCCCGGCCGCCCAGGGGCGGTCGCCGGAGGTCAGGGTGTGCAGATCGCCGATCAGGTGCGCGATGGCGGCCGGGTCCAGCCCGGCCCGTTCCGGTGTGTCGGCGCGCAGTCGCGGTGCGCTCAGTGCTCGTCTCCCTCCGGCCCCGTACGGGTGTTCCCCCGTGTGCTCCAGGGACGGCACATTCCCACGAAGCAGGCCGCCGCGACCAGTGCTCCCGCCAGTTGGACGAGCGCCATGGGGACGGCGGTGCGTTCGCCGGCGATGCCGACGAGCGGTGAGGCGACCGCGCCGACGAGGAAGGAGGTGGTACCGAGCAGCGCGGAGGCGGAGCCGGCGGCGTGCCGGGTGCGCAGCAGGGCGAGGGACTGGGTGTTGGGGAGCGTGACGCCCATCGCCGACATCAGGACGAACAGGGCCGCGGCGACCGGGGCGAGGCCCACCTGGCCGAAGACCCCCGTCGACATCAGCAGCAGGGCCGTCGCGGCGACGACGATCACCGCGAGGCCCGCGCCCAGCACCTTCTCCAGCGCGACCCGGCCGACCAGCACCTTGCCGTTGAGCTGTCCGGCGGCCACCAGGCCGACCGAGTTGAGGCCGAACAGCAGGCTGAAGGTCTGGGGGGAGGCGCCGTAGATCTCCTGGACGACGAACGGCGAGGCGCTGATGTAGGCGAACAGCGCGGCGAAGGCGAAGCCGCCGGCCAGCGTGTAGCCGGTGAAGGGCAGGTCGGTGAGCAACGCCCGCATGGCGCGCAGGGCTTCCGGCGCTCCGCCGCGGTGCCGCTCCTCGGGCGGGAGCGTCTCGGGCAGCCGCAGCCAGACGAGCCCGGCGAGCAGCGCGCCGACGACCGTGAGCAGCACGAACACGCCCCGCCAGTCGGTCACCCGCAGGATCTGTCCGCCGATCAGCGGGGCCACGACCGGGGCGACCCCGGAGATCAGCATCAGGGTGGAGAAGAAGCGGGCCATGGCGACGCCGTCGTACAGGTCGCGTACGACGGCGCGGGCGATGACGATGCCGGCGGCGCCCGCGAGCCCCTGGGCCAGCCGGAAGGCGACCAGTGTCTCGACGTTCGGCGCGAGCGCGCACAGCGCGGTGGCGACGAGGTAGACGGCGAGGCCGGTCAGCAGCGGGCGGCGTCGGCCCCAGCGGTCGCTCATCGGGCCGACGGCCAGCTGCCCGAGCGCCATGCCGGCCAGGCACGCGGTGAGGGTGAGCTGAACGGTGGCGGCGGGGGCGTGCAGGGACGTGGTGACCTCGGGCAGCGAGGGCAGGTACATGTCCATCGCGAGCGGCGGTGTCGCGGTGAGGCCGCCGAGGACGAAGGTGACGAGCAGACCGGTGCGGCGGCCGGGAGCCGGCGAGGAGACCGCAGCGGCGTCACCCCCCTCCCGCTGTATCGGTGCCGTCGCACGCTCGGGCATGCGTCCCACGCGTCCCTCCTCTGTCCTTCCCGGCCGTACAGAGCCGGCCCCCATACTCTCAGCTCGCACACACTGTCGAGGCACGGATGAGCGAGGTGCGTGCCGTCGGGCTGCTGTCCGGGCGAGGAGCCGGTGACGGTGACCGGGTGGAAGCCGGTCCGGTGACCGTGCGGGGACGGCGACCGTGCAACCGTATGGCGGACTTCCCGCCTACGCTGCGGAGCCATGAATGACAGGCAATCGAAGATCGCGGTGGTGACCGGCGCCGGTTCGGGCATCGGACGGGCGGTCGCCGTGGAACTGCTGCGCGCCGGCTGGTCGGTGGCGCTGGCCGGCCGGCGCACCGGGACGCTGGCGGAGACGGCGGCACTGGTCCCGGCCGGCACCGCGATCGCCGTACGCACCGACGTCTCCCGGCCCGAGGACGTGGACGCGCTGTTCGCGGCGACCGTGGAGCGGTTCGGGCGGGTGGACCTGCTGTTCAACAACGCGGGGACCTTCGGGCCCGGCGGCGTCCCGGTCGAGGAACTCCCCTACGACGCCTGGCGGCATGTGGTGGACACCAACCTCAACGGCGCGTTCCTGTGCGCGCAGGCGGCGTACCGGCACATGAAGGAGCAGGATCCACAGGGCGGCCGGATCATCAACAACGGCTCGATCTCGGCCCACACGCCCCGCCCGCACTCGGTGGCCTACACGGCGACCAAGCACGCGCTGACCGGGCTGACCAAGTCGCTGTCGCTGGACGGGCGGCCGTACCGGATCGCGGTCGGGCAGATCGACATCGGCAACGCGGCGACCGACATGACGGCCCGGATGGAGGCGGGCGCGCTGCAGGCGAACGGCGAGGTGGTCCCGGAACCGGTGATGGACGTCGCCGACGTGGCGCGGACCGTGCGGCACATGGCCGAGCTGCCGTTGGAGGCGAACGCGCAGTTCGCGACGGTGCTGGCGACGGCGATGCCGTACATCGGGCGGGGCTGAGCCCCCGCTCGCAAACGGAGTTCGAACATCCGCGGCATTGCGGCCGGATGAGCGCATATGCTCAACTACTTTCTCCACGAGAGCTTCACAGTTGGAGCACGTGGATTCCGTGAGCCATACCGAGGGGGGAAGGCGGCGGCCGTTCCGCGGACCGGACTTGGGGGTGGACCCCGCGTGCGACGCGGGGTGCGCACCGGTCACCGGAACGGCCGCCGCACATATTCAGCGGCGGTGGCGGCCGCCGCCCGGCTCCGTCGGCGTCTCGGTCCCGGGCTGGGCCGCGGTCTGGGCCCCGGGCTGGGTCCCGGTCTGTGCGCGGCTCTCGGCCTCGGCACTCGCCGCGGCGGCCCGGCGCCGGCGCTTCACCATCCACGTACCCGCCGCCGCCAGCAGCAGCGTCGTGGCGCCGGCACCCTCCACCAGCCGGCCGGTGGACGGGCCGCCGGACGACGAGCCGGAACCGGCCGCCGCCTGGGCCCCCTTGCCGCCCGGCGCCGGGCTCGCCTTCGCGCCGCCTTCGCTGAGCGGCTCGACCAGCGTGCCCACGGCCTGCGCCGAGCGCCCTTGCCCGAAGCCCCAGTCGAGCAGCGCCGCCGTCTGCTCGTACACGGCGTTGCTGCCCTCTGCGGGGTGCATGACCGTCACGAGCAGGGTGCGTCCGCCCCGGGTCGCGGCGCCGGTGAAGGTGTTGCCGGCGTTGCTGGTGTAGCCGTTCTTGACACCGATCAGGCCGTCGTATGTCTTCAGACCCCATGCTCCGGTCAGCAGGCGGTCGGTGTTCTGGATCTGGAAGGTCTTCTTGCCGCCGGCCGGGAAGTCGGCGGTGCGGGTACCGCAGTAGCCGCGGAAGTCGGCGTCCTTCAGGCCGTGGCGGGCGAAGAGCGTGAGGTCGTACGCCGAGGAGATCTGGCCGGGGTGGTCGAAGCCGTCGGGGCTGACCACATGCGTGTCCAGGGCCTGCAGGTCCTCGGCCCTGGCCTGCATCTCGGCCACCGTCTTGTCGATGCCGCCGTTCATGTGGGAGAGCACGTGCACGGCGTCGTTGCCGGAGCGCAGGAACACTCCCTGCCACAGCTGCTCGACGGTGTAGGTGATGCCGGCCTTGATGCCGACCAGGCTGGAGCCGGCCGGGACGTCGTCGATGTCGCTGTCCTTGACCGTGTACCGCTCGGTGCGGTCGAACTTCTTCAGCACCGTGTCCGCGAAGAGCATCTTCAGTGTGGACGCGGGCGCGAGCCGCCGGTGGGCGTTGAACGAGGCGAGGATCTCGCCGCTGTCGCAGTCGGCGATCAGCCAGGAGCGGGCGGTGAGCTTCGCGGGAAGACCGGAGGCACCACGCACCTGCACGCCGGCGCGGGCCAGCTGTTCGCCACCGATGACGGCGGGCTCGGCCGCGGGGGCGGCCTCGGCGTCCGTGGCCAAGGACACTGCCGCGGCCGTGGACAGGGGAAGGGCGGCGGCCGTCAGACCGAGGACGGCACGCCGGCTGATCCGGGAACATTCACGCACTCCGGGACCGTACACCGCGCCCAGCAGGGACTTCCGCGACGAACGGCCTGGACGGCTCGGAATTTGCCGCGTTATGTAAATCCGATGAGTTACGCGCGTTTCCTTGCGTTTTCCGGACCCTCCCCCTCCGCTACCGTCCGAGCAGACGCTCGACCTCGGTCAACTGCCCGGCGGTGAGCGACCCCTTCTCCAGGGCGCCGGCGTTCTCCTCGGCCTGCGCGACCGAGCGGAAGCCGGGGATCGGGACCGTGCGCGGGCTGCGGGCCCACAGCCAGGCGAGGGCGCCCTGGGCGAGGGTACGGCCGTCGCTGGTGAGGATCTCCCGCACGGCATCGATCCGGGCGAGCCACGCCCGGTCGGCGCCGGACCCGTCCGCGTCGTACCCCGGCAGCCACTCGGGCGGCCTGCTCCGGATGTCCCCGGCGGCCAGCCGGCCGCGCCGCTTGCCGGCCAGCAACCCCATGGCCAGCGGGCTCCTGTTGACGCTCGCGAGTCCCCGCTCGTCGCACAGCGCCAGCATGCCGGGCGCGTCCTGCAGCACGTTGAGCGCGTGCTGCACGGCCGCGCAGTGCTCCCCCGCGGCGAAGACGGCGGCGCGGGCGGGGTCGTCCGTGCTCCAGGCGTAGGCGCGTACGGTCCCCTCCCGCACGAACTCCTCGCAGGTCTCCCGGAGTTCCGCCGCCCGCTCGGGGTCGGCGTCGGAGAGGTGGAACTGGTAGAGGTCGATACGGTCCGTGCCGAGCCGGCGCAGGGAGTCGGTCAGTGCGCGGCGGGCGTGCGCCGGGGTGTCGTCCTGGCCGTCGGCGGTGCGGGTGCGCTCGTCGAAGAGGTTGCCCCACTTGGTGGCGACGACGACGTCGTCCCGCCGCTTGCCGAGCGCCCGCCCGAGCAGGCGTTCGCTGTGCCCGGTGCCGTAGCAGTCGGCGGTGTCGAAGAAGGTGACGCCGAGGTCGAGGGCGCGCCGGATCGCCCGTACGGACTCCTCGTCGTCCACCTTCCCCCAGCCGAGCGGCTGCCCGTCGGCGCTCTGCCACTCACCGCCGATGGCCCAGCACCCGAAACCGAGCGCGCTGACGTCGATACCGCTGCGTCCCAGAGTTCGCTGTGTCATGCCCGCCGACGCTAGGAGTTGAAGCGCACGCGAGGACAAGGGGCCGCGGCGTCCGCGGCCCGGCCCGGCCCGGCTCAGGCCTGCCCGGTCTCGAACCGCGAGATCCGCCCGTCGTCCTCGACGGTGAAGCGCCACGCGGTGCGCATCTCGCCCCACGTGTCGTTGCTGTAGTTCGCCAGCAGCAACCGGCCGCCGTCGGACTCGCTCTGGACGTCCAGGTGACCGTGGGAGGAGAAGATCTCGTCCTCGATCCACCGGTCGAGCTCCCGGTCCTCGCCGTCGTCGGCCATGGTCGCGCCGGGCGTGAGGAGCTTCATGAAGCCCTCGCGGTCGTGGGAGTTGACGGCGTTGACGAAGGCCCGGACGGCCGGGTCGCTCAGATTGGCTGGTTTGATCGTCATGGCGCCAGGCTCACACCGCTCCCCGGCCCCCGCCACCCGAACGCCCTCCCCGGCGCGCCCGTGGGGGTGAGACCTGCGACGGTGGAAAGGCTGGAGGAACCCGTCCACCATCCGCCGTCTGCCGGGGAGTCGCCGTGAGCTGTTTCGACCGACGTGATCTGGGCCTGCTGCTGCTCCGGCTGGGCACCGGCGGGGTGCTCGCCGCGCACGGCGCGCAGAAGCTGTTCGGCTGGTTCGGCGGCCACGGCCTGGAGGGCACCGGCCAGTTCATGGAGTCCGTCGGCTACGCACCCGGCAAGGCGAGCGCGACGGCGGCGGGGCTGGCGGAGACGGGCGGCGGCGCCCTCCTCGCCCTGGGCCTCGCGACCCCGGCGGCGGGCGCGGCGGCGGCCGGCGCGATGGCGGGGGCGGCGGCGGTCCACCTCCCCAACGGCTTCTTCGCCCAGGAGGGCGGCTACGAATACGCGGCGACCCTTGGCCTCGCGGCCGCCGGCCTCGCCGTCACCGGCCCCGGCCGCCTCTCCCTCGACCACGTCCTCGACCACGTCCTCGACCGCGGCTGGATGGTCCCAATGGCCCTGGGCCTGACGGCGGCGGCCACGGCGGCGGTGGTGGGCGCACGGAGCTGCCGGGTACGGGCGAAGCGGGAAGGCGAGCAGGAGACGCTGTTCGAGGAGTAGCCGGTCGGCAGCCGGTCGGGGGGCGGCGGGAGCAGGTACCGACGTGGCAGGAACCGGGAGAGGCAGGGCGTAGCCGGACGCGGGGGTACGGCGGGAGCCCGTACCGACAGGGCAGGAACCGGTAGGGGCACGGCGTGAACCGGCCGCAGGGGTACGGCGGGGAGCCCGCACCGACAGGGCAAGAACCGGCAGAGGCAAGGCGTGAACCGACCGCAGGGGTACGGCGGGAAGCCCGCACCGACAGGGCAAGAACCGGCAGAGGCAAGGCGTGAACCGACCGCAGGGGTACGGCGGGAAGCCCGCACCGACAAGGCAAGAACCGGCAGAGGCAAGGCGTGAACCGACCGCAGGGGTACGACGGGGAGCCCCTACCGACAAGGCAAGAACCGGCAGAGGCAAGGCGTGAACCGACCGCAGGGGTACGACGGGGAGCCCCTACCGACAAGGCAGGAACCGGCAGAGGCAAGGCGTGAACCGACCGCAGGGGTACGACGGGGAGCCCCTACCGACAAGGCAGGAACCGGCAGAGGCAAGGCGTGAACCGGCCGCAGGGGTACGGCGGGGAGCCCGCACCGACAGGGCAGGAACCGGTAGGGGCACGGCAGCAGCCCGCCTGGGCGCGGCGGGAACCGTACGGAAATGGCAGGAGCGCGTACGGGCATGGCAGGCTGCCGCACATGACCGCCCACGACAGCGCCGCCCCCGACAGCCCCGATGCCCCGGACACCTCCTACGCGCCCGAAGCCTCCCTCTGGCCGACCATCGACGCCCTCTGGTCCCGCCTTGAGTCGGCCCGCGCCCACCCCGGCCAGGAGGGCCTCCTCCTGCGCATCCTCAAGCTGTCCGAGGAGGTCGGCGAGGTCGCGGAAGCGGTGATCGGCGCCACCGGCCAGAACCCCCGCAAGGGCGTCACCCACGACTGGGACGACGTCCAGGCGGAACTGTGCGACGTGGTCATCACGGCCCTGGTTGCCCTGCGCACCCTGACCCCGCAGGCGCGGGAGGTCTTCGAGCGGCATGTGGAGCGGGTGGGGGCGCGGCCTCTTCGGCCAGATCTCCCGGAGTGATGTCCCGGCCGGCAGCTCACCGCCGAGGCAGCGGCACAAGTGTGTACTCCGCCCAGACCGTCTTGCCCGGACCGTCGGAGCGCGGGTGCCAGTCCCAGCGGGAGGCCAGGCGCGATACGAGCAACAGCCCTCGGCCCGTCTCCTCTTGACCGGTGGCGTCCGGGCGCTTTCCCGGGCAAAGCCGCAGGCAGCGGCAGACGAGTCGGGCTGTACGCCGGGTTCTGTTCCCCGGTGTCCTCGCGGGCGCCGGGGCGACGGCCATCCATCTAGGGCCGGCGTTGCCGTCGGCCTCGTGCGGTCTACCCGCGGACTCGGGCGGGCAGCCCTCGATCGTCCGCGCAGAAACACCGGGGTGTTTCCTTTTGACCTTGCTCCGGGTGGGGTTTACCTAGCTGCCCAGGTCACCCTGGGCACTGGTGGTCTCTTACACCACCGTTTCACCCTTACCAGGGGCCGAAGCCCCGGGCGGTCTGCTTTCTGTGGCACTGTCCCGCGGGTCACCCCGGGTGGCCGTTAGCCACCACCCTGCCCTGTGGAGCCCGGACGTTCCTCGGGAAGCCCCCTAGGGGGACTCCACGCGGCCGTCCGCCCGGCTCGTCTGCCGTGTCGACCATGGTACCGGGCGGCGGGAGCGGCGTGGACCGCCGGCGGCCGTCGCCAGGACCGAGCCGGTCAGGATGAGGGCGAAGGCCGCCAGGATCGTGCGGGTCAGGGACTCGTCCAGGAAGAGTGCGCCGGCCGCCACGGCGACCGCCGGGTTGACGTACGTGATGACCGTCGCCCGGGTCGGACCCGCCTCCTTGATCAGTTCGAGGAAGGCGACGAAGGCCACCGCCGTGCAGACGACGCCGAGGCCGGCCAGCGCGGTCAGGGCCGAGGGGGAGGGCAGGGAGGAGGGGAGGGTGAGCGCGGCCGGCAGGGCGTAGACCACCGCCGCCAGGGTCAGGCAGGCCGCCGTCAGGTGCAGGGAGGGGACGTCCTTCAGGCGGCGGGCCGCTATCACGGGGGCGGTCGCGTAGCCGATGACCGTCACCAGCACCTCGGCCAGGGAGCGCGCGTCGCCGCCGGTCAGGTGGGGCAGGGTCAGGACCGTCACCCCCGTGAGGCCGAGGGCGAGGCCCGCCACGCGCCGGGTGCCCAGGTGTTCCGTGTCGCCGAGCAGGCGGGCGACGGCGACTCCGACGATGGGGACGCCCGCGATCAGCAGACCGGACGTCGAGCTGGACAGGTGCCGTTCGGCGTCCGTCAGGGTGAACCAGGGGACGATGATCTCCAGGACCGCGAAGGCCAGCAGGGGGCGCCAGTGGGCCCGGACCGTCGCGGGCAGGCCGCCCTGGCGCAGGGCGAAGGGCAGCAGGAGGAGCGCGCCGAGGGCGCAGCGGGTGAAGACCACCACCGGTGGGGAGACCTCGCCCACCGCCACCTTGATCATCAGATAGGGGATGCCCCAGACCACTCCCATCAGGGAGAACAGGAACCAGCCGCGTGCAGTCATACGGCGAGTTTCGGCCGCCGGGTCAGGGTGTGTCTTGAACGCTGTTGCGGTAGGCCGCCGGGGTCGCCCCGAGCACCCTGCGGAACCAGCGGGTCAGGTGCGCCTGGTCGGCGAACCCCACCAGCCCGGCCACCTCGGCCGGGCGCAGTCCGGCGGCCAGCAGGGCGCGCGCCCTGCTCACCCGGTACTGGGCGAGCCAGGCGTACGGCGGCATGCCCATGGTCGTACGGAAGGCCCGCAGCAGCTGGTAGCGGGACAGGCCGAGGTCGGCGGCGAGGAGGGCGAGGGCCGGCGGGGCCGTCAGCTCGTCGGCCAGGCGGTCGCGGACGGTCCGGGCGATCGCGGCCGCGCCCGGGACCAGGTCGGGGCAGGGCCGCGCCGTGGAGTGGCGGCGGGCCAGGGCCGTCAGCAGCCAGGGCAGGCGGGACTCCGCCTCCAGGGGGTCGGGGCAGCCGCTGAGGTCGGTGTGGGCGCGGCGGAGCGCCGTGACGAGTTCGGGGTCCTGGACGAGCGGTTCGCGGAAGTGGGGCAGGCCGCCGAGACTTCCGTCGGCCAGGAGCGAGGGGTCGGCGTACAGGGCACGGTAGGCGTAGCCGTCGGTGGCGGTGGCGGGGCCGCCGGTGTGCGTCTCGCCGGGGTCGAGGACGACGATGGTGCCCGGTCCGGTGCGGATGCGGCCGCCCCGGTAGGCGATGGCCTCGTCGCCGCCGACGCAGACGCCGATCGTGTACTCCTCGTGGGCGTGCGGGGCGTAGGTGTGCCGGCGGAAGTTCGCGGTAAGCAGGTCGAGCGGCGGGCCGCCGTGCCCCAGCCGGGCCCGTGTCCACAGCGCCTGTTCCGCCACGGAACACACCCCCTCTTCCCCCGTACGGGACATTTCTACGTACGGAACCGTCAGGGTGCAACGCTTTTCGGCCCCGCTTCCATGCCGCTTCCATGCCGCGTCCAGGTCGGCGTCAGCCGTCGAGTCCCGTGCGCTCCAGGGCCGCGAAGGCGGACTCCAGGCGGGCCCGGTGGTCGCGGGCCACCTCGTCCACCGGGTCGCCGGCGAGCAGGCGGCGCGCGGACGCGACGAAGGCCGTGCGGCAGGCGGCCACTGTCAGGGCCGCGAGGAGTCCGGCATCCGCCGTGCCGGCTTCGGCGAGGGCGGCGGCAAGGGCTCGCTCCACCTCCTCCACGCCCTCGCGGGCGCGTGAGCGCAGGGCCGGGGAGGCGACGACGATCCGGTAGAAGCGGGGGTAGCGCTCCCCCACGCCGCTCAGCGGGTGCCGCTCGTCGAGGAGGCGGAGGGTGAGGCGGCGCAGCGCGGTGAGCGGGGACTCGTCGGGGGCGCGGTCGTGGACGGCCCCCGCGAAGAGTTCGGCGGCCTGCGGGATGCGGTCGAGGAACAGGTCCTCCTTGCGCGGGAAGTAGTTGAAGACCGTCATGGCGGAGACGCCCGCCGCCCGCGCGACCTCGGCGACCGTCACCGCGTCGAAGCCGCGCTCGGCGAACAGGGCCGTGGCGATGTCCGAGATCCGCTGCCGCGTCTGCCGCTTCTTGCGCTCCCGCAGGGGCAGTTCGTCGCCGCTCGCACGCTCCTCGTCGTTCATGACAAAACTATAGCTGCTCAAAACTTTTAGTGACTACAGTGAGGGCTATGAGGACGACGGAGTACGACGTGGTGGTGGTGGGCGCCGGGCCCGTGGGGCTGTTCCTCGCCTGCGAGTTGGGGCTCGGCGGGGCCCGGGTGCTGGCCGTGGAGCGGCTGACCGAGGTGGACGAGACGATCAAGGCGGGCGCGATCAACATTCCGAGCGCGGTCGCCCTCTACCGGCGTGGGCTGCTGCCCGAACTGGCGGCGGTGTGGGAGGCGGCGCGGGAGCGGATACGGGCGTTCCGGGGCGAGGACGCCGAGTCCGCCCTGCCGCCCAAGTTCGCCGGCCACTTCGCCGGGATCCCGATGACCCAGGAGCTGTTCGACGGCTCCGACCCGGTCTGGGCCGATGTCGGTCCGGCCGGCGACACCGGGCTGGGCGTGCCGCAGGCCGCGCTGGAGCGGATCCTGGCCCGGCACGCCGAGCGGCTCGGGGTGGAGGTGCGCCGGGGCGTGGAGCTGACCGGGTTCGACGCGGACGCGGACGGCGTCGCCGTGCACACCGGCGCGGGCACGATCCGCGCCGGCTGGCTGGTCGGCTGCGACGGCGGGCGCAGCACGGTCCGCAAGACCGCCGGGTTCGACTTCCCGGGCACGGACCCGGAGATCACCGGCTACCAGGCGATCGTGGAGCTGACCGGCGGCGAGCGGCTGCGCGAGGGCTGGAACACCACGCAGACCGGGACGTACGTCCACGGGCCGTTCCCGGGGCGGATCCTCAGCGTGGAGTTCGACGGGCCCCCGGCCGACCGGACGGCACCGATCACCGCGGAAGAGGTGCAGGCGAGCCTGCGCCGGGTCTCCGGCGTACCCGAGGTCACCATCACCAAGCTGCTCAGCGCGACCCGGTTCACCGACAACGCGCGCCAGGCCACGCAGTACCGCAGGGGCCGGGTGCTGCTCGCGGGAGACGCGGCGCACGTGCACTCGCCGTTCGGCGGCCAGGGGCTGAACCTCGGCCTCGGGGACGCGATGAACCTGGGCTGGAAGCTGGCCGCCGTCGTGCGCGGGCGCGCCCCGGAGTCCCTGCTGGAGACGTACACCGCCGAACGGCATCCGCTCGGCGCCTGGGTGCTCGACTGGACCCGCGCCCAGATCGCGGTGATGCGCCCCGACCCGCACGCCCGCGCGCTGCGCCGGGTGGTGAGCGACCTGGCGCTGACGGCCACGGGGACGACGTATCTCGTCACGAGGATCTCCGGCGTGTGGCAGCGCTACGACCTGCCCGGCGAGCACCCGCTGACCGGTGCGAGCGCGCCCGACCTGGAGCTGTCCGACGGCAGCCGGCTCGGCGAGCACCTGCACGCCGGCCGCGCCCTGCTGCTCGACCTCGCCGACGACGCGGAGGTGCGGGGCGCGGCCGAGGGCTACGGCGACCGGCTGGACGTGCGCACGCTCACCTGTGCGGACCGGCCCGGCCTGAAGGCGCTGTTCCTGCGCCCGGACGGCTTCGTGGCCTGGGCCGCCGACACGGCGGACGACGACGTCAAGGGGCTGGCCGAGGCACTGAGGCGGTGGCTGGGCGCCCCGGCGCCCACCGCTTGACCCTGCCGTGGCGTCAACGTCTGTACTGGTCCCATGCGGATCGGAGAACTCGCCACCGCCGTCGGCGTCACCACGCGCACCGTGCGGCACTACCACCACCTGGGCCTGCTGCCCGAGCCCGAGCGCCGTGCCAACGGCTACCGGCACTACACCCTCCGGCACGCCGTCGTCCTCGCCCGGATCCGGCGGCTGACCGAGCTGGGGCTCGGGCTCGCCGAGGTGCGGGACGTGCTCGCGGACGACGCCGGGAAGGACCTCGTCGAGGTGCTCACCGAACTCGACGCGGACCTGGCCCGGCAGGAGGCCGGGATCCGGGAGCGGCGCCAGCGGCTGCGGGCGCTGCTCGGCGGTGGGGAGCTGACCGCCGAGGGGCCGGTCTCGGCGCAGTTGGCCGCGCTGTTCGGCTCGCTGCCCGTCGGTGACTCGCCGGCCGCCGCCAAGGACCGGGAGGTGCTCGCGCTCATCGAGACGGGGGCGGCGCCGGAGGTGCGGGAGCGGATGTGGGCCGGACTGCGGGGGGTGCTGGACGACCCGGACGCGCTGGCGCGCGCCCATGAGGCGTACGCGCTGCTCGACGCGCTCGCGAGCGCCGGGCCGGACGACCCGCGCGTGCCGGGGGCCGCGCGGGCGCTGGCCGACTGCATGCCGCGCGAGCTGCTGCCGGACGGGCGGCCCGACGACGATCACGCCCTGCTGCGCGCGCTGTACGCCGACCTCGCCCCCGCCCAGGCCGAGGCGATCCGCCGCGCCCTGAATATCCTTGCCGCTGAAGGGGGTTGACCATGCCTGAGCTGATGGGGAAAGTGCGGCGTGCGTGGTCCGCCCGCACGTGCTCACGGGGGACGCGGTGCGGGTGCGGTACGGCGCGCACGTGGACCTGCGCATCCCGCTGTCCGCGATCGGCGCCGTACGCCGGGAGACGCGGATGACGCACACACCGGCCGAGGGCGCCCTCGATCTCGCCGTCGGCTCCCAGACCTCCGTCACCCTCGAACTCACCGAGCCCGTCACCCACGTGACCGTGCTCGGCAGGCGCAGGGACGTCACCCTCGTACGGCTGCACGCCGACGATCCCGGCGGCCTCGTCCGGGCGCTCACCCACCCCTGAGGGGGAACAGGAGCGCAGGTCGCGGTCGCACCGGCCGCACGCCGTACCCTGTCGCGGAGGTCTAGGTGAGGAGTACGTGGTGCTGGTCCTGCTGCCGCCGTCGGAAGGCAAGGCGAACTCGGGCGCGGGCGCCCCGCTGACGCTGGAGTCGCTGTCCCTGCCGGGGCTGACCGCGGCGCGCGAGGCGGTGCTCGGCGAGCTGGTCGAGCTGTGCGCCGGGGACCCCGGGCAGAACGAGAAGGCGCGCGAGGTGCTGGGGCTGAGCGAGGGGCTGCGCGGCGAGATCGCGAAGAACGCCGTCCTGCGCACGGCCGGCGCACGTCCGGCCGGGGAGATCTACACCGGTGTCCTCTACGACGCCCTCGGCCTGGCCACACTGGACGCGGCGGCGAAGAGGCGCGCGGCGCGCTCGCTGCTCGTCTTCTCGGGTCTGTGGGGCGCCGTGCGCGTGACCGACCGCATCCCCTCCTACCGCTGTTCCATGGGCGTGAAGCTGCCCGGCCTCGGCGCGCTCGGCGCGCACTGGCGGCCGGCGATGGCCGAGGTGCTGCCCGAGGCGGCCGGAAAGGGGCTCGTGCTGGACCTGCGCTCGGCGGCGTACGCGGCGGCCTGGAAGCCGAAGGGCGAGGTCGCCGGGCGGACGGCGACCGTACGGGTGCTGCACGCGCCCACCCGGAAGGTGGTCAGCCACTTCAACAAGGCGACCAAGGGCCGGATCGTACGGAGCCTGCTGACACAGGGCGCCGCGCCGAAGGACCCCGCCGGGCTGGTGGAGGTGCTGCGGGAGCTGGGGTACGTCGTGGAGGCCGAGGCGCCGGCGAAGGCGGGCACCGCGTGGTCGCTGGACGTGCTGGTGGACGAGATCCACTGAGCCGGGCGACGCGGCCCACCACACATCGCTATTGCAGCATGTGCAACGTTCATTGCGCATGATGCAGCCGCTGGGCACGATGAGGGCATGACCTCACCCGTGCCCTCGCCCCCCGCTGCCTCCGTACTGGATCTCGTGGACCGCGCCCCCGTCGTCCCCGTCGTGGCCGTCTCCGACGTCGCCGACGCCGTACCGCTGGCGCGCGCTCTGGTGGCGGGCGGGCTGTCCGCGATCGAGGTGACGCTGCGGACGCCGGCGGCGCTGGACGCGATCCGCGCGATCACCGCCGAGGTGCCGTCGGCGGTGGTCGGCGCGGGCACGGTGATCAGCCCGGAGCTGGTGGGCGCGGCCACGGCGGCGGGGGCGCGGTTCCTGGTCAGCCCCGGCTGGACGGAGGCGCTGCTGGCGGCGATGCGCCGGTCGGGGGTGCCGTTCCTGCCCGGGGTGTCGACCACCTCGGAGGTCGTCGCGCTGCTGGAGCGCGGGGTGCGGGAGATGAAGTTCTTCCCGGCGCAGGCGGCGGGCGGTACGGCCTATCTGCGGTCGCTGGCGGCGCCGTTGCCGCAGGCCCGGTTCTGCCCCACCGGCGGGATCGGTCCGGGAAGCGCGCCCGAGTACCTGGCGCTGCCCAACGTCGGCTGTGTGGGCGGGAGTTGGATGGTCCCGGCGGACGCGGTGACCGCCGGGGACTGGGCGCGGATCGAGGAGCTGGCGCGGGCGGCCGCCCGGCTCACCGACGAGGCCGGGGTCAGGCGAGGCGGATGACGACCTTGCCGAAGGCCGCGCCGGTGGCGTAATAGCGGTAGGCGTCCCGGACGTCCCCGGCGTCCGCGCAGGGGAGGACGCGGTCGATCACCGGGCGGAGGCCGTGCAGGCGGACGGCACGGTTCATCTCCTCGAAGTTGCTGCGGCTGCCGACGAAGAGGCGGCGCATCGTCAGCAGGCTGGAGGCGAGGGCGTCGGTCGTGATGTCGAGGGAGTCCTTGCGCGGGCTGTTGGCGGTGATCAGCACGATCCGGCCGTACAGCGCCGTCGCCCGGACGGACTGGTCAATGCTCTCCGGTCCGCCGGTCTCCACGACGAGGTGCGCGCCGCGCCCGCCGGTCAGCTCCCGTACGGCCTCGCCCCAGCGCGGGTTCTCGGCGTAGTTCAGCACGTGGTCGGCGCCCAGCGACTTCAGGCGCTCGGCCTTCGCGGGGCTCGACGTCGTGGCGATCACCTCGGCGCCGAACAGCTTCGCGAACTGCACGGCGAACAGGGACAGGCCGCCGGTGCCGAGGGTCAGCACCGTCTCGCCGGGCAGCAGGGGTTCCGCGCCGGTCAGGGCGTTCCAGGCGGTGAGGCCGGCGCACGGCAGGCAGGCGGCCTCCTCCCAGCCGAGGTGGCCGGGGACGCGCACGGCGGCCTCCTGGTCGAGGCGGACGTACTCGGCGAGCATGCCGGGCAGGGTCGCGCCGGGCTGGTCGATCACGTCGGGGCTGATCCGGCCGTCGGTCCAGCGCGGGAAGTACGTACTGCAGACACGGTCGCCCACGGCGAACCGGGTGACCTCGTCGCCGACGGCCGCCACCTCGCCGGCGCCGTCGCTGAGCGGAACCACGTCCGGCGCGGCGGTGAGGGGGTAGGCGCCGTTCAGGATCAGCAGGTCGCGGCGGTTGAGGGAGGCCGCCCGGACGCGTACGACGATGTCGCGGGGGCCGGGTGCGGGGCGGGGCTCGCTGTCGCGGGCGACGATGCCGTCGATGCGGCCCGGTGTGTGCAGGTGGTAGGTGCGCATGGGTTCCCCCGTCGGAATCGCGGTGGATGGGGCGGGATGGGGCGGGCGGCTGGTGTCGCCGTGGGTCCATGCTGGTCGGACGGGTGCGGGGCCTCAATTCCCGGCCGGGTATGACGAGCTGCGGGTCCGCGTTGTCAGAGCCGTGCCGTACAACGGGGGCATGACCACCACCGTCGGACCACCCTCGCCGCCGCCGTCGCCGCCGCCGTTCGGGCGGGAGCTGCTGCGCTGGCGCACCGTGCGCCGGGTCAGCCAGCTGGAGCTGGCCTCGCGGGCCGGCACGACCCAGCGGTACGTGAGCTTCATCGAGCGGGGGCGGTCCCTGCCCGGCCGGGCGGTGGTGCTGCGGCTCGCCGAGTCGCTGGAGCTGTCCCTCCGGGAGCGCAACGCCCTGCTGCTGTCCGCCGGTTACGCCCCCGCCTACCCCGAGTCCGCCCTGGACGCGGCCGGACTGGAGCCGGTGCGGGAGGCGTTGGACGCGATCCTGACCGGGCATCTGCCGTACCCGGCGATGGTCGCCGGCCCGCTCGGCGAACTCGTGGCGGCGAACGGCGCGTTCGGGGTGCTGACCGAGGGCGCCGATCCGGAGCTGCTGCGGCCCCCGGTCAACGTCCTGCGGCTGGCGCTGCATCCGCGCGGGATGGGGTCACGCGTGGTGAACCTGGGCGCGTGGGGGCGGCACGTCGTGGAGAACCTGCGGGCGCGGGCCCTGCGCAGCCCCGATCCGCGGCTCGACGCGCTGGCCGCCGAACTCGCCGGGTACATACCGCCGTACGCGCCCGGCGAGGACCACCTCGGGTTCGCGGTGCCGCTGCGGCTGCGGTGCGCCGAGGGCGAGCTGCGGCTGCTGACCACGCTGACCTCGTTCGCCACGGCGGTGGACGTCACGCTCGCCGAGCTGCACCTGGAGGCGTTCCTGCCGGCGGACGCGCGCACGGCCGAGCGCCTGCGCGAGCGGGCCTCAGCGTAGGTGGGACGTGTCGTTGAAGAGCCGGACGCTGGCGTTGCCGTCGGCGTAGTACGCCACCGCCGACAGGGAGGCCGCCGACAGCTCCATGCGGAACAGGGACTCGGGCGGGGCGCCGAGGGCGAGGCGGACGACGGTCTTGATCGGGGTGACGTGGGTGACGAGGAGGACCGTGCGGCCGGCGTGGGCGGCGACCAGCTTGTCCCGGGTGGCGGCGATACGGACGGCCGTCTCGGCGAAGCTCTCGCCGCCGCCGGTGGGGTGGGCCTCGGGGTCGGCGAGCCAGGCGTTCAGGTCGTCCGGGTAGCGCTCGCGGACCTCGCCGAAGGTCAGGCCCTCCCAGGCTCCGAAGTCCGTCTCGCGCAGTCCGTCCTCGATCTTCACCTCCAGGCCGAGGCGGGCGGCGACGATGCCGGCGGTCTCGCGGGTGCGGGCGAGCGGGGAGGCGAGGACGGCCTGGATCGTGCCGCGTCTCGCCAGCGCTTCGGCGACGCGGCGCGCCTGTTCGCGCCCGGCGTCGGAGAGCGCGGGATCGGTGCCGCCGCTGCCCGAGAAGCGCTTCTGGGGCGTCAGGGGGGTCTCGCCGTGGCGCAGGAGGACGAAGGTGGCGGGGGCGCCGAGGTCGGGGGCGGCGCTCCAGCCAGGCGCGGAGGTGCGCTGCCGGTCGGCGGTGACTTCTCCGCCGGCGCCCAAGGGGCCCTGCTCGTCGGGGGCGGGCGGCTGCTCGCCAGGGGTCGCGGCCGCGCCCAACCGTGCCGCCCCAGCGGCACGACTGCCCGCGGCTGCCGACGACGTACCCGCGTCCATGGCCTCGTTCGCCAGGCGGTCGGCGTGCTTGTTCCGCTCGCGGGGGATCCACTCGTACGTGACCCGGTCCGGCGGGAAGACCGAGCGGGCCTGGGTGGCGAGGGGCTTCATGTCGGGATGTTTGATCTTCCAGCGGCCCGACATCTGCTCGATGACGAGCTTGGAGTCCATGCGGACGTGGACCGTGGCCGTCGGGTCGAGGGCGTGGGCGGCGCGCAGGCCGGCCAGCAGGCCCCGGTACTCGGCGACGTTGTTGGTCACGACGCCGAGGTACTCGGCCTCCTCCGCCAGCGTCTGCCCGGTCGCCGCGTCGGTGACCACGGCCCCGTAACCGGCCGGCCCCGGGTTGCCCCGTGACCCGCCGTCCGCCTCGACGATGAACTCCCGCACCCGACACGCCCCTTGTCCAGTGAGAACCACGAAGGTCCGGCAGACGCCTACAGACCCGACTCGGCCGTGCGCACCAGGATGCGGCGGCAGTTCTCGCAGCGTACGACGGTGTCCGGCGCCGCCGCGCGGATCTCGTTCAGCTCGGTGATCGCCAGCTCCTGGCGGCAGCCCTGGCAGGTGCGGGCGTACAGCTTGGCCGCACCGATGCCGCCCTGCTGCTCGCGCAGCTTGTCGTAGAGCTTCAGCAGGTCGGCGGGGACGGAGCCGGCGATGACCTCGCGCTCCTTCGTCACCGTCGCCGCCTCGCCGTCGATCTCCTCGAAGGCCGCGTCCCGGCGTCCCGTCGCGTCGTCGATCCTCCCCTGCACGGAGGCGACGCGCTCCGTCAGCTCACGCACCCGCTCCTGCGCGGACTCGCGGCGCTCCATGACCTCCAGGACCACGTCCTCCAGGTCGCCCTGGCGCTTGGCGAGGGAGGCGATCTCGTGCTGGAGGTTGGCCAGGTCCTTGGGCGAGGTGACCGCGCCGGAGTCCAGGCGCTGCTGGTCGCGGGCGGCGCGCTGGCGCACCTGGTCCACGTCCTGCTCCGCCTTGGTCTGCTCGCGAGCGGTGTCGCTCTCCTCGGTCTGCGCGGCGACCAGCAGGTCGCGCAGCTGCGTGAGGTCCTTGCTCAGCGCGTCGATCTCGGCGTGCTCGGGCAGCGACCTGCGCTTGTGCGCGAGCTGCTGCAGCCGGACGTCGAGGGCCTGGACGTCGAGGAGGCGGATCTGGTCGGCGGGCGCGGCGTTCAGTTGGGGGCTCCTGTTGGCTACTAGCGGGTGGTGGACGCCGCGTGGGCGGTCCAGGGGTCGGTGACCGTCGTGGAGACGTGGACGCGCAGGTCCCAGCCGTGACGGTCGGAGATCTCGTCGAGCTGGCTCGCGGCCAGCTCGCACCAGGGCCACTCGGTGGCCCAGTGCGCCGCGTCGAGCAGCGCGAGGGGGCTCGTCGCCACCGCCTCGGACGCCGGGTGGTGGCGCAGGTCCGCGGTGAGGAAGGCGTCGACGCCCGCCGCGCGGACCTGGTCGAAGAGGCTGTCGCCGGAGCCGCCGCTGACGGCGGCGGTGCGCACGAGGGCGTCGGGGTCGCCGGCCACGCGGATGCCCTGGGCGGTGGCGGGCAGCCGCTCGGCGGCCCGGGCGGCCAGCTCGCGCACGGTCAGGGGGTGGTCCAGCTCGCAGACCCGGCCGAGGCCCCGGCGGCCCGCCGGGTCGCCGGGGTCCGGCACGAGGGGCCCTACGACCCGCAGGTCCAGCGCGCCGGCGAGGGCGTCCGAGACGCCCGGGTCGGCCGTGTCGGCGTTGGTGTGGGCGACGTGCAGGGCGATGTCGTTCTTGATCAGCGTGTGCACGACGCGGCCCTTGAAGTGGGTCGCCGCCACCGTCGTCGTACCGCGCAGGTAGAGCGGGTGGTGGGTGACCAGCAGGTCGGCGCCGAGCTTCACCGCCTCGTCGACGGTCTCCCGCACGGGGTCGACGGCGAACAGGACCCGGGTGACCTCCTGGTCGGGGTCGCCCACGACCGTGCCGACCGCGTCCCAGGACTCGGCCCGCTCGGCGGGCCACAGGTTCTCCAGCGCGGCGATGACTTCAGACAGACGGGGCACGGGGCAAGGCTACCTGTCCGTCCGGCGCGGCCGTACCGCATGCGCCTGGGCTTGTCCCGGTCAGCACAAACGCCCCGATTTCCTCAGGTGAATCGCTTCTGCGCCACCCGTATGTGTGAAGCGGCCATCGGCCGGTCCCACGCCTGCGCGTGCGAAAACTAGCTTCGTCGCCGGAGGTGACCGAACCATGACGGCCTGTGCGATCGAACCCCCCTCGACGGGTGCGGAGGACGGCGGTACGGCCTGCGCGCTGACGGTGGACGGGGCGTACGCCGCCCGGCTCGCGAAGGCCGGCGAGTGCTGGTTCGCCGAGCGCTGGACGCTCGACGGTCCGGAGCCGTACGCGGTGCCGCTGCCCGGCAACCAGCCGGAGGAGCCCGGCACCGAGGTGCAGCCCCTCGCGGACGGCCGGGTGCTGATCCACCGGGTGATCGAGCGGCGGCACGTCTTCTCGCTGCTGTACCCGACCGGTCCCGGCACCGGCGAGCTGCCGCTGGGCGCCGTGGAGTGCGCCGAGCCGGGCACCCGGCTCAGGCTGCTGCCGCCCGCGCCGGGCGGCAGCAGGGCGTACGCCCTCGCCGTCGGCCCGCGCGCCAGCACCGTCTGGCTGGTGGCGGGCGGGTCCTTCGGCCCGGAGTGGCTCGCGGAGGTGCCGGGGCGCTGCTCGGGCGGGGTGTGGCTGGACCGCGCGGGGCGGATGCTGGCACTGGACCGGGCGCTGGGCGGGCCGGTCAAGACGGTGGTCGTGGACCTGGAGCGCGCCGAGGTCTCGCCGCTGCTGCAGATCACGGCCGGCAGCGACGACCGGCTGCTGCTCGCCGACCCCGACAGCGGACTGCTGCTCATCTCCTCCGACGCGCCCTCGCCGGGGCGGGAGCGGCTGGGCTGGGGCGTGCTCGGCAGCATGCTGCCGGTCCGCTTCCCGGAGTCCCTGCGGGTGCCGGACTGCGCGGTGACGCCGTTCGCGATCCAGCCGGGGCAGGTGCTGACCCCGGAGGGCTGCGCGGTGGCGCTGCGCCTCGACGGGCCGCTGGGCAGCTGGGTGGGCGTCTGGCGGCCGGCCGAGCGCCGGGTCAGCCACCTCCCGGCGCCCGAGGGCTGGCTGGCCGGCGCCGGGCTGTGGACGCACGACGGGGTGCTGCGGCTGCCGTACGCCACACCGCAGACCCCGTGCGGCGTGGCGGAGCTGACCGCACCCAGGGCGGCACCGGCCACGGAAGGGAGCACCGCCGCGGCCTGGAGGGACGCCGGCGGGGCGGACGCGACAGCCGGGGAAACGGGAGCCGTAGAGCGGGAGACCGCCCGTGCCCGGGAGGGCTCCGGCGGCGCGGACGCGAAGCCCGAGGAAACGCGGAGCGTAGAGCGGCACACCGCCGCGGCCTCCGGGGCCTCCGGCGCCGCAGGCGCGAGGCCCGAGGAAACGGGCGCCACGGAGCAACGCACCGCCGGGGTCTCCGACGCCGCAGGCGCGAGGCCCGGGGACGCGAGGGCCACGGAGCAAGACACCACCGCAGTCCGGGGGGACTCCGGCGGGGCGGACGCGAAGCCCGAGGAAACGGGGGCCGTGGAGCGGCACACCGCCGCGGCCTCCGGCGCCGCAGGCGCGAGGCCCGGGGAAGCGGGGGGTGCGGGTGCGGAGGGTCCGGTCGGGGACGGAACGGCTGCCGGGGCGCCGACGGAGCCGGGCCCTGCGGCACTCCTGGCGCCCGCGGCGGCGAGGGCTCCGGGCCTGGTGATGGCACGTCCGGTGCCGTTGCAGCAAGCGCCTCTGGGACGTCTTGTAACGAACTAGTGCCGGTTGGCGTGTGCGCCTGGATTCGGCCCGTGGTGTGCCGGTTACACTCGCCGGGCTGTACGAAAGATCATGTTGACGGGGTGAATTCTTCCGATGAGCGACACCAGCACCACCGAGCAGCTGTCTGCCGGCTCTCAGGAGGCGGTCGGCCACGGCCGGCACCGGGGCCCGGTCGCGGCCCAGGACAGTGAGACGGCTCCGCACGGGCGGCACCGCAAGCCGGCCGAGGAGGCCGCCGAGGCGGCTGCCTGACGGTCGTCAGGAGACAGGGGGCGCCCACCCGGGCGCCCCCTCTTCTTTTGCCCCTCCGTCACCCGCGCTTGAGGCCGAGCACCTCCGCCGCCGCGAACGTCTCCCCCGGCGGCCGGTCCGCGTAGTGCGGGGTGAGCAGCGCGTCGAGTTCGTCGTACGTGAACGTCTCCTGCTTGCTGTCGAACGCCGCCCGCACCCGCGGCCGTTCGACGATCGCGACCATGCCGCCGTGGACGACCAGCAGCTGGCCGTTGATCCGGCCGGCGGCCGGGGAGGCCAGGTAGCCGACGAGCGGGGAGACGTGTTCCGGGGCCAGCGGATCCAGCCCCTGCTCCGGCCGCCGGAAGCCCGCGAAGACGTCCTCGGTCATCCGGGTCCGGGCGCGCGGGCAGATGGCGTTGGCCGTGACGCCGTACTTGGCGAGGGCCAGGGCGGTGGAGGTGGTCAGACCGACGATTCCGCCCTTGGCGGCCGCGTAGTTGGGCTGGCCCGCGGAACCGGCGAGGAACGCCTCGGAGGAGGTGTTCACGATCCGCCCGTACACCCTCTCGCCGCCGGCCGCCTTGGACCGCTCCCGCCAGTGCGCGGCGGCGAACCGGGTGGTGTTGAAGTGGCCCTTCAGGTGGACCCGTATCACCGCGTCCCACTCGTCCTCGGTCATGGAGAAGACCATGCGGTCGCGCAGGATGCCGGCGTTGTTGACGAGGATGTCGAGCTTGCCGTACTCACCGATCGCCAGGTCCACGAGCCGGGCGGCTTCGGAGAAGTCGGCGACGTCGCCGGCGTGGGCGAGCGCCGTGCCGCCGGCCGCGCGGATCTCCTCGGCCACCGCTTCGGCGGGCCCGGCGGACGCCTCCCCGGCGCCGTCCCTCCCGGGCTGCCCGTAGTCGTTGACGACGACGGCGGCGCCGAGCCGGGCGAGTTCCAGGGCCTCGGCCCGGCCGAGCCCGCGTCCGGCGCCGGTGACGATCGCGGACATGCCCTCCAGTGGCAGTGTCATGGCGGGCGCCTCAGATCTCGATGCAGGTGCGCAGGGCGGCCCCGGTGCGCATCTGGTCCAGTGCCTCGTTGATCCCGGCCAGCGGCACCCGGTGGGTGATCAGGCCCGCCAGGTCGATCCGGCCGGCCCGCCACAGGGCGATCGCCCGCTCGTAGGAGCGCAGTACGTCCCCGCCGCCGTACAGGGACGGCAGGATGCGCTTCTCGTCGAAGAACAGCTCGAACATGTTGAGCTGGAGGAAGTCGTCCATGGCGCCCGCGCCGACCACGACGAGGGTGCCGCCGCGCCGGGTGTTCTCGTAGGCGGTGCGGGCGGTGGCGGACTTCCCGACGACCTCGAAGACGTAGTCGAAGCCCTCTCCGCCGGTGACCTGCTGCTTGGCGTCGGCCAGTCCGTCGGGGGACACGGCCTTCGTGGCGCCGAACCTGAGGGCGGCCTCGCGGCGCGAGGCGACCGGGTCCACGGCGACGATCTCGGCGGCGCCCTTCAGCCGCGCCCCCTGCACCGCCGAGACGCCGACGCCGCCGCAGCCGATGACGGCGACCGACGAACCGGCCCGTACGTCGGCGGTGTTGAGGGCGGCGCCGAGCCCGGTCGTGACCCCGCAGCCGATCAGGGCGGCGATGTCGAAGGGCACGTCCTCGGGGATGGGCACGGCACAGCCCGCGTCGACCACGACCTCCTCGGCGAAGGTACCGGTGCCCGCGAAGCCGAAGACGTCGCCGCTCGCGCGCCGGAAGTTGGGGGTGCCGGCGTTCATGAACCCGGCCAGGCACAGCTCGGTCTGGCCCCGCTTGCAGGCCGCGCAGGCCCCGCAGGCGGGCAGCCAGCAGATGACGACCCGATCGCCGGGCGTCAAGTCCCGTACACCCTCGCCGACTTCGAGGATCTCGCCGGCTCCCTCGTGGCCGGGCACGAACGGCGCGGGCTGCGGCAGCACCCCGCTCATGGCGGACAGGTCCGAGTGGCACAGCCCGGTGGCGCGCACCCGGACCCTGACCCTGCCGGGGCCGAAGCCGACGGCCTCGACGTCATCGTGGACTTCGAGCTTTTCCTGGCCGATCTCGTGCAGTACGGCTGCGCGCATGGTGCGGCTCTCCCCTCGACTACGGCCTGGATCAGGAGTGCTGGACGATGGTGTCGGTGAGGACCGGCGCGTCGTCGCGCTCGACCGCGCTCACGGCCGCCCGGACGGTGCCGCCCTCCCCCTGCCACATGCGGATGCGCAGGGTCTCGCCGGGGAAGACGACGCCGGCGAACCGGGTGGTGTACGCCCGTACCCGGCCCACGTCCCCGCCGAGCAGCGTGTCCACGACCGCCTTGAGCGTGATGCCGTAGGTGCACAGCCCGTGCAGGATGGGCCGGTCGAAGCCGGCGCTCTTGGCGAAGTCGGGGTCGGCGTGCAGCGGGTTCCAGTCGCCGCTGAGGCGGTAGAGCAGGGCCTGGTCCTCGCGGACGGGCCGCTCGACGGTCCGGTCGGGCTCGCCCGCGGGCGGTTCGAGACGATGGGCGGGGCCGCGCTCGCCGCCCCATCCGCCTTCTCCGCGTACGAAGATCTGGGCGTCGTTGGTCCACAGCGGCCCGCGGGCGTCGGCGACCTCCGTGCGCAGGACCAGGACGGCGGCCTTGCCCTTGTCCCAGACGGCGGCGAGCCGGTGGGTCGCGGTCGCGGTGCCCTCGGCCGGGATCGGCCGGTGGATCACCAGGCTCTGCCCGCCGTGCAGGACCCTCGCGAGGTCGACCTCCACACCGGGCATCGACAACCCGCTGATCACGCCGGGTGCGCCGGCGCCCGCGACGGTGGCGAAGCTCGGCAGGACGTGCAGCCGGGTCTCCAGGGTGTAGCGCAGCTCGTCGGGGTCGGTGGCGGGGACGCCGGCGCCGATGCCGAGGTGGTAGAGCTGGACGTCCTTCGTGGTCCAGGAGATCTCACCGGTCCGGGGCTCGGCCGCGAGGGCTCGGCTTGCGTCGATGGGCATACGGCTCCTGCCAGTGGCGGTTTCGAGACCCCGGCACGGCCGTCCGCACCGTCGGCCGCACCGAGGTCGCTACGGGCCGATCTAGAACGCGTTCCAGTCCGGCGCCCTCTGTATAGCCGAGCGCTCCCCACATGGGAAGGCTCCTGACGCCGTGTCAGGTATCGCCGCCGGTGACATTCGTACTGCCCCGTTCCGTACATACGCATCTGCCCGGACCTGGGCAGCGGTGCCATCATCGTGCTGACGGTAATGGCCGGGACCGTTCGGTTCGTACGCTGTGCCGTCGTAACCCCGCGCGGCGGGGACGATCTGACAACCGGGGGAACGGGAACATGACGGGGTTGCGGGGCATACGGCGCCGGCTCGGGCACTGGCAGGCGGCGCGGCTGGAATGGAAGGCGGAGCAGGAGCGCTGGAAGGCGGAGCGCGAGCGCTTCCAGGCCGCGCAGCGGGCCGCCCGGAAGAGCGGTGAGGTTCCGGCCGTCGACCATCCGGGCCCGCCGCCCACCGGGTTCTCGCTGCTGCCGTGGCTGCTCATGGGGATGGGGTCCTTCTCCAACCTCCTGCAGGGCCGGACCCCGAATCCGTGGATCGGCGGCCTGGGACTGCTGCTGTTCAACTCGCTCTACATCTACGTCACCTTCCGCTCCTTCGACCGCGCACGGCGCGAGGCGGTCTCCACCAGGGTCGCACTGGTGCTCATGGGCCTGCTGACCACGGGCCTGGCCGTGGGCTACGGCGGCAACTGGCTGATGTTCTTCCCGCTGCTCGGCCTCGCGACGGGCGCGGCGCTGCGCGGCCCGTGGCTGGGCCGGACGGGACTGCTGCTGACGGGGTACGCGGCCTGCGTCTCGGCCGTGCGCGGCGGCTGGGGCGACGCGACGAACATCGGCTACGCCACGTTCCTGTCCAGCATGGTCACCGCGGCGATCCTCGGCCTGTCGGAGGCGGTACGGGATCTGCGCACCGCCCGTGAGGAGCTGGCCCGGCGCGCGGTGGAGAAGGAGCGGCTGCGCTTCTCGCGGGATCTGCACGATCTGCTCGGGCACACGCTGTCGGTGATCGTGGTCAAGTCGGAGGCGGCCCGGCGGCTCGCCCCGCGCGACATGGACGCGGCGCTGGGGCAGATCACGGACATCGAGTCGGTGGGCCGGCAGGCGCTCACCGAGATCCGCGAGGCGGTGACCGGCTACCGCGAGGGAAGCCTGGCCACCGAGCTGGTCCGGGCCCGTTCGGCGCTGTCGGCGGCGAGTGTGGAGGCGGTGGTACGGCAGTCGGGGGCGCCGCTCGAACCGCAGACGGAGGCGCTGCTGAGCTGGGTGGTGCGCGAGGCGGTCACCAACGTGGTGCGGCACAGCGACGCGAGCCGCTGCGAGATCACCGTCGACAGCGGCGCCGAGCGGGCCCGGCTCGCCGTCACCGACAACGGCACCGGCAAGCCGGTCAGCCGGCCCCGGCCGGGCATCGGCGGCACGGGCCTGACGGGACTGACCGAGCGCCTCGCGGCGGCGGGCGGCTCCCTCACGGCCGGCCCGTCGCCGCGCGGCGGCTTCACCGTCACCGCCGAACTCCCGGTGGCGGCGGCCGAGTCGGCGGATGCGGCGGATGTCGCGGCTACGGCGCCCAGGGCGCGCTGACCGCCCAGCTGACGTCGTCGCTCCAGGACGTGCCGCTGTCCCAGGCGTTGGACCCGCCGTCGCTCGCCACGTAGAGGTTGTGGTCGTAGTGGCGCAGGTACTTCGTCGGGTAGTTGTACGAGGCGAACGAGGTGCCGGTGCCGCTCTTGCCGGTCGTCGGGCAGAACGTGGCGTCCTGCCGGAACTGGGCGGTGCCGTCCATGGGTTGCCGGTAGACGGTGAAGTTGTAGTGGCGCAGGTAGTCGCCCGGGTAGTTGCGGGACTCGAAGGAGACGCAGGAGCTGTCGGCGAGGCCCCTGCGGACGATCCAGGTGGCGTCGTTCTTGTCCAGGCCGGAGCTGCTGGAGGTGATGGAGGAGATGACGCCGGCGTTGTTCTGGTGGCGGACGTAGTCGCCGGTGCAGCAGGAGGTGGTCGCGCGCAGGGATGCCTCCGAGCCGGGGTTCAGCGTGCCGGTGCTGCCGGTCGCGCCGCCGTAGCCGACGGAGACGATGTCGGCCTGTACGGAGTCGTCGGCGGCGTCGGTCGGGATGCCGGAGGTCATCACGCCCTCGAAGAAGGACCCGATGGAGCCGTTGCTGTTGTCGCCGCCGGTGCCGAGGACGATGGCGCCCTCCTGATGCATCGGCGAGTATCCGCTCGCGGTCGGCTCACCGCCGGAATAGGTGGTGGTCAGCCCACCGGATTGGGCATTTCCCCATTTCAGCGCGAAATGATTCTGCCCGTTGTTCTTGAGCAGCGCGGTCACGAACGGCAGCGGTCCGGTCCCGGTGTTGGAGGAGTTCTTGCTGTATCCGGCGTCGGACTGGAACAGCCCGTTCTCCAGGTCGGCCTGCACCCAGGGGCCGGAGCCGTAGCAGGGCGAGAACCAGCACTCGGTGCCGAAGTTGATGGCGTCCATGTGCCCGTTGCCGGTGTCCTTGTTGTTCGTCTCGGCGTTGCCGTAGTCGAAGCAGCAGGCGCCGTTGACGCGGGTGCCGGAGGTCACCATGTACATCCCCTCGGCGGCGCCGTTGGTGGCCACGCCCGAGGTGGCGTCGTTGCGGTAGCCCATGCCGGCAGAGATCTCCAGGCCGTAGACCTGGTGGCCGCCGACGGTCACCGGCAGTGCGTCCGCGGGCGCCCCGACATCCGCCTTGCCGGCTCCGCCCGCGCCCTCGACCGTGAGGTCGTTGTGGCGCGAGGACTGGTCGTAGACCCTGGTGACGATGCAGGTCGTGCCGGAGCAGAAGGAGTCCTGGGCGGCGGCGTCGGCGTAGCCGCCGGCGGACAGCAGCCCGATGCCCCTGGTGGCTCCGTCCGAGGCGCGCCGCACCTGGTACAGCGCGCCGTCGTACGACGAGTACAGCGCCCGGACCATGCTGTGCGCGGCGACGCAGGGGGTGCCCGCGGCGGCGTAGATGTCGCAGGGCAGCGAACCCGCGGCGGCGGCCTGGGGTGCGCCGGTGCCGAGGAGGAGCGCGGCGAGGGTGGCGCAGACGGCGAGCACGGACAGGGCGGCGCGGCGCAGGCGCCGGGGGCGGGGCGGGGTCCCGGGCGGGACGTGGAGGGATCTCAGGAGCACGGTGCACCTCGGATTCGTCGTGTTCGGCATCTCGAACGTCGTTCGATCGATATCCCGAACCAATTCAACTGCTGAATTAGCGGGGGTTTTGGGAAATGCAGGGGCGATTGTTTGATCGACCTCCGAGGCCGTCAAGACCCGCCGCACGGAAATATGGGGTTTCTTTAAGCGACGGCCGCCCGCGCCATGAGCAACGGCTGGAAGAAACCCGTCTGTTCGGGCATCAGCCAGACGATGTCCGCGAATCCCTCGGCGGCGGCGAATCCGGCGAGCCGGTCCCGTCCGAGCGCCCAGTAGGCGGCCGACCGGACCCGCACCCGCCACTGCCCGCGCTCCGGGAGGAGTTGGAAGTGCTCCAGGTCGTACCGCTCGCCGTCCGCGCGCCAGTGCCACAGCTGGAAGGTGACGGTCCGGCCGGTGCCGTCGGCGGACTCGTGCACCTGCGGGGGCGTCGAATCCGGGCGCTCGCACAGCAGTTCGTCGTAGGCGCGGGTGCTGACGAGCAGCCGCCCGCCCGGACGCAGCACCCGGCGCATCTCGGCCAGCGCGGCCCGCACGTCCGCTTCGGTGAGCAGATGGGGCAGGGCGTTGTCGGCGCACACGACGGCGTCGAACCGACCGGCACGGAACGGCAGTTGCCGCATGTCCGCCACGGCGGTGGCCAGCTCCACCCCCATCGGCCCGGCCTCCCGCCCGGCCCTCGCGACAGCCCGGGCGCTGACATCGGTCCCGGTGACCCGGTGCCCCCGCAGCGCGAGCCCCAGCGCCTGCGTCCCGATGCCGCAGGCGCAGTCCAGCACGGCGGCACGCTCCAGGCCGAGCAGGGCGTCCAGGGCGGCACCCTGACGGCGCAGCGAAGCCTCCCAGTCCGGGTAGACGAGGTGGTAGTCCTCGGCCAGTTCGTCGTAGAAACGGGCCGTGGGCGCGGCGTCGGACATGCCGGAAGCGTAAGCGCTCCGTCGGCAGTGCCGCGATATGCCGTCGGGCGGGTGCCGGTCGCGCCCCGCGGCGGAACCGCTGATGCCACCGCCCCGCGCCCCTTCGGGTCACCGCCGAACCGCACCGGACTTCACCGAACCCACTGAGAGCGGGCGCGCCCCCGTCAACAGCTCCCACCACCCACCGACCGTCCCGGGCACGGCCATCACCGCCGACGCCGCCCCTGGCCACCCTGCCCCCACAGCACCCGGACACCCCCATCGGCCCCCGACGCCCCCCGTGCCCCCCCCGCAGCGCGAACCCCAGCACCCGCGCTCCCGCCACCCACCGACCAGCCCACCCACGACCCCGTGATGTGCGGGCCTGGAACGGGAGTTTGGCCACCGACCTGTTCGTCCGGACCACCCGGCAGGTGACGCCGACCACCGACGGCGAGCGCCCGCTGCCGTACGCGCCGGGCGCCGGCCGCGCAGGACGACCGCCCGCGGGCAGCCCGTTACCGCCGACGCCACCCCCTGGCCACCCTGCCCCCACAGCACCCGGACACCCCCATCGGCCCCCGACGCCCCCCGTGCCCCCCGCAGCGCGAACCCCAGCACCCGCGCTCCCGCCACCCACCGACCAGCCCACCCACGGCCGTTGCGGCCGGCCCTGCCCTCATCCGCCCGGTCCACCCGCCAGTCCGACGTCGGCATCGGGCTCCGACGACCAGGTGCCCCGCGGCCCGATCCCGCAGGCACGGTCCGGTACGGCCGCGCGCTCCGGCCGGGGCGCCGACCGGCTCACGCACCGCCGTTGCGGCCGGCCCCGGCCCACAGCCGTAGGCTGAGGACATGAACGAGATGTCCCCGGACGGCGGCCCCGCCGCGTCCATCCGGGTCCTGCTCGCCGAGGACCAGCGCATGATGCGCGGGGCCCTCGCGCTGCTGCTCGGGATGGAGGACGACATCGAGGTCGTCGCACAGGTCTCGCGGGGTGACGCGATCGTCGGGGAGGCGTTGCTGCACCGGCCGGACGTGGCCCTGCTGGACATCGAACTCCCGGGCGCCAGCGGGCTGGACGCGGCGGCCGGGCTGCGCGAGCGGGTGCCCGGGTGCCGGGTGCTGATCCTGACCACCTTCGGCCGGCCCGGCTATCTGCGCCGGGCCATGGAGGCAGGGGCGGCGGGGTTCCTCGTCAAGGACGGGCCGGTGGAGGACCTGGCCGTGGCGATCCGGCGCGTGCTCGCCGGCGACACCGTGGTCGATCCCGCGCTCGCCGCCGCCGCGCTCAGCGCCGGGCCGAATCCGCTGACGGCCCGCGAGTGCGACGTGCTGACGGCGTCGGCGGACGGGGCGACGGTCGCCGACATCGCCGGCCGGCTGCGTCTGTCGGAGTCCACCGTCCGGAACTACCTGTCCTCGGCGATCGGCAAGACGGGCACCCGCAACCGGGCCGAGGCGGTGCGGGAGGCCCGGCAGCAGGGGTGGCTGTGAGCCAAGGGGCGCCGAGCACTGACGCCCCTGGAGGTGCGGCGGGCGCGCCGCCTCAGCCCCGGGGCGTCGCGGGGACCTTCCGGGGCAGCCACAGCAGCATCACCACCGCCCCGGCCAGCAGCACCGCCGCACTGGTCCGGAAGGCGGCCGCGTAGCCGTGCGTCAGCGCCTCGGGGCCGTGGCCGCCGCCCGTCCCGGCCGCGGCGACCGTCGACATCACGGCGAGCCCGAGCGAACCGCCCATCGTGCGCGAGGTGTTGATCAGCCCTGACACCACACCGGCCTCACCCGGCGCCGCACCCGACGTGGCCAGGGAGGCGAGCGGCGTCGCCGCCAGACCCGCGCCGAGCATCATCAGGATCCCCGGGAACATGATCGCGGTGACGTACGTCTCGTGCGCGCTCATCGTCGACTGCCAGCCGAAGCCGGCCGCCGCCACCAGCGTCCCGAGCGTCGCCACGGTCCGCGCGCCCGCCACCCGCATCAGGCGCGGCGCCGCCTTGGAGCCGGCGACCACGGACAGCGAGCTGGGGACCAGGGCGAGACCTGCCTGGAGCGGCGAGTAGCCGAGGACGTTCTGGGCGTAGAGCGTCATGAAGTACCACATGCAGAACATGGCCGAGCCGGAGAGGAACATCACCGCGTTCGCCGAGGCGACCGAGCGCGTCCGGAGCAGGCCGAGCGGCATCAGCGGAGCCGTCGTACGCGCCTCGACCAGCAGGAACAGGGCGATGAGCGCCAGACCGGCGAGCAGCGGCAGCAGGGTGGCGGCGGCCGTCCAGCCCTTCGCCTCCGTCTGCGAGATGCCGTAGGCGAGGGTCGCGAGGCCCGCGGTGACCAGGAGCGCACCGGGCAGGTCCAGGCGCCGTCCGTCGCCGGCCCGGCTCTCGCTGAGCCAGACCACCGAGCCGGCCAGCACCAGCGCGCCCACCGGCACGTTGATCAGCAGCACCCAGCGCCAGTCCAGCACGTCCACGAGGACGCCGCCGACCAGCCCGCCCGCGGCCCCGCCGCCCGCGCCGACCGCGGTCCAGGTCGCTATCGCCCGCGCCCGCGCCGCCCCCTCCGGCACCGCGGCCGTCAGCAGGGTCAGCGTCGAGGGGGCCAGCACCGCCGCGCCGAGCCCCTGCACGGCCCGTGCCAGCAGCAGCTGCCAGCCGGCCTGGGCGAGGCCGCCGCTCAGCGAGGCCAGGGTGAACAGGCCGAGGCCGACCAGGAACATCCGCTTGCGCCCGTACAGGTCACCGGCCCGGCCGCCCAGCAGCATGAACCCGGCGAAGGCGATGGCGTACGCGTTCACCACCCACTGCAGGCCGGACGGGGTCAGGCCGAGGCCGGTGCGCATGGACGGCAGGGCGACGTTCACCACCGACACGTCGAGGACGACCAGGAACTGTCCGGCGCAGGCGAGCGCCACGACCAGCCACGTGGGAGCGGTCGTACGACGGGATATGAGAGATGGGGTGCCGGCCGTTTCGAGCATGGACGCCATGCTCGCAGCCCGGCCGCGGTCCCGGCATCGGCATTTCGGACCACCGGGCGTGGACCGTCCGTCCTAGACCGCGCGCAGAGCCGTGACCACCCCGCGCCGGGACGCGAACCGCTCCGGCACCGCCACGCCCGCCCGCCGGACCTGACCTTTCGTCAGTAACCCATGAGTCGGTCAAGGATTCATTAGGGGCTCGAAGCAACGGAATAGTTGCCTGTGCATACGAGGTTTACCCGGCACTTATGCTCACGGGAGGCCTCACTCAATGACCCACACGACGACCGACCAGCCGCCCCGGCAGGCGAACGGGGCCGTGGTCCCGGTGCTCGCCTTCGCGGGCATCGTCGTCGCGGTGATGCAGACGCTGCTCGTGCCGGTCATCAAGGACCTGCCGCAGCTGCTGAGCACCGCGCCCAGCAACGCCACCTGGGTCCTGACCTCGACCCTGCTGTCCGGTGCCGTCGCCACCCCGATCATGGGCCGCCTCGGCGACCTGTACGGCAAGCGGAAGATGCTGATCCTCTCCCTCGCCGTCATGGTGGTCGGCGCCCTGATCAGCGCGCTCACCAGCCAGCTGCTCACCATGATCGTCGGCCGTACCCTGCAGGGCTTCGCCATGGGCGCGATCCCGCTCGGCATCGGCCTGATGCGCGACATGCTGCCCCGCGAGAAGCTCGGCTCGGCCATGGCCCTGATGAGTTCCTCGATAGGCGTGGGCGGCGGCCTCGCGCTGCCCGCCGCCGCCCTGGTCGCGCAGCACACGAACTGGCACGCCCTGTTCTACGGCGCCGCCGGCCTCGGCGTGCTCGCCATCGCTCTGACCCTCCTCACGGTGCCCGAGTCCCCGATGCGCGCCGCGGGCACCTTCGACCTGACCGGCGCGCTCGGCCTGTCCGCCGGCCTGGTGCTGCTCCTGCTGCCGATCACCAAGGGCAGCGACTGGGGCTGGTCCTCCGGCACCACGCTCGGCCTGTTCGGCGCCTCCGTCGTCGTGCTCCTCCTGTGGGGTCTGTTCGAACTGCGCAGCCAGGCGCCCCTGGTGGACCTGCGCACCACCGCACGCCCCGCCGTGCTCTTCACGAACCTCGCCTCGATCATGGTCGGCGTCGCGTTCTACGTCGTCTCGCTCGTCCTGCCCCAGCTGCTGCAGCTGCCCGCCGCCACCGGCTACGGCCTCGGCCAGTCCATGGTCGTCGCGGGTCTGTGCGTGGCCCCGCTGGGTCTGACGATGATGTTCACGGCGCCGGTCTACGCCCGGCTGTCCGCGCGCTACGGCCCGAAGACCACCCTCATCCTCGGCCTGCTGATCATCGCGATCGGCTACGGCGGCGGCCTCGGCCTGATGGACGCGGCCTGGCAGACGATCGTCACGTCCGTCATCCTCGGCGCGGGCATCGGCCTGGCCTACTCCTCGCTGCCCGCCCTGATCGTCGGCGCCGTCCCCGCCTCGGAGACCGGCGCGGCCAACGGCCTGAACACGCTGATGCGCTCCATCGGCACGTCGGTGTCGAGCGCCGTCATCGGCATGGTGCTGGCCAACACGGCGAAGAACGTCGGCGGGGTCGCGATCCCCACCATGCACGGCTTCCGGGTCTCCTTCCTCATCGCCACGGCCGCCGTCGCGCTCGGGCTGCTGATGGCCCTGTTCCTGCCGAAGGCCGGCCGCCCGGCTCAGCAGCAGCACACGCAGCTGCGGGCCAGCAGCGAGGAGGACGCGGTGCTGGAGCGGGCCGAGGAGGTGCTGCGGGGGTTCCGTGGGCGTGTGCTCGACGCCGGCGGGGTGCCCGTGGCCCGTGCGAAGGTCACGCTGATCGACCGGCGCGGGCGGCAGGCGGGCACGACGGTGTCCGAGACCGACGGCACGTACGTGCTCGCAGTGCCGGGTTCCGGTGCGTATGTGCTGGCCGCGAGGGCGCCGGGGTACGGTCCGCTCGCCTCTTCCGCCACACACTCGGGTGACGAGCGGGCTGTCGAGCTGGATCTTTCGCTGCCGGGGGAGGTCGTGAGCGCCTGACGGCTCGAGGGGTGCTGTTCGGTTCGCGGCTGACCCGCCGTCGTGGTTTCTCGCGCCGTTCCCCGCGCCTTGGTTTACGCACCCCCGTCCACAGGTGACCGGGGGGTGCGGCAGCATGGGCGGCCGGAAACGTCGTACGAACCGGAAGGCCCCCCATGCCCGCTCCCTCCCCCAAGCCCGAGATCCTGGCCGCGTTCGAGGCGGCCAAGGGGTTCATGCCCGTGGACGAGGGGCTGGCGCTGTACGGCGCGGCCGTGGAGGCCGGCGGGCTGGGGCTGCCGCTGCTGGAGGTCGGGACGTACTGCGGGCGGTCCACCGTGCTGCTCGCCGACGCGGCCCGCGCGGCCGGGGTCAGCGCGCTGACCGTCGACCACCACCGGGGCAGCGAGGAGCAGCAGCCGGGGTGGGACTACCACGACCCGGAGACCGTGGACCCCGAGATCGGGCTGATGGACACGCTGCCCGCCTTCCGCCGCACGCTGTTCAGGGCGGGCCTGGAGGAGCACGTCGTCGCCCTCGTGGGCCGCTCCCCGCAGGTCGCGGCGCTGTGGAACTCCCCGCTCGGCCTCGTCTTCATCGACGGCGGCCACACCGACGAGCACGCGAGCGCCGACTACGAGGGCTGGGCGCCGCACGTCGCCGAGGGCGGCCTCCTCGTCATCCACGACGTCTTCCCCGACCCCGAGGACGAGTTCACGGGACAGGCGCCGTACCGCGTGTATGTGCGGGCCCTGGCGTCCGGGGCGTTCGAGGAGGTCTCCGTCACCGGCTCGCTCCGGGTCCTGCGGCGAACGCGCGCGGGGATCTGAGGCGCCGGCTTCTTCACGTTCCGGCAACGACGGCGCCTTCACCTCCCGCACCTGCCACAGTTTCTCCATCAGTTCGCGCCACTTCTGGGGGAATCGTGCGCCGCACCGTCTCCGCCGCCGTCCTGTTCGCCGGCCTGCCGCTCACCGCCTGCGCCGCGACGGCGGCCTCCCGGGCGACTCCGGCCGTCACGGTGACGCGCACCGTGCCGGCCCCGGAGTCGCCCAGCCCGTCGCCCTCGGCCGCCGGCCACACGACGGCACCGCCCGCACCGGCCACGACGGCCGTCGCGGTGCGCACGGCGTCCCCGCCGGCTGCGCGCCCCCACCTGACCAACGCCTCGGCGGTGGTCGCGCAGTACTACCAGGACATCACCGATCACGACTACGGAGCCGCGTGGGCGCTCGGCGGCTCCCACATCGCGGGCACGACCTACGACCGGTGGGTGGCCGGGTTCGGCACCACCGAGCGCATCACCCTCGGCACCGTCAGCGAGTTCGGGGCGTCCCGCGTCCACGCCGTGCTGTACGCCGCCCAGACCGACGGCACCCTCAGGACGTACGCCGGCGACTACACCGTCGCCGACGGCGTCCTCGTCGGCGCCTCGATCAGCCGGACCGGCTGAACCTGCCGGGATTTCCGGACGATCGGGGGGCAGGGTGCTTCAGACGATCTTCACGGTGGCGGCGATGCCGATGGTCGCCTTCGCCGGGCGGCTCGTGCTCGGGGCGGTATGGACGGTGCGGCTGCATCGGCACGGTGTGCGCACCACCGGAGCCGTGGTCTCCGTCTGGGAGGACACCGACCGCGACGGGCCGCCCCAGCTGCGCGGGCGTCGGGTTCGACCGCCCGGACGGCCGACACGAGTGGTTCCACGTCCCGGCTCGCCGCCGGGACGGCACGCTGCACGGTGCCGGAGACCGCCTCCCGGTGGTCTACGACGTACACGACCGGCTGCAGGCGCGGGTGCTCCCGGACCGGTCGCCCCGCCTGCTGGTGGCGGCCGGAGTCATGGCCGCGCTCGCGCTCGGCGCCGTCGGCTTCGCCTGCCTGCCGGCCGCGGAGGCGTTCGCCGGCGCCTGACCCCACCGGGGCGGACGGACGGGCGCAAGGGGCGGTTGCACGGCGTCACCCATAGGGCCGTCCTGAACCGCATGGACGTCCCGGACGGCCGCTAGGGTGGCAGACGTGTCGTACACAGGCCCGGAATTCGAAACCCCGCAGCCCCGTCGGCCCCGGCGCGGCCCGCTGACCGTGGCGCTCGCCGCGCTGGTGCCCGGTGCGCTGCTCGGCTGGGGGGTGTACGAGGCCGTGGGGAGCGGCGGCTCGGACCGTACCGCTTCCGCCGCGTCGGCCTCCCACGGTTCGCGCCCCTCTGCCGCGCTCTCCTCGCCCTCCGGCTCCTCGGCCTCCCCCGGCTCCGCCGCCCCCTCGGACGACGGCAAGTCAGCCGCCGGCGGGTCCGCCGGGCCGCTCAGCGGGAAGGTGGTCGTCATCGACCCCGGGCACAACCCGGGCAACTTCCAGCACACCACCGAGATCAATCAGCAGGTCGACATCGGGACGAACCGCAAGGAGTGCGACACCACCGGCACGTCCACCGACGACGGGTACACCGAGGCCCGCTTCACCCTCGACGTCGCGCACCGGCTGCGCGCGCTGCTGGAGCAGCAGGGTGCCACCGTCAAGCTGACCCATGACGGGAACAGCCCAGCCTGGGGGCCGTGCGTCGACGACCGGGCCCGGTTCGGGAACGCGGCCCACGCCGCCGCGGCGATCTCCATCCACGCCGACGGCGCCGCCGAGGGCGAGCGCGGCTTCCACGTGATCCTGCCGGGGTCCGTGCACGCCGGTGCCGCCGACACCCGGCCCATCCTCGGCCCCTCCAAGGACCTCGGCACGCGCATCGCGGGCAACTTCCTGCGCGACACCGGCGAGC
This sequence comes from Streptomyces sp. NPDC104106, assembly GCF_055584345.1. NCBI lineage: Bacteria > Bacillati > Actinomycetota > Actinomycetes > Kitasatosporales > Streptomycetaceae > Streptomyces > Streptomyces sp. NPDC104106. The sequence continues at coordinate 587,771 of NZ_JBVJMF010000001.1, forward strand.
CGCCGTCCAACTACGTAGGCGACGGTACCGGTCTCGTCACGCGTACGGACCTCGGTGGTCTCAATCTGTCAACAGTTCCCAAGGTGTTCATCGAGTGCGGCAACATGCGCGATAGCAAGGACGCGGCACTGCTGACCAGCGGAGCCTGGCGGCAGAAGGCGGCGCAAGGGATGTCTGACGGAATCGTGAGTTTCCTGCGCGAGTCGTGACCGGCGGGCGGATACGGCCGGACGGCCGGATCTTGCGGGCGGTAGTGTCTACCGACGACGAGAGACGACCTTACGAAGGACCCTGAAGTGAATATCCGCTCCCTCACTAGAGGCGACGGCGTGGTGATCGGAGCAGCGGTGGTGCTGTTCATCGCGTCGTTCCTCGACCTCTACAGCATCTCCGGCTACGGCGGCTCCCTGAGCCGGAACGCGTGGGACAACCTGGGCGACGGCCTGGGTATTTACATGGGTGCGGTCATCGGTGCCGTCCTCATCGTCGTCAACCGCTGCCTGCCGCAGCCGCGCAAGGTGCTCGGGCTCGACCTGGGCCAGGCCGGCACCGGCATCACGGTTCTGGCGGCCTGGTCGCTGCTGTGGACGCTCATCGGCCTGGACAGCGGCCTGAGCGCCGGCGCCGGGCTCGTCCTCGGCCTGATCGCGGCCCTCGTCCTCGCCGGCGGCGCCATCGCCACCCCGCTCGTCCCCGCCCTCCAGGTGGCTCTCGTCCCGGCGCCGAAGCCGGTCGCCCCGCAGCCCTACGGCGCCCAGCCGCCCGGCGGTTACGGCTACCCCGGCGCCCCGGGCGCGGGGGCGCCGTACGGCGCCCAGCCGCAGCCGGGACAGCCGTTCGGGCAGCAGCAGCCGCCCGCCGCCACGCAGGGTGCCGCTCCGGCGGCCGCGCCGGCGGCCCCCGGGGACTTCTCGCCGTTCTGGTTCGCCGTGCCGGTGACGCGTCCGCTGTTCGGTGAGGACGGTTCGCCGAACCCGATCGCCGAACTCGCGCCGGGCACCTGGTACCTGGCCGTCGAGCAGCGCGGTGCCGCGCTGGTGGCGCAGACCCAGGACGGCCGCAGGGGCGTCCTGCAGGACACCTCCGGCATCCAGCGCGGCTGAGCCCCGCGCGCCGCGGACCTCCGGCCCCTCGCCCTTCCGGGCGGGGGGCCGTTGTCGTACCCTCGGCTGCGCGCAAGGGAATTGACGCAGCGTCAGAAACTGGGGCGGGGAAGGCAGGTGGCGTATGCGGCTCGGTCTCGCGCTCGGGTACTGGGGACGCGGTCCGGACGCCGGGCACGTGCCGCTCGCCGTCGAGGCGGAGCGGCTCGGCTACGACTCGGTGTGGACGGCGGAGTCCTGGGGCTCGGACGCCTTCACCCCGCTCACCTGGATCGCGGCCCACACGTCGACGATCAGGCTCGGCACGGGCGTTGCCCAGATGGCCGCACGCTCCCCGGCCGCCACCGCGATGCACGCCCTCACCCTGGACCACCTCTCCGGCGGCCGGATGATGCTCGGTCTCGGGCTGTCCGGGCCGCAGGTGGTCGAGGGCTGGTACGGCCGCCCCTTCCCGGCCTCGCCGCTGACCGCGACCCGGGAGTACGTGGACGTCGTACGGCAAGTGCTGCGCAGGAAGGGGCCGGTGACGGTGGACGGGCGGTTCCACGGCCTGCCGTACCGGGGGCCGGACGGCACCGGGCTCGGCCGGCCGCTGAAGCCGATCACGCATCCGCTGCGGCCCGACCTGCCCGTGCTGCTCGGCGCCGAGGGGCCACGGAACGTGGCGCAGACGATCCGGATCGCCGACGGCTGGCTGCCGCTGTACTGGGCGCCGAACCGGCCCGAGGTGTACGGGGAGGCGGTGCGCGGGCTGCCCGAGGGGTTCATGGTGGCGCCGCTGGCCCAGGTGCGGGTCTGCGACGACGTGGCCGAGGGCCTGCTGCCGGTGAAGGCCATGCTCGGCTTCTACATCGGGGGCATGGGGCACGCGGCCCGCAACTTCCACGCCGACCTGATGGCGCGTATGGGATACGGGGAGCAGGCCCGGCGGATCCAGGAGCTGTTCCTCGCCGGGCGGCGCGAGGAGGCCGTCCTGGCGGTGCCGGACGCCTTCGCCGACGAGATCTCGCTGGTCGGCCCGCGGGAGCGCATCGCCGAACGGCTTCAGGCGTGGCGGGCGGGCCCGGTGACGGACCTGCTGGCCGTGTCACCGGACCCGCGCACCCTCAGGGTGCTGGCGGAGCTGAACTCCTGACCGCCTGGTGGGGCACTAGCTGCCGTGGGCGAGCTGGGAGGCCGAGGGGGTCTGGTCCTTGACCGGGGCTCCGGCGCCGGCGCCCGCGCCCTTGACCTTGTTGATCGTGTCGTTGAACGAGCTGACCGCGCCGGCGTCGCCGTTCTTGAGCTTGGCCGGCAGGTTCTTCAGCGCCTCGATGCCCGAGCTGAGCGGCGCGAGCGCCTTGGCGAGTTTGGGGTCGCCCTGGGCGTTGCGCTCGGCGGCCTTGAGGCGGTTGTAGGTGAAGGTGCCGGCCAGCGCGGCCTTGACCAGGGCCGTCTTGCGGCCGTGGGCGCCCTTCTTGAACTTGCCCGCCTTCCAGGGCTTCACGATCCACTGGTAGGTCGCGCCCGCCGCGAGGCCCGCGTTGGCCACGAACCGGGTCTTGGCGAACTTCTGGCGTTCCGCCGACGTCGTCGGGCTGGGGTTGGCGGCGGCGGGCACTGCCTGGACCGCCGCGGTGTCCTTCGTGTCCTTCGTGCTGGTGTTCTCGCCGGTGCCGCAGGCCGTGGTCGCGGCCAGCAGGGCGGTGCAGAGCGTGAGCGCCACGAAGAGGCGCCGTATCGGTACGGGCACGGGGTCCTCCGGACGGTTGCGCCGAGTTTGTGCTTCCCCTGGCAGAGTGGCCCCGTCCGCCGGGGTGCGCCACTCGGGAGGGCGACGGCGCCGTTCGGCGCCGTCGCCGTCCGCGGGTTCGCCTACCGGCTCAGCCGCAGCAGTCCGCGTCCAGGCCCCTCGGCAGCTGGTCGCCCCCGAAGACCGCGCACGTCGCCTCGTGGCCGCCCAGCGCCGCCACCGCGAGCAGCAGGGAGCCCGCCGTCCAGGTGGTCAGCTCCCGGGGCCAGATGGCGTCGTCCTCGAAGACGTAGCCGGTCCAGTACAGGCCGCTGTCGGGATCGCGCAGGTGCTGGATGGACTGCAGGATCGTCAGGGCGCGGTCCGACTCGCCCACCGCCCACAGGGCGAGGGCCAGCTCGCTGGACTCACCGCCGGTGACCCAGGGGTTGGGGACCACGCAGCGCACGCCGACGTCCGGTACGACGAAGCGGTCCCAGGACCCGGCGATGCGGGCCCTGGCCTCCTCGCCGGTGAGCGCGCCGCCGAGGACGGGGTAGTACCAGTCCATCGAGTAGCGGTCCTTGTCGAGGAAGCGGTCCGGGTGGCGGCGGATCGCGTGGCGCAGCGCGCCGACCGCCAACTCCCACTCCGGCTGCGGCTCTTCACGCTGTTCGGCGATGGCGAGGGCGCAGCGCAGCGCGTGGTGGACCGAGGAGCTGCCGGTGAGCAGGGCGTCGGCGGTGGGCGTGCCGTCGTCGTCGCGCCGCCAGCCGATCTGACCGCCGGGCTGCTGGAGCCGCAGCACCCATTCCACGGCCGCGTGGACGGTGGGCCACATGCGGTCCAGGAACGTGTCGTCGCCGGTGGACAGGTAGTGGTGCCAGACGCCGACGGCTATGTAGGCGACGAAGTTGGACTCGCGGCCGCGGTCGGTGACGTCGTCGTGGGCGCCGTCGGCGTAGGCGGCGTACCAGGAGCCGTCCTCGTTCTGGTGCCGGGCGAGCCAGTCGTACGCCCGCTCGGCCGCGGCGTGCTCGCCGGCCGCGTCCAGGGCCATCGCGGCCTCGGTGTGGTCCCAGGGGTCCAGGTGGTGGCCGCGGAACCACGGTATGGCGCCGTCCTCCCGCTGCCCGGCGAGGATGCCCCGGACGGTCGCGGCGGCCTGCTCGGCGGTGAGGACCCCGGGCAGGACGAGGTGTTCTGTCCGGGGAGTGGTCACCGGGCGGCCGCCTCGTCGGACAGGCGCGGCAGGTGGGGCTTGGTGGCGTACAGGACGAAGCTCTTGCCGATGACCGGGTTCAGCGCCTGCTCGGCGACCCGGGTGGCCAGCGGCTTCTTCATGATGTCCCAGACCAGCAGCTTGTGGTACGCCCGCACCGGCAGCGCCTTGTCGTTGTCGACGCCGAACGCGCACTTCAGCCACCAGTACGGCGAGTGCAGCGCGTGCGCGTGGTGGCTGCCGTACGGCTTGAGGCCGGCCTCGCGGACCTTCGCCGTCAGTTCGTCGGCCTTGTAGATGCGGATGTGGCCGCCCTCGACCTCGTGGTAGGCGTCGGACAGCGCCCAGCAGACCTTCTCCGGGCCGTAGCGGGGCACGGTGATGGCGATCCGGCCGCCGGGCCTGAGCACCCGCACCATCTCCGCCAGCACGCCCTTGTCGTCGGGGATGTGCTCCATCACCTCGGAGATGATGACGACGTCGAAGGACTCGTCGGGGAAGGGCAGGGCCAGGGCGTCGCCCTCCATGGCCGTGGCGGTGGCGCCCCGCGGTGCCTCGCCGGCCTCCTTCATCGCCGCGAACCACTTGGCGACCTCGCGGATCTCGTCGCCGTTCTGGTCGAGGGCCACGACCTGGGCGCCGCGCCGGTAACACTCGAAGGCGTGCCGGCCGGCCCCGCAGCCGAGGTCCAGGACACGGTCGCCGGGGGCGAGCGGGAACCGGGAGAAGTCGACGGTCAGCACGTGGCCCTGCTTTCGGTGTAGACGCCTGTTGCTGCGGCCGCGGGGCGGCCGTCGGGGTGCGGCTGCTCGGCCTGCGGCGAGGTGTGCGGCTCGGTCTGCGGGGTGCGACGGGAGCCGCGCGAGGCCGCGATGGCCTCGCGGTACCGGGCCACCGTGCCCTCGGCGGCGCGGGCCCAGGTGAAGTGCGCGAGCACCCGCTCCCGGCCGGCCCGGCCGAGCCGGGCGCGCAAGGCCGGGTCGCCGAGCAGCCGTACGAGCCCGGCGGCCAGCGCGCCCGCGTCCCCCGTCGGTACGGCCAGGCAGGTCTCGCCGTCGCGGCCCGCGACCTCGGGGATGGCGCCGCCGGTCGTGGCGACCAGCGGGGTGCCGGTGGCCATGGCCTCGGCGGCGGGCAGCGAGAAGCCCTCGTACAGCGAGGGCACGCAGGCGACCTCGGCCGAGCGGATCAGGTCGACCAGCTCGGCGTCGGAGATGCCCTTGACGAACTCGACGGCGCCCGCGAGGCCGTACCGCTCGATCGCGGCCGCGACCGGGCCCTCCTCGGGGCGCTTGCCGACGACGACGAGATGGGCGGCCGGGTGCTCGGTGCGCACCTTGGCGAGCGCCTCCACGAGGAAGACGAGGCCCTTGAGCGGCACGTCGGCGCTGGAGGTGGTGACGATCCGGCCGGGCACCTCGGGCACGGCCGGATTCGGCGAGAACAGATCGGTGTCGGCGCCGATGTGGACCACGTGGACGCGCTCCTCGCGGACGCCGAGGTGGTCCACGATCTCCTGCCGGGAGGTGCCGGAGACGGTGAGGACGGAGGGCAGCCGTCGGGCGACGCGCTTCTGCATCCGGGTGAAGGCGTACCAGCGCCGCACGGAGTACCGCCGCTGCCAGCCCTCGGCCGCGTCCAGCTCCAACTGCCGGTCGACGGTGATGGGATGGTGGATGGTGGTGACCAGGGGTGCGCCGATGTCCCCCAACAGCCCGTACCCCAGGGTCTGGTTGTCGTGGACGACGTCGAACTCGCCGCGCCGGGCCCGCAGATGACGGCGGGCGCGCAGGGAGAACGTCAGCGGCTCGGGGAACCCGCCGGTCCACATGGTCGCGACTTCCACACCGTCGATCCAGTCCCGGTACTCGCCCCGCCCGGGGGTGCGGAAGGGGTCGGGCTGGCGGTACAGGTCCAGGCTCGGCAGTTCGGTGAGGGCGAGCCGGCCGGCGTGGTCCTCGACCTCGTCGAGCACGGGGTACGGCTGCGCGCCGATGACCTCGACCCGGTGTCCGAGGCGGGCCAGCTCCCGCGAGAGGTGCCGTACGTAGACGCCCTGGCCGCCGCAGAACGGGTTCCCTTTATAGGTGAGGAGCGCGATGTCGAGCGGTCGCCCGCCGTCAGCCGCGGGACCCTCCTGGGCACCCGCGGCACGGGCCTCAGCGGTCACTCCGTGCCCCCTTCTGCCTGCGCTGTCCCGCGAGACTACGCCGGGACGCTAATCTAGAACAAGTTTCAGACTTGATCGTTCAAGAGGCTCTGAATCTACCGGCAGGTAGGGGCGCTGGGAGCAGTGGATCAGGTGATTCACGCCACGGCGGACCGCCCTGTCATGCTGTTTGATCACGTGCCCTACAGACGCCCTCACCGACTGTCACGGAACGGGACCCATGCCTGCGGAACCCAAGCTGGAAGCCGGTACGGTCCGGCCCTCGCCTGCGCCCTCGTCCCCGCTCACCGAGCGGCAGGAGGCCCGCCGTCGCAGGATCCTGCACGCGAGCGCCCAGCTGGCGAGCCGGGGCGGTTTCGACGCCGTGCAGATGCGCGAGGTCGCCGAGTCCTCCCAGGTCGCCCTCGGCACCCTGTACCGCTACTTCCCCTCCAAGATCCACCTGCTGGTGGCGACGATGCAGGACCAGCTGGCGCACATGCACGGCACCCTGCGCAAGAAGCCCCCGGCGGGCGACACCGCGGCCGAGCGCGTCGCCGAGACGCTGATGCGCGCCTTCCGCGCCCTGCAGCGCGAGCCGCACCTGGCCGACGCGATGGTCCGGGCCCTGACGTTCGCCGACCGCAGCGTCTCGCCGGAGGTCGACCAGGTCTCCCGCCAGACGACGCTGATCATCCTGGACGCGATGGGCCTGGAGAACCCCACCCCCGAACAGCTCTCGGCGGTCCGGGTCATCGAGCACACCTGGCACTCGGCCCTCATCACCTGGCTCTCCGGCCGCGCCTCCATCGCGCAGGTGAAGATCGACATCGAGACGGTGTGCCGGCTGATCGACCTGACGGAGCCGGGCGCGGACTCCTGACCACCCCGGCACCCACCGTCGCCGCTCACTCCTCCGGCGGGAACACCGCCTCCCCGCTCTCCGCCAGGGTGATCAGGATCGCCTCCACCGGGCACCCCTCCGCCGCCCTGAGGACCGGCTCGCTCGCGTCCGTGTCCGGCTCGGCGGGGTGCGACTGGCGGGCGGCGTCGAGGCGGAAGGCCCGGGGTGCGTGGTGGAGGCACTGGGCGGAGCCGATGCACACCGACCGGTCGACCTCGACGTGCCAGCGGTCGCCCACGCTCACGCCCCCGCCGGCAGGTGGATCATCTTGTGTTCGAGGTAGGCGCCGTAGCCCTCCGGGCCGAACTCCCGTCCCAGACCGGAGTTCTTGTAGCCGCCGAACGGGCCGAGCATGTCCAGGCTGAAGGTGTTGACCGAGTAGGTGCCGGTGCGGATCCGACGGGCGATCTCGACGCCGTGCTCGACGTCGGCCGTCCACACGCTGCCGGACAGGCCGTAGTCCGAGTCGTCGGCGATCTTCACGGCCTCGTCCTCGTCACCGTACGCGAGCAGGCAGATCACCGGGCCGAAGATCTCCTCGCGGGCGATCCGCATGGCGTTGTGGACGTCGCCGAAGAGGGTCGGCTCGACGTACCAGCCGCGCTCCAGGCCCGCCGGACGGCCGCCGCCGGTGAGGACCTTGGCGCCCTCCTCCTGGCCGATCCGGATGTAGTCGAGGTTGCGCTGCTGCTGGCGGCGGGCGGCCAGCGGGCCGACCTGGGTCGCCGGGTCGAGCGGGTCGCCGACCTTCAGGGCGCTCGCCGCCGCCGCGAAGGCGTCGGCGTACTCGTCGTAGCGGGCGCGGGGGACGAGGATGCGGGTCTGGGCGACGCACGCCTGGCCGTTGTTCATCCAGGCCGCCGGGACGATCCCGGCCACCGCCGTCGCCACGTCCGTGTCCGGGAGCACGAGCGCCGCCGACTTCCCGCCCAGCTCCAGGGTGACGCGGGTGAGATGGCGGGCGGCGACCTCCATCACCCGCCTGCCCGCGGCGACCGAGCCGGTGAAGGAGACCTTGTCGACGCCGGGGTGCCCGACCAGGTACTCGCTGACCTCCCGGTCGGCGGGGAGGATCGACAGCACGCCCCCGGGCAGGCCCGCCTCGCGCGCGATCTCGCCGAGCAGGTACGCGTCCAGGGGGGACTCCGGGGACGGCTTGAGGACGACCGTGCAGCCCGCGAGCAGCGCCGGGGCGAGCTTGGCGGCGGCCACGAACTGCGGGACGTTCCAGGGGACGACGGCGGCGACGACGCCGACCGGTTCGCGCCGGACGAGGATCGGGCCGAGGGCGCCGTCCCGGCGCTCCTCGTGGGTGTAGTCCCGGGCGACCCTGATCGCCGCGTCCCACACCATCATCGCGCCGAGCGCCTGGGCGAGGACGCTCCAGGAGTACGGCGAGCCGTTCTCCGAGGAGATCACCCGGGCGATCTCCTCGTGCCGCGCGGCGATGCCGTCCTTGATGCGGGTGACGACCTCGATCCGCTCCTGAAGCGACGCCCGCGGCCAGGGCCCCTCGTCGAAGGCGCGGCGCGCCACGGCCACCGCGCGGTCGACGTCCTCCCGCGAGGCGTGCGGCACCCGGCCGATGACCTCCTCGGAGTGCGGCGAGATCACCTCGATGACGTCCTCGCCCAGGGGGTCGGTCAACTCCCCGCCGATGAACAGCTGTCCGTGTTCCACGAGCTCGGTCATGGCCGCACACCCTTCTGACGCCGTTTCAGAACTGATACCAGTTCTAGTTGGCGGAGGCCAGTCCGCCGCCGCGCCAGGAGCGGGGCCGTCGGCGAGGGTTTCGCATCGCTGGAGCTGACGGTGAGTCAGTTCTCGTTATAGTGAGCGGTGTCCGAAGGGCGGAGGTTCTCCGATGACCACGACGTTCGATCACGGCGGGGGCGTACGGTCCGTGGCGGTCCCCATTCCGAACAACCCCCTCGGCCACACGCTGGTCTACGTCATGGCGACCGACCGCGGGCCGGTACTGGTCGACACCGGCTGGGACGACCCGGCGTCCTGGGACACGCTCACCGCGGGGCTGAGCGCCTGCGGTACGGCGGTGGCGGACGTGTACGGCGTCGTCGTCACACACCACCACCCCGACCACCACGGGCTGTCGGCGAGGGTGCGCGAGGCCTCGGGCGCGTGGGTGGCGATGCACGCGGCCGACACCGCGGTGGTACGGCGCACCCGGGAGGCCCGGCCCGAGCGCTGGTTCCGCTACATGAGCGCCAAACTCGCGGCCGCCGGAGCCCCGGAGGAACACCTGGCGCCGCTGCGCACCCCGAGCACACCCCGCACCGGCCGCACCCTGCCCGGCCTCTCCCCCGCCCTGCCCGACCGGGAGATCGTCCCCGGCGAACTCCTCGACCTGCCCGGCCGCCGGCTGCGCGGGATCTGGACCCCCGGACACACCCCGGGCCATGTCTGCCTGCACCTGGAGGAGGAGCACCCGGCTCAACTCCCCGGAAGCGGAAGGCTGTTCAGCGGCGACCACCTGCTGCCGCGGATCACCCCGCACATCGGGCTGTACGAGGACCCGGACGAGGCGACCGTGACCGATCCCCTCGGCGACTACCTGGACTCCCTGGAGCGGATCGGCCGGCTCGCCCCCGCCGAGGTCCTCCCCGCGCACCAGCACGCCTTCACCGACGCCCCCGGCCGGGTACGGGAGTTGCTGGCGCACCACGAGGAACGGCTCCGCGGGCTGCTGGCCCTCCTCGCGGAGCCGCTCACGCCCTGGCAGCTCGCGGAGCGGATGGAGTGGAACCGCCCCTGGGACCAGATCACCTACGGGTCGCGGAACATCGCCGTCTCGGAGGCGGAGGCCCATCTGCGGCGGCTCGTGAAGCGGGGGCGGGCGGAGCCGGTGGCGGGGAGCGAGCCGGTGGCGTACCGCGCCGTGTAATGCGGTGGCCCGGCGCCCGCGCGGGCTGTTAGACAGTCCTATGGACCCCTGGGAGTGTCTTCTCGCCGAGCGTGCCTGCGAGCGCCTGATCATCGACTTCGTCCACCGGCTCGACCTCGGTGAACCGTCCGGCGTGGCCGAGCTGTTCACCGAGGACGGCGTCTGGGAGTGGCCGCCGCCCGGGGACGGGCGGCGGGCTGAGGGGCGGGAGGCGCTGGGCGCGTACTTCGGTTCCCGGCCCGCCGACCGGCTCTCGCGCCGGTTCCTGTCCAACGTCCTCGTCACCGTGACCGGCCCGGACACCGCCACCGCCGTCTCGTACTTCACGACCTACCGCGTCGACGGCTACGACCCGGGCGCGGCCGCCATGGTCCCGGCCGGGCCGCCCGTCCAGGTCGGGCACTACGAGGACGCCTTCCGCCGGACCGGCGACGGCCGGTGGCTGCTGGAGCACCGGGTGCTGCACCTGCCGTTCGGCGGCCCGACGCCCCGCGTGGGCCAGGCGGGTTGAGGCCCGGCGCCTTCCGCTGCGCCGCGCTCGACGGGCCCGGCCGACCGGCCCTCGCGGCGGGCGGCGCAGGGGCGGTGGGACCGTACCGGCCGGGAAGCGCCGGGTGTCACCGGCCGGTGTCCTCCGCGCGGTCCGGGGAAGTGATCATTTCGGCGAGGTCGGCGAGGGTGGCGAGCTGGCGGGCGTTCATCTGCGGGGCGCGCGCGGCGAGCCGGACCAGGCCGCTCTCGCGCAGCCGCAGCAGCGGATCCGCCTCGGCCTCCAGCGCCTGGAGCACCGGCTGCAGCGCCTCGTGCAGCGCCTCCGGTTCGTCGGCCGTGAAGAAGCCGGCCGGCAGCCCGAAGAACCGGCGCAGCCGGTCGGTGTGCTCCAGGCTCGGCATCCCGCTCCTGCGCCACTCGCTCAGCCACTGCCGGCTGGTACCGGCGATCCTGGCCAGCTCGTCCAGCGAGTACCGCTTGCCGTCGGGCCGGCGCCGGGTCTCGCGGATGAAGTCCAGCCGCTGGCGCACCCGCCCGGCCAGGCAGACCTCGGGTGCCCGCCCGCCGCCGAGCAGTTCCACGACGACACCGGCGGGGATGCCGGTACGACGGGAGAGGCCGACCACGTCGAGGGCCTCCGGCAGCCGGCCCGGCCGACCGGTCAACTCACCTAACCTGGCCAGTACCTCGGCCAGCGAGGTGTAGGCGTCACTCACCGAGGCCCCCCTGCGTGTGTGTCGTCCGTTCGGTGACTGGGCGACCGGACGAGACGCGAGGCTACCCGCTCGTCCGGGGCGCCGACCAGAGGTGACAACACCGCCTGCCCAACAAGGCAGGAATAGTTGACAGTTGATCGTGCGGTGGGTGAGGATCACGACACAGAGAGCGAACTTCCGACCCGTCCCGGGTGCCGGCTACGGGGGAGCGGCACCCGGGGCGTCCTCTCTGTCCCACCCGCCTGACCAGCGAAGGTGATGCGCCGATGCCGCAGCCCGTCCTTCTGCTCGGGGCCGGCCCCGCCGCGTACGGGTTCCCGCTGGAGCGGATCGCCGGGATCCGCCCCGTGATCCTGGTCGACACCGCCGTACCGCGGTGGGCGCGCCCCTTTCTGTCCGGCCATCTCGCGGCCGACCCGGCGCGCGAGGCGGACGCGGCCGGGGCGATCGTGCGGTACGCGGACCGGCAGCCGGTGGCGGGCGTGCTGACCTGGGCCGGGGAGCACCTGCGCACCGCCGCTCGGATCACCGGGCGGCTGGGGCTGCCGGGCCTGCCGTACGAGACGGCCGCGGCCTGCGCGGACCCGGTCGCCCTGCGGAACCGGCTGGTACGGCACCGGGTGGTGACGGACGGCCCCGGGGACCGGCCCGGCGACCTCGACGGCCCGCTGGTCTCCGCCGAGACGGTCGTCCTGGACGACGAGATCCGCATCGCCGCGCTCACCCGTACGACACCGGGATCGCCGGGCCGCCCGCCGCTGCGGCACTCGGTCCACGCGCACGACGGCCTGCTGCACAACCGCTTCCTGCGGCAGACGGTCGAGCGGGCGGTGCGGGCGCTGGGCCTCGCGCACGCCGTCGCGCACGTGGGCCTCCGGCTGACGGCTCGGGGGCCCCGGGTGACCGGTGTCGCGCCGTATCTGCCCGGCGACCTGATCCCCTGGCTGGTGGAGCGGGCGACGGGGGTCGATCTGGCGGAGGTGGCCGTGGCGATGGCCTGCCGAACGGCGGTCGACGCGACGCCGTGGCGGGAGCGGGCCGCGGCGGTTCGCTTCGCGGAATCAGCGGACGGAAGGTCGTACTGGGTGGTGGAGGGCGAGGACGCGGCCGAGTGTGATCGGGCGCTCGGGGCCGCGTAGCGGGTTCGCCGTGGCGGCCTCAGGCACCTCGCCCCACCCGTCGCACCAAGTCCCCGGCGCCTTCCAGGAGTTCCACCTCCCCCGGTGTCATCGTCGGGTTGGCCGCCCGTCGGCGCAGCGCCTGTGTCAGGGCGCCGTCCGTGAGGGGGGACGGATCGGCCAGCAGGCCGAGGAGCGTCGGGCGGGCCGGGGCCGCGAGCGCGGTGTCCGAGACGGCCACCTGGGCCGGGATCACCGCGGACATGGCCCAGTCGAGGGCCGGGAGGCCGTCCTCGGTGTTGGACCAGTCGATGACCTGCGGGCCGGCCGGAGTCAGCTCCCCAGCTCTCAACTGCGTTCGAGCCGGGGGACCCCCATCGTTGTCAGGGTGCAGGTCGAGGTGGAGGACTCGGGCGTGCGGGGCGGCCGGGTCGCGGGGCGGTACGGCGTGCAGGCGGCGCGGGAGGGAGGCGAGCAGGGCGCCCGCGTCCGCCGGGCTCACCCGGCCGTCGGTGAGGGCGGTCAGCAGGGTCGGGCCGGACAGGCGCTCCATGACGAGGTCGGTCGGTGAGCCGGTGGGGCGTACCCGGGGTGCCGGGTAGCCGTGTTCGCGTACGTACGTCATCACGGCGGACTCGGCGGCCGCGTTCCCCCAGCCGTCCCGGTCGCGCCGCAGCACCCAGGCGCCGTCGATCTCGTACACGTCCGCCGAGCGTCCCGAACCGAGCAGTCTGCCGGTGCCCCCCGTTGTCGTCATGGCCGTGACCCTGGTCACCGCGGGCCCGTGCGCGCAGCCGCTCCTCGGCTCGCGCGGGGCTGCCGGTAAAGTGGCGGGGTCGTCATCGCACCCGTACAGGGGAAAGCCGGTGCAATTCCGGCGCTGGCCCTCCCCCGAGCTCTCGGCTTTCGCTCGAGCGGGGGGCGCCCCCATCCGTAATCCGTCGTCCCGGCGGTGAGCCGGACTGCCCCGGACGGGACGTTGACCGGCTCACGTGCGTCGGCGGCCCGCCGCGCACGGCACCGTCGAGGTCTACGGAGCCGAGCCGCCCGGGGGTTCCCGCGCGCTGCCCGGCTCCCCGCAGGAGAGGCAGTCGCCGACCATGAACGTCCGCCGCAGCGCAGCGGCTCTCGCCGCCGTAGGCGTGCTGGCCGCCGCCGCGCCCGCCACGGCCGCCGGCCAGTCCCCGTCTCCGAAGGCCACCCTCCCGTCCGGGCTGTACGGCACGGCGGACCCGACCTACGACGGAGTGTGGCGCCAGGCGCTGACGCTGGTCGCGCAGCGCACGCTCGGCTACCGGCCCGCCGCGCGGGCCGTGGACTGGCTGGCCGGGCAGAGTTGCGCGAACGGCGCGTTCGCCGCGTTCCGCGCCGCCCCGGACCGGCCGTGCGACAGCAAGGTCATGGTGGACACCAACAGCACGGCCGCCGCCGTCCAGGCCCTGAAGGCGACCGGCGGGCACGACGCCGTCGTCGGCAAGGCCGTGGCCTGGCTGAAGTCCGTGCAGAACAAGGACGGCGGCTGGGGCTACTCCCCCGGCGGGGCCAGCGACACCAACTCCACCTCCGTCGTCGTCGGCGCGCTGGCCGCGACCGGCGCGGACCCGGCGAAGGTGACCACGGCGGGCAGGTCCCCGTACGACCTCCTCGCCGCCATGGCCGTCCCCTGCGACCAGGACGGCGGCGGCGCCCTCGCCTTCCAGCCGGACAAGAAGGGCAAGCTGTCCGCCAACGCGGACGCGACGGCCGCGGGGGTGTTGGGCGCGCTCGGCAAGGGGTTCGTGGCCGAGGCCGGCAAGGCGCCCGCGCGGCAGGGGTGCGCCAAGGCCGCGCATCCCACCCCGGCGCAGGTCGCCGACAACGGCGGCGCCTATCTGGCGCAGGCGGTCGGCACGAGCGGGCACCTGCTCTCGGTACTGCCGGGCGCCAAGGACCAGCCGGACTACGGCAACACGGCGGACACGGTCGTCGCGCTGGCCGCGGACGGGCGCACCGAGCAGGCGAACAAGGCGTACGCCTGGCTGGAGAAGAACGCCGGCCCGTGGGCGCGGCAGAGCGGCCCGGCGGCGTACGCCCAGCTGATCCTCGCCGCGCACGCGGTCGGCGCGCAGCCGGGTGACTTCGGCGGCACCAGCCTCGTCCGCGCCCTCGACGCGCAGGGCCCGGCGCCGGGCATGGACAACGCCGGGCACGCGACCGGCACGCCCGAGAAGTCCACGACGTCCGACCGCGGTTCGTCGTTCGGCACCTGGTGGTTCGTCGGCGTCTGCCTCGTCGCGGGCATCGGCGTCGGCTTCCTGCTGAGCGGCCGGAAGAAGCGGCAGCCGTGACCGCGCCCCGCCGTGCCGCGAGCCTGCTGCTGGCCGTGTTCGTCCTGCTGACGGTCGCCGCGACCGAGGCGCATGCCACCGGTTACCGCTACTGGTCCTTCTGGGAGCGCACCGGCGGCCGCTGGACGTACGCCACGCAGGGCCCGTCGGCCGCCCGTCCCGACGACGGCGCGGTGGAGGGGTTCCGCTTCGCGGTCAGCGCGGACTCGGCCGACGCGAGCAGGCCGCGCGGCACGGCGGACTTCAGGGCGATCTGCGCGGCCGCCCCCGCCAGGAGCGGCATGAAGCGGGTCGCGCTGGTCCTCGACTTCGGCGTCCCGGCGGACGCGCCTTCCGGCGAGACCCCGCCGGCGCCCCGTACCGCCTGCGCCCGCGTGTCCGCCGACGCGACGACCGCCGACGCCCTGGCCGCCGTCGCGCCGCCGCTGCGCTACGACACCAACGCGCTGCTGTGCGCCATCGCGGGCTATCCGCGCACGGGGTGCGGGGAGCAGGTGGCCGCCGGCGGCCGGGCCGGCGGTGCCGGGAGCGCCCGCACGAGCGGTTCGGACAGCGGGCCTTCGCTGGGACTGCCGATCGGCGCGGGGGTGGTCGCCGTGCTGGCGGGCGCGGCGGTGTGGCAGGCCCGGCGGCGGCGGAATGCCTGACCGCCGCGGCGGCACCCGGCGAGCGCCGGCAGGCGGCCCCGCCCCCGGACCGCACCGGCGCCGGACCACCGTCCACCCCGGCGCCTGGTGGCTCTGGGCGCTGAGCCTCGGTACCGCCGCCACCCGCACCACCAACCCGCTCCTCCTCGCCCTGATCGTCTCCGCGTCCGCGTACGTCGTCGCGACGCACCGCGCGGCCACGCCCGCGGCCCGCTCGTACCCCGCCTTCGCCCGGCTGGCGCTCGCCGTCCTGCTGATCCGGCTGCTGTTCGCGGTGGCGCTCGGCTCGCCCGTCCCCGGTACGCACACGCTGTTCGCCCTCCCCGAGGTGCCGCTCCCGCACTGGGCGCAGGGCATCCGCCTGGGCGGCGCGGTCACGGCCGAGGCCCTGCTCTTCGCGGCCTACGACGGCCTGAGGCTGGCCGCGCTCCTGGTCTGCGTCGGCGCCGCGAACGCCCTCGCCGCCCCGCACCGCCTGCTCAAGTCCCTGCCCGGCGCGCTGTACGAGACCGGCGTGGCCGTCGTCGTCGCCCTCACCTTCGCGCCGCACCTCGTCGCCGACGTCCAGCGGCTGCGCGCCGCCCGCCGGCTGCGCGGCCGTCCGGACCGGGGTCTGCGCGGCCTGCTCCAGGTCGGACTGCCGGTCCTGGAGGGCGCGTTGGAGCGCTCGGTCGCGCTCGCCGCCGCGATGGAGGCCCGGGGGTACGGCCGCGCCGCCGAGGTACCCGCCCGGGTCCGGCGCACGACGGCCGCGCTCACCCTCGGCGGGTTGCTCGGGGTGTGCGCGGGGACGTACGGGCTGCTCACCGCGGAGGGCGGCACGTACGGGCTGCCGGTGCTGCTCGCGGGGGCCGGTGCCGCGCTGGCGGGCCTGCGGCTCGGCGGCCGGCGCTCGCTGCGCACCCGGTACCGGCCCGACCCGTGGGACGCGCGCGCCTGGCTGGTGTCCGCCTCGGGCGCCGCCGTCGCCGCGCTGCTCACGCTGGCCGCGGTCCGCGATCCGGAGGCGCTGCACCCGGGGGTCGCCCCCCTGGTGACCCCGACGCTGCCGCTGTGGCCCGCCGCGTCGGTCCTCCTCGCCCTCCTCCCCGCCTTCGCCGTACCCCAGGACCCCAAGGAGCCGTCGCCGTGATCCGCTTCGAGGATGTCAGCGTGACGTACGACGGCGCCCGCGAACCCTCCGTCAGGGACGTCGACTTCGAGGTGCCGGAGGGCGAACTGGTGCTGCTCGTCGGGCCGTCCGGGGTCGGCAAGTCCACCGTCCTCGGCGCGGTGAGCGGGCTGGTGCCGCACTTCACCGGCGGCACCCTGCGCGGCCGGGTCACCGTCGCGGGCCGCGACACCCGCGTCCACAAGCCGCGCGCGCTGGCCGACGTGGTCGGCACGGTGGGCCAGGACCCGCTCGCGCACTTCGTCACCGACGTCGTGGAGGACGAACTCGCGTACGGCATGGAGTCGTTGGGCCTGGCTCCCGGGGTGATGCGCCGCCGGGTCGAGGAGACCCTGGACCTGCTGGGCCTGGCCGCGCTGCGCGACCGGCCGATCGCCACGCTCTCCGGCGGCCAGCGCCAGCGCGTCGCGATCGGCTCGGTCCTCACCCCGCACCCCCGCGTCCTGGTCTTGGACGAGCCGACCTCGGCGCTGGACCCGGCGGCGGCCGAGGAGGTCCTGGCGGTGCTCCAGCGCCTGGTGCACGACCTCGGCACGACGATCCTGATGGCCGAACACCGTCTGGAACGCGTCATCCCCTACGCCGACCGGGTCGTCCTGCTGCCCGGCCCGGGCAAGGCTCCGGTCGTCGGCACCCCGGCCGAGGTGATGGCGGTGTCCCCGGTCCGCCCCCCGGTGGTGGACCTGGGCCGCCTGGCCGGCTGGTCCCCGCTGCCCCTGACGGTCCGCGACGCCCGCCGCAGGGCGGGTGACCTGCGGGAGCGCCTGGCGCACGGTCGTCCCCGCATGGCCGGGGGCAGCCCTGCCGGCGAGGCGGCGCCCGTCCGGCAGCGGCCCGGAGCGACCCCGGCCCGCGGCGGCGCCGGGCGCCGCCTCCGCTTCCTCCGCCGTCCCTGCCCCGCCCCGGAGGCCGCGGAGACGCCCGTCGCCGAAGTCGACGCCCTCGCCGTCCGCCGGGACCGCGTCCACGCCCTGCGCCGCATCCACCTCACCGTCGCCCCCGGCGAGACCGTCGCCCTCATGGGCCGCAACGGCGCCGGCAAGTCCACCCTGCTCAGCACCCTCGTCGGCCTGCTGGCCCCCACCGCCGGAACCGTCACCGTCGGCGGGCTCACCCCGCACCGCACCGCACCGCCCGACCTCGTGCGCCGCGTCGGCCTGGTCCCCCAGGAACCCCGCGACCTGCTGTACGCCGACACGGTCGCCGACGAGTGCGCCGCCGCCGACCGGGACGCCCGCGCCGAGCCCGGCACCTGCCGGGCGCTGGTGTCCGAGCTGCTGCCGGGCGTCGGTGACGACACGCACCCGCGCGACCTGTCAGAGGGCCAGTGCCTGGCGCTCGCCCTCGCCGTCGTCCTGACCGCCCGGCCGCCCCTGCTGCTGCTCGACGAGCCGACGCGCGGCCTGGACTACGCGGCCAAGGCCCGCCTGGTGACCGTGCTGCGCGCGCTCGCCGCCGAGGGGCACGCGATCGTGCTGGCCACGCATGACGTGGAGCTGGCGGCCGAGATCGCGCACCGGGTGGTGCTGCTCGCCGAGGGCGAGGTCATCGCCGACGGTCCGACCGCCGAGATCGTCGTCTCCTCGCCGTCCTTCGCCCCCCAGGTGACGAAGATCCTCGCCCCGCAGCGGTGGCTCACCGTGGCCGAGGTCCGCGAGGCCCTCTCATGATTCCCACGCCCCCGAGTGCCCCCGCCACGACCACCACCGCCACCCCTGCCACCCGGCTGCACGCCGTCCGGCTCGGGGCCCGGTCCGTCGTCGCGCTCGGGCTGGTCGGCGCGGTCGGGGTCGTCGCCTTCGGCTGGCCGTTCCTCGCTCCGCCCGCTTCCCAGCTGAGCGCGCACGCGCAGGACGCGCCCTGGCTCTTCGCGGGGTTGCTGGTGCTGCTGGTCGCGGTCGTGGCGGCGACGATCGCCGAGTCGGACCTCGGGCCGAAGGCGGTGGCCATGCTGGGCGTGCTGGCCGCGACGGGGGCGGCGCTGCGGCCGATCGGCGCGGGGACGGCCGGGATCGAGCCGATGTTCTTCCTGATGGTGCTCAGCGGGCGGGTCCTCGGTCCCGGCTTCGGCTTCACCCTGGGCTCGGTGACGATGTTCGCGTCCGCCCTGCTCACCGGCGGGGTCGGGCCGTGGCTGCCGTTCCAGATGCTGTCGATGGGCTGGTTCACGATGGGCGCCGGGCTGCTGCCCTGGCCGGTGCGGCTGCGCGGCAGGGGGGAGCTGCTCCTGCTCGCCGGGTACGGATTCCTCGCCTCCCTCGCCTACGGCACCGTCATGAACCTCGCCGGCTGGCCCTTCCTCGGCGGCGCCGCCTCGAACATCTCCTTCGACGCGCACGCCTCCGTCCCCGCCAACCTGGCCCGGTTCGTCGCGTACTGCCTGGCCACCTCGCTCGGCTGGGACCTGGGCCGGGCGGTGTGCACGGTGGCGCTGACCCTCGCCCTCGGCCCGGCGGTGCTGCGCGCGCTGCGCCGGGCCACCCGGCGGGCCGCCTTCGAGACGGCGGTCACATTCGAGGGCCGGGAGCCGTCACGGGGCGGACACGCCGCCTCACCCAGTGACGCCCCCGCGGTGAAGCACCCCACATGACCCAGATCACCTACGATCCGGGGCCGTAGCCCCGAATGTCCGATACGTCCCTTCGGGCACCCCCGCCGACCTGCGCATTGAGACCCAGGCCACAGACCCGACGATCCCGGCCGGTCCGGCCACAACTAGTAAAAGGGGTCATTGCGGGCACGTCCCGGGCCTGTTTCTCTGGATGACGTCGCCAGGCGCCACGAGCCCCCACGGGCCGCGGCGCCCAGGTATGCGGCCCGGCGCATCGCACGAACGGTGTCCACGGCAACGGCATACGGGCGACCCCCCTGTCCCCGACGCAAGAGGTTCTCCGTGTCCGTCTCCTTCATCCGCCGCATCGCTTCCCCGAAGAAGGCCCTCACCACCGCCGCCGTGGCCGCCGCCACCGCCGGTCTGGCTCTGACCGCGGCGCCCGCCCAGGCCGCCACGCCCGCGTCGGCCTCCTCCGCCCAGGCGATCGCGCACAAGATGATCCCGGACGCCGCGCAGTTCAACGCGTTCAGCAAGATCGTGTCGCGGGAGAGCGGTTGGAACCCGAAGGCCACCAACGCGTCCTCCGGCGCCTACGGCCTGGTCCAGGCCCTGCCGGCCTCGAAGATGGCCTCCGCCGGCGCCGACTGGAAGACCAACCCGGCCACCCAGATCAAGTGGGGTCTGGACTACATGAACTCCCGCTACGGCAGCCCGGTCAAGGCCTGGAGCTTCTGGCAGGCCAACGGCTGGTACTGAGCCGGCCGGCCCCGCCACCCCTCTCTCACGCGCGCACCCTCTCCCCCGCCGGGCGAGGGTGCGCGCGCATTTCGCTCCGCGATTCCACCGCGCCCGTGGTGGAGTTGTGCCGTGGTGGGGTCGCCCCGGGCCCCACCCGTCCGTCCGGCCACCGGAGGAACCATGACGACGGCTCGGACCGCGCAGGCGGCCGCACCCGACCCGGAGGCGCGCGGGCTGCGTCTGGTGCTCGTGCTGCTGATGCTGACCGTGGTCAGCGGGCTGATCGACGCCGTCAGTTACCTGGGGCTGGGCCGGGTGTTCACGGCCAACATGACCGGCAACGTCGTCGTCCTGGGGTTCGCGGCGGCCGGCGCGCCCGGCTTCTCGGTCCCGCACACGGCCACCTCGCTGGGCTGCTTCCTGCTGGGCGCGGTGACCGGCGGCCGGCTGGCGGCGCGGGTCGGCAAGGGCTCGCGCCGCCGCTGGACCCGGCTGACCCTGATGGCGGAGGCGGCCCTGGTAGGGCTGTCGGCGGCGATCGCCTTCGCCTGGCCGCACGCCACCGGCACCGTCTACGCCCTGATCGCCCTGACCGGGTACGCGATGGGCCTGCGCAACGCCACCGTCCGCAAGCTGGGCATCGCCGATCTGACGACCACCGTGCTGACGATGACCCTGACCGGTCTGGCCTCCGAGTCCCGGCTCGGCGACGCCACCGGGCATCGCTCGCCGCGCCGCACGGCCTCGGTGATCGCCATGTTCGCCGGTGCCCTGCTGGGCGCGTGGCTGCTCCTCCACCACGGCCCCGGCATCCCGCTCGCGATCGCGGCGGCCGTCTCGGCCACGCTCGCGGTGGTCGCCTCGGGCCATGAGTAACCACCCCACCGGCATCCCGCCCGCCTCAGCACCCCGGCGAACGCCGCCCCCCGCACCAAACGGGCGCCGAAGCGGGCAGGAGCAGGGCGACCGCCCCGCCCGCGCCGACGGCGATCGCCTCGGACCACGAGCGACCGCCCCGCCCGCACCCCGCGCACCTTGGCACCCCGGCGAACGCCGCCCCCCGCACCCAACGGGCAGGAGCAGGGCGACCATCTCCGCCAACACCGGCCGCGATCGCCCCGACCCCGAGTAACCGCCCACCGGCACCCGCCACCCCATCGGCCGACTAGCGGGCCGTGGGTGCCCGGTTCGCCCGGTGAGCGGCCTTGCTCCGGGCTGTCCGAGTGAGTCGCCCTCTTCGCAGTCGATCCGGTGGGCCGGACGCACCGCTCGCGCCCCGCGGCCCGACGGCTTCCCTCCCGCCCGTGCGGCCCGCTCAGGCGGTGGTGACCCGGAGTTCCTTGACCCCGTTGATCCACGCCGAGCGCAGCCGACGCGGCTCCTCGGCCAGCCGCAGGCCGGGCATGGCGTCGGCGATCGCGTGGAAGATGAGGTCGATCTCCAGGACGGCGAGGGACTTGCCGAGGCAGAAGTGCGGACCGCCGCCACCGAAACCCAGGTGCGGGTTGGGATCCCGGGTGATGTCGAAGGCGTCGGGGGCGGCGAAGACCTCCGGGTCGTGGTTGGCGGAGGCGTAGAAGAGGCCGACGCGGTCGCCCTCCTTGATCAGCACCCCGCCCAGCTCCGTGTCCTCGGTGGCCGTCCGCTGGAAGGCGTTGACCGGGGTCGCCCAGCGCACGATCTCCTCGGCCGTCGTCCCCGGCCGCTCGCGCCGGAACAGCTCCCACTGCTCGGGGTGGGTCAAGAACGCGTGCATCCCGTGC
Organism: Streptomyces sp. NPDC104106; assembly: GCF_055584345.1. Lineage (NCBI taxonomy): Bacteria > Bacillati > Actinomycetota > Actinomycetes > Kitasatosporales > Streptomycetaceae > Streptomyces > Streptomyces sp. NPDC104106. Next base: position 609,288 of record NZ_JBVJMF010000001.1, read on the forward strand.
GTGATGGCGTTCCGGGTCGTCTCGTTGCCCGCCACCGCCAGCATCAGCACGAAGAACCCGAACTCGTCGGAGTTCAGGTTGCCCTCGTCCTCCGCCGCCACCAGCGTCGTCACGATGTCCTTGGCCGGGCACCTCTTCCGCTCCGCGGCCATGTTCATCGCGTAGGCGATGATCTCGGCCGCCGACTCGGCGCCGACCTCCTCCGTGATGGCGTACTCCGGATCGTCGTAGGCGATCATCTTGTTGGACCAGTCGAAGATCTTGGACCGGTCCTCCTGCGGTACGCCGATCAGTTCGGCGATGGCCTGCAGCGGCAGCTCGCAGGCGACCTCGGTGACGAAGTCGAAGGGCCCGGAGCGTGCGCGGGCGGCCGAGACGATCGCCTCCGCCCGCGCGCGCAGCCGCTCCTCCAGCGCGCGGATGGAACGTGGCGTGAAGCCTCGCTGCACGATCTGCCGGACGCGCGTATGTTCCGGGGGATCCATGTTGAGCAGGATGAGGCGCTGGGCGTCGATCGCGTCGCGCTGGATGTGCTCGTTGAAGCGGATGATCGCGGTGTTGAGAGTCGAGGAGAAGAGTTCGGGGTGCGTGGAGACGTACTTGACGTCCACGTGCCGGGTCACGGCCCAGTAGCCGGTGTCGGCGAAGCCCGCGACGCCCCGCTGCTGCGGGATCCAGCGGACCGGTTCGGTGCGGCGCAGCTCGGCGAACTCCGGGAGGGGTACGCGGTGGTGGAGGAGATCGGGGTCGGTGAGGTCGAACCCGTCGGGCAGCGCGGGGCAGTGCATCGGCGGCTCCCGTCCGTTCTGACGGTCCATCAGCGGGTTCGGTGAACGTAGTAACGGGTTCTACAAGTCGCAAGGGGTACGGCCACCCCAATCCGGCACCGATCCGCTGCAAGACCCTTGCGGTGATGGACGTCACGTCAGCAAACTGCCCTCAGAACTAGAACGCGTACTAATTCTGGCACGTTCCGGAGGAGAGCCCTCGGAGAGGACCCGTCCATGGCCGCCGAACCCGTGATCGTCGAAGCCGTCCGCACCCCGATCGGCAAGCGCGGCGGCGCGCTCGCCAACCTGCACCCCGCCTACCTCCTGGGCGAGACCTACCGTGAACTCCTCGGCCGCACCGGCATCCCCGCCGACGCGGTCGAGCAGATCGTCGGCGGCACGGTCACCCACGCCGGCGAACAGTCCATGAACCCCGCGCGCACCGCCTGGCTGGCCATGGGCCTGCCCTACGAGACGGCCGCGACGACCGTCGACTGCCAGTGCGGCTCCTCGCAGCAGGCCTCGCACATGGTGGCCAACATGGTCGCGGGCGGCGTGATCGACGTGGGGATCAGCTGCGGTGTGGAGGCCATGTCCCGGGTGCCGCTGGGCTCGGGCTCCAAGCACGGCCCCGGCAAGCCGTTCCCGGACGAGTGGAACGTCGACCTGCCCAACCAGTTCGAGGCGGCCGAACGCATCGCCCGCCACCGGGGGTTGACGCGTGAGGACGTCGACGGACTGGGCCTCCTCTCCCAGGAGCGCGCGGCCCTCGCCTGGGCGGAGGAACGCTTCAAGCGCGAGACGTTCGCCGTGCAGGTGCCGACCACCGAGGAGGAGCAGTACGCCGGGCAGGGCATGTGGTGCCTGGTCGACAAGGACGAGGGCCTGCGCGACACCTCGCCGGAGGCGCTGGCGGGCCTGAAACCGGTCATGCCGACAGCCGTCCACACGGCGGGCAACTCGTCGCAGATCTCCGACGGCGCGGCGGCCGTCATGTGGGCCTCCAAGCGGATGGCCCGCGCCCTGAAGCTGCGGCCGAGGGCCCGGATCGTCGCCCAGGCCCTGGTCGGTGCCGACCCCCACTTCCACCTCGACGGCCCGATCGACGCGACCCGCGCCGTCCTGGGCAAGGCCGGGATGACCCTGACGGACATCGACCTCGTGGAGGTCAACGAGGCCTTCGCGTCCGTCGTCCTGAGCTGGGCCCAGGTCTTCGAGCAGGACCTGGGCAAGGTCAACGTCAACGGCGGCGCGATCGCCCTCGGTCACCCGGTCGGCGCGACCGGCGCCCGCCTGATCACCACCGCCCTGCACGAACTGGAGCGCACGGACAAGGAGTTCGCCCTCATCACGATGTGCGCGGGCGGCGGCCTGGCCACCGGCACGATCATCCAGCGGCTGTAGCGGCCCAGTTCACGAAGGTGGCGAAGGCGGCGGGGCCGAGAGCGAGGACCGGTCCCGCCGGGGTCTTGGAGTCGCGCACGGCCACGGTGGCGCAGGGGGTGTCGGCCACCTCGACGCATTCACCGCCCTGGTCACCGCTGTACGACGACGTGCGCCAGGCGAGCGGGCCGAGCGTCGCACACTCGACGCACGAGCCGCCCTGATCTCCGCTGTAGCTGGACTTACGCCACTTGCTCTGCAAAGCGGTCCTCCATCACGCGCCGGATCAGCACCGCCGAGTCCCTGATGGAGAGCGCGGCGGCTTGCAGATGATCGCAACGGAGCGAGCAGTCCTTGACAGTGTCCGGGTTCGCGGTCGGATGCCCACTGCTGTAGCCCTCGGTGTACACGATGGAAGGGTCGCTCGCGAAGTGGAAGAGGTCGAACGAGCCTTGCGAACCGGCGTGGGCCCCGGCTGAGAAGGGCAGCACCTGGATGTTGATCAGGCGGTGCCCCTCATACGACAACAAGTGCGCCAGTTGCTCCCGCATGACCTCCGGGCCGCCGGTTTCCTGCCAGAGTGCCGCCTCACTGACCACCGCCCAGAAGTGCGGAGGCCGGCCCTTCTCGAAGATGCGCTGCGGGGCCATCCGGGCGGCCGTGCGGTCATCGAGTTTGGCCTGGTCGAGCACGCCGAGCACTGCACGTGCGTACGCCGGAGTCTGCAACAACCCGTGAACCAGGTGCGTGTGGAAGGTGTTCATCTGCGTGGACCGCGCCTCAAGCTCTGCCACTTCCCTGAACCACGCCGGCAACTGACTGCGCAACACCAGATCCACCAGCCGGGACAACGCCCCGCCCGTCCCCAGCGCCGCGTCCACCCGCTCGCTGAACTCGACCGTCGGCACCTTCCTGGCCGTCTCGATCTGGCACACCAGGGACGGTGTAATTGATGATGTCCCCGAGCTGCTTCTGCGTCAGCCCCGCCGCCTCGCGGTACCGGCGCAGTTCGAAGCCGTAGTAGTCGAGCGGCGAGGCGCCGGGGTGTGGGCCACGGTGGGTCGGTCCCCTCTCTGGCAACTCCTTTGACGGCGGAACGCGTTGTATCCGATCCGTTGCCCACAGTAGTGACGCGATGTCAGCCTCGTCCTGTGAACCTGAACATTCCCCACACTCCCCAGTACCGCATGCGGCTCACCGTCAGCGAGCACTCCGTCCGCCACATCCGCCGTATCGTCCGCTCGCTCCTGTGCGAATGGGAGCTGGCGGAGCTGACGTTCGCCGTGGAGCTGGGCGTCAGCGAGCTGGTCGCCAACGTCGTACGGCACGTGCCCGACCGCCGCTGCACGGTGCTGCTCGCGCGGCAGACGGCGGGCGTACGGGCCGAGGTGACCGACGGCTTCGGCCAACTCCCCGTGACCGGACGGGACGTGGGCCACGAGATGGAGTGCGGACGCGGCCTCGTCCTGCTGGACGGCGTGGTCGACAAGTGGGGTGTGTCACCGGCCGGGACCGGCAAGTCGGTCTGGTTCGAGTGCGGGACCGGGACCGACGGCGTTCCCCGCCTCTGACTCGGACATGGCCGTCGGGTCACCCGCGCAGGCGGCGGTCCTCTTCGCCCTCGGTCCCTGGAAGGCGTACGACAGGCCGAAGCCGGCCAGCACCACCGCCGCGCCGCCGATCGCGTCCAGGATCCAGTGGTTGCCGGTGACGATGATGGCCGAGACCGTGAGGAGGGGGTGCAGGAGGCCGAGGGCCTTCATCCACCGCTTCGGGGCGATGACGGCGATGACCAGGCCGCACCACAGGGACCAGCCGAAGTGCAGCGACGGCATCGCCGCGTACTGGTTGGTGAGCGCGGTCAGGGCGCCGTAGTCGGGCTTGGAGAAGTCCTGGACGCCGTGGACGGTGTCGATGATGCCGAGGCCCGGCATCAGGCGGGGCGGGGCCAGCGGGAAGAGCCAGAAGCCGATCAGGGCGAGGAAGGTGGCGAAGCCGAGGGAGGCGCGGGCCCAGCGGTAGTCGACGGGGCGCCGCCAGTAGAGGACGGCCAGGATCGACAGGGGCGCGACGAAGTGGAAGGACTCGTAGTAGAAGCCGAAGAAGTCCCGCAGCCACTCGATCTTCGCGACCGCGTGGTTGGCCCAGTGCTCGATGTCGATGTGCAGGAAGCGCTCGATGCCGAGCACGATGTGCCCGTGGTGCTCGGCGCGCGCCCGGCCGCCGGAGACGGTGCCGCCGGTCGCGGCGAGCCGGACCTGGGAGTAGGCGGCGTAGACGACACGGATGAGGAGCAGTTCCAGCAGCAGGTTCGGGCGGGTCAGCACCCGGCGCAGGAGGGGCAGGAGCGGGACGCGCCGGAAGCGGGCCGGGACCGGCGGGGCGTACTCCGTCGGGATCGGAGCCCGGTAGGAGGGGGACGTCCGGGACAGGAAGGGGACGGCCGTCGCGGCGGCCAGGGCCGCGAGCAGGACGAGGTTGTCCCGCAGCGGGTACATCACCGGCGTGTTCGGCAGCATCATCGCCGTCGGGAGCGTGGTGACGAGGACGACGGCGACCGGCCAGACGTAGCGGTCGGAGGCCCGTCTGCCGACCCGGCCGACCACGGCGAGCAGCACCCACAGCAGCTGGTACTGCCAGGCGGTGGGCGAGACGGCGACGACGGCGCAGCCGGTGACGGCGACGGCGAGCAGCAGCTGGCCGTCGGCGGCGTAGCGCACCGCGCGGCGCACGGCGAGGGCCGCGACGGCGGAGGCCAGCAGCAGGAAGACGGCGATCTCGGGCCGGCCGAACAGACCGAGGCGCAGCAGCGCTCCGTGCAGCGACTGGTTGCCGAGGGCGTCGGCCTTGCCGCCGAGGCCCACTCCGGCCATGTGGTGCACCCAGTACGCGTACGAGTCGTTCGGCAGCGCGGCCCAGGCGAGCGCGGTGAGGACACCGAAGGTGGCGCCCGTGCTCAGCGCGGCCCGGCGGCGGCCGGTGAACCACAGCAGCGGGGCGAACAGCAGCAGGGTCGGCTGGAGCGCGGCGGCCAGGCCTATGCACAGCCCTCCGGTGCGCTCCCCGCGTACCGCGAAGCAGCCGAGCAGCACGAGGAGCACCGGGATGATGCTGGTCTGGCCGAGCCACAGGGCGTTGCGCACCGGCAGCGACAGCATCAGCAGGCTGATCGCGACCGGTGTGGCCAGCAGCGAGGTGCGGCGGCTGACCGGCCGGGGCAGCGCGCGGGCGGCGACCACGCCGAGGACGACGACCAGCAGCAGGCTGCCGAAGGTCCAGCCCCAGCCGAGCGCGGCCTGCGCGGAGCGGGTCAGCGGCTTGAGGACCAGCCCGCCGAAGGGGGTGCCGGTGAAGCGCGTGGAGTCGTAGATGGACCCGTCCACGTGGAGGACGCCGTGCGGGCCGACCCAGGTCTCCAGGTCGGTCAGCCGCTCTCCGCTGGGGGTGCTGAGGACGACGGCCAGCTGCCGTACGGCGAGGAGCACGGCCACGGCCCACAGCGCGAACCGGGTCGCGCGCAGCCCTGCTTCGGTGGGGGCCGGCCCGAAGGCATCCGTCGGTCGCCCGCTGTGCTCCACGTTCGCCACGCCCCGTCGGCCTCCCGCCCCGTTGTCCGGCGCCCTGTACGCCACGTTCCTCTGCGAAACCTCTGAGTCTCCTCATGAGCCTCGCAGACCCCTTACGGGAAGACGCGGGCAACCCCCGCTTCACCTGACGTCCGCCCGGCTTTCGTCCGGCTTTCGTTCACCTTTTGTCCGGATGACGACAGTCCGCGGCCTGCGCGGTTGCGGTTGCGGGGCGCGACAAGGATCACAGTGCGGGAGTGGAGTACGGCGCGTGGAGCGGGCAGACGTACCTGCGTGCGCAGCATTTGGCTGCGCTATGCAGCCATGTGCGTACCGTGCGTAAGGGGCACAAACCCCTCTATGGTCGTTTTTCGGACCGTATCCCGGCAGCGTCGCCGTACGGACCGCGTCCCTGTCCCCGTCGAGAGGTAGGCGAGCTTCGTTTTGGCAGTCGCCACAGCCGTCACCCCGTATCCGAAGACCGCGCGGGCCGCGAAGGCCCGTGCCGAGGTCACCGTCACCGATCCGGCGCTGGTCAAGCGCGCCGTGAAGGCCGCCGCCCTCGGCAACGCCATGGAGTGGTTCGACTTCGGCGTCTACAGCTACATCGCGGTCACCCTGGGCAAGGTCTTCTTCCCGTCCGGCAACCCGACCGCGCAGTTGCTGTCGACGTTCGGCGCCTTCGCCGCGGCGTTCCTCGTGCGGCCACTGGGCGGGATGGTCTTCGGTCCGCTGGGCGACCGGGTGGGCCGCCAGAAGGTGCTCGCCGTCACGATGATCATGATGGCGGCGGGCACGTTCGCCATCGGCCTGATCCCGTCGTACCCGTCGATCGGCGTGGGCGCGCCGCTGCTGCTGCTCGCGGCCCGTCTGGTGCAGGGCTTCTCGACCGGCGGCGAGTACGCGGGCGCGTCCACCTTCATCGCCGAGTACGCGCCCGACAAGAAGCGGGGCTTCTTCGGCAGCTGGCTGGAGTTCGGCACGCTCGCCGGGTACATCGGCGGCGCCGGGCTGGTCACGCTGATGACCGCGCTGCTGTCGTCCGCCGACCTGCTGTCCTGGGGCTGGCGGATCCCGTTCCTGATCGCGGGCCCGATGGGCGTCATCGGCCTGTACCTGCGGATGCGGCTGGAGGAGACCCCGGCGTTCGCCGCGGAGGTCGAGAAGGCGGCGGCGGAGCGGCCGAAGGTGCCGCTGCGCGAGATGGTGGCCGGGCAGTGGAAGGCCCTGCTGCTGTGCATGGGCCTGGTGCTGGTCTTCAACGTCACCGACTACATGCTGCTGTCGTACATGCCGAGCTATCTGACGAGCGAGCTGAAGTACGACGAGACGCACGGGCTGCTGGTCGTGCTGGGCGTGATGGCCCTGATGATGATCGTCCAGCCGTTCGCGGGCGCGCTGAGCGACCGGGTGGGCCGCCGGCCGGTCATCGCGGCGGGCTGCGCGGGCTTCCTGCTGCTGTCCGTGCCCGCGCTGCTGCTGATCCGCCAGGGCAGTCTGCTCGCCGTCGCCCTGGGCATGGGCGCGCTGGGCCTGCTCCTGGTCTGCTTCACGGCGGCCATGCCGGCCGCGCTGCCCGCCCTCTTCCCGACCCGGGTCCGCTACGGCTCCCTGTCCATCGGCTTCAACGTCTCGGTGTCCCTGTTCGGCGGGACGACGCCGCTGGTGGTCACGGTGCTGATCGGCGCGACGGGGAACATGATGATGCCCGCGTACTACATGATGGCCGCGGCTGTCATCGGCGGTTTCGCGGTCTGGCGGATGTCGGAGAGCGCCGGACGCCCCCTGCCGGGTTCCGCCCCGGCGGTGGAGCAGGCGGACTGAGCGCCGTAGGCCCCACTCGCCGCCGTAGGCCCCACTCGCCGTCGCAGGGCGCGGATCGCCGCCGCCAAGTACCACCCCGGCGGCGAAGCAGGCCGGCCGAGCGCCGTAGGCCCTATTCACCGTCGCAGGGCGCGGATCGCCGCCGCCGGGTTCCGCCCCGGCGGCGAAGCAGGCCGGCCGAGCGCCGTAAGCCCTATTCACCGTCGCAGGCCGCGGATCGCCGCCGCCAAGTACCACCCCGGCGGCGAAGCAGGCCGGCCGAGCGCCGTAAGCCCTATTCACCGTCGCAGGCCGCGGATCGCCGCCGTCGGGTTCCGCCCCGGCGGCGAAGCCGTATGTCGGTACGGCCCCGCGCCCCCGGGGCGTCGCCGTGGCCGCCCGCTTCGGACGCGCCGCCGATCTCCCCCTCCGCGCCCCCGGGCTGAGACGATGACGTCGCAGGGGAAGCGCAGGCACTCGGGAAAGGGAGCAGGAGCATGACCGGCTCGCAGCTCTGGGACGACGTCGACGACTACTTCACCAGCCACCTGGCGCCCGACGACGAGGCGCTCCAGGCCGCCCTGCGGGAGAACGACGCCGCCGGACTGCCGCACATCGCCGTCACCGCCGCGCAGGGCAAGTTCCTCCAGCTCCTCGCGCAGGTGCAGGGCGCGCGCAGCGTCCTGGAGATCGGCACGCTCGGCGGGTACAGCACGATCTGGCTGGCCCGGGCGCTGCCCGAGGACGGCCGGCTGGTCTCGCTGGAGTACAGCGCCAAGCACGCCGAGGTCGCGGTCCGCAACATCGCGCGGGCGGGCCTGGACCGGGTCGCGGAGGTGCGGGTCGGCCCGGCCCTGGAGTCGCTGCCGAAGCTCGCCGACGAGAACCCGCCCCCCTTCGACCTCGTCTTCATCGACGCCGACAAGGCCAACAACGCGCACTACGTGGAGTGGGCGCTGCGGCTCACCCGCGCCGGCAGCCTGATCGTGGTCGACAACGTGGTGCGCGGCGGCCGGGTCGCCGACCCGGACAGCACCGAGCCGGACGTGCTCGGCACCCGCGCCGCCATCGAGCTGATCGCCGGTCACCCGAGGCTGAGCGGTACGGCGCTGCAGACGGTCGGCAGCAAGGGCTACGACGGCTTCGCGCTGGCCCGCGTCCTGGCCTGAGCCCTCATCACGGGCTCGACGGGCTCCATGCCCATGGGCTCCACGGCCCCGGGCGGCGGCTCACACCTCGTGGTAGAAGCCGACGTTGACGCTGCGCGGCGCGGTGCGGTCCTGGACGACGATCTCGCCGGACCCGCCGTGCGGCAGCCGTACCGTCGAGCCGTAGCCGAGGGGCTGGTCCAACTCGCCCCCGGTGAGCCGTACTTCGGCGGCCGGCTCGGCCTGCGAACCGCGCAGCCAGGTGACCTGCCAGCCGCCGTCCGGGCCGCACTGGAACTCCAGGTGGACGCGCGAGACGAACAGCCAGTCCTCGGGGGTGACCAGCCGGCACAGGGCCGCGTCCCGGCCGACCCGGAGCGCCGCGCCCGGTTCGCTCGGCGCCTCGGCCATCGTCATACCGGCCGTGGCTCCGGCGTCGGCCTCGGAGACGGTGGCCATGGTGAGTTCCAGCACGCGCGTTTCCCCCTGAGTCATCCGGCCGCGAGACCGGTCGTCTGCCGCCGCCGCATGATAGAACGCCCCGGCGAACCGCGTCCGGCACAATGGGACTCATGACCGAGCGAAAGCCACCGGGTGTGCCGTTCGAGAACTGGGTCGACAAGCAGATTCGTGACGCGCAGGGGCGCGGGGAGTTCGAGCGGCTGGCGGGAGCGGGCGAACCGCTGTCCGCCGAGGTCGACTCCACGTACGACGAACTGTGGTGGATCAAGCGGAAGATGGCGCGCGAGGGCCTGTCCGTCCTGCCGCCCGCGCTCGCGCTGCGCAAGGAGGCCGAGGACGCGCTGGAGGCGGCCTACGCGGCCCCCTCGGAGCGGATCGCCCGGCGGATCATCGAGGACGTCAACGTCAAGATCAAGGACATGATGTTCAAGCCCCAGCCGGGGCCGCCGCTGGGCAAGAAGCCGTACGACGTCGAGGAGGTCGTACGGGAGTGGCGGCAGCGCAGGGCCGCCGCCGCGGGCCAGCGTTCAGATGTGTAGCAGGCGCTCGGCCAGGTCCCGGTAGTCCCGCAGCGCGAGCCGCAGTTGCTCGGTGTCGGCCTCGGTGCCCGGTCCGCGGTCCTCGGAGGCCTCCCAGGACCGCCGCAGGGTACGCCGCCGCCGCTCCACGGCCGCCTCGAACCGCCCGGCGATCTCCTCCAGCGCGTGATCGGCCTCCTCCACGACCTGGCGGGGCTCCTCCACGAACCCGACGGCCAGCTCCCGCATCCGGCGCTCCCAGCGGTCGGTCTCCTCGTGGGACAGCAGAGGGGCGCCGGTACCGGCGTGGGCGGCCCCCGGCGCGGTCGGCCAGGCGTCGGACCCCGGGGACTCACTGCCGCGCGCCTCGCGCGCCGACGTCTCACCGGTCCCCGGGACGCCCAGCCCGTCGTCCGGCATCGGACTCTCGTACGAGGCCTCCCGCCCGCCCGGCCTCATGCCCTCGCCTGCCATCCGACCCTCCGAGCCCTCGTCCCGGCCCACGTCACCCATCTGCCCTCCGCCGACCGCCCGCTCCCCCCGCCTCGCGCCTCCATCGGCCATCCGACCGCCCTCCCCTGCCGCCACGCTCTCCCCGCCGGCCACACGGCCCTCGTCCCGGCCAACACCGACCGCCCGCTCCCCCGGCATGCTCCCTTCACCGGCCATCCGACCGTCCTCTCCTGATGCCTCGCTGCCGCCGTCAGCCGACCGACCCACGTCACCCATCAGGCCTGAGCCGACCGCCCGCTCGCCCGGCATGGCATCTTCACCGGCCATGCGGCCCCCGCCCGGCCTGCCGCTTCCGTGTGCCGGGGGGTGCGTGCCCGGCGGCTGGGCGCCGGTCGCGCGGCCCGGAGCGCCCGTCGGTGCTGCGGGGCCCGTGGCGGAGGCCAGGTCCTCCGTGCCGGGGCGCAGTCCCTCCGTTCCGGTTCGCTCGTCGTCGTCCGCGGGCAGGCGCGGCGGACCGGTGCCCTCCGGGCCGGGACGATGCACAGGGGCGTCCTCGGGGGCGAGGTCGTCGCCCGTCAGTCCCTCCCTGCCGGGTCCGACCGAGCCGGGAAGACGGAACGGCGGCTCCGGCGGCGGAGGCTCGCCGGGGAGGCGTTCCTCGGGCAGGGGGTCCCTCGGTACATTCGCCGCCCGGAGGTCATCCGGTGCGCGCTCACCCGGCGAGACGTCCTCGGGGGTCCACTCCTCGTCCGGCGGCTCGGGGAGGCGGCCGGTGCGGCGCTCGTCGCCGGACCCGCTCGTCCTGTCCGACATGATGCTCAACTCCCTTTCAGGTGGCGGCCCGCCTGCCGGGGAGAGTCGGTCAGGTCGTCGAAGAGGGGGCGGGCTCCGACGAGCGCCGTGCGCATCTCCTCGGTGCCGAAGCCGGCCTCGGTCATCGGGTCGCTCGCCCCGGCGCGCGCGACGCGGTGCACCTGCCGATAGCCGTCGACGTGGTCGGCGTGGTGCACGGACAGCGCGGCGAACCGCTCCTCGTAGCGCCCGCCGTCCGGGTAGCCGCGCGCGACGGCGAGTTCCGTCAGCAGCCGGTCGGCCTCGGCCACCGCCTGCCGCGGCGAGTCGACGAAGTGTTCCTGCACGGCCGTCCAGCGGGCCGCGTAACGCTCCCGCCCCTCCGGGTCCAGCGGCCGCTCCCGCAGGCCACCGTGGCGATCGACCCGCTCGGCCAGTTCACGTTCGGCCGCCTTGGTGTCCCCGCCGTGGTCCTCGACGGTCCGCTCGTACTCGGGCCCGAAGCGCCGCTTCAGGCGCGACCCGCCGTAGCGTCCGCGGGCGCGCAGGACCAGCGAGGCGGCCGCGGCGACGACCACGACCGCCACGATCACGATCACGATCATGCCTATGGACACGGTTCCCCTCCGCTCGACCGGCCCCGCCGGCCGGCTCCCCCTCCGGGTGACCCGCAAGGGGTGCCGCAAACGGTGGTCAGTCCGCGAAACGGCGCAGGCCGCTGACCGACCAGACGGTCGTGATCCGTCCGTCCGTCACCGCCAGGACATCGATCCCGCTCTTCTGCACGCCGTCCGCCCGGGTCACGTACCAGCGGCAGGCGATCTGTCCCAGCCCGGCGTCCACCAGCGGGGTGCCGTCCACCGTGTACACCAGTCCGGGCCTCTGGTCGCGCCAGTCGGAGATCAGGCCCACGATTCCGGCCGGGCCGCGCAGCCCGTCGGTGGCCGCCCGCTCGGGCTCGTTGGCGAAGCGGATGCGGAAGCCGGGCGCGAGGAAGGCCTCCGGGTCGCGGAAGTCGCCGTTCCACAGGCCGGTCCAGCGGTCCACGAGGGCGCTGCCGGTGGCGGGGGTGAGGGTGCCGGAAACGGCGGGAGCGGAGGTCGTGGCGTCGGCGGAGGCGGAGGCGGTCGCGTGCTGCGTCGTTGTCGTCATGGGGACCAGCCTGCGCCCCGTCCGCGACACCCCCCTGTCGGTGTTTGCCGTCACATCCGCCTTCCCGGTCAGCGGGCGGGGGCCGCGTCGAGGGGGACGACGTCCGTACCGAGGGTGTCGAGCGCGGCGAGATCGACGTCCCGGTGCGGGGCCCGCTCGTCCAGGGCCGTCGCGGCGCGCACCCGGTCCAGCCGGAAGCCGCGCGGCGCGTCCCGCAGCCGGCACCAGCCGGCCAGGTACCAGTGCTCCGTGCCGCCGAGGAAGCCGAGCGGTTCGACGTCCCGCTCGGTGATCCGGCCCGCCGCGTCGGCGTAGCGCAGCCGCAGCACCCGGCCCGCCGTCAGCGCTTCCCGCAGCGCGCCCGGCACCACCGGCCCGGCGGGGCGGCCCGGCCCGGACACCGGCACCAACAGCCGTACCCGGTCGGCCAGTTCGTCCGCCGCCCGGCGCTCCCGCTCCGGCATGACCGCCAGCACCTTGTGCAGCGCGCTGCGCGCGTCCGCCGCGAACGGCGTCCCGGCCAGCGCCTGGAGCCCGACGGCCAGGGCGGTCGCCTCGGCCGGGGTGATCGCGAGCGGCGGCAGCGTGCTCCGCCGGTCCAGCACGTACCCGCCGCTGCGGCCCGGTTCGGCGTGGATCGGCACCCCGGACTGCTGCAACGCGGCCAGGTCCCGCTCGATCGTACGGACGCTGACCTCGAAGCGCCGGGCGAGCGCGCGGGCGCTGCGGGGACGGGGCGCGGCGGCGCGCAGCTCCTCGACGAGGGCGTAGAGACGGTCGGTGCGGTTCACGGACGACAGTGTGACGGCAGTGCGAGGACGGCGCGCGGGCAGCGCGCGGAGAAAAGCGGGCGGCGGGCGAACGGCGGGGCGGCCCACAATGACCCGCATGACGTGGACCATCAGCCCCGAGCCGTACGACTCTCCGGTCGCCGCCGCGCTGTGGCGGGCGTACTACACGGAGGTCAGCGACCGCTGGTACCTGCTGCACGAGGGGCACCGCACCGACCCGGTCGAACTGGAGCGGTGCGTCGCCGCCGAGACCGGCGCCGAACTCGCGCCGCCCGACGGGCAGTTGCTGGTCGGCCGGTACGACGGCGAGCCGGGCGGCTCGGCGGGCGTACGGCTGCTCGCCCCGGACACGGCCGAACTCACCCGGGTGTTCGTGCACCGGCACCTGCGCGGCACGGGCGGCGCCCCGCTGCTCGTCGCCGCCGCCGAGGACGCCGCCCGCGCCCTCGGCGCCCGGCGGCTGCTCCTCGACACCCGCGGGGACCTGGTCGAGGCCCGAGCCCTGTACGCCCGCCTCGGCTACACCGAGACCGGGCCGCACAACGACAAGCGGTACGCCGAGCGCTGGTTCCGCAAGGAACTGGCCGTCGGCCGAGCCGGTCGAGTAGACCGAGTCACGTGACCTTCGTGGCGCGCGCCGGGGTCCTCTCGCGCGGCTGCTCGCGGGGCTGTTCGCGCGCGGAGCCGCACAGCTCGCCGGTGAGTTCCTTCACCAGCCGCGTCAGGTCGGTCGAGCGGTCAGGCCGCCACCAGTCGCCGAGCAGTTCGGCCAGGGACTCCTCGCGGGCCGCGGCCAGCCGTTCGGCGGCCCGGCGGCCGGAGTCGGTCAGGTACAGGTCCAGTCCCCGGCGTTCGGCCAGGCGCCGTTCCTCGATCTGGCGGGTGGCGGCGAGGACCACATCCAGCGGGATGGGACCGCGCTCGGCGAGCACGCCCGGCTCGACCGAGCCGTACCTGCGGATGCGCAGCAGCAGCCAGCCGGCGGCGGGCAGCAGGTCGTAGCCGGCCCGTTCGGTGATCTCCCGGTAGATCTCCCGGCGGCCCTCGCGGGTGCCGAGCAGGGACAGGGCCCGGCAGACCTCGTCGTAGGAGGAGCGCTCGACCGGGTTGGGCGGGATGGTCTCGGAGGCGTCCGGCGCGGTCACCGTGCCGCGCAGCCGGTCCTCCTTCAGCAGCCAGGCCAGCAGGAAGCCGAGCAGGGCGGCCGGGGCGGCGTAGAGGAAGACGTCGGTGATGGCGGAGGCGTACGCGTGCAGAGCCGCCGGACGCAGCGCGGGCGGCAGGGCGGCGATGCCCCGCGGATCCGACTTCAGTGTGCCCGCGTCGACCCCCGGCGGCAGGCTCACGCCCCGGAAGGCGGCGGCGAGTTTGTCACCGAGCCTGCTCGCGAAGACCGTGCCGAAGATGGCCACTCCGAAGGAGGCGCCGATGGAGCGGAAGAAGGTCGCGCCTGAGGTGGCCACGCCCAGGTCCTCGTACGACACGGCGTTCTGCACGATGAGCACCAGCACCTGCATGACCAGGCCGAGCCCGAGCCCGAAGACGAAGAAGTAGCCGCTCATCTCGGCGGTCGAGCTGTACTCGGTCAGCCGGTGCAGCAGGAGCAGCCCGACGGCGGTGACGGCGGTGCCCACGATCGGGAACACCTTCCAGCGCCCGGTACGGCTGACGGTCTGCCCGGACACGGTGGAGGACAGCAGCAGGCCGAACACCATCGGCAGCATGTACACCCCGGACATGGTCGGCGAGACCCGGTGCACGACCTGGAGGAAGGTCGGCAGGTAGGTCATGGCGCCGAACATGGCGAAGCCGACGATGAAGCTGATCACGGCGGCGAGCGTGAAGGTGCGGATGCCGAACAGCCCCGTCGGCAGCACCGGTTCGGCGGCCCGGCGCTCGACGGCCACGAAGGCCACGGCCAGCAGCACGCCCAGCACGGCGAGCCCGATGATCTGTGCCGAGCCCCACGCCCAGGTCGTACCGCCGAGGGAGGCGACGAGCACCAGGCAGGTGGCGACGGAGGCGATCAGGACGGTGCCGAGGTAGTCGATGACGTGGTGTTCGGTACGGCGCGGGATGCGCAGGGCGGCGGCGATCACGGCGAGCGCGACGACGCCGACGGGGAGGTTGACGTAGAACACCCAGCGCCAGCTCAGATGCTCGGTGAACAGCCCGCCGAGCAGCGGCCCGAGCACACTCGTCGCCCCGAACACGGCCCCGAACAGCCCCTGGTACCGCCCGCGATCACGCGGCGGCACGATGTCGCCGACGATCGCCATGGACAGCACCATCAGCCCGCCGCCGCCGAGGCCCTGGAGCGCGCGGAAGCCGATCAGCTCACCCATGTTCTGCGCCATGCCGCACAGCGCCGAGCCGATGAGAAAGATCACGATTGCCGTCTGGAACAGCCGTTTCCGGCCGTACTGGTCGCCGAGCTTGCCCCACAGCGGGGTCGCGGCGGTCGAGGCCAGCAGATAGGCGGTGACCACCCAGGACAGGTGCTCCAGCCCGCCGAGATCGCTCACGATCGTCGGCAGCGCTGTCGACACGATGGTCTGGTCGAGTGCGGCGAGCAGCAGTCCGAGGAGCAGGGCGCCGATCGGGACGAACACACTGCCGGGTACGTGTTCGCCACCCTTCGCATCCTTCGCCGCGCCGTGCGTGTCGAGGGCCATGGAGACCTCCGGAGGCTCGGATTGCGTCACTTCCATCGTCGTGGGTGTGACCGGTTATGGCCTGTCGAGTCCCGCGTTTCCGGCGGCGGATGCGGAGAAGCCGCGCATATTCTCTGAAGCTTGTGAGGGGAGGAACGAACGCGTGACTGATTCCGAGGGACCCGCGGGCCCGGCGGGCCACGCCTGCCCGGAGTGCGGCGCACCGCGCGGCCCGGACCGCAGCCCGTCCTGCGACTGCACCGAACGGGCGGCCGAGGCGCTGCGCGACACGCGCACGGCCGAAGCGGCCGCGGCCGAGGACTTCGACCCGCTCCGCATCCGCCCGTACGTCGAGGTCGACGTCCGCGCCGACTCCACCCTGCCCGTGCCCCCGTTACCGGCACCGCGCACGACCGACCTGCGGGTGTTCGGCGAGGACGGGGGCGGGGAGGCTGAGGAGGCTGGAGAGGCACTGGAGGCGGACCGGGTGGGCGGAGAGGGGCGGCCCGATGCCTCCGGGGCGCCGCGCCGGCGGTCCCGGGGGCGGGCCGCGCTGCTGTCGGTCGCGGGCGCGAGCGTGGCGGCCGTGGCGGCGGCCGGGTTCGCGAGCGGGCTGTTCTCGTACGACACCCCGTCGTCCCGGGACCGCTCCGCCGCCCAGGAGGTCAGGGCGAGCGTCCCGGACGTGAGCACGGCGGCTCCGGCGTCCCCCACGGCACCGGACTCCCCCGCCGTGTCCCGCTCCCGGGTGCGCCCACCCTCGGCCCCGCCGATCCCGGCGACACCGTCCGCGTCCCCGACCCCCACGACACCGTCCCCGAAGGCGTCCCGGCCTCCCTCCCCCACGCCTTCCTCCGCGACCGCCTCCGCCCCCGCCCGCCCCACACCCGCCGCCGCCCCGGTACTGCGACTCGGCGACAGGGGCCCGCAGGTCACCGAACTCCAGCGCCGACTACAGCAGTTGAACCTCTACGGCGACCAGATCAACGGCACCTTCACCCGCCCCACCCAGGACGCGGTACGCAATTACCAACTGGCCCGAGGCATCGTTGCCGACCCCTACGGCGAGTACGGCCCGGCGACGAGAAAGAGCCTCGAAGCGGAGACAGCCGACAACTGACCGACTCCTTCGGACCGACGGTTCCGCCGGCCACGTGGAGGCTGCGCCCACCTCTCGGCCGACGGTTTCACAGCGCGGGCGGGGCACTTCTCAGCCGACAGTTTCGGATGGCGGGTGGGCAAAGGCCCGGTGGCCGCGGTGGTCGGGGCTCACGGGGCAGCCCCGGTGGGCGGAGACCCGGGGACGGAACCCCCAGGGCCCGGGGGCGGAGCCTCCGGTGGTCAGCGCGCACGAGGCCGGCCCCGGTGGCCGGGCTCGCAAGGCCGCCCCCCGTCGTCCGCGCACACCGGGCTCCGCCCGGTGTCAGCGCACGTGCAGCCGGATCGTCCCCTCGGCGCCCGCCTCCACCCGCACGTGCGTCAGATCGGGCACCACCACATCGGGCCCGTGCACACCGGCCCGCGGCCCGACCCCCACCACGGTCATCCCCGCCGCGCGCCCCGCCGCGATCCCCGCCCCCGAGTCCTCGAAGACGACACACTCACCCGGCGCCATGCCCAGCTCGGCGGCCCCCTTCAAAAACCCCTCGGGGTCGGGCTTGCTCGCGCCGACCGACTCGGCGGTGATCCGCACCCGCGGCAGCGGCAGCCCGGCGGCACCCATGCGCGCGGTGGACAGCGCGACGTCGGCGGAGGTCACCAGCGCGTGCGGAAGCCCCCGCAGTGCGGCGAGGAAGGCGCTCGCCCCCGGCACCTCCACCACACCGTCCACATCGGCGGTCTCCTCGGCGAGCATGCGCGCGTTGTCGGCGAGGTTCTGCTCGACGGGCCGGTCGGGCAGCAGGACGGCCATGGAGGCGTGCCCCTGCCTGCCGTGGACGACCTTCATCACCTCGTCGCCGTCCAGCCCGTGCCGCTCGGCCCAGCGCCGCCAGACGCGCTCGACCACGGCGTCCGAGTTGACGAGGGTGCCGTCCATGTCGAGCAGGAGGGCGCGGGCGGTGAGCACGGCGGGCGTGGCGGTGGCCGTCATCGGCGACTCCCGGGGACGAGGGCGATCCCACCCAGGAGGGACCGGGAGGGAGGAGAAGGGAGGGACAAGGCGGCCCCGCCCGCCGGTCAGGGAAAACGGGCGGAGGCCACTTTGTTTCTCCACGGTACAAAACCAGATGCGGTTCCCGCCACCACCTCCGGCGAGGGTTCACCCACCGTTCAGCTCGCCGGACGCCTCAGCCCGCCACCGCCTCGTACAGGCTCCACACGCCGAGCCCGAGCATCAGCAGCGCCGCGATCTGCGTGATCAGCCGCAGCGGCACCCTCTTCATCAGGGCCTTTCCACCGACGATGCCGAGCCCGGCGACGGCCCACAGCCCGAGGACGGCACCGAGACCGACGGAGATCGGGTCGTTGTACCGGGCGGCGAGGTTGGCGGTCATGATCTGTGTGAGATCGCCGAACTCGGCGACGAGGATGAGCATGAAGCCCGTCCCCGCGACCCTCCAGAAGGACTGGTCGGCGGGCTTCTTGATCTCCTCCTCGTCCTCACCCTTCTTCAGCAGCAGCATCGCCGCGCCACCGAGGAAGAGGACGCCGGTCAGCGCGTGCACGAGTCGCTGCGGCAGCAGGGTCAGCACGCTGCCCGCCGCGACGGCCAGGACGACGTGCAGCAGGAAGGCGGCGGCGACGCCCGCGAAGACGTAGCTCGCCCGGTAGCGGGTGCCGAGGACGAGGCCGGCGAGCGCGGTCTTGTCCGGCAGTTCGGCGAGGAAGATGACGCCGAAGACGAGCGCCGTCACGGTGATGCTGATCAAGGTTCCTCAATCGGTCGGGCTGCCCGCCGAGAGTGGGGTACGTCACGCGTTGACACCTCGGCATGGCAGCACACTCGGCGCCCCTGCCGGACGGCACGGGCGTGCACTGCTTGCCGAAGGTCTCGCCGGCGGCCTCTTCGAGGTCCGCCTCCGGGCGCCGGCTCAGGCTCACTGAGCAGTATGTCGACGGTCCGGCGAAGGGCTACTCCCCTTCCGCGCCCCCATCGTACGGGAGGGGACAGTCCGGTCGCGAACCAGTCGTGAGCCCCGCCGGAAGGCTTTGCCATGGACGCGTCATTACTACGACGACCTCTCGGTCGACACCGCCGAGAAGAACGCGCTGACGAACTACCTGGCGAGCTGCTGAGGTTCGGACATCGGGACGGTGACGCGCGGCGGGGCCGACCGCGGCCGGTCCCGCCGCGCGTCACGAGGAAGGGCCCGGGCCACCGCGCGTCCGTGCGTTCAGGAAGCCGGGCGGCGGCGCACGAAGTAGCCCGCCGCCGCGCCCGCGCCGAACAGGGCCGTCAGCGACACCCCCGTGGCGAGCCAGGTCGCGCCGAGCCACTGGGCGCCGTAGTAGCCGAGGGCGACGCTGTACGCCGCCCAGGACAGGCCCGCCAGCGCGGACCAGGGGACGAAGTCGCGGGCGCGGCGATGGGCGGCACCGGCGCAGAACGAGACGACCGAGCGGCCGGCGGGGGCGAAGCGGGCCAGCACGACGAGCGCGCCGCCGCCCCGCGCCAGGGCGTCGCCGAGTCGCTCCTGCGCGCTGGTCAGCCGCCGGGAGCGGGCGATGGCCCGGTCGAGCCGCTCGCCACCCCGCCAGGCCAGGCGGTAGGCCACGAGATCGCCGAGGAGCGAGGCGGTCGCCGCGCACAGGACCAGGGCGAGCAGGTCCGGGACGCCGTGGGGGACCTGGCCGGTCGCCGCGCCGGAGCCCGCCGCGGCGGCCGTACCCGCCGCGATGACCAGCACACCGCTGGGCAGCACCGGCACGAACACGTCGAGCAGCACGGACAGGGTCACCACGGCGTAGATCCACGGTCCGTCCGCCAGTGACCCCATGCTCTCGAACACCACGACTCCCGTTGCTCCCCCGTTGACAGCCATACAGCGTACGCCGGGGGTGTGACAGCAGGGGCGAGGGGGGCCGATGGGGCGGTTCCGGGCCTTCCGGGCACCCTTCGTCGCCGCCGTACGCGTTCACCCGTGCGGCACATCCCGGGCGGCGAAGTGGCGGCGCGTCCCGTAGCAACGGAGGAGAGGCCTGTCTCCCGGATCCCCGCATCCCGCCGGATCCACTGCTCCACGGACATCAGGCGCACACCCGAGAGAAACAGCGCATCAGCGCGGAAAAAGGTGCACATCATGGTGGCAGCCATATACGCGGGCGCCCTCGCCGCAGCCCTGTTCGCGACCGGAAGCGGAAGCACCGCCGGCTTCTCGCTGAACACCACCGCCGTGTTCGTCCCGGCGAAAGCGATCGCCGGGTCGAAGGCCGTGACGTACGACCAGAACCTCGTTCCGGAGGGTTCCTTCATCAACGTGCGGCAGCAGACCGCGGCCAACGGCGCCACGCGGGTCGAACTGCGCGTGGCGGGCATGAAGCCCGGCTACCGCTACGGGGTCCACATCCACTCCAAGGCCTGCGGCGCCGACCCCGCGGCCGCCGGCAAGCACTACCAGGACAAGCCCGGCATGGGCGCCGCCCACGTCAACGACAAGAACGAGGTGTGGCTGGACTTCAAGGCCAGCGCGAACGGCGTCGGCTACGCCAAGGCGGACCACAAGTGGACCTTCCGCAAGGGCGAGGCCGCCTCGGTCGTGATCCACAGCGAGCCCGGCACCAAGGGGGCCCGTGCGGCCTGCTTCACGGTGCCGTTCGGCGGCTCCAAGTGACGCCCGCCGTATGACGCGCGACGGCGCCCTTCCCCTCGTGGCGGGGAAGGGCGCCGTCCCGTACCGGGGGCCGGTCAGGCCGCTGCCGTGGCCCGCTCGGTGACGGGCTCGCCGTCGGCGGCGGCGCTCCTGGCGAAGAGCCGGTCGAGGCCGAAGGCGCCGGAGCCGGTGAAGACCAGCAGGAAGAACGCCCAGCAGAACAGGACGGACAGCTCGCCGCCGTTCTGGATGGGCCACAGCGCGGCCTTCTGGTGCACGTCGAAGTAGGCGTACGCCATCGAGCCGGACGCGATCAGTGCGGCGCCGCGCGTGCCGAGGCCGAGGAGCACCAGGGCGCCGGCGACCAGCTGGATCACGGCCGCGTACCAGCCGGGCCAGGTGCCGGAGGGGATCGTGCCGCCGTTGGTGCCCGGCACGCCGCCGAGCACGCCGAACAGGGAGGCGGCGCCGTGCACGGCGAAGAGCAGGCCCACGACGGCGCGGAACAGCGCGATGACGTACGGCTGAGCGGAGTTGAGGCGTGCGGACATGAGGGGATCTCTCCTCTTCGGCGCCGGCCGGGGACGTGGCCGGTCGTGGGGGGCATACCGAACAGGGCACCCAGGTTAGGCAGACCTCACCAGTGCTTGCAAGTTCAACATCTGGCCACGGTCCTCTGCCGTGGCCGACTCCCGCCCCCTACGGGGCCTCGCTCCGCACCGACCGCCCCCTCACCTCCAGCCCCCCGAGCAGTTCCGCCGTCGCCTCCGCCACCGCGGCCACCGCCCGGTCGAAGACCTCGCGGTTGTGGGCGGCGGGGGCGCGGAAGCCCGAGACCTTGCGTACGTACTGAAGGGCGGCGGCGTGGATGTCCTCGTCCGTGGCCACATCGGGCAGGACGGGCGGGCGCAGTGTCTTGATGCTCCGGCACATGCCCTCAGTCTCCCGCGCACCGCCCGCCCCTGCGATGATCCGAGGCGAAGGCGGCCACCGACTCCCGGGGCCGACCGTCGAAAGGAACAGCCTCATGGCCACCGACAACATCAGCAGCGGCGGGACCGGCGACGTCGGGGACACCGGCGGGACCACGGGCGCGCGTGCCAGGGGCACCGTGGCCGTCCTCGGCCCCGGTGGCGTCGGCGGACTCCTCGCGGCCCTGCTCTCCCGCGCCGGCCACCGCGTCGTCTGCCTGGCCCAGGAGCGCACCGCCGACGCCCTGCGCCACGGCGGAATCGCCGTCCGCAGCCCGCAGTTCGGGGAGTTCACCGCGCCCGTCGAGGCGGACACCGAGCTGCGCGAACCGGTGGCCGCCTGCCTCATCACGGTCAAGCACA
This sequence comes from Streptomyces sp. NPDC104106, assembly GCF_055584345.1. Taxonomy (NCBI): domain Bacteria; kingdom Bacillati; phylum Actinomycetota; class Actinomycetes; order Kitasatosporales; family Streptomycetaceae; genus Streptomyces; species Streptomyces sp. NPDC104106. The sequence goes on from NZ_JBVJMF010000001.1 coordinate 630,865, forward strand.
CCGCGCTCGACGCCGCCCTCACCCGCGTCCCGCCGGCCGTGCTCGGCGACGCCCTCGTCGTACCCCTGCTCAACGGCGTCGAGCACCCGGCCGCACTGCGCGCCCGGTACCGGTCCGACCGGGTCTGCCCGGCGGTGATCCGCGTCGAGGCCACCCGGGTCTCCCCCGGCGTGATCGAGCACGGCAGCCCGTTCACGGAGATCGACCTCGCCGGGGACGGTGTGCCCCGCGCCCGCCTGGACGCCCTCGCCGCCGTCCTCACCGACGCCGGTACGACCGCCCGCGTCGCCGAGGACGAGACGGCCGCGCTGTGGGCCAAGATGGCGTTCCTGGCGCCGTTCGCGCTGCTCACCACGCGGTACGGCCTCCCGCTCGGCGAGGTCCGCACCCGGCACCGCGAGGAGCTGCGGGCCCTCGTCGCCGAGACCGCCGCGGTCAGCCGCGCCTGCGGCGCCCCCGCCGACCCGGACCAGGCCCTCGCCCGGTACGACGCCTTCCCGCCCGCCGCCAGGTCGTCCATGCAGCGCGACGCCGAGGCGGGCCGTCCGCTGGAACTGGACGCCATCGGCGGGGCACTGCTGCGCGCGGCCGGCCGGCACGGCGTACCGGTGCCGCTGGCGTCCCGCCTGATGACCGAGTTGCGGGCCGCCGGGCACTGACCCGGCGAGGGGCCGCGGGCCGGGGCGTCGCCCCTCACCGCTCCACCACCCGTTCGGCTGAACCTCCCCTCGGAGCCCACCGGCGAACTCGCCACCCAAAATCGAACAGGCGTAGCATTGCTGCGTGGCTACGCCCTATGAATTCCCCAGTGACCTCCTCGCCGGTCAGGAGGAGCTGCATCAGGTCAGGGCCGAGCTGTCGGCCCTGCTCAAGCGGTTGCCCTGGTCAGTGGTGCCGATGGACGGATTCGGTGACGACACCGGCTGGCGCAAGGTGGAGCGGCCCGCGTCCCCGGGCTGGACCGAGGACGAGCAGGCCGAGGTGGAGAAGCTGCGCCGGCGCGAGCACGAACTGGCGGTGTTCGTCACCACGCACCGCTTCTGGGCCGAGGTCGCGGCCGCGGACCGCATGGAGACACGCAGCCGGCTGAAGCACGCCCACGAGGGGCCGGAGCCGGGGGCGGAGGGATGAAGGGGAGAAGCCCCCGGCCGTCGGCCGGGGGCTTCTCGCTGGTGGGCGCGGACGGTTTCGAACCGCCGACATCCTGCTTGTAAGGCAGGCGCTCTACCCCTGAGCTACGCACCCCGAACACCCGGGTACACGCCCAGGTCGAGTCGACAGCCTACCTTGCCAGGACCGGTGCGTCGCAAACCCGTTCCAGCAGGGGATCACGGTGTCGGTCAGGGTTTTCCGGGGGTTGTCCCCACCCCGGATCCGGGAGGCTCCCCGATTCCCAGCCGATGTTTGATCCTTTACGGTCGTGCCAGACCGACACACTCCGGCCGCCGCACCCGGCGGCCGGTCCGGGGGGAGATATCAGATGGCCCGTTCCGTTGCCGCCCGTACCGCTGCCATGGCCCTGGTCACCGGGGTGCTCGTGGCGGGACTGAGCGCCTGCGGCGGCTCCGCCGGTGACGACAAGCATCCCGCCCACAAGTCCTTCGCACTGAAGGGCCGTACGCTCACCGTGGACTCCGACGACGCGGCGCTGGAGGTCGTCACCGCGCAGGGCGACCAGGCGGGCACGGTCCAGGTCACCCGGTGGTTCAAGGCGAAGGTCCTCGTCGGCAGCGACCCCAGGGTGAGCTGGTCCTTCCAGGACGACCGCCTCACGCTGCGGATGCACTGCGCCGGGTTCGTCGCCGACTGCTCGGCCAAGTACCGGATACAGGTGCCGCGCGGGATCGGTCTGAAGGTGACCGACGGCAACGGAGGCGTGCGGGCGCAGGGGTTCGCGGAGCCGGTCAGCATCCACAGCAGCAACGGCTCCGTGCGCGTCACCGACTCCAGCGGACCGCTCCAACTGGACTCCAGCAACGGCGCGGTGCACGTCCAGGCCGCCTCCCGGCAGGTCGAGGCGAGGACGAACAACGGCTCGGTGGACCTCGACCTGAGCGGCGTGCCCGACAGCGTGAACGCCCACAGCGACAACGGCGCCGTGACGATCACCGTGCCCCGCGCCGACTACCGCGTCCGCGCCGAATCGGGCAACGGCAAGGTCTCGGTGTCCGTGCCGCGGTCCGACAGCAGCCCGCGCACGGTGACGGCGGAGTCCGGCAACGGCAGGATCACGGTCCGTACGGCGAACTGACCGGCCCGTGTGCTCGTCCCCTACGGGTGGGAGAATGACTCCGGCCAGGGCGGACCACAGCACGGGAGAGGGATGTGACGGCGACACCGGGCACGCCAGCGAGGCGGACGCACCCGCCGTCGACCGCAGGAGCCCGGTCCGGCTCCACGACTCCCGACTTCCCGGCTTCGGACTCCCCGGCTGCGGGGTCCCCCACCCCGGGATCCACAGCACCCGGCTCCCCGACTCCCGACTCCCCGGCCCCCGGCCCCACGGCTCCCGAGCCCACGGCGCCCGCATTCCCGGCACCCGAACCCACGGCACCCGGATCCCCGGCACCCGAACCCGCAGCGCCAGGATCGCCAACAACCGGACCCACGACTCACGGGCCCACGACACCCCAGCCCACCTCACCCGCATTCCCGGCACCCGAACCCACGGCACCCGCAATCCCGGCACCCAGATCCACGATCACCCGGCCCGCAGCAACCGGATCCACAGCAACCAGACTCCCGGTTACCGGTTCCGCGGCAATCGGACCCACAACGCCTGACCCCGCAGCCCCCGGACCCACAGCAACCGCCCCCGCCACCCCCGCCGCCCCCAGACACACAACGCCCGACACCACCACCCCCAGGCCCACAGCAACCGAGCCCGCCACCCCCGGCTCCCCGGCTGCCGGCTCCACGGTTGCTTCGACGGCCCTCGCGGCCCGCGCTCTGGGCGACACCCTCGCCCTGATGGCCCTGCCGGTGCTGGCCGTGCTCGTGCTGCCCGCCGCTTTCGCGGGCGGTGGGACCCGGCGTTGGTTCGGGGGGCGGGCGGAGAGTCAGCGGGCCGAGGCGCAGGCCGCCAAGGACGCCGCGGCGGCCGCGTTCTACGAGCTGGACACCGCCCAGCGGGACCTGCGGATCTCCGTGGAGACCATCACGGCCGTGGACGACACCCCCGCCGCCCGGCGCGCCGCGAGCGACTTCGAGGCGCTCGGCCGGCGGATCGACGAGGCCAGCCGGCGCTACATCCAGGCCGTCGACGCCCATGACCTCGACCGCGACGACCTGGAGGCCTCCGCCGCGTCCCGCGCGCGCTCGGAGCTGACCGCCGCCAAGGACGAGCTGCTGCGCGTCAAGCAGGACCTGGACCGGTTCGGCGGCTCGCTCGCGCCGCTGCTGGGCAAGGCCGAGACCCAGCTCGCCCGGGTGGCGCCCGCCGTGGAGCGGGCCCGGCAGGCCCTGCTGGCCGCGAGCAACGCGCTGGACGCAGTACGGGAGAACGGGCTGCGGGCGGACGACCTGGCCGCTCGGCTGGCCGCCCTCGCCCCCGAGCTGACGAAGCTGAACCAGGGCGCCGGGCAGCACGGCGTGCAGCAGACGCTGGAGCGGGCCGAGCGGGTGCAGCGGGAGGCCGGCGCGATCCGGGCCGAGGCCGAGCGGCTGCCGGAGCTGGCGGCCGAGATCGACCACCGGCTGGTCTCCCTGCGGACGCGCGCGCAGGCGCTGACCACGCGGGCCGGACAGGTGGACCCGGTGCTCAGCGAGCTGCGCCGCCGGTTCGCCGCCGGCTGCTGGCAGGACCTGCAGCACGTGCCCGAGCAGGCCGCGCAGAGCGTACGGCAGGCCGAGCTGAAGCTGCGCGAGGCCCAGTCCGCCCGGGAGGCCCAGCGCTGGCCGGACGCCACGTCGCTGCTGTCGACGGTACGGGCGCTGCTGAACACCACCGACGAGGCGGTGTCGGCCGCCGGTGACCGGCTGACCAGGCTGAACGCCGTGCAGAAGGATCCGCAGGCGGAGATCGAACGCACCCGTTTCGCGATCCGGGACGCCCAGCGGCTGGCGATGAGCGGCCGTACCACGCCCGATCCGCGGCATGCCGCTCCGCTGGACGAGGCGGTGGCGCGGCTGGAGCGGTGCGTTGCCGCGCTGGAGGGGAGGCACCCCGATTACTGGCGCTTCCTTACCGAGACGGAGGCCGTGCGGCAGACCGCGGCGGGCGTGGTGTCGCGGATCCGTGAGGAGCGGGGCGGAGGGCGCTGAGCCGGACCTCCCCCGTGCCCGTGCCCTCGGTTGCAGGGCGGCGTACGGCGGACGGATATTGGATGGACGGATGGCCTCCGCTACACGCCTGAGGGAGGCGGACATGGCCACAAACGCAGTGCACACGAGGCCGCGGCGACGGATCCAGTTCGATCAGCATCTGCCCGTGGACCACCGGCTGAACACCGTCTACCGGGTGGGCGCCGGCGTGATCGGGGCGTTTCTCGTCGCCTTCGGCATCCTGGGGCTGATGGACCGCATCGGATTCTTCAACACCGGCGGAGCGACGGTCGCGGGGCTGAACACCAACGGCACACTCAGTGTGCTGTCGATCGTCGTCGGGGCGATCCTGCTCATCGGCATGGTGCTCGGCGGCAACGTGGCGTCCACGCTGAACATGGTGTTCGGGGTGCTGTTCCTGCTGGCCGGCTTCCTGTTCCTGGGGCTGCTGGACGCCCCCGCCTACAACTTCCTGGCGTTCAGGATCCAGAACGTGTTCTTCAGCTTCATCGTGGGCCTGCTGCTGATGACGTTCGGCATGTACGGCAGGGTCGGCTCGACCCTGCCGCACGACAACCCCTACTGGCGGGCCCGCCATCCCGAGGGGGGCGAGCCCGAGGGGCGCGAGCACGAGACCGGCACGCCGCCGTTCACCGTGCCGCTGCCCGGCGCGACGGACACGGGGGACGACCGGACCGGGCAGGGCTGATCAGGCGGCTGATCAGGTGCGGTACGCGTAGAAGTACGCGCCAGGGTAGGACGCGACGAGGCTCGCCACCGACCGGTTGTAGGTGTTGGTCGAGTGGTACGTCACGTACGGCACGCCGTAGCGGTCGCGGTAGGTGACGATCATCGAGTGGTCCTTGGACCCGTCCCGGTTGAAGTCCATCTGGATCACGTCGCCGAGGTCCGCCTGGTAGACGTCGGCGAGCGGCGTGACGCGCTTGGAGGCCAGTGCGAACCAGGAGAACTCGTTGACGCCGACGAACGAGTCGGACTGGATGTCGGCGGTGCCGAACCACTTGTGCCAGTCGTTCGTGTAGCCCGGGACGTGCTTCCAGCCGCCCGCCTTCAGGGACTGGCTGACGAAGTTGGTGCAGTCACCGCCGGCCGTCTCCCCGTTGAAGTCCGGGTAGTCCGGGTTGTAGTGGTTCCAGTACTTCTGCGCGTACGCCACCATGGCCTTGTAGTCGTAGGCGCCGCCCGTGAGGTTCTTGGGGTTGGCCGGCGCGGGCCAGGTGGTGGCCGCGCGGGGCGCGTCCGGCGGGCTGTCGTCGGCCGGGGTGGTCTTCGCCTTGGCGACCGACGGCGTGGCGACCTGGTTCACGGCGAGGTAGCCGTCGTCGGTGTCGCGGATGCCGGTCAGCTGCCAGTCACCCTGGCGGTCGGCCTTGAAGGTCAGCTCGTGGTGGGCCTGGAAGCCGGTGGTCTTCGGCCCCTTGGCCGCCGGCTTGTCGTAGGTCAGTGTCGTGGTCTCGGTGACGGCGACCTTGGCGCGCCGGCCGTGGACCTCGGTCGCGTCGAGCGTGACCTGGGTGCTGCCGGCGCTGTACTTCTCGCCCAGCTTGGCCAGCAGGCCCTTGCGGGCGGTCAGCGTCCGCAGGGCGGCCGACTCCTCGTGGACCTGCCCGCCGGACAGCCGTACGGACCCGGCGAAGCCGGACGTGTGCCGGGTGCCCTTGCTGCCGGCGCCGTCCACGAGGGCCTGGGTGCGGTCGGTGAAGACCGCGTCGGCCAGCTTCTGGAAGGTCGCCTTGGTGGCCGCGTTCACCGTCGGGTCGTTGACGACGGCGGCGCCCGCGGTCCAGTTGGGCAGCACGGCGACGCCCGCGACGAGCGAGGCGGCAGCGGCGCCGACTATGGTGGCGCGGCGCCGGTTACGGCTCAGTTTTCTCGATCTCAATGATGTTCCCCTCTATCCCGGTAGGCCTACCGAGCGGTACGCATCCTCGCATGAAACGTGGGGCGGGAGTGAAGAGAGTTGCACAAGCGGAATCGCCGTTATCCGCTTGTCACTTGGCCGCGCGTCACTTCACGACCGTCGACCAGTCCGGCGACTGGGCCGGGTCGAGGGCCCGCAGCGCCGCGAGCGTCTGCGGCTTCTGGACCTCGAGCCAGTCGGACAGTTCCTTGAAGGACACGCACTTGACGCCCTTCTTGGTGCAGATCTTCGGGATGATCTGGTCGATGGCCTTCATGTAGATGCCGCCGTTCCAGTCCTCGAAGTGGTTGCCGATGAACAGCGGGGCGCGGCTGCCGTAGTAGACGCGGTTGAAGCCGTCCAGGTAGGACTGGACGGTCTGCTGCTCCCACTGCGGGTACTTGGCCGGGTCGCCGTGCACCTCGCCGCCCGACTGGTTGTAGAGGAAGTTGAAGTCCATCGACAGGCCCTGGAAGTCCTTGCCCGCGTACGGCAGCATCTGAAGCGGGAAGTCCCAGACGCCGTCCTTCTTGGTGGGCCATATCTGGAAGTCACCCGGGGAGCTGGCGTCGTAGCGCCAGCCGTAGCCGTACTTCCGCAGGGCCTTCAGCAGGTTCGGCTGGCCCTCCAGACAGGGCGCGCGGCCGCCGGTGACCTCCTGCTTGAAGTCGAAGGGCAGGGCGGGGATGTCCTTGAAGCCGGTGTTGGTCTTCCAGTTCTCCACGAAGGAGTAGAACTGGTCGATCTCGCTCTTCCACTGCTCGACGCTCCAGTCGCCGCCGCCCTTGGCCTCGCAGAAGTGGCCGTTGAAGTGGGTGCCGATCTCGTTGCCCTGCTCGTAGGCGAGGCGGAGCTGTCCGAGGGTGTCGCGGATGTGCTCGTCGGTGGCGTAGTCGATCGCGGCGTCGCCGGGGCTGTGCATCGGGCCGTGGTACAGCGACTTCTTGCTCTTGGGCAGCAGGTAGATGCCGGTGAGGAAGAAGGTCATGTGGGCGTCGTACTGCTTGGCCATGTCCCGGTAGTGCGAGAAGAGGTGGTCGGCGCCCTCCAGGGCGCCGTCCCAGGAGAAGACGACGAACTGGGGCGGCTTCTCACCGGGCTTGAGCGGCACCGGCTTCAACTGGCCCTGCTGCGGCCCGGTGTAGGAGGTGGAGCCGTCGCCGAGGACCTTGGTCCTGCCGTCCCAGGAGGGGCTCGGACTGGGCGAGGCGCCGGCGCGCTGCTTCGGCTGCGGGCCGCTGGCGGCGGCCGGGCTGGTGCGGTCCGTGCGGGTCAGGGCCAGGTACCCGGCCACCAGTGAGGCGACGACGAGAAAGGCGGCCAGCGTCAGGACCTGCGGCCGGCGCATGAGGGCCGGGGCGGGCGCTTGTCGGCGGCGCGGCGACTTCTTGCGGGGCATACGCGGCTCAATCTGCGAGGGGGCGGCGGGTGCGGGTGGCGGGCCCGGGGATCAGCCCAGGCCCATGGCGGCCGACCAGAGTCGGTACGGCACGCTGTCGGCGGACGTTCCGGCCAGCCCCTGCAGGGGCAGCGGGGCCAGGGACGTGGCCAGGTCCATCCGGTAGACGACGACCGCCGTCGAGACGGAGTCGGCGGTGCCGGCGTACCAGGCGGCGGTGTCGTCGCCGGTGGTGTCCTTGCCGGTGGTCTGCTTGCCGGGGGTGACGGCGCCGGTCGTGGCGGCGGTCGCGGTGCCGGCCATGCCCGCCAGGCCCGGCCGGGTGGCGGCCGTGGCCGGGTGGGCGGCGCGGAAGTTGTCGGCGAGCGCCTCGGTGACCTCCTGGGCCACCTGGACGCCGATCGCGCGCTGCGCCTGGGGGGTGTCCAGGGCGACCGGCGCGCCGTTGCGGGTGACGCGGCGCACCGAGTACGGCTCGGTGTGGGTGCCGTCGGCGGCGAACGTGGCGTACGCGCTCGCCATGCGGATCGCGCTCGGTGTCGAGTTGCCCAGCGACAGCCCGGGGACCTGCGGGCCGAGGGTGTCGGACAGCAGCCCGGCGGCCTCGGCGGTCTGCCGGACCTTGTCCAGCCCGGTGTCCATGCCGAGTTGCATGAAGGGGGTGTTCACCGACTGGGCGAGCGCCTGGCGCAGGGTGACCTTCCCGTACGACTTGTCACCCGGGTTGTGCGCGGCGACCTTCTTGCCGCTGCGGTCCCAGTACGGCCCCTCGGGGGTCTGCACGGGAACGTTGTCGTCGCCGTCGTAGACGCTCTCGGGGGTGACGGGGGTGGCGGGGCCGCCGCGCGTCGTGTGGACGCCGTGCTCCAGGCCGGCGGCGTAGACGAACGGCAGGAAGGAGGTGCCGGCCGGGACGGTGGCCGCGTTGGAGTCGTTGTAGCCCTGCGTACGGTGGTCCGGGCCGCCGTAGACGGCGAGGATCCGCCCGTCGGCGGCGATGGAGGCGGCTCCGTAGTGGGCGGCCTTCGCCACGTCCGGGTGGTCCCGCCCGGCCTGCTTGCGGGCCTGGGTGACGGCGTCGGTCAGGGCCTGCTCCCGCTTGCGGTCGAAGGTCGTGTAGATCTGGTAGCCGCCCAGGTCGAACTGCTGGTCCGTCAGGTGGGCGGCCTTCTTGGCGTTGGCCGCGGCCAGCTCGACGAGGTAGTCGCTCTGCGCCCCGGTGTTGTACAGCGGGTTGTTCTTCAGCGGCTCGGGGAACGTCGTGTACCGGGCGCGCTGCTGCGGGGTCAGCTTGTGGATCTTGACCATGCGGTCCAGGATCCACTTCCAGCGCTCCACCGCCCGGTGGTGGTTGGCCTGGCCGAGCGTGGGGTCGTACAGGCCGGCGCCCTTGAGCAGTCCCGCGAGCATGGCCGCCTCCGAGACGTCGAGCTTGCTGACGTCCTTGCCGTAGTAGGCCTGGGCGGCGCGCTGGATGCCGTAGCTGCCGCGGCCGAACCAGCTGGTGTTGAGATACCCCTCCAGGATCTGGTCCTTGCTCATCTTGTTGTCGAGCTTGAGGGCGATCATCGCCTCGGTGAACTTGCGGCTGATCGTCCGGTTCTGGTTGAGGTAGACGTTTTTGACGTACTGCTGGGTGATGGTGGAGCCGCCCGCGGTGTCCCCCTCGCCCACCGTCTGCCACAGGCCGCGGGTGATGCCCCGCACGGATATGCCGGGGTCCGTGTAGAAGGTCTCGTTCTCGGCGGCCAGTACGGCCCACCGCACGTCCGTGGGGATGTCCTTGAGCGGCATCGCCTGCCGCTGCACCCAGCCCGTGCGGGCCATGGGGGTGCCGTCGGACCAGAAGAAGACGTTGTCCTGCTGGGTGGCGTACGAGTTCAGGTTGCTCGGTATGTCCGTCATCGCGTACGCCGTGACGAGGAAGGCGCCGAGCAGCGCTATGGAGCCGAGGACACCGCCGATCCACTGGCGCCAGGAGGGCATCCAGCGGCGCCAGCCGGTCCGGCCGGGGCGGGGGTAGAGGGGCTTCAGGCGGCGCGCGTAGGGCGCGAGCCGGCGTACGTAGGGCGCGAGCCTGCGGGCGTACGGCGCGAGCCTGCGGGCGTACGGCGCCAGCGGCGCGGTCAGCCGGCGGGCCGTCACCCGGGCGCGCTCACGCGCCGGGAGGCGCGCACTGCGCCGGCGCTCGGCCCGGCCGCCGCCGTCCCCGTCCTGCGCGGACGGCTCCGGCGGCGCGGGCACCCGCAACTGCATGGTCTCGTCCGCCGGGGCGGCTCCCACCCGCAGATGCAGCGTCATCTCGGACTCGGGCATGTCTTTGCCCTGGTCGCCCCCTCGGGAACGACCCTGTCCCCGCGACGCGTCAGTCACGACGGCGTCTCCCCTCCGCACTCGCTCTTGCTCGCGCGGTGAGCTGAGCGTTCTCGCAACGGCTGAAACAAGCTATCAGCGTATTTTCCAAACCCTCACACATGTGTCTGTGAAGAAGGCCGTTCGACCCGCCCCAAGACCGGACCAACCGCACCGGGAACCGGGCGCCGGCGGCCAGGGCCTGCCCGGCGGATCCTGTCGCAGACGCGGGGGCCGACACGCCCGCCCCCGCTCACCGGCGCTTGCCGGAAGCCGCCGGCCCCCTGCGACCTGATCCGCCGGACAGGCCCTAGTCTGGGCCCATGCCTCGCTATGAGTACCGCTGCCGGACCTGCGGCGACACGTTCGAACTCAGCCGACCGATGGCGCAGTCGGCCGCCCCCGCCACCTGCCCCGCGGGACATGACGACACGGTGAAGCTGCTGTCCACCGTGGCGGTCGGCGGTTCGAGTGCCCCGGCGCCGGCCGGCGGGGGCGGCGGTGGCGGGTGCTGCGGCGGAGGCTGCTGCGGCTAACCCTGCCGGGCGGACTTCAGGAATTCCCTGAGAATCCGCTCCCCCGCCAGCACCCCCCGCTCCGGCAGCGCGCTGATCCCCGGCGCCGTCCAGCCCGTGTCGGCCAGTTCGCCGTGGCCCGGGCGCCAGCCCCGGTCGGCGGCGAGGAGGAGGTCGGCGTCCAGCAGGGAGTCGCCGGCGGCCAGGGTCAGGTCCGCGCCGGTGCGGCGGGCGACCTCGCGGACGGCGGCGCTCTTGGTGAGCGGCTTCGGGACGGCGTAGAGCTTCCGGCCCTGGAGGGAGACCGTCCAGCCCCGGCTCTCCGCCCAGGCCGCCAGCTCCTTCACCCACTCCTCGGGCAGCAGCTCGCGCTCGACGACGAGGTAGGCGAACAGGTCCTCGGCGACGCGGTGCTTGCGCACCCAGGCCGGGTCGGCGGTGCGCGCCAGACGCTCGCGCACCTCCGCCAGCGGCGCGCACTCGCCGGCGAGCCGGGCGAGCACACCGGCGTGCCAGGCGGCGTCCGTCTTCCCGTCGACCAGGAGGTGGCCGCCGTTGGCGCAGATCGCGTACGCCGGGGGCGGCCCGGGCAGGTTGATGCGCTGGTACTGCTTGCGGGTGCGGGTGGTGGTCGGCACGAAGACGGCCGCGTCCCCGAGGTCCGCCAGCAGCCGGGCCGCCGTCTCCGTCAGATAGGACAGCGGCCTGGCCTCGTGCACCTCCACGCACAGCAGCCGGGGTGCCCGGACGTCCGGCATGGTCAGCGCGAGGGCCGCCGAGGAGTAGATGAGCGTGCGGTCGAGGTCGCTCGCCACCAGCACCGGCATCAGACGTTCACCGCCCTGCCGTCGGCACCCGTGGCACCCCGCGTGTACTTCGGGTGGATCAGCCCGACGCAGGTGTACGGCAGGTCGCCGACCTCCTCGACGGGCACGCCCCGCTGTTCGGCGAGCAGCCGGACATGGTCGAGGTCGGCGCCGGCCCCCGCCCGCGCGAGGATCTTCCAGGGGACCCGGCGCAGCAGCACCCGGGTGGTCTCGCCGACGCCGGGCTTGACGAGGTTCACGTCGTGGATGCCGTACTCCTCGCTGATCCGCTCGACGGCCCGCCAGCCGGCCCAGGTCGGGGTGCGGTCCTCGGCCATCAGCTCCTTGACCGCCGTGCCGACGGCGTCGGCGACCTCGGGGAAGCGGGCGCAGACGGCGTCGAGGAACGCCGCGGAGACGTCGGCGCCGGCGAGTTCCCGGTAGAACTTGGCGCCGTGGAAGTCGCCCGGACCGACCAGGTCGGCGCGCAGGACGGTCCGCGATATCAGCCCGGAGACGGTCGAGTTGAGGCAGGCCGAGGGGATGAGGAAGTCCTCCCGCGTGCCGTAGGTGCGCACGCAGGAACCCGGGTCGGCGAGGACGGCGATCTCCGGGTCGAAGCCGGTGACGCCCTCCCTCGCCTGGAACTCCGCGACGGCCTGGGCGAGTTCGCGGGTGATGGCGCCCTTGCCGGTCCAGCCGTCCACGAACACCACGTCCTGCGGATCGTGGCGGGCGGCGAGCCAGCGCAGCGCGACCGCGTCGATGCCCCGGCCGCGCACGATCGAGACCGCGTAGTGCGGCAGGTCGAGGCCGTGCCGGAACCGCGCCCAGCGGCGCATCAGGACGCCGACCGGCGTACCCGCGCGGGCGAGGGAGACCAGCACCGGGCGCGGCGACCGCTCGGCGAGCACGGTCTCAGTGACGACCCCGACGGCCTGCGCGATCCGCGCGGCGGAGGCGTCGAGGGCTGCGTGGAACAGCTCCTGGTACTGCGCGCTCGGCTGGTACTCCACCGGCAGCGACTCGGCGTAGTGCGCCCCGCCGCTCTGGATGGCCTCCTCCCGCTCCTCGGTCGGCGCTTCCAGGGTCACCTCGGAGAGGTCCTGGAGCAGCCAGCCGACCTCCTCGGGCGCGTAACTGGAGAATGCGGGACCGCGGAGGGGCTCGGGCAGCATGGCCGGCCTTTCGGGAGCGGGCTGGGGCGCGGGGACGTAGGACGGGACGACCGCGAGCAGGACGTGCGGTACGTGGGCCGCGAGCTGGGCCAGCAGCCCGTCGGGCGCGTGCAGGGCGGGGGTGTCGGCGACGGAGTCGACCACGGCGACGACGGCGTCGAAGTCACCGCCGGCCACGTTGTAGGCGTACCGCTCCCCCGGCCCGTCGGCCGGGTCGTCGTGGGCGGGGAAGACCAGCTGGGTGCGGATGGCGTAGCCGGGGTCGTCCAGCGCGAGGACGGGCGAGCGGGTGGTGGTGGAGAACCGCACCTCGGCCGCCGTGGCCCGCTCCAGCTCGCGGGCGAGCCGCAGGGGGGCGTACATCAGCTCCTCGAAGCCGAGGACGAGGACGCGCCGGGCGGAGGCGGGCAGGGCGTCGGCGAGGCGGGCGCCCATCGCGGGGAGGGCGGCCTCCAGGCGGGCGCGATGGGCGGGCGTGAAGCCGTGCCGTCCGCCGTCGGGGAGGCCCGCGGGCCAGCGCAGGCCGACCCGGCGGGGCGGCCGGCCGGCCGCCCCGGGACCCCACCCGGCGGCCTCGTGGCGCGCCACCAGCCGCTGCCCCTGCTCCAGCACGTCCGACGGCAGCCGTACGACCCCGGACGCGGCGGCGACGAGATCCACCCGCGCCCCGATCTCCCCGGCGAACCGTTTCATCCGCCGGGCGTCCTCGGCCGAACGCATGTCGACCAGGGCCACCACCACATACCGCTCCCGTGGATACCGCTCGTGCAGGTCCCGAACGGTGTTCAGCACGGTGTTGCCGGTCGAGAACTCGTCGTCGACGAGGACCAGCGGCCCGTCCCCGGCGAGCAGCGCGGGGTCCTCCGGCAGCAGCAGGTGCGAGGTGGCGTGCGAGTGCGACTCCTCGAAGCCGCCCGCACGGGCGACCCCGGCCACCGGCCGTCGCGTGGAGTGCAGGTACGGCGCCGTCCCCAGACCGTCGGCCACCGCGTGGCCCAGCCCGGTCGCGGTCTCCGCGTACCCGAGGACGACCGCCTTGTCCGCCTGGCTCTCGGAGAGCAGCCCGGCGACCCGTCGGCCCAGGCGGTAGCCGTACTCGTACACCACGGAGGGCGTCTGCGGAACGTGCTTGCCCAGCACGTTCGACACCAGCAGATGGGCGCGCTTGGGGTTGCGCCGCAGGGCGAGTCCCAGCAGGGAGCGGAGCCCGTCGTCCCCCACGAGTTCGACGCCGAGCCGCTGGGCGACCCAACTGCCGGACCAGACACCGTCGTTCACTGCGTTCCTCATGCGTCCCTTATCCCGGCGGCGAGCAGTTCCACGAAGCCGACGTCCTCGTGGGCCACGCCGAAGGCCTCTGCGCGCAGCAGGGTCCGCTCGGCCCAGGCGCGGTGGGGTTTCACTTCGTTCATCTTGTTCGTGTACACGGACCTGAGGACGCCTCCGCCGCCGCGTTCCGGCCGCAGGATGTCCTGGGCGTCGCTGTACTCCTCGTGGCTGACGACGGACAGCGCGTGCACGGGCAGCACGTGGGAGGGGTGGATACAGGTCTTGCCGAGCAGGCCGTTGGCGTGGTCGAGGGAGATCTCCCGCAGCAGTCCGTCCATGGCGTGCTCGATCAGCCGCTCGCGCAGCTCGACGGCCTGGACCTCCAGGAAGGGGCTCTGCCGCAGCTGTGGCTTGAACATGCGCTCCGAGAGCCGGAAGTACTCCCACACGGGTCCGGTCACCGTGAAGCCCGTGCCGTCGGCCCGGCCCAGCATGTTCACGACGTCGGCGATCACCGAGGCGACGATCTGGACGTCGTAGGCGGTCATGTCGGGGGCGCGGCGCAGGCCGTAGGAGGAGCAGAAGTCGGTGACGCCGAGGCGCAGCGCCAGCACCCGGTCGCGGAACTTGTCGACCGCGCGGGAGATGCCCTCCAGGGTGTCCACGCGGGACTCGCGGTAGAGCAGCTCGGGGGATTCCAGGACGGGCATCGCGAACAGCCGGCGCCCGCTCTCCGCCTCGGCGGCCGTCAGGGCCTCCAGGAACGGGATGCCGCGCTCCTCGGTGAACTTGGGCAGCACGAACCCCGACAGCAGCCGCACGGACGCGCCGAGCCGACGTGCGAGGTCGGGGACCTGCCCGGGGGTGCGCACCCGGACGAACAGCAGCGGCGGCTCGAAGCCGGGCCGGGCGGCGAGGTCGGCGAACTGCCGGACCAGGTTGTCCTCACCGGCCACGACGTCCGCGTCGTCGATCGAGTCCTCCAGGCACAGCACCATCGAGACCACGCCGTTCCCGGCCTGTTTGACGATGTCGTCGGCGAGCCGCGGCCGGGTGGCCGGGCTGTACAGGGTGGCGCCGAGGGCGGCGGCGAGCAGCCGGGCCGGAGAGTCGGCGCTGAACGTGGCCGGCTCCCGGTGGAAGAGGCGCTGCCGCACCTCGGGGGCGATGTGCCCGAAATGACGCATAGGACTCCCTCAGGGCGTGCGCCCGAATCTCTGGGTTCGGTAAAAGGTGGCCGGTAATAGTACGTAGGGATCCGTGTCCGGGGTTCCCGGAGGGCATGAATTCCGGGTAACTCGCTTGTGTCGGCGGCTTCGGCGGCCCTCCCCCGCATTGTCGTGATCAGGACCGAGAAGGCAGGATGACCGCATGACGCACGCGATGCTGAAGGGGTCGAACGTCCCGCTGGAAGCCACCACGGTCCGCGCCGTGCTGCGCTGGACGCCCGGGCAGGGGGTTCCGGACGTGGACGCCTCGGCGCTGCTGCTGGGCCCCGGCGGCCGGGTGCGCTCGGACGAGGACTTCGTCTTCTACAACCAGCCCCGGCATCCGTCCGGCGCGGTGTGGCGGCTCGGCAAGAAGCGGGTCTCCGAGGGGCTGACGGACACGATCCAGACAGATCTTCCCGGCGTCGAGCCGGATGTCTCCCGGATCCTGCTCGTCGCCTCCGCGGACGGCGTCACCTTCGACCAGGTGCCGGCGCTGTGCATCGTGCTGTACGACGCGGCCGCCGCCGGGGAACCGCTGGCCCACTTCGACATCAAGCCGGAGACCGGCGCGGAGACCGCGCTGATCTGCGGCGAGCTGTACCGGCGCGGGGAGGGCTGGAAGTTCCGCGCGCTGGGCGAGGGCTACCAGGACGGGCTGAAGGGCCTCGCGACGGACTTCGGCATCTCGGTGGACGAGTCGGAGGCGGAGCCGGAACCGGCGCCCACGGCGTCCCGGCCGCTGCCTCCCGAGCAGCCGACGGCCGCCGTGCCGCAGCAGCCGCCCGCGTACGGCTACCCGCAGCCGGCGTCGGCTCCGCCGGCGTACGGGTATCCGCAGCCGGTGCCGGTGACGGCGGGGCCCGTGGACCCGGACTTCCGGCTGCCGCCGCAGGGGCCGCAGTTCATCGGGCGGTGAGCGGACCCACCGTCACCGGTCCGCCGTCTTGTAGCCCCGTCCCCACTGCAGGCCCCACCCGTACAGCCGGTCCAGTTCGCCCTGGAAGCCGTACACGAACTTGACCTCGCGGCGCACGAGCAGTTCGCCTTTCACGTTCTCGATCATCACCACGGCGCATGAGCGCGCCTGCGGATGGCGTTCGTCGAGACCGATCTCTATGCGGGGGCCGTTGCTGGGGTACAGCGTGACGATGGCGTGGGTACGGTCGAAGGCCGGGGTCTGGTCGTAGATGTAGACGAAGACCAGCAGGCGTTTGATGGCGTCGCGGTGGTCGAGATTGACGTACATCGTCTCGCCGGACGCCGAGCCGAACCGGTCGTCGCCGCTGAGCTTGATGTACGGCGGGGCGTTGACGTCGCCGAGGTAGTTGCCGAGGGGCTGGACGACGCCCTTCGTCCCGTCCGCCAGCTCGTACAGGCAGCCGAGGTCGAGGTCGACGTTGACCATGCTCTGGCCGTGGCCGAGCACCTCCGGCGGCTTCAGGGCCCGGAAGGGGTGCCGGAAGAGGCTGGTGCGCTGGGTGACGTCGAAGTCGGAGGTGCGCATCCGCCAGGTCAGGTTGACGCGCAGATGGCCCGTGGCCGCGCCCTGCTTGGTGAGCGACACCGTGTGGTGCCGCCCGGTGAGCTGGATGGAGCCGGTCGCGGCCTCGCCCGAGTCGAAGTCGGCGGCGCTGACGCCCCGCAGTCCGTCGAAGAAACCCATGCCCGCCCCCGGGTGCCTGTCGTGTACGCCTGTTGGGTGCCGTGGTCACGCCGTCGGGGCGGCCGAGCCTCGCGGCCGCCCCCGTTCAGAGCGTTCCTCACCGGCCGGGGTGTCACACCCCCGAGGAGACCTCGGCCTTCTCGTCGCTGCCCTCGCCGGTGGCCGCGAGCGCGCGGTTGCGGCGGACGGAGGACCAGAAGGACCAGCCGATCAGGACGACGCCGACGAGACCGGTGATGACCTCGTTGATCTGGTACTGGATGGTGACCATGAGGATCACGGCCAGGGCGCCGATGGCGTAGTGGGCGCCGTGCTCCAGGTAGACGTAGTCGTCGAGGGTGCCCTGGCGGACCAGGTAGACCGTGAGCGAGCGGACGTACATCGCGCCGATGCCGAGGCCGAGGGCCATCATCACGATGTCGTTGGTGATGGCGAAGGCGCCGATCACGCCGTCGAAGGAGAAGGAGGCGTCCAGGACCTCCAGGTAGAGGAACATGAAGAACGCGGCCTGGCCGGCCAGGACCACCGCCGACTTCTGCCTGCCGGTGCGGGCGGCCTCTTCCTCCTCCTCGTGCTCGCGCTCCTCCTCTTCCTCCAGCCGGTCCTCGAAGAAGCCGGACAGACCACCGACGATCATGTACGTGATCAGGCCGGCGATGCCGGAGATCAGCACCGTCTGCGCCTTGTCGGCATGGGCGCCGCCGTGCTGGTGGGCGTGGGTGGCGAAGGTGAAGGAGGTGATCAGAAGGACGATCAGGGCGATGCAGACCGACAGCATGTCGACCTTGCCGAGCTTGGCCAGGGGCCGCTCGATCCAGCGCAGCCACTGGATGTCCCGGTCCTCGAAGATGAAGTCGAGGAAGATCATCAGCAGGAACATCCCGCCGAAGGCGGCGATCGCCGGGTGGGCGTCGGTGACCAGCTGCTGGTAGCGGTCCTTGTCGGTGAGGGCCAGGTGGACGGCGTCGTAGGGGTTGAGCTTCGCCGTGACGGCCACGATGACGACGGGGAAGACCAGCCGCATGCCGAACACGGCGATCAGGACGCCGACCGTGAGGAAGATCTTCTGCCAGAAGGCGTTCATCTTCTTCAGGATTCCGGCGTTGACCACGGCGTTGTCGAAGGAGAGGGAGATCTCCAGGACGGCCAGGATCGCCACGACCCCGAAGCCCTGCCACCCTCCGTAGAAGACGGCGGCGACGAGGCCGAGCGCGGTGACCGCGAACGACCATCCGAAGGTTTTCAGAAGCACTGGCTACCCAATCGTGTAGGTGCGGGTTTACCCCGCGCCGTACTCGGCTTTGCTCAACGTTGACCCCGAGTGTAGACGTGCGCCCTGGAGGCGGTACCGGCGGCTACGAAACGTTCACGCCGAAGTCCAGTGCGATGCCGCGCAGGCCGGAGGCGTAGCCCTGGCCGACGGCGCGGAACTTCCACTCGCCCTGGTAGCGGTACAGCTCGCCGAAGATCATGGCCGTCTCGGTGGAGGCGTCCTCGCTGAGGTCGTAGCGCGCCAGCTCCTGGCCGTCGGCCTGGTTGACCACACGGATGAAGGCGTTGGAGACCTGGCCGAACGTCTGGCCCCGCTCGTCCGCCATGTGGATCGAGACGGGGAAGACGATCTTCTCGCAGTGCGACGGCACCTTGGTGAGGTCCACCAGGATCGTCTCGTCGTCGCCCTCGCCCTCACCGGTGAGGTTGTCACCGGTGTGCTCGACGGAGCCGTCGGGGCTCGTGAGCTGGTTGTAGAAGACGAACCACTCGTCGCCGAGGACGCGGTTGCCGGCGCCGCACAGCAGCGCGCTGGCATCCAGGTCGAAGGGGGCGCCGGTCGTGGACCGCGCGTCCCAGCCGAGCCCGATCGTGACGTTCGTGAGATTGGGTGCGGCCTTGGAGAGGGAGACGTTGCCTCCCTTGGCGAGCGTGACGCCCATGGTGATGGTCCTCCCCTGGTGGTGCCTGTGTCGTTCGTTGTCCTTGCGCGTCCGGCGCCGCCCGTGAACGGTGCGGCGCCGGACGGAAGCGAGGGTGACCGGACCTCGACGGTCAGACGTTGACGCCGAAGTCCTGGGCGATGCCGCGCAGCCCGGAGGCGTAGCCCTGGCCGATGGCACGGAACTTCCACTCCGCGCCGTTCCGGTACAGCTCGCCGAAGACCATGGCGGTCTCGGTGGAGGCGTCCTCGCTCAGGTCGTAGCGGGCGATCTCCTGCTGGTTGGCCTGGTTCACGACGCGGATGAAGGCGTTGCGGACCTGGCCGAAGGACTGCTGGCGGTTCTCGGCGTCGTAGATCGACACCGGGAAGACGATCTTCTCGATGTCGGCCGGGACGGTGGCGAGGTTGACCTTGATGGCCTCGTCGTCGCCCTCGCCCTCACCGGTGAGGTTGTCACCGGTGTGCTCGACGGAGCCGTCGGGGCTCTTGAGGTTGTTGAAGAAGACGAAGTGCTGGTCGCTCGCGACCTTGCCGGAGCTGTTCAGCAGCAGTGCGCTGGCGTCGAGGTCGAAGTCGGTGCCGGTCGTGGTGCGCACGTCCCAGCCCAGACCGACGATGACGGCGGTCAGGCCCGGGGCCTCCTTCGTCAGCGATACGTTGCCGCCCTTGCTGAGGCTGACTCCCACGGGTCCTCCATGTGTGTCCAGGGGCGGGGAGCCCCCGTCGTGCTTCGGATACGGGATCAACGTGCCGATCCTAGTAACGGGTTCCCGCCCCCGAGAGACCCTGGACCCGAAGACTCACGGGTGTCGGCCCACGGTCGGCCTACAGGGTGTCGAGCGCCTTCACGTACGCGTTCAGGTCCCGGGCGTCCGGCAGGCCGTTGATCACGGTCCAGCGCACGACGCCGTCCTTGTCGATGATGAAGGTGCCCCGCACGGCGCATCCCTTGTCCTCGTCGAAGACGCCGTACGCGCGCGAGACGTTGCCGTGCGGCCAGAAGTCGCTCAGCAGCGGGTACTCCAGGCCCTCCTGCTCGGCGAAGACGCGCAGGGTGTGGATGGAGTCGTTGGACACGGCGAGCACCTGGGTGTCGCGGTCGGCGAAGGCGGGGAGGTTGTCGCGCAGCTCGCACAGTTCGCCGGTGCACACACCGGTGAAGGCGAAGGGGTAGAAGAGCAGGACGACCTTCTTCTCGCCCCGGAAGTCCGAGAGCTTCACGGCACGGCCGTGGTTGTCCTTGAGGTCGAAGTCGGGGGCCTTGTCGCCGACCTGGATCGCCATCGGGATGTCTCCCTTTCGGTGGGCTGTTCGTCAGGGGAACAGCCTACGGCGACGGGGGCGGCGGTCACTCGGAGGGACCGCCGCCCCCGCGCTCGCTCACCTGGGGGAGACCGTCACCGCTTCGGCGTCTTCAGCTTGGTGTCGTTCCAGTCCTTGCCGACGCTGACGCTCTTGGCCTGCGACAGGCCGGCCGTCTGGGCGGCGTCGTTGATGTCGCTGGGCTCGATGTAGCCGTCCCGGCCGGTCTTCGGCGTGAGGAGGTGGATCGGGCCGCCCTCCTCGATGAGGCCGATGGCGTCGACGAGCGTATCGGTCAGGTCACCGTCATCGTCGCGGAACCACAGCACCACGGCGTCGGCCACGTCGTCGTAGTCCTCATCAACCAGCTCCTGGCCGATGGTCTCCTCGATGGACTCGCGGAGGTCGTGGTCTACGTCGTCGTCGTAGCCGATCTCCTGGACCACCTGTCCGGGCTGGAACCCCAGCCTGACGGCCAGGCTCGTCTCCGCGTGGTCCGCGGTCGCGCTCACGGTCTGCCTCCTGATCATGTCTTTAGGGAACAACTCAGCCACGCGCGTGCGCGTGATGCTTGGCCGTAGTCCACACGTGCGCGACGGATCGCGCAAGTACCCGGCCCTCCGGACCGCCGAAACGGTGACGATCCCGGCCTTGTCACCGCAACTCCCGGCACCTGTTCCCGAACCATCGTGACCCAAACCACACCACTTCGCCCGGTTTGCGGCACCCGCCCGTGCATCGGCGGCCCCTTCCCGGAATCGTCCGGCGGCACGCGCCTCGAACACCTTTGCCAAGTGCGTCACACCCCGGGCGTATCGTTGCGTTTTGACCGGGGCGGCTCCCGATGAGGTGACGTACGCCGTCCCGAGGTACACGATGGGGAACGGTGCAGGCAGGTGCAGAAAAGCGGGAAGCAGCAGAAGAAACGGCCCTCTGACAGGTAAGGAACAGCGTGGCTTCCGGATCCGATCGCAATCCGATCATCATTGGCGGCCTTCCGAGTCAGGTTCCTGACTTCGATCCCGAAGAGACCCAGGAGTGGCTCGACTCCCTCGACGCCGCGGTGGACGAACGAGGCCGGGAGCGGGCCCGCTATCTCATGCTCCGGCTGATCGAGCGGGCCCGCGAGCGGCGCGTGGCCGTGCCAGAGATGCGCAGCACGGACTACGTCAACACGATCCCGACCAAGAGCGAGCCGTTCTTCCCCGGCAACGAGGAGATCGAGCGCAAGATCCTCAACGCCACCCGTTGGAACGCGGCCGTGATGGTCTCGCGCGCCCAGCGGCCCGGCATCGGCGTCGGCGGCCACATCGCCACCTTCGCCTCCTCCGCCTCGCTGTACGACGTCGGCTTCAACCACTTCTTCCGCGGCAAGGACGACGGCCGGGGCGGCGACCAGGTCTTCTTCCAGGGCCACGCCTCCCCCGGCATCTACGCGCGCGCGTACCTGCTCGACCGGCTCTCCGAGGCCCAGCTCGACGGCTTCCGCCAGGAGAAGTCGGCGTACCCGAACGGCCTGTCCAGCTACCCGCACCCGCGCTCGATGCCGGACTTCTGGGAGTTCCCGACGGTCTCCATGGGCCTCGGCCCGCTCGGCGCGATCTTCCAGGCCCGGATGAACCGCTACATGGAGGCGCGCGGCATCGCCGACACCTCCGACTCGCACGTGTGGGCCTTCCTCGGCGACGGCGAGATGGACGAGCCCGAGTCGCTCGGCCAGCTGTCCATCGCCGCGCGCGAGGGCCTGGACAACCTGACCTTCGTCGTCAACTGCAACCTGCAGCGGCTGGACGGCCCGGTGCGCGGCAACGGCAAGATCATCCAGGAGCTGGAGTCGATCTTCCGGGGCGCTGGCTGGAACGTGATCAAGCTGATCTGGGACCGCACCTGGGACCCGCTGCTCGCGCAGGACCGGGACGGCATCCTCGTCAACAAGATGAACACGACCCCGGACGGGCAGTTCCAGACGTACGCCACGGAGTCCGGCGCGTACATCCGCGAGCACTTCTTCGGCGACGACCACCGGCTGCGCGCGATGGTCGAGAACATGACCGACGACCAGATCCTGCACCTGGGCCGCGGCGGTCACGACCACCGCAAGATCTACGCGGCGTTCAAGGCGGCCAAGGAGCACAAGGGCCAGCCGACGGTCATCCTCGCCAAGACGATCAAGGGCTGGACCCTGGGCCCGAACTTCGAGGGCCGCAACGCCACGCACCAGATGAAGAAGCTGACGGTCGACGACCTCAAGCGCTTCCGCGACCGCCTGCACCTGCCGATCTCCGACAAGGAGCTGGAGTCCGGTCCGCCGCCGTACTACCACCCGGGCCGGAACACGGACGAGATCCAGTACATGCACGACATGCGCAAGCAGTGCGGCGGGTACGTCCCGACGCGCGTCGTGCGCTCCAAGCCGCTCCCTCTGCCGGACGACAAGACGTACGCGACGGTGAAGAGGGGCTCGGGCCAGCAGTCCATCGCCACGACGATGGCCTTCGTGCGCCTGTTGAAGGACCTCATGCGGGACAAGGAGATCGGCCGGCGCTTCGTACTCATCGCGCCGGACGAGTACCGCACGTTCGGCATGGACTCCTTCTTCCCGAGCGCGAAGATCTACAACCCGCTGGGCCAGCAGTACGAGTCGGTGGACCGCGAGCTGCTCCTCGCGTACAAGGAGTCGCCGACCGGCCAGATGCTGCACGACGGCATCTCGGAGGCGGGCTGCACGGCGTCCCTGATCGCGGCGGGCTCGGCCTACGCCACGCACGGCGAGCCGCTCATCCCGGTCTACGTCTTCTACTCGATGTTCGGTTTCCAGCGCACCGGCGACCAGTTCTGGCAGATGGCCGACCAGTTGGCGCGCGGCTTCGTGCTGGGCGCGACCGCGGGCCGCACGACCCTGACCGGCGAGGGGCTGCAGCACGCGGACGGCCACTCGCAGCTGCTCGCCTCGACCAACCCGGCCTGCGTGGCCTACGACCCGGCGTACGGGTACGAGATCGCGCACATCGTGCAGGACGGCCTGCGCCGCATGTACGGCGGCGACGCCGAACACCCGCACGGCGAGGACGTCTTCTACTACCTGACCGTCTACAACGAGCCCATCCAGCACCCGGCCGAGCCGGAGGACGTGGACGTCGAGGGCATCCTCAAGGGCGTCCACAAGCTCAGTGCGGGTACGGCGGGCTCGATCCCGGCGCAGATCATGGCGTCCGGCGTGGCGGTGCCGTGGGCGCTTCAGGCGCAGGCCATCCTCGCCGCGGACTGGAACGTGAGGGCGGACGTCTGGTCGGCCACGTCCTGGAACGAGCTGCGCCGTGAGGCGGTGGCGTGCGAGGAGCACAACCTGCTGCATCCGGAGGAGGAGCAGCGGGTGCCGTACGTGACGCGCAAACTCAGCGGTGCCGAGGGGCCGTTCGTGGCCGTGTCCGACTGGATGCGCTCGGTCCCGGACCAGATCGCCCGGTGGGTGCCGGGCGCGTACCAGTCACTGGGCGCCGACGGCTTCGGCTTCGCCGACACCCGCGGCGCGGCGCGGCGCTTCTTCCACATCGACGCCCAGTCGATCGTGGTGGCGGTGCTGACCGAGCTGGCGCGCGAGGGCCGGGTGGACCGCTCGGTGCTCAAGCAGGCGGTGGACCGGTACCAGCTGCTGGACGTCTCGGCGGCGCATCCCGGGGTGGCAGGCGGCGACGCGTAGCCCCGCGCCCCCTTGGGGGAACGTTTACCATTCCGGTATGAACGGACAGTCGGCGAAGGCGCGTTGGGAGCGGCACACCCAACGGCCCTTGCTGGCGCTGGCGGTGGTGTTCGCCGTCGCCTATGCCCTGCCGATCGTGGACAGTCCCCCGAGCCCCTCGCTGACGCTGGTGTGCACCGCCACGGAGTGGGCGGTGTGGGGACTGTTCGCGGTGGACTACCTGATGCGACTGGCGCTCGCCCGGCAGCGCCGGCGGTTCGTCCGGACGCACTGGATAGACCTGTGCGCGGTGGTGCTGCCGCTGCTCCAGCCCCTGCGGCTGCTGCGGATGGTGTCGACTCTGCTGCTCGTGGGGCGGCGGGCGCGCATGGCGTCCCAGATCCGGCTCACGACGTACGTCGGCGGGGCGCTGGTCGGGGTGCTGATGTTCGGCTCGCTGGCCGTCCTGTCCGTCGAGCGGAACGCGCCGCGCGGGAACATCCGG
This sequence comes from Streptomyces sp. NPDC104106, assembly GCF_055584345.1. NCBI lineage: Bacteria > Bacillati > Actinomycetota > Actinomycetes > Kitasatosporales > Streptomycetaceae > Streptomyces > Streptomyces sp. NPDC104106. Next base: position 654,864 of record NZ_JBVJMF010000001.1, read on the forward strand.
ACGCTGGGCGACGCGGTCTGGTGGTCCTTCACGACGATGACGACGGTCGGCTACGGCGACCACGCCCCGACGACCGGCATGGGCCGCCTCATCGCCGTCGGCCTGATGCTGTCCGGAATCACGCTGCTGGGTGTCGTCACCGCGAACATCACCGCGTGGTTCATCGCCCGCTTCGAGAAGGACGAGGCGGAGGAACGCCGACAGACGGAGGCGATCGCCTCTCTGGCGGAGGAGGTACGGCTGTTGCGGGCGGAAGTCGCAAGGCTGGCGGGGGTGCACGCCCCCAGGGCTGCCTCCGGCCACCACGCACCCTCGGTCGGCAGCGAGGCCGCGGCCCCGCCCCGGTAGCCGCCCGGCCGGGCCGCCGGCCGGCACCAGCGCGCACTGCCCCCTCCGCAGCGCGCGCCGTGGCCAGGCCGTCCTCCCATGTCCTGCGGAGGACTTGACCCACTGTGACGCGCGGCAGGTGCCCGGTGCGAGGGCTGCCGAGCGGAGTCACCCTGATAGGGGAACTCCGCCCCGGCCGCCCCCGTACCAGCCGCTCAGATGTGGCCCACGCCCGCGCCGGCCTCGGCGTTCGCGCCGCGCTTGGTGAGCAGCGCGACGAAGACGGCGGCCGCCGCCACGCCCGCCGCGACCAGGGAGGCGAGGCTCATTCCGGAGATGAACGTGTGGTGCGCGACCTCGGTGATCTTCGCGGCGACCGGCGCCGACGCGCCCTTCGGCACCGGGGCGACCCCCTGCTGCACCGCCTGCGAGGCCATCCCCTGCTGGGCCGGGGTGAGCTGCGGCAGGCCCGCGGCCTTCCAGTTGCCCGCCAGCGAGTTGTCGACCTTGGAGGCCATCACGGCGCCCAGCACGGCCGTACCGAGGCTGCCGCCGATCTGCATCGCGGCCTGCTGGAGACCGCCGGCGACACCGGACAGCTCCATGGGCGCGTTGCCGACGATGACCTCCGTGGCGCCCACCATGACCGGTGCGAGGCCGAGGCCCAGCAGGGCGAACCAGACCGACATGAGGCCGCTGCCGGTGCCCGCCTTGAGGGTGGACATGCCGTACATCGCGATCGTCGTGACCGCCATGCCGCCGGCCAGCGGGATCCGGGGGCCGAGCTTGGTGATCGCCGCGCCCGCCAGCGGGGAGCCGACGATCATCATGCCGGTCAGGGGCAGCAGGTGCAGGCCCGCGTTCACCGGGGTCATGCCGTGCACGTTCTGCAGGTAGAAGGTGACGAAGAACAGGCCGCCCATGAAGGCGATGGCCATGAGGACCATCAGGACCACGCCGGCGGACAGCGGGAGCGAGCGGAACAGGGCCAGCGGGATCAGCGGTTCGCGCACCCTCGTCTCCCAGAAGGAGAAGAGGGCGAAGCCCGCCACCGACGCGACGATGAACGACCACGTCCTGCCGTCGCCCCAGCCCCAGGCCGGGGCCTTGATGAGCGCCCAGACCAGGCAGAACATCGCGCCGGACAGCAGGGCTATGCCGAGGATGTCGAAGGAGCGCGGCGCGTTCTCGGCGCGGTGGTCGCGCAGGATCAGCAGGCCGAGGGTCAGGGCGATGAGGCCGACCGGCACGTTGATGAAGAACACCGACTGCCAGTTGACGTGCTGCACGAGCAGGCCGCCCAGGATCGGGCCGCCCGCGGTGGACGCGCCGATCACCATGCCCCAGATGCCGATCGCCATGTTGAGCTTCTCGGCCGGGAAGGTCGCCCGCAGCAGGCCGAGCGCGGCCGGCATCAGCAGCGCGCCGAACAGGCCCTGCAGGACGCGGAAGGTGACCACCGCGGCGATGCTGTTCGACAGCCCGATGGCGCCGGAGGCGGTGGCGAAGCCGGTGACCCCGATCAGGAACGTCTGCCGGTGGCCGAAGCGGTCGCCCAGCTTGCCCGCGGTGATCAGGGAGACCGCGAGGGCGAGGAAGTAGGCGTTGGTGATCCACTGGACGTCGGCGAAGCTCGCGCCCAGGTCCTTGGCGATGGCCGGGTTGGCGATGGCCACGATGGTGCCGTCGAGGGCCACCATCATGACCCCTACGGCGACGGTGATGAGAGTGAGCCACGGGTGGCCGCGCAGCCCCGTGGGCGGGCCCGCCTCCAGCGGGGCCGCCGGTGCCCCGTCCCCCGGCCCCGAGGCGTCGATGGTCTGACTAGTCATGTGTTCGAGGCTAGTGACAGCCACTGACAATTGACAAATGATTTCACATGGCAGTTACTGACACGTGTGGTAACACTGCGCGAACGCAAGAAGCAGCACACCCGGGAGTCCCTGCTCCGAGCCGCCCTCGAACTGTTCACGGACCGGGGGTACGAGCACACGACCGTCGACGAGATCGCCGAGGCCGTCGGCGTCTCGCAGCGCACCTTCTTCCGGTACTTCGCCGGCAAGGAGGACGTCGCCTTCGCGGTGCAGGACATGACCACGCGGCACTTCGTGGCGTGCGTACGGGCCCGGCCCGCGCACGAGTCCCCGATGGAGGCGCTGCGCCAGGCGGTGCTGGAGGGCTGGGACGCGATCCGCGAGACCGTCGAGTCGGCGGTGCCGGTGGAGCTGTACCTGCGCATGTACCGCACGATCGAGTCGACGCCCGCGCTGCTCGCCGCCCATCTGCGCCGCGCGGCCGCGAACGAGGAGACGATCGCGCGGCTGCTGGCCGAGCGCGAGGGCGTCGACCCGGACACCGACCCGCGCCCCCGGCTCGCGGTGGCCGTGTTCGGCGGGGTGATAAGGGTCACGGAGCGGCAGTGGTGCACGGGCGGGGACTTCAGTCTGGATTCGATCCGTCAACTCACCGCGTCCTACCTCGATCAGGTGGGTCCGGCGCTCACCGGGAACTGGCGTGCGGGCTGAGATCGCTGACGGGGCGTTCGATCTTTGACGAAACGTGATAACGGTCACTCGGTTACCCCGAGACCGTCCTGTTCTCCTAGTGTGTCCTCCCAGTGACTTCCTTCGACACCTCTCCGCAACTGAACGTCTGGCGCGCACTGCTGGCGCTGGCCGTCGTGTTCGTGATGCTCGCGACCACCGGCTGGACCGCCTTGCGCAGTCACCGGGTGTCGACGGCGCTTCAGGCCTCGCTCACCCAGTGGGAGCACGGCCACCTCGACGGCCACCGCCTGCCGGACCCCGCGACCGACCCGGCGCGGCTCACCCGTTTCTTCGACTCCCTCTCCGCCGCGGACCGGGGCCGCCTGATCCACCGCTACCCGCTCGCGGTCGGCAACATGAACGGCGCCCCGGTCACCGTGCGCTACAGCGCCAACCGCGTCGCGCTGGAGCAGGCCCGGGAGGTCGAGAAGAAGCGCATGCACGACAGCCGGCTCAGCGCGGCCGGGCACCAGGACGCGGGCCGCCGCATGCACCGCTACGAGTCGCTGCTGACCCCCGGCCGGCAGATCCTGTCCTTCGACCCCGAGGGCTCGGGCCGGATCTCCGAGGTGTTCGGGGACCTGGACACGGCCGAGCGGATCTCCGTCGTCGTCCCCGGCGTCGACACCGACCTGCTGACCTTCCAGAAGACCGGCCGTCCGTACACCGCCCCGGTCGGCATGGCCACGGCGCTGTACGCGGCGGAGCGCACGGCGAGCCCCGGCACGCGGACGGCGGTGATCGCCTGGGCCGACTACACCTCGCCCGACGGGCTCGGTGTCGACGCGGCCACCGGCCTGCGCGCGGCGGAGGGGGCCGTACGGCTCAACGCCCTGCTGGCCGCCCTGCCCGGCACGGCCCCGGTGGCGACGATCTGCCACAGCTACGGCTCGGTGGTCTGCGGTGTCGCCGCGCCCGACATGCCCCGCCGGGTGTCCGACATAGCGGTGGCCGCGAGCCCCGGCATGCGCGTGTCCGGGGCCGCCCACCTGCGCACCGGCGCCCGGGTGTGGGCGATGCGGGACGCCACCGACTGGATCCAGGACGTGCCGTACCTGGAGCTGGGCGGGCTCGGGCACGGCGCGGATCCGGTGTCCCCGGCGTTCGGCGCGCGGGTGCTGTCGGCCCGGGACGCCCAGGGACACGCCGGCTACTTCCAGCCGGGCACGGACAGTCTGCGCAACCTCGCCGACGTCGGCGTCGGCGCATATGACGCGGTGACGTGCGCCCGTGAGAACGACACGTGCCGGGCCGGTGTGTCCGACACCATGACAGCCGGACGCGCGTAGAAACAGCAGGAAGTGCGGTCTGCGCGGGTGGCGACGGAGGAGCACGTGCCGCATACGATGAGCCGCATGGGTGACGTACTGGCGGGTTTTCATGCCGTCTGGGAGTTCGAGTCCGACTCCGTGCTCATCCGTTACGAACGGGGGATTCGAACACCGAAGCTGTTCCAGGCGCTCGGCGAACGGCGCGTCCCGCTGTCCGCGGTGGAGGGCGTGAGCCTGGCTCCGGGCAAGCGCGGCACGGTCGTCCTGCGGCTGCTGCCGCGCGCCGGCGCCGATCCGCTGCTGGAGGCTGCCGACGGGCAGCTCAAGGAGGGCTCCGATCCGTACCGGCTGGTGGTGCCGGCCGAGCGGGAGACGCTCGCCGAGTACTACGCGGACGAGCTGAAGGGCCTGCTCACCGGGTCCGGGCCCACCGACCGCCACCTGGTGGCCGCGCCCGAGGCACCGCTGCACTTCAAGGCCTACGACGCCAAGGCGTCCTTCGACGGGACGTCCGTGCAGTTCCGCTGGTCCTGGACGGGCGCGTCCTCGGCGAAGTGGAAGGCGGGCGACCAGAGCTTCGCGGTCACCGACCTCGGCGGGGTGCAGTGGCGCTCACCGGAGGTCTTCGAGGGGCATCTGCGGCTGATACGGCGCTCGGCGGACCCGGGGGCCGCGGTCCCGCAGCCCGACCAGGATCCGGCGGCCGTGGTCTTCGGGCTGGGATACGGGCCGGTGCACGAGTCGCTGCCGTTCGCCGCCGCGGTCCTGGCCGCCGTACGCGCGCGGGGGCCGGTACCCGTGGTACCGGCCCCGGCCCGGCGGGATCCCGCGGACATCGCCGAGCGGATCCGGCATCTCGGGGAGCTGCACCAGGCCGGCCTCGTCACCGACGAGGAGTTCTCCTCCAAGAAGGCCGAGCTGCTGGCCGAGCTGTAGCCCCTGGCGTCACCGCCCCGAGGCGTAGAAGCTGATCTTCTTGTCCAGGACGGACAGGGTGTCGTGCAGTTCGGCGATGCGGGTCAGGACGTCCCTGCGGGTCGACTCCAGCAGCTCCTTGCGCTCCGCGTACGTGCCCTCGCCCTCGCGCACCAGCTCGGCGTAGCGGACCATGTCCGCCACCGGCATGCCCGTCAGCCGCAGCTTGGTCACGAAGTCCAGCCAGTCCAGGTCGCGGTTGGTGTAGCGGCGCTGGCCGGTGTGGGAGCGGTCGACGTGCGGCATCAGTCCGATCCGCTCGTACCAGCGCAGGGTGTGCGCGGTCAGGCCGGTGAACGCGACGACCTCGCTGATCGTGTAGCGGTCCTGGCCGTCGGGGCGCGGATGGCGTCTGGGCGGGGCGGAACAGATGTCGGCGGGGCTCGTGCGCGCGGTGTCCGCGGGCGTGGTCTGCATCACCGTCATGGCCCCACGCTATGGCCTTGGAGTGGACTCGAAGCAAGCGGAACCCGGTAAGAAATACGCGGGACGCACGCCGGGGCGGGTGGTTACCGTGCGACGCATGAGTCTTGTACGCCGGGCCGTGCCCGAGGACGCCGTGGAAGTGCTGCGACTGCGCCAGGTCATGATCGACGCGCTGCCGATCACGGGGAGCGACCGTTCGACCGACTGGCACGCCGAGTCCCTGCCGACGCTGCGCGCGCGGCTCGCCGACGAGGACGGGGACTTCGCGGCCTTCGTCGTGGACCATCCCGACCGGCCGGGGGCGCTGGCCGCGCTGGTGGTCGGGACGCTGGAGTACCGCATCGGCAAGGCCGGCAATCCGCACGGGCGGGTCGGGCACGTCTTCAGCGTGGCGAGCGACCCGGACGCCCGGCGGCGCGGGTACGCGCGCGCGTGCATGGAGGAGCTGCTGGCCTGGTTCCGCGAACGCGGCGCCGGGCACGTGCTCCTCAACGCCTCCCCGGAGGCCGAACCGCTGTACGCCTCCCTGGGCTTCACGCGTGACCCGGACCCGTCGATGCGGCTGCGGCTGTGAGCCGCATAGGCTCGGCCCCATGTCGTTGAAGACCCTCGCCTCGATCGAGAACTGGCCCGTGCCCACCGCCGCGGCGGGCGTCGTACGCGCCGACGGGACCGTCCTCGGGACGCACGGTCCCGTCGGGCACCGTTTTCCGCTCGCCTCGGTCACCAAGCCGCTGGCGGCCTACGCGGCGCTCGTGGCGTACGAGGAAGGCGCGATCGATCTGGACGAGCCGGCCGGGCCGCCCGGCGCGACCGTCCGCCACCTCCTCGCCCACACCTCCGGGCTGGCCTTCGACGAGCACCGGGTGACGGCCGCGCCCGGGGAGCGGCGGCTGTACTCCAACGCCGGTTTCGAGCAGCTCGGGGACCACATCGCCAAGGCGACGGACATCCCGTTCGCCGAGTACCTGCGGCAGGCGGTGCTGGAGCCGCTGGGCATGACGGCGACGTCGCTGGACGGCTCACCGGCCAAGGACGGTGTGTCGAGCGTCTCGGACCTGCTCCGCTTCGCGGCGGAGGTGCAGGCGCCCCGGCTGCTGGATCCGCGGACGGTGGCGGCGGCGATGACCGTGCAGTACCCGGGCACGAAGGGCGTCCTGCCGGGCTACGGCCACCAGAACCCGAACGACTGGGGCCTCGGCTTCGAGATCCGTGACGCCAAGTCGCCGCACTGGACCGGGAGTTCGTCCTCCCCGCGGACCTTCGGCCACTTCGGTCAGGCCGGTACGTTCCTGTGGCTCGACCCGGACGCGGGGGTGGCGTGCGCCGCGCTGGCCGACCGCGCCTTCGGCCCCTGGGCGATCGAGGCGTGGCCGGCGTTCACGGACGCGGTGCTGGCCGAGCTGCGGGGCTGAATCACCCCTGCCGCTCCTGGCCCGCCATCTCCCACATCAGCAGCTCCGCCGGCGTGGCCGCCACCGCCTCCAGTCCGTCCGCGTCGGTGATCCGCACCGCGTCCCCCGGCCCCAACTCCTCGCCGGCCAGCCGGATGTCACCCCGGACCACATGGGCGTAGACGTACGCCCCGTCCGGGACGGCCGTGCGCTCGCCGGGGGCCAGGCGGCGGACGTGGAGCATCGCGGCGGCGGTCGTCAGGGCGTACGGAGTGGAGTCGGCGATGCCCGGGACGACGGTGTACGACGGCTCGCCGCCGGGGGCCGACGGGGCCAGCCACATCTGCAGGAAGGCCAGCGGGGCGGCGCCGTCGTTGCGTTCCACGTGGCGGACGCCCGCCGCCGCGCTGAGGTGCTGGACGTCGCCCGGGCGGACCGTGGTCTCACGGCCCGTGGAGTCGCGGTGGGTCAGCTCGCCCTCGATCACCCAGGTGACGATCTCGGTGTGGCTGTGCGGGTGTTCGTCGAAGCCGGCGCCGGGCGCCAGGTGCTCCTCGTTGCAGGCGATCACCGCGCCGAAGCGCAGGTTGTCCGGGTCGTAGTGCGGACCGAAGGAGAAGGCGTGCCAGGAGTCGATCCCGGCCTCCGGGTCCCCTCCGCGAAAGCGCTCGGCGGCGCGCCGTACCTCCATCACGGGCCCCACCGTAGCCCTGCCGGGCGGCGAGGGCCTGTCCGGCGGATCCTGCCGCGGACGCGGGGGCCTGTCAGAAGCCGCCGATTTCCTGCGACCTGATCCGCCGGACAGGCCCTCGCCCGCGGGCGAGGTGCCGTCGAGCACAGCCCCGGCGGCGCACGGTGTCGTCCGGATAAGGCAGTCTTGTCCCCGTGCCCCAACCCGAAGCCCGCAAGCGCGACCCCCACGCAGATTCCCGTCCCGGCCCCCGCTCCCGCGACGGCCACCCGCACGCGGCGACCCTGAAGCGGCTGGAGAAGTCCTCCGGGTCCCTCGCCGCGCAGGCCATCGCGCGGATGGACGAGACCCTGCCGTGGTACCGGGCCATGCCCCCGGAGAACCGTTCCTGGATCGGGCTCGTGGCCCAGGCGGGCATCGCCGCCTTCACCGAGTGGTTCCGGCACCCGGACGCCCCGCAGGCCATCTCCACCGACGTCTTCGGCACCGCGCCGCGCGAGCTGACCCGGGCCATCACGCTGCGCCAGACCGTGGAGATGGTGCGCACCACCATCGAGGTCATGGAGTCCGCCATCGACGAGGTGGCGGCTCCGGGGGACGAGAGCGTGCTGCGCGAGGCGCTGCTCGTGTACGCCCGGGAGATCGCCTTCGCGACCGCCCAGGTGTACGCCCAGGCCGCCGAGGCACGCGGTGCCTGGGACGCGCGGCTGGAGTCGCTGGTCGTCAACGCGGTCCTCAGCGGAGAGGCCGACGAGGGCGCCGTCAGCCGGGCCGCCGCGCTCGGCTGGAACTCGCCCGAGCACGTGTGTGTCGTCCTCGGCACCGCACCCGACGGCGACAGCGAACTGACCGTCGAGGCCATCCGGCGAGCCGCCCGGCACGCCAAGCTCCAGGTGCTCACCGGGGTCCTCGGGGACCGGCTCGTCGTCATCGCCGGAGGCAGCGACAACCCGCTCGCCGTCGCCAAGTCGCTGATCGGGCCGTACGCCGCCGGGCCGGTGGTCGCCGGGCCCGTCGTGCCGGATCTGCTGGCCGCCACCCGGTCCGCGCAGGCCGCCGCCGCGGGGCTCAAGGCCTGTTCCGCCTGGCAGGACGCGCCGCGGCCGGTGCTGGCGGACGATCTCCTGCCGGAGCGGGCCATCGCGGGCGATCCGGGCGCCCGCGAGCAGTTGGTGGAGGAGATCTACAGACCGTTGGAGGAAGCGGGCTCGGCGCTCCTGGAAACCTTGAGTGTCTACCTGGAGCAGGCGAGCAGCCTCGAAGGCGCGGCTCGGATGCTCTTCGTTCACCCGAACACCGTGCGCTACCGGCTCCGACGTGTGACTGACGTCACCGGCTGGTCGCCTTCGGATGTACGATCCGCCTTCACGCTGCGGATCGCGCTCATCCTGGGGCGGCTGGCCGACGGCGAACCCCAGACATAGGGTTTTGTCGGGGCCCCACAAAAGCCCTACGTGTTCTTCGTCCCTGTCCCCACGGGCGGCCCCGGCCGTCCCCAAGAGAGAGTGTGAGAGTGCTCGTACTCGTCGCTCCCGGCCAGGGCGCCCAGACGCCCGGCTTCCTGACTCCCTGGCTCGAACTGCCCGGCGCCAAGGACCGCGTCGCCGCCTGGTCGGACGCCATCGGCCTGGACCTGTTGCACTACGGTACCGAGGCCGACGCGGACGCCATCCGTGACACCGCCGTCGCCCAGCCGCTGCTGGTCGCCGCCGGGATCCTGTCCGGCGCGGCACTCGGTGACATCGCCGAGATCGGCCCGGGCGCCGTCGCGGGCCACAGCGTGGGTGAGATCACCGCCGCCGCCTTCGCGGGCGTGCTGGACGACAGCGACGCGCTGGGCCTGGTGCGCCGGCGCGGTCTGGCGATGGCGGAGGCCGCCACGATCACCGAGACGGGCATGTCGGCGCTGCTCGGCGGCGACCCCGAGGTGACCCTCCCGCACCTGGAGAAGCTAGGCCTGACCCCGGCGAACATCAACGGCGCGGGCCAGATCGTCGCGGCCGGCACGCTGGAGCAGCTGGCGGCGCTGGCCGAGGACAAGCCCGAGGGCGTCCGCAAGGTCGTCGCGCTGAAGGTCGCCGGCGCCTTCCACACCCACCACATGGCCCCGGCCGTCGACACGCTGGCCAAGGCCGCCGCGGAGCTTGCGCCCGCCGACCCGGAGGTCACCTACGTCTCCAACAAGGACGGCGCGGCCGTGGCGAGCGGTGCCGAGGTGCTGGAGCGGCTGGTCGGCCAGGTCGCCAACCCCGTGCGCTGGGACCGGTGCATGGAGACGTTCCAGGAGCTGGGCGTCACCGCGCTGATCGAGGTGTGCCCGGGCGGCACGCTGACCGGCCTGGCCAAGCGCGCCCTGCCCGGCGTCAAGACGCTGGCCCTGAAGACCCCCGCCGACCTCGACGCGGCCCGCGCGCTCATCGCAGAGCACGCCGGCGCCGGTGCCTAAGGAGCCGTAGATGGCGAAGATCAAGCCCAGCAAGGGCGCCCCGTATGCGCGCATCCTCGGTGTCGGCGGCTACCGGCCGACCCGGGTGGTGCCCAACGAGGTGATCCTGGAGAAGATCGACTCGTCCGACGAGTGGATCCGCTCGCGCTCCGGCATCGAGACCCGGCACTGGGCCGGCCCCGACGAGACGGTGGCCGCGATGTCCATCGAGGCGTCCGGCAAGGCGATCGCGGACGCCGGCATCGACGCCGAGCAGATCGGTGCCGTGGTCGTCTCGACCGTCTCGCACTTCAGCCAGACCCCGGCCATCGCGACCGAGATCGCCGACAAGCTGGGCACCGCCAAGGCCGCCGCGTTCGACATCTCCGCGGGCTGCGCGGGCTTCGGCTACGGTCTGACGCTCGCCAAGGGCATGGTGGTGGAAGGTTCCGCCGAATACGTGCTCGTCATCGGCGTGGAGCGGCTGAGCGACCTGACCGACCTGGAGGACCGGGCCACGGCCTTCCTGTTCGGCGACGGCGCCGGCGCGGTCGTCGTGGGCCCCTCGCAGGAGCCGGCCATCGGCCCGACCGTGTGGGGCTCCGAGGGCGACAAGGCCGAGACGATCAAGCAGACCGTCCCGTGGGACCGGTTCAGGATCGGCGACCTCTCCGAACTCGCCGTGGACAGCGAGGGCAACGTCAAGTTCCCCGCGATCACGCAGGAGGGCCAGGCGGTGTTCCGCTGGGCCGTGTTCGAGATGGCGAAGGTCGCCCAGCAGGCGCTGGACGCGGCCGGGATCAGCCCGGACGACCTGGACGTCTTCATCCCGCACCAGGCCAATGTGCGGATCATCGACTCGATGGTGAAGACTCTCAAACTGCCGGAGCACGTCACGGTCGCCCGTGACGTCCGCACCACCGGCAACACCTCGGCCGCCTCGATCCCGCTCGCGATGGAGCGGCTCCTGGCGACCGGGGAGGCGAAGAGCGGCGACACCGCGCTCGTCATCGGATTCGGGGCGGGTCTCGTCTACGCCGCCACGGTCGTTACCCTCCCCTAGGCACTCCGTGCCGGATCTCGCGGTCCGGCAGGGGGACAACTGCCACAAACCGTCTGGAACATCAAGAAGGAGCGCCAACATGGCCGCCACTCAGGAAGAGATCGTCAAGGGTCTCGCCGAGATCGTGAACGAGATCGCCGGCATCCCGGTTGAGGACGTCCAGCTGGACAAGTCCTTCACCGACGACCTGGACGTCGACTCGCTGTCCATGGTCGAGGTCGTCGTCGCCGCCGAGGAGCGCTTCGACGTGAAGATCCCGGACGAGGACGTCAAGAACCTCAAGACCGTCGGTGACGCGACCGACTACATCCTCAAGCACCAGAGCTGAGTCACCCCTCAGTCCCGCTGCTAGGCCCCGCCACCCGGCGGTGTTTCGCCGTAGATTCCCGCTTCCGCTTGGAGAAAGAATTCCCGTGAGCCCGACCAATCGCACCGTGGTCGTCACCGGTATCGGCGCAACCACACCGCTGGGTGGCGACGCGGCGTCGTTCTGGGACGCCCTCGTCGCCGGTACGTCCGGCGTCCGTGCCCTGGAGCAGGACTGGGCGGCCGAGCTGCCGGTCCGCATCGCCGCGCAGATCGCCGTCGAGCCCGGCGAGATCATCCCCCGGCCGCAGGCCCGCAAGCTGGACCGTTCGGCGCAGTTCGCGCTGATCGCCGCTCAGGAGGCCTGGAAGGACGCGGGTTTCACGGCCAGGGCCGGCGAGGACGCGTCCGTGAACCCCGACCGTCTGGGTGCGGTCATCGCCTCCGGCATCGGCGGTGTGACCACGCTCCTGGACCAGTACGACATCCTCAAGGAGAAGGGCGTACGCCGCGTCTCCCCGCACACCGTGCCGATGCTGATGCCCAACTCCCCGGCGGCCAACGTCGGTATCGAGCTGGGCGCCCGCGCGGGCGTGCACACCCCGGTCTCGGCCTGCGCCTCGGGCGCGGAGGCCATCGGGTACGCGATCGAGATGATCCGCACCGGGCGTGCGGACGTGGTCGTGGCCGGTGGTACCGAGGCCGCCATCCACCCGCTTCCCATCGCCGCGTTCGGCAACATGATGGCGATGAGCAAGAACAACGACGACCCGCGGGGCGCCTCGCGTCCCTACGACGCCGGCCGCGACGGCTTCGTGCTCGGCGAGGGCGCCGGTGTGATCGTCCTGGAGTCCGAGGAGCACGCGAAGGCCCGCGGCGCCCGGATCTACGTCGAGGCGGTCGGCCAGGGCATCTCCGCCGACGCCCACCACATCACGCAGCCGGAGCCGTCCGGCAACGGCATCGCGCACGCGCTGCAGAACCTGCTGGACAACACCGACCTGAAGCCGGCGGAGGTCGTGCACGTCAACGCGCACGCGACGTCGACGCCGCAGGGCGACGTGGCCGAGATCAAGGCGCTGCGCAAGGTGTTCGGCGACGACGTCGACCACATGGCGATCTCCGCGACGAAGTCGATGACGGGTCACCTGCTCGGCGGTGCCGGCGGTGTCGAGACCGTCGCGTCGATCCTGGCGCTCGTGAACCGTACGGCCCCGCCGACGATCAACCTGGAGAACGTCGACCCCGAGGTCAACGCGGACATCGTCCGCGACGAGGCCCGGCAGCTGCCCGAGGGCCGCGTCGCCGCGCTGAACGACTCGTTCGGCTTCGGCGGTCACAACGTGGTCCTGGCGTTCCGGACCATCTGACCGTTGCGGACCGTCTGACAAGGCGGACGAAGGGCCCCCACCGGCCGGTGGGGGCCCTTGCCTGTGTGCCGGTGCTCACACCACCTGGTGCAGCCAGCGCACCGGCGCGCCCTCGCCCGCGTACCGGAACGGCTCCAGTTCGTCGTCCCACGGCTTGCCCAGCAGCTTGGACAGCTCGGCCTCCAGGTCGGTCTCACCCCGCTGGCTGCGCTGCAGGGCGGCCCGCAGGCGGTCCTCGGGGATGAGGATGTCGCCGTGGATGCCGGTGACGGCGTGGAAGATGCCGAGGTCCGGGGTGCAGCTGTAGCGCTCGCCCTCCGCGGTGGGGCAGGGCTCGGCGGTGACCTCGAAGCGGAGCAGGTGCCAGCCGCGCAGGGCCGAGGCGAGCTTGGACGCCGTACCGGCCTCGCCCTGCCAGGAGAACTCCGAGCGCCAGGTGCCGGGGGCCGCGGGCTGCCGGATCCAGTCGAGGTTGACGCGTGTGCCGAGCACCCCCGCGACGGCCCACTCGACGTGCGGGCACAGCGCGCGCGGCGCGGAGTGCACGTACAGAACTCCACGTGTCGTCACCGGAACCTCCGGACAGAGCGGGACATCTTGCGGTCTGGCTGGCGGCAGTGGGGCGACGGCCGCGTTGATGGCGAGGCTACCTTGCGGCGGCGCAAGGAGTGTGACGTACCGTCGCTCCGGGTGCCAGGAAACCCCCGCCATTCACCCAGGGGGACGCTTGTACGGGGGTGCGCCGTTCCAGGGCGCCGGGCCGGGAACCCTCGCACGTTGTTATGGGAGGACGTACCTACGACGAACGAGGACGACCGGGTGGCTCCGGGCGTCGACGACGAGGGGATCAGCAGGGGATGCGCAAGCCGAGCAGCCGTGGGCGAGCCGCTCTCGCCGCCGTGGCGGTGGCCGCGCTGGCGGTCGCCGGGTGCGACGCCGGCGGCGGCAGCGCGCCCGCGCCGGACGGCACCCGGGCGGGCGCCGCCAAGCCCGTCCCGGTGTGGAACCGCAGCCCGGACTCGGTCGCGGCGGTCGGCGACTCCATCACCCGCGGCTTCGACGCGTGCACGGTGCTCTCGGACTGCCCCGAGGTGTCGTGGGCGACGGGCAGCGACGCCAAGGTGGACAGCCTGGCGGTGCGCCTGCTCGGGGTGACGGGCGCGGCGCAGCACAGCTGGAACTACGCGGTGACCGGCGCCCGGATGGCGGACCTGCCGGAGCAGATGACCCAGGCGGCGGCGCACAGCCCGGCGTTGGTGACGGTGATGGCCGGCGCGAACGACGCCTGCCGTGCCTCGGCGTCGGCGATGACCCCGGTGAGCGAGTTCCGCGCGGACTTCGAGGAGGCGCTGCGCACGCTGCGCAAGGAGTCGCCGAAGACGCAGGTGTACGTGGCGAGCGTGCCGAACCTGAAGCGGCTGTGGGCCGAGGGCCGGACCAGTCCGCTGGGCAAGCAGGTGTGGAAGCTCGGGATCTGCCCGTCGATGCTGTCCGACGCGGACGATCTGACCAGCGCGGCCGCCCGCCGCCGGGACCAGGTGCAGCAGCGGGTGGTGGAGTACAACAAGGTGCTCAGGGACGTCTGCGCCACGGACCGCCGCTGCCGCTTCGACGGAGGCGCGGTCTACGACTTCGAGTTCGGCACCGACGAGCTGAGCCACTGGGACTGGTTCCATCCCAGCACGGACGGCCAGGCGCGGTTGGCGGCGATCGCGTACAAGACGGTCAAGGCGCCGGATCCGGTGCCTAGGGCACCGGTCGCCTAGGGTTTCCCCATGGTTTCCCACATGAGCGAACACACCCCTGAACTTTTTGGCACACTTCCCGACGGCACCGAGGTGCACCGCTGGACGCTGGAGCGCGCCGGGACGCGCGTGGAGATCCTGACGTACGGCGGGATCGTGCGGTCGGTGGAGGTGCCGGACCGGCAGGGGCACCGGGCGGACGTGGTCCTCGGCTTCCCCACCCTGGACGGCTATCTCGCCCACCCGGAGCCGTACTTCGGCGCCCTGGTCGGCCGGTACGCCAACCGGATCGCGGGCGCCCGCTTCCCGCTGGACGGCGCGGTCTACGCCCTGGAGCCGAACGACGGCCCGAACTCCCTGCACGGCGGCGCCCGCGGCTTCGACAAGCGGGTGTGGGACGCCGAGCCGGTCGCGCACGGGGTGCGGCTGAGCCGGACCAGCCCGCACGGCGAGGAGGGCTTCCCGGGCCGCCTGGAGGTCTCGGTGACATACGCGCTGGACGCGTCCGGTGGCCTGCGGATCGCCTACGAGGCGACGACGGACGCGCCGACGGTCGTCAACCTCACCAGCCACGGCTACTTCAACCTGGCCGGCCATGACGCGGGCCACGCGGGCGGGCACGAACTGCGCGTGGCGGCGGGCCGGTTCACGGCGGTGGACGCCGGCCTGATCCCGACGGGCGTCCTCCAGGACGTGGCCGGCACCCGTTTCGACTTCCGCGAGCCCCGCGAGACCGGCTCCGGCTACGACCACAACCTCGTCCTGGACAAGGGTGTCACCGCCGCCCCGCAGGAGGTCGCCGAACTCCACGACCCGGCGTCCGGCCGCACCCTGACGGTCTCGACGACCGAGCCGGGCCTGCAGTTCTACACCGCCGACCACCTGCCGGAACCGTTCACCCCGTGCGCCGGCGTCGCCCTGGAGACCCAGCACTTCCCGGACTCCCCGAACCACCCGGACTTCCCGAGCACCGTGCTGCGGCCGGGCGAGGTGTTCCGCTCGGAGACGGTGTACGGCTTCTCGGTCCGGTAGGACACGAGCCCCGGTCCAGGGGTCAGGTCCCGGACCGGGGCTGCATGAGGGGGACTTGTCCCGGATCAGACGTTAATCGGCGCGGTGAGCCTGCGGTCGTCGATCGAGCGTCCGGCGGTGATCTCGTACGAACCCTTCACAAACGCCCACGCGTTCGCCTCCTCGTCCCAGATCTCGAAGGCGCGGCGCGGGAGCGCGACCGTCACCTCGGTGCTCTCGCCGGGCGCGGCCTCGACGGAGGCGAAGCCGGCGAGCCATCGCGCGGGGCGTGCGGGGTCGGGCTCGGCCGGGGAGAGGTAGATCTGGACGACCTCGCGGCCTGGCCGCTCACCGGTGTTGCGCAGCCGGACGCGGGCCGTGGCGCCGTCGGCGGCGAGGGACTCGTATGTCCAGTCGGTGTAGCCGAGGCCGTGGCCGAAGGGGTACGAGGGGGTGCGGCCGGCCTTCTGCCAGGCGCGGTAGCCGATGAACACGCCCTCGCTGTAGGGAAGTTCGCCGTCGGTCGGGACGACCTGGGTGACCGGGGCGTCGGCGAGGGAGCCCCAGGTGGTGGGGAGCCGGCCGCCGGGCTCGTGGGCGCCGGTGAGGACGTCGGCGAGGGCCGCGCCGCCCTCCTGGCCGGGGAACCAGGTCAGCAGGACGGCGGCTACCTCCTCGCGCCAGGGCAGCTCGACCGGGGAGCCGGCGTTGACGACCACGACCGTGTTCGGGTTGGCGGCGGCCACCGCGCGCACCAGGTCGTCCTGCCGGCCGGGCAGGCGCAGGTCCGTGCGGTCGAAGCCCTCGGACTCGACCCGGTCGGTGGTGGCGACCACGACGACGGCCGTGTCGGCGCCCCGCGCCGCCTCGGCGGCCTCGGCGATCATTTCGCCGGCGTCCCGCTGCGGCCCGGCGTGGCCGAGGGAGAAGGCGACGACCGGCATCGGGATGTCGTCGGGAAGCTGTACGACGTGGGTGAGGCGGACCTCGACCGGCCGTCCCGCGGTGAGTTCGGCCCGGGCGCGGGGCACGGGAGCGGCGAAGAAGGCCTCGAAGGGGTCGTCGTCCTCGCCGGGGCGCTGCACGCCGTCGTAGTGCGTGGTGCCGTCGACGGTGAGCGTGAAGGCGCCCGCGCCCTTGACCCCGAAGGTGTGCGGGCCGGACTCGCGGGGCGTGAAGGTGCCGGTCAGCTCGACGGTGTGCAGGCTCTGGTGCGTGACGCCGTCGGGGAGGTCGGAGCCCATCCACTGGATCAGGCCGCTCGGGGCCGAGCGGCTGCCGAGGACGCGGCCGTCGGCGTCGCGGCAGACCGCCCGCAGGGTGAAACCCTTGCCGGCGACGGCGAGTTCGGTGGCGGGGTCGGCGCCGACCGCGTAGCCGAGAGTGCCGTCGGGGAGGGCCGCGGTGAGGCCGTCGAGCGGGGAGACGGTGCGGGCCGGGAAGACGGTGGCGGAGCCGCCGCCGAGGACGCGGGCGTCCCGTGCGGCGGCGCCGATCAGGGCGACGGTGCCGTTCGGCCTGAGGGGCAGGGCGGCGTTCTCGTTGCGGACGAGGACGAAGGAGCGGCGGGCGATCTCGCGCGCCAGTGCGGCGCCGTCGACGGTTCGCGGCGGCTCGGTGACGACGGGTTCGGCGCCGGCCAGGACGCCGACGCGGGCGGCGAGCCGCAGGACGTTGCGCACGGCGTCGTCCACGGCGGCCTCGGCGACCCTGCCGTCGCGGACGGCCCGGGCGAGGGCGTCGCCGTACACGGTCCGCGGGCCTGGCATCGCGACGTCCAGACCGCCGCGGACGGCCCCCACGGTGTCCCGGGCGGCGGTCCAGTCGGAGACGTTGACGCCGTCGAAGCCCCACTCGCCGCGCAGGACGCCGCCCACGAGTCGGTGGTGTTCGGTCATGGTCGTGCCGTTGACCGCGTTGTAGGCGGTCATGACGCCCCAGGGGCGGGCGTTCGCGACGATCGCCTCGAAGGGGGCCAGGTACAGCTCGCGCAGGGCGCGTTCCGAGACCAGGTTGTCCACGGTGTAGCGGTCGGTCTCGGCGTCGTTGGCGACGAAGTGCTTGACGGTGGTGCCGATCCCGCCGGACTGGACGCCGTTGACGTAGCCGGTGCCGATCTCCCCCGTCAGGTACGGGTCCTCGCTGTAGGCCTCGAAGTGCCGGCCGCCGAGCGGGGAGCGGTGCAGGTTGACGGTGGGGGCGAGCAGGACGTGCACGCCCTTGCGGCGGGCCTCCTGGGCGAGCAGCACGCCCGCTCGCCGGGCGAGTTCGGGGTCCCAGGTGGCGGCGAGCGCGGTCGGCGAGGGCAGGGCGACCGAGGGGTCGTCGGCGCTCCAGCGCACGCCCCGGACGCCGATCGGGCCGTCGGACATCACCAGGGAGTCCAGGCCGATCTCGGGGAGGGCGGGCAGCGTCCACACGTCCTGGCCGGCCAGCAGCCGGGTCTTGGCGTCGAGGTCGAGCCGCCGCAGCGCCCCCTCGACGGCCGCCTCGCGCGCCTGGTCCGTGCTCGTCCGGTCCGTCTCCGCCACGGCGGTGCCTCCTCGTCGAGTCCCGGGGGTTCGTTCCTCATCCTGCACCGGGCACCTGTGAGACGGTAGGTTTCGTTACATTGACGTTATGAACGGCACGCACGGATGTCGTACGGTGACGCCATGAACGCGAGGGTCAGGAGCGAGGCGCGGCGCGCGGAGATCGTCGGGGCGGCGCTGGAGGTGATCGCCGAGCGCGGTTACCGGGGGGCGAGCCTGGCCGCGGTGGCCGAGCGGGTGGGGCTGACCCAGCAGGGCCTGCTGCACCACTTCCCCACCAAGGACGCCCTGCTGGTGGCCGTGCTCCAGGAACGGGACCGGTGGGACGCGGTGCCGGACAGCCGGTGGCGGGTGGATCTGCTGGCCTCGCTGGTCGAGTACAACGCGATGCGCCCGGCGATCATCCAGACCTTCTCGGCGCTGCTCGGCGAGAGCGTGACGGAGGGTCACCCGGCACGGGGGTACTTCACCGAGCGGTACGCGCGCGTGCGGGAGTCCATGACGACGGTGCTGCGCGCGGAGTACGGCGACCGGCTGCCCAACGGCCTGACGCCGGAGCGCACCGCACCGCTGCTGGTCGCCGTGATGGACGGGCTGCAGTACCAGTGGCTCCTGGACCCGGAGTCGGTGGACATGCCCGGTGCGTTCCGGGACTTCCTGCGGCTGCTGGGCGAGCCGGCGGACTGAAGGCGCGACGCCCTACGCGGGGGCGATGGCCGCCACCACCTCGATCTCCACCATGGCCTCCGGCCGGAACAGCCGGGGCACCTCGAACGTCATGCTCGTCGGCGGGGTCCCGGTGAGGAACTCGCGCCGCACGGCACCGTATTCGTCGAGCCGGGAGATGTCGGTCAGGTAGGTGCGGATGTTGATGACGTCCGCGAGGCTCGCGCCCTGGGACGCCAGCAGCGCGCCGATCGTCTCGAAGACGCCCCGCCAGCGTGGCGCCCTCGGCGATCTGTCCCGAGAGGAACAACAGCGCGCCGCCGTCGGCCTGTTCGACCCGGGCCACCTGGGAGTAGTAGCCGTTGGCGGGCTGCGGGGCACCGGCGGGGCTGGTGACGGTGATCTTCATGCGGGTCACGCTAGGGGCGCGCGAGTGATGCGACAAGCGAGTCAATAGCATTGCAGCCATGCCGACTTCGCATACGTTCGCCGCGGCGGCGGGCGGCGCGGGCGAGCCGCCGGACCTGTCGACCGTGTGGCTGCGCGTGTTCCTGGAGGTCGCCCGGCACGGCTCGTTCACCGTGGCCGCGCGGACGCTGGGCTGGACCCAGTCCGCGGTGTCCCGGCAGATCTCCGCGCTGGAGTCGGCGCTCGGCGGGGCGCCGCTCTTCGACCGGCTGCCGCGGGGCGTACGGCTCACCGAGGCCGGCCTCGCCCTCGTCCCGTACGCCGAGGCCGTCACGGCGTCGCTGCGGGGTGCCGCGCGCGAACTGGCCGACCTGCGCGCGGCGGCGGGCGGGCGGCTGCGGTTCGGCGCGTTCGCGACGGCCGACGCGGCGCTCGTCCCGCACGCGCTGAGCGCCTTCCGCGCCCGCCATCCAGGCGTCCGGGTCGCGCGCGAGGAGGGCCTCTCCCCCGGCCTGCTGGACCTGCTCACCGCCGGCCGCCTCGACCTCGCGGTGGTCTCCACGACGGGCCGCGCCCCGCTGGAGTCGTACGCGCTGC
Organism: Streptomyces sp. NPDC104106; assembly: GCF_055584345.1. Classification (NCBI taxonomy): domain Bacteria; kingdom Bacillati; phylum Actinomycetota; class Actinomycetes; order Kitasatosporales; family Streptomycetaceae; genus Streptomyces; species Streptomyces sp. NPDC104106. Next base: position 674,616 of record NZ_JBVJMF010000001.1, read on the forward strand.
ACCACCTCCTGGACGAGACCCTGTACGTCGCCGTCCCCGCCGGTCATCCGCTCGCCGCGGCCGGCGGACCGGTGCGGCTGGCCCGGCTCGCCGACGCCGACTGGATCGCCGGCAGCGCGCGGCCCGAGGGCACGCTCCTCGACGCGGCCGTACGCCAGGGTTTCCGGCCGCGCGTCGCCCATGTCGTCGGCGAGTGGACCGCCAAGCAGGGGTACGTCGCCGCGGGCCTGGGTGTGACCCTGGTCCCGGCACTGGCCGCCGCGTCCGTGCGCCCGGACGTCGCCCTGCTTCCGCTGCACCCCGAAGACGCCCCGCCGCGCGCGGTCTACGCGGCAACGGTCCGAAGCCGGTCGCCGGCACCCGCGGCGCAGGCCTTCATCAGGGCGCTGCGGGAGGCCGCGGCACGGATCCCGGGCTCACCGGGAGCCGGAAGGTGACGCCACCCGCACGAGCCTCCCCGCCACCCGGAGTGCCCCGCCAGCTCCCAGGCCGGCAACGCCGCACGCGGTCCACCCGGCAACGGTCCCAAAACCGGTCGCCGACACCGACGACGCAGGCCTCCATCAGGGCCCTGCGGGAGACGGCGGCACGGATCCCGGACTCACCGGGAGCCGGAAGGTGACGCCACCCGCACGAGCCTCCCCGCCACCCGGAGTGCCCCGCCAGCTCCCAGGCCGGCAACGCCGCACGCGGTCC